>JAATFV010000136.1 GCA_015655015.1 Chitinophagales bacterium | reverse complement strand
CGGCCTCACTGAAAGAGAGATCTTTATTGATGCTCGCACGGAGCTCATCCCCATCCAATAGGACGGAATAATATCCCGCCCCGGCCAACCTCCTCTGCGTCAGCCTCGCTATCGTGCTCTTTCCCGCCCCGGATAATCCCAGCAGCCATACCGCCAGGCCCTTTTGAGGCAACCTGCTATTTTTGGGGGGCTCTCCGGATCCCGCATATCCCGCAAGAAGGGATTCGGCATATTCTGTAATTGTCATAGTGCAACAGTATGGTGGATGCTGCAAATAAAAGGACCGTTTAAAAGAGATTCCTTATTATACCGGAAAGGCTCACCGGACGGCAGGGTGAATTTGCCGCCGCTATACCGTACGATCGCGTGGCCCGCCGCCGTATCCCATTCCATCGTAGGCCCATGCCGGTAATAAAAATGCGCCGCCCCTTCGGCTACCAGGCAGAATTTCAGCGAGCTGCCCGCCGCAATACTCCGCACGATCGGATACCGCGCGACTATTTCCGCTTCCTCCGGGGCACTATGCGACCTGCTGCCTACCGCCACCCATTGCGAAGCCCGCTCATCCGTATGCAGCCGCACCGGCGCCTGCCCGGCCGCTATTTTCCAGCTCCCGGTCTCTTCGGCGCCATAATACAAGACATCCTGCACAGGAATATAAATGACACCCAACACCGGCTCGTTTCGATAGATCAGCGCTATGTTTACCGTGAATTCTCCATTGCGCTTAATGAATTCCTTCGTTCCATCCAACGGATCGACACACCAGTAGCATTCCCATTCCTTTCTCTCCTCATACGGTAAATGGGCCCCCTCCTCCGAAAGGACAGGAATACCCGGCGTTAAAAGCGTTAGTTCATGGAGAATGATTTCATGCGAAAGACTGTCGGCTCGCGTCAGCGGAGAAAGATCCTCTTTCAGCGTCACCGCCCCGTCCCCTTCCTCATTATTATACACCGATAAAATTGCTCTTCCTGCCTGTCTCGCAATAACCTGTAACGTATCCAGCCCGGTCGACACCCCGCCTATTTCCAATATCATATGCTATTCCCCTCCTTTTCAAGATTTCTTTGCCGGATCCTGCGTAGAATACGCGCTTGCAGCTCCCGTTTGTCCAGATCACTCTGCCTGGTCTTTCCCAGGATCTCCCGTTTCAACACCTCATTCTCCGCATTATACTTTTCTATGCATCCTTCCGATAGCAGCTCCGTGGCGCTTAAAGAAGTATACAGCGGATATCCGAGGCGTTTCAATATATCCCCGGCGATCAATTCAAAAATTTCCAGATCATGCTCCTTGAACGCTGTCAGAAATTTTTGCGTGTTATTGCGCATGATCGGCTTTTCGACATTGCTCCACATCTCCCCGGCAGCAGCCGTCGCTTTAGAAGTGGCCGAATCATAGAAATGGAGCATGCCGGCCGTGTAACCAATGTCCAGAAAATCACAGAGCTTTCTCACCGTCTGCTCCGGCTCCGTAATCAGTGTTTCATAATTAAGAGAAAAAAGACGGCCGCTGTCAAGTTTGCCCGATAACCGAAGGCTGGCTTCCTGATCCTGCTTCCACGTCCGGGCCAGGTGATAAACATGTTTGTCGCCTACCACGGCTTTTTGAAAAGAGGCCGCCACATCCCGCCCATCCCTGTACAAATAGATGTATTTGAGCTTGTTCTCCTGTTTCTCCAGCTGATCGGCGTAATAGACATTATTCATGCTCTTACAACACCAATACCGGGCCTGTTTACTTTTAGCAGCCTGTTCATAAATGAGCCGGTTCAATTCAAAAAGGGAGCGCGTTTCCGATCTTTCGAAAAGATCCTGGCCGTCAAGCCGGACACCGTCCCAGGGAACCGGGTTCGCCTCCACGAACGCTACCAGGTCACTGACCAGCAGCCGGTAATTCGCATCCCGGTCCAGATCGCCGTATAAGGACAGCAACGGCATGAACGTGATTAAGATATGCGGAGGATGCGGTGAGGCAATATCGGCGGACTGATCGAGTATCACCCGCAGTAAATTAGACCCTGATCGCTGGGTACCGATTATCTGGATGCCGGAAATGCTGTTATTCATACTTGCTGGTTGATGAGGAGAACAATAATACCTGTTATGACAGAACCCAAAATCAAATATACCGGGCTTATTTTATACGTGAAACTGAGGAAAAAAACGGATAAAGTCACCAACGCCGGCAGCAAACCGGAAAAAGCCGGCGGTAACATCTTCAAGGCAGCAGCAATGATCAGGCCGATAACGGCTGCTTTAATCCCTGCCAGCGCCTTTTTCAATTCCGGCCGGTCCTTATACTGCAGAACTAGTTTCGAAACGAGGATCATCAATACTGCGGACGGCACAAAAATACCCGCCGTAGCGATGACGGCTCCTGCCACTCCCGCCATTTTAAATCCGATAAAAGCGGCGCTTATCAGGATAGGACCAGGGGTAACCTGGCTAAATGCGATGGCGTCCGCAAACTCCTTCTGGGACAACCAGCGCAGCCCATCGACAAATAAGGATTGCATGAACGGGATCATCACATATCCGCCTCCAAACAGGTTCAGGCTCATCCCGGAGAATACGGTTGCCAGCTTCAAATAAATATTCGAAAAAAAACGCCAGCCATTCGTTAAAAAGAGCGCCTCCAACAAGGATAATACCCCTATAATGTATTTGGCGGCAGGAGGAAGATTAAAAGAAGACACGGTTTTTAGACCGCCGTCGCCGGTCTTCTGCCTTTCAAATAAATACCCTGTCAGGGCTCCGGCCGCCAGCAGACCAATCGTCGCAAAATAATTGGTAACGCAGAGAGATACCAGCACCGTTACCACACAGATCGAAAGCCGGATTGGCGCCCCGGCCACTTCCTTTTTGAATAGCTGGACCCCCGTGGACAAAATAATGGCGCATACCGCCCCGAGCGTATACTGCATGACCAGGTCCAGGTGTATTTTATGTGCATACGCAAAATACGCCCGCGCCAGCACCAGCATTAATAGAAAAGATGGCAGGATGATGCCTGCCAGGCTCACCGCAGCTCCCTTTCGTCCCTTGAGGGCATACCCTGTATAGGCGACCATATTCACGGCCAAAGGACCCGGAAGAAAACTGGCCACACTGATGCCGTTGATGATGGTATCAGTGCTCAACACCTTGTCTCTATCCACCAGTATCTTTTGAATGACAGCCACAAGAGCCATATGCCCTCCGAATGACATAGCGCCTATTTTCAGGAAGGTCAGGAACAAATAGGCCAGGCCCGCCGGCTCCGCGGAAGTTGTTTCCTTTTTTTTCATGGCCATCCCGGTTTGTCAGGTAAAAAATCAGCAATGGGCTCCAGCCGGTACGGATCCCCCGCCACCGTGATTTTCCAGAGAATCTCTCCGTTCCCATCCGTAATGAGAAATACCCGGGGGTCCGTAAGGCAAAAAAGCATCCTGTTATGATCCAGCAGAACGACATTCCCCTTCGAAGGAGAAAAATACTCAGCGGACAAAGCTACATTAATATCGGGAATGGCCTTCCTGCTGACCGTATCCATCCGGAAGGAGAGGGCCCTGCTGATCTTTCTGCGGATACCATTGTCCAATAACATTAACTGGCCCCGGGAATTGATGTGCACCGCATGCTGGGCACTGAAAGTATCCGCATCCGGCAGTTCAAAATCACCGTTCATGCCAAACTTCCAGTTGACACCCCCCGTTCTCCCATTCACCTCCCATACCTGGTTCAGATCCCTGAAGGAAATAAGAAAATTTCCACTTTCTTCCTTGTACAGCGCATTGGCATGCACCCAGTCTTTCTTGCGTTTTACGATCATCGAATCTTTTAACGGGTCGAGATGGTCGAATACCGACCACTCCCATAACTTTTTCCCCAAAGGAGAAAATACCACAATGCCATCCCCGGAAACCGTATCCTTCTTCAGCCCCCCCGCAGGACTCAGGTCAAAGACTCTTTTGTCAAAGGTCAACGCATAGATATTCCCCTGTTGGTCCTTCCTCACTTCATGATGCACCAGCTTATCCATCCCCCCCTTTCCCAGCACCAGGTCGGTGAGCACCTTACCCGTAACATCCGTCTCGATGATCTCGTCCCCACCGGAAGCAGGAATGGCGGCAGCCCCAATGATACACAGGACGGTCTTATCGGCCGTCCAATGGGACACCTTTACCCCTTTCTTAAAAGGGACATACCATACGATTTCTCCCCGGTAATTGATGATCACCGCAGATCCCGGTTCGGTCAGGATCTGCGTCAGGAAATAAGTATGCCGGATATCCTTCTCCACCACCGGATTTAGCGTATCCAGCGAGAAATAAGGCGTTGCCTGGTAAATAGGCTCCGTAGAAAAATTATGTACCCGGCTGGATTGGGACTGATTCCTCCCGGCGGAATACGCCAGCACCTCGAACTCGTATTTCTGAGGGCCTTGCAGGTTCGTCAGATAGATCGAATGGTTGTCCGTACCGCGGGAGACAGCGGAGTAGAGCGTGTCCCCCGAATGAGGCTGCCAATACGCCACCACCGCATCACAACTATGATTGGTACTGACTTTAAGGAGCATCCGGAGCCGGTTGTCCGCAGTCGCCACCAATTCAATATGCCGGATCTTCAAGGGGGCGAAATAAAACCAGGCGCGGATAATGCCGGTCACCAGTACCAACGCCAGCGCTACTATCCGAAGAACTTTCTTTTTCCGGGTACCCATGCTATCTATCTATTGTCTTACTCGGTCATTATTCAAGGTCGCTTTCAGCGAGGTGTTGGCTTGCAATTCATTTTGCGGATAGGGATAGAGGGCATAATTCACCGCATCGGAATAGGTCGTCGGGTCCGTGAGCCGGGGTACTACGTACTCCTTGAATTTAGATAAAGGAGTAGCTCCGCCTGTCACACTCTTTCCCCACCGGATCAGGTCATCCTTCCTGCGCCCCTCCATAAAAAATTCCTTGTTCCTTTCATCGAAAATTTTATTCCGCAACAGCTCCTTCGTGGCATAATCCGACAGACTGATATTGGCCAGCTTGCTCCGGTTCCTCACCTGGTTGATAAGGTCAAGGCTTTCCTGGGTCGGCCCGCTCACCTCATTCAATGCCTCCGCTCTCATCAGCAGGATATCCGCATACCGCAAAATAGTTACATTATTGAAACCGGCATAATTATAATTGTTGACATGAGGATATTTCAAATTGTATACATAGGTTGCCGCAAGCGTATCGGGAAGGGCTCCGCCAGGTCCGCCATATTCGACAGGGACACTCTCATACTGCCCATACAAGGTTTTATAGATTCCCGTGAGCAGGTTCCTTCTGTCGTCCAAAGGATCGAAGAGCGCATAGAACTGCAGGTGGATCGGGAAATTACCCCAGCCCCGGTTATAATCCCAGGGCAGCGAGTTGATGCCGAAACTATTGGAATTGATCGTATAGGCCCCGGCATCATTGGAAGATTTCAACACGAATATAAATTCATTGTCCGCCCGGTTGTCCGTGTAGAACAAGGACGTGATCCCGCCTT
Source organism: Chitinophagales bacterium (assembly GCA_015655015.1). GTDB lineage: Bacteria > Bacteroidota > Bacteroidia > Chitinophagales > Chitinophagaceae > Puia. The sequence continues at coordinate 38,265 of JAATFV010000136.1, read as the reverse complement.
CCGCGATCGTCCTCAGATCATAGACGCCGGAGTTGATCACCACCAGCGCCTCATCGGCAGCCTTTTGCCATTCACTCCTTCGCATATAAAGTCTTGTCAGCAGGGAAGAAGCGGCCCCACTGGTAGCCCTGGCGATAGACGCCGCCGGAAAACTCGCCGGGAGATACTTCCTGGCGAATGCCAGGTCCGAAATGATCGAATCCTCGATAACAGACTGGCCCGTCAGCGCCGGGTTCAGGTCTGCAGAAGTGAACTCGGAAGAAGGTTTGCGTATCAACGGCACATCCCCCCATAGATCGGTCGCATCGAAATACGCCAACGCCCGCAAAAAACGCACTTCGGCGAGATGCTGGTTCTTCATGGCTTCGGTGGAACCGTTGTCGACATAGTCGATATTTTTTATCAGCGCCTCCGCCTCATTGGTTCGGGAGACAAGCCTGAAAATACTCGCCCAGACAGCATTGATAATGGAGTTCGAAGCATCATAGGTGAGCTGATCCAGTTGCACCCCCTGTTTGGATGTAGCACTCGTAGTCACCACGTCGGCAGGATATTCATATAGCCAAAAGAGATATCCGGCGTAATAGCCATATCCGCCATTGTCTTTCAGGCCGGCATAGGCCCCTACCACAGCCTGCTCCCCATTCTCGGGTTTGATAAGGCTGTTCTGGTCATACGTCGAGAACGTCTCGTCCTTTAAATTCCTGCTGCAACCCGATACCGCCACGGCAGTTGCCAGGCACACGCATATTTTGAGCAGCAGCGGGGAGGATACTTTATAATACAGTTTCATGTTGTTGATTTTTATCAGTTAAAACTTACCCGGACACCGAACGTTATCATTCTGCTCATTGGATAGGCATTGAAATCCAATCCGCGAGCGACATTCTGGTTGAGATAGGACGTAGAGACAAGATTCCCTACTTCCGGATTCAATCCCGAGTATTTGGTGAACGTATAGAGATTCTGCCCGTTGACATAGGCGTCCAGAGAGGAAATGCCGGAATGCCGCAAATATCTCACCGGTATATGGTAATTCAACGTGACATTCCTGATCTTAACGTAATTGGAACTCTCCACGAAATTCGAGTTCACATAACCGCCGTAGGGATTACCATACCAGCCCCTCTCCGGAATGGCCCCGCCGGTATTGGTAGCCGACCAGGTATTCTTCAGGATGGTTTTCAGTTCATTGCCGGTGGCTAACGGATTCTCCAGGTCCTCTTTTTGCACGTTCACCAGTTTCCCTCCAAACTGCCCCTGCAGCACGATGTCCAGGGAAAAGCTCTTGTAGGATAGGCTGGTATTGAACCCCAGCACCACATTCGGTATCCCGCTGCCAAGGATAACCCTGTCATCGGCACTCACCGTCCCGCTCCCGTCGGCATCCTTGAATTTCGGATCCCCCGCCTTGGAGTTGGGCTGGGTGGTCGTCAGCACCGGATCATTGGCTTGCACGATGCCCGTATACTGATAGCCATAGATGGAACCGATCTGGTGTCCCTTGCGCAAAATAAAGGGATCCTCAAAGTTGGCCGTCCCATCCGGTTTGAAAGAGCCGACATAAATATCCGCATTATTCTGACCCAGGGACAAGATATAGTTCTTATTGATGGCATAAGAAATGCCGGTGGTCCATTTGAAGGATCCCGTGGAAATATTGGTGGAATTCACGGCGATCTCGAATCCATTATTCTGTACCGCCCCGTCATTGCCAATCTGCGTGGTAAACCCGGTCGAGGGAGAAATATTGCGGCTCAACAACAGGTCCGTTGTCTTTTTACGGTAATAATCCGCTTCGATCACCAGCCGGTCTTTGAAGAAACCTATATCCAGCCCCGCGTCCAGCGAAGCCGTCTGCTCCCACTTGAGCTCCGGATCGGATAAACTGGTAATGGCAATACCGCTGACGGAGGAAGTCCCGTCGTACGTATAAGCAGTGCTCCGGTCGCTGGCAAAAGTGGCCAGGGAATTTCCTGCGCTGATACGGTCGTTGCCCGTGATCCCATAACTCAGCCGGGCCTTTCCGGTGGAAAGCACACCCGCTCCCGCCAGAAAATCCTCCTTCTTGAAATTCCAGGCAACAGCCGCGGAGGGGAAATAACCCAATTTATGATTGCTCCCAAATACGGAAGAACCATCGATCCGGTACGTACCACTGAAAATATACTTGCCGGCAAAATCATAGTCCACTCTTCCAAACCAGCTTTGCCGCTTGATGAGCGTTTTGGTGGAATAGGCAGTAAAATTCTGCGCACTGGCTAAGTTATCATATCCCAGCGCATCGCTGCTGAAGTTAGTCGCAGTGGTGCCCTGCTCCCAGTAATAGGTGCTCTGCTGATTGTAGCCCGCCAGCAGATTGAAACTATGCTGCCGGACCTTAAAGACATAATTCAGCGTCGGGTTCAGCAAAAGGTCCTGCCCCTGTACGTTGGTGATCGTGGCCAGCCCCGACGTGGATGTTCCTGCCGGTACCGAAGAAGGGGCAAAATAATACGTGGTGTTATAATTTATATCCGCTCCAAGATCGGTTTTCAAGACCAGCCCTTTCAGGATCTGGTATTGCAGGGAAAAATACCCCTGTACCCTGAAATAGGTGTTCTTCCGTTTGATGGCTTCAATGAAATGCAAGGGATTCTGCGCATCCAGGATCGCCGGCTCGTCAAATGAAGAAGAAGGATTGGCTTTCAGTACCTGCTTGACGAACCCATTGATGGTGGACGGATCCAGCGGCAGGACATTTTGAATCCCATAAGTAGAGAACAACCTTGCCGACAACTTGAATTTATCGCTCACATCCTGGTCGACATTCACACGGCCCGAAATCCTCTTATAATTGGAGTTGACCACGATCCCATCCTGGTTGAGGTAATCCAAACTGGAGAAAACGGACGTCTTTTTAGAGCCGCCGGTAGTGTTCAGCGAGAAATTCTGCACGTTCACAGGACGGAATGCCTTTTTTTGCCAGTCCGTTCCAAAAAATCCCCTCTTCAGGGAGTCCAGCCGGCCGGCAGAGTAGGGGGGAATATTGCCCAGCAGCGTATTGAGCGCATTCAGGCGGACCGCATTATCATAAGGCCCGATCAGATCATAGCGGCCGACCACCTTTTCGACCCCATAGCTGGCGGCTGCATTTACCTTGGCGGGCTTATTATACCCGCTCTTGGTGGTGATCATGACCACCCCATTGGCGCCCCTGGCCCCATATATGGAGGTGGAGGCCGCGTCTTTTAGAATAGTGATGGACTCGATGTCCTCCGGGTTCATCGAAAACCCGATATTATCGCTGAGGGGGAACCCATCCACCACATAGAGCGGGTCACTGCCCGCATTGATAGAGTTCGTACCCCGTATCCGGATGGTCAGGCCGGCGCCCGGAGTGGCGTCATCCTGGTAAACCTGTACCCCGGATGCTTTCCCCTGCAGCAGGTTGGCCACCGACAGGCTGGCCTTGTTCAGCTCATCAGCCCGCAGCGTGACTGCCGCCCCGGTAAATTCGCTTTTTTTCCGGGTGCCATACCCCACTACCATGACCTCGTTGAGTACTTTGGTGACCGGATTCATGACAACGTTCACCTTTTCCAGGCTGCCGATAAGGATCTCCTGCGTGGAATAATTGACGGAACTGAACACCAATGTCGCCCCGCGGGAAATTTTGAGCGTGAAACTACCCGCATCATTGGTTCTGGTTCCCTTCCCTGTACCTTTATCGATGACATCGACATTCGGCAGGTACTCTCCCTTATCGGAAGTGACTACGCCGGTTACCACGATCGGTTGCTCAGCAGAGGAGGGTTTTACCTGTGCCCCGGCAACGCGCGGCAATAGCGCCCAATAGAGGAGAAAAGGAAAAAATAAGGCCCGGCAGCAGTGGCCCTGGAATAACTGGTGGTTAGTTTTGGTTATTTTATACATATTAGTTTATATGTTACAAATATCCCTTCCGGCGCCTCCTGATACTGTTCCAATAGTCCTTATTTCAGGTAATAGTGTCCTGTCGTTGCATTAATATCGATAATTCCACCTAAAATTAAGTAAATACTTTTCCCGGGAAAATTGGATTTAATTGGTAAATTATAGTTGGATTCTGAATCGAAAAAGTAATGAAAAATTTGATTTTTGGGGCGATGGCCCTTATATTTTCCCGGTTACCCGCTTTTTCGCAAACCCAGCCTGTCCGATTCGATCAGGTTGGTATCGCTGAAGGTCTCTCACAAAGTACGGTAACCAGTATTCTGCAGGACCGGAAAGGCTTTATGTGGTTCGGAACAAAGGGCGGACTTAATAAATATGACGGATATCGCTTTACGGTATTTAAAAAGAATTTTAAAAATGAAAATTGCCTCAGCTCCAACGACGTAAAATCCATTTTGGAGGACAGGGAAGGCAAGTTATGGGTGGCCACCTGGGAAGGAGGGGTCAACGTGTTCGACCAGGTGACGGAGAAATTCACCCACTTCCGGAAAGGCCCCTCTCCCGACGACCTGGCCAGTGATAATATCCGATGCCTGTGCGAGGATAAGGATGGCAATATCTGGCTGGGAACGGAAGGAGCGGGATTGGAGCTGTATGATAAGAAAGATCGCCGTTTCAGGCATTTTGTCCATGATAAAGCCAATGCGGCCAGTTTGAGCGATAATACAGTCAATGCACTGTTCCAGGACAGTAAAGGCAACAGATGGATCGGTACTGCCAACGGAGGATTGGATCTTTATGACGGGACCACCGGCCATTTCCGGCATTTTTTCAACGAACCCGCGAACAGGTTTTCCCTTTCGGGCAACAATGTGCAATTTATTTTTGAAGATAAAAGCCGGCGCATCTGGATCGGTACCTATGGCGGCGGACTCAACCTCTTTGATCCGCAAACAGCAGCATTCAGGTCTTTTCAAAAGTCCTCCGGACCCGGGGCAAACGGCTTTCAGAATATATTGCTGTCCATAGCAGAAGATGAACAGGGGATTTTGTGGATAGGCACCGAGAACGACGGCCTGGAAGTCTTTGACCCCGCGACAGGAAAGGCTATCGCCTATACCCACCAGGATGCTGACAATACCAGCATCACCGGCAATACGATCAACGCCGTCTGCCGGGACGTTAAGGGCGATATCTGGGTAGGTACCCTCAATGGCGGCATTAATATGATCAATAAAGACGCCTTCGGCTTCGCGCATTATAAATTCACGGGATCTTCCAATACGCTCAATAATAATATCATCGATTGCCTGTACGAAGATACCGCCGGCGATCTTTGGATCGGCACGGACGGCGGCGGCGTTCGCCGTTTTGATCGTACCCGCAAAACATTCACCGTATATACCCATATTAAGGACCGTCCCGCCAGCCTTTGCGGCAACTATGTACTCACCGCCTGCGAAGACCTGTCCCATAATATCTGGCTGGGTACCTGGGGGACCGGTGTCTCTGTTTTTGACCCCCGGAAAAAGACATACAGGCACTTTAAGAACGATCCTTCCAATAAACATAGCCTGAGCAGCAATTATGCTTTCTCCATTTTCCGCGATAGTCATAACAATATATGGATCGGCACTTATGGCGGGGGCCTGGACCTCTATGACCCCCTGACCAACTCTTTTATCCGGTATGTCCATGACCCGGCCGATGCCCGGAGCCTCAGCAGTAACTATATATTGACATTGCAGGAAGACCGGAAAGGCAACCTCTGGATCGGAACGGATGGGGGAGGACTGAACCTCTACGACAGAAACAGCCATACTTTTCGCGCCTACCGGCACAGCGAAGACAGCAACTCACTCAGCAGCAATAGTATCCGTACCATCTGGGAAGATAAGGACGGCTCTCTCTGGCTCGGCACTAATTTCGGATTGGACCGCTTCCATCCGGCATCGGCAGCCAGCACGGCTCTTTTTGCCCCGCATGGCCTTCCCGATGACATGGTCACCGGCGTCCTGGGAGATGACAGCGGCTACTTGTGGGTCAGCACTACCCGGGGACTTTCCCGGCTGAACCCGGCTACCGGTAGCTTCCGGAATTTTACCACCTCCGATGGACTCCAGGGCTATGAATTTAAATCAGGCTGCCGCTGCAGGAACGGACAAATGTACTTCGGCGGCAAGAACGGATTTAATGAATTTTTCCCGGACAGCATCCGCAACACCCCCTTCGATCCTCCCATCGTCTTCACCGACTTCCAGATCTTTAACAAACGGGTGGAAGTGGCACAGACTCAGCAGGATCCCTCTCCTCTAAAGACCAGCATTACACAGGCCGGTGAAATAGTCCTTCCCTATGATCAATCGGTCATCTCTTTTGAATTTGCTTCCCTGAACTACACCGGGAAAGAAAAAAAAGAATATGCCTATATGCTGGAAGGCTTTGACCAGGACTGGCACGACCTGGGGACTAAAAATAATGTGACCTATACGAATATGGATCCGGGCAAATATGTTTTGAAGGTCAGGGGGCTGAACAACGATGGACAATGGTCTTCCCGCCAGGCGTCCGTCCGCCTCGTTCTCCTTCCGCCTTATTGGAAAACCTGGTGGTTCAGGACGATCACAGGCATTTTTATTATTGGACTCATTTTATTGATCTTCTATAGCCGCATCTCTTCCATCAAACGCCATAATACGTTATTGGAACTGGAAGTCGCCAACAGGACACAGGAACTAAAAGAAGCCAATCATACCAAGGACCGCTTTTTTTCCATTCTCGCCCATGACCTTAAAAACCCTGTCGCCGCACTTTCCGGTATCTCCGGCCTTCTAAAAACGAGATTGCCGGAGCTGAGCGACAAAGAAGTGCAGGATTATGCAGACAATATATACAAGGCGTCAGGTTCCGTCAATAATTTATTGATTAACCTCCTGGACTGGGCCAGAACCCAAACCCGGCAAATTTCCTGTATACCGGAAAATATCAGCGCTTATGAATTAGTGCAGAAGAACTTTTATCTGGCAGAACCCCAGCTAAAGGATAAACATATTTCATTTGCCATAGACGTTTCCCCCTCCCATATCCTTTTTGCCGATCCCCAGATGATCGATACCGTTCTGCGCAATATCATCAGCAACAGCATTAAGTTTACACCCGCTAACGGAAGCATCCGTGTCAGCTCCGAAGACACCGGAGATACTATTGCCCTGACGATCCATGATACCGGTATCGGGATGAGCCGGGAACAGATCGAGGGCATCTATTCCATGGAAAAACAGAAAGGAAGCCGCGGCACGGCGGGAGAGGAGGGGACCCGGCTTGGCCTTGTAGTCTCCAGGGAATTCATGGAAATCAACAAAGGCTCGATTACAATAGATAGCACTCCGGGGAAAGGATCTACTTTTACCCTCTTCTGTCCAGGAGCAGCCGCTGTTGCGATAACCGCTGCCGGTAACACGACGACTTCCTCAGCTAACCCCTCCGGTGACACCGCCACCTCCTCCGCCGATAGCATAGCCCCTGCCGCTTTTGACAGGGATGACCTGCCCGCCGGAATGATCAGCGACTTAAAAGGCACACGTATCCTGCTGGTGGATGACAACGAGGAAATAAGAAACTACCTGAAATTACTGTTATCTGGTGTCTTTGAGACGGCCGAAGCGCAGAACGGGGCAGAAGGCATCGACGTCGCCAGGGAATTTCAGCCTACCGTCATTATATCGGATATGCTGATGCCCGTCATGAACGGATTGGAGTTTTGCCGAAAGATCAAGACGGATAAGGCTACATCCCATATTCCCATTATTCTCCTCACCGGTCAGGTCAGCGAAGAAAGCCAGCTTTCCGGATACCAGGCCGGCGCGGATGTATACCTGATGAAAGACATTAGCCGTAAAGTATTGTTCCAGGTTATCTTAAATTTCATACACAACCAGGAAAAATTGCGGCAACGATTTGCCCAGGCCGGAGAGCTTTATCCCGATGGCGTGGATTTCAATAAGGTCGATAAGGAATTTTTAGAAGACGTCCTCGCCTTGGTAGAAGCGAATTTATCCGATCCCGACCTGGACTATAAGAAAATATGCCACCATACCGCCATGAGCAGGACCGTCCTGTATGCCAAATTTAAAGCCCTGACCGGGCAGGGCGTACATGATTTTATCAAAACCGTCCGGGTAAAGAAAGGCCTCAACCTACTGCTGGAAGGCAGAATGAATATTACCCAGATAGCCTATGAAGTAGGTTTTGCCACCCCCTCTTATTTCTCCAAGAGCTTCACCAAACAATATGGCCTGCCTCCCAGGGAATACCTGGCCCAGCTAAAGAATAAGGCCGGTTGAAACACTCCGGGCGCATCTTGCAAGGCCGGTTGAGGAGGTCCCGGTAACATTTCGCCGGGTCCCGGACCCCGGAAAGGTTAATTCCGCACTCCTGTGCTGAAACTGCGGACTATTGGAACAAAGACCAGGGGCAAACAGAACTTTCTTTGCACCATTCATTTCTTAATCATTTATAGAACACCTATGGTCAACACAATCATATCCCTGTTATTTTTAACGCTGCGCTTACTCCCCCTTTCTCCGGCAGACACGACCGCTCCCTTTCAGGCAAAATGGGAATTCAACGATCTTACCGGCTGGACAGACGCCTCTCAGAATATGGACGGTACCGTTAACTATGCACTTAGGCAGGATACCTTACGGATCTTCACCCGGCGAGGCACCTGGGACAGACCCAAAATTAAAACCGTTACCAGCTATTATACCGCAGGCACTTACACCTGGCGGATATACACTCCCGCAGTAGGCCAGGGTGACATGACCAGTTTCGGCGCTTTCCTATACCAGGATGATACCCATGAACTTGATTTTGAAGCCGGTTACGGGTCCCGCGCAGTGAGACAGCAACTGGCTGCACAGGAAGACGATATCGTCGTTTATATGACTTCCCAGGCTCACCCGTTTCAGTCCATCCCCCAAAAGATAAAAAGAGACCAGTGGCATGATTTCTCCATCAGGCTGGACGATCAGGACGGCAAATACCTGGCTACCTGGTTTATCGATGGCAATCAGGCAACAAATCTTGCGCTGGGATTCGGTCCGGAAACACAGTTTGCCATCTTCTGCAGCGTGGAGAACCTTAAATTCATCGGCGACCATATTTCCAAACGCGACAATTACGCGCTTTTCGATTATGTGGAGTATAAATCTAACTAACTGGATATACCGGTACCGATATGCCATCGAATACGATGAATATGCCCGGTTTGAATTGTGATAACTCATTGGCTGTCAATTTTACACTGCTATTTTGCCGGTAAATTTTGCTTCATTCGCCATAGAATGGCTAAATTTTGTAATTTCAAATAGCTTTTGGTTACATTTCCACAGGTCTGCCACACAATTTATTTTATCCAGTTACTATGAACCAGGACTTAGCTATTCACTTGCAATCCCTGATAACCGCCCTGGAAGATATTGTATTTGAAATAGACGGAAACCAAATTTTCAAGAACGTGTGGGTGCACGATGAGTCCATCCTGTTCATGCCTAAAGCGGCATTCCTGGGTAAAAAAGTGGGAGATGTAATGGGACCCATGGCCGGCCTGTTTACCGGTCCGATCGATAAGGTGATCAAAACAGGGGAAGCACAGGAGGTCGTTTACAAACATCTCGATCCCTCCATAGATCAATGGTTCAAAGTCAAAATGAGACCGGTGGTGAAGTCTCCGGATCCGGAGAAGTGCATATTGGTTTTAAGCATACAAAACATTACTCAGCAAAAACAGGCAGAGCTCATATTACATGAAACAAAAGAGCGGCTGCAGCTAAGTAATCAATTGCTGGATGTCAGCCAGGAACTAAGCCAGACCGCAGGGTGGGAGTTAAACGTGCTAACCGGGGAAGTTTTCTGGACGAGACAGGCCTTTTTAATCTTTGATGAACAGGTAGATTTCAATCCCTCCTTAGCCAATACCCGCGATTTTTTTGAAGAGAAAGACAAGAAGATCATCGATAAAAATATCGAAGAGGCCATTTATCATAACCAGTCTTTTGACATCGAGACGAGGATCACTACCGCCAAAGGGGCACGCAAATGGGTCCGGACCATCGGCTCGCCTGTTCTTATCAATGGACAAGTGGCGACGCTGAGAGGAGCGCTGATGGATATTACGCTGAAAAAAGAAAACGAGCTGGAATTGATAACAGCAAGAAATGAGGCGGAAAAAGCATCCCGGTCCAAATCAGATTTTTTATCCGTGATGAGCCATGAGATAAGAACACCCCTCAACGGTATCATTGGTATCGCCAATCTTCTAAAGCTCAACCATACCATGGACCAGAAAGAATATGTAAAAAATCTTATTTTTTCTGCCGACCACCTGATGAAACTTATCAATGATATCCTGGACCTTACCAAGATAGACAATGATAAGCTGGAATTGTTATTTGCCAACGTAAACCTGGTAGAATTAGTCATCAACATCAAAAACCAATTTAAATCCTTAGCGGAGGCAAAAGGCAACCGGCTCAAAACTTCCATCGATGACGAAATACCAAAAATGCTGATCGCTGACCCCATCCGGCTGGGGCAGATCCTGAATAACCTGATCAGCAATGCCATCAAGTTTACCGAAAAAGGCGAGATCACCCTGCTGCTAAAACTGCTGTCCATAGAAAATAATAATGCCCGGATCCACTTTTCCGTAAAGGATTCCGGCATGGGTATCCCGGAGGAACTGCAGGAGACCGTTTTTGAAAGTTTCAAACAGGTGCAGCAATCCGCCTACCGCAAACATTCCGGTACCGGATTGGGCCTGGCTATTGCCCAGCGGCTGGCCAAACTGCATAACAGCAGAATTCTATTGAAAAGCGAACCAGGCATTGGTTCCGAATTTTATTTTGATATCGATTTTGAATTGGCAAGCGATCAAAATACGCCGGTATATCTTGAAACGTCCCATTCAATGGCTGACTACAAAGGTAAGCTGACCGGGTTACGCGCCTTATTAGTAGAAGACAATCCCATTAACACGATGGTCGCGCAAAAACAGCTGGAATATTTTGACGTATTGTCGGATTGCGCCGCTAACGGAGAGGAAGCGCTGGAATTGTTAGCGAATAACCGCTATGATGTGGCGCTGCTCGACCTTCATATGCCGGGTATTGACGGGTATGCCCTGGCGGAAATTGTCCGCAAGACCTATCCCGATATGCACCTGATTATTTTCACGGCCGATATTATGATGGATGTGAAAGTGAAGCTCGCCAGGCTCAATATTTATGATATCCTCAACAAACCATTTCTGCCGGAAAAAATGTTCGAAGTGTTATTTAAGGTGGCACAGGCCAGGAGGATCTGATACTACCCTGATAAATACAATATCCCGGTAATGAATTTACCGGGATATTGTAAAGATGAGATCCATAACCCGACCATTATTTGTTAGGGTCCAGCATTTTATTTATCCTATGACTGACATCCTCCAGGTGATACTTCGTCTCCTGGTCTCTTGTCAGCGGCAAAGCAGCCCTTATTTTCCTGTTCAGCTGAAAAAGATGTACCCGGATGATGGACTGAACGTCACTCTCTGTCGCCGGAGGCTGAGTGATATAAAATCCGCCCAGGTTGACAGGAGGCGATGGTGCCAGCACCTCCCCCAGCTGCTGCAGGTAGCCTTTTTGAAGATGGCGCCTGTACACATCGATCGCTCTGGCCTGTCCCAGCTCTTTCCAGATGGCGTTTTCCAGGTCGGTAATATAATTATCCACCGTATAGGGGTCTTTGGATAGATTGGCCATTTCTCCCACCTGCAGCAGCACCGCTGCATTCAGGATATTGCCCAGGATGCGATCCTGCAGCTGGCCCACTGCGTCTAATTTTCTGATAACCAGTTTTCGCGTGATGGTGTCGTTAAACAGCCACAAGGGTGTTTGAAACATCTGCCGGTCTAAAAAATCCACGGCTGACTTCAGAACAGGTTTAGGAACGGGTTCAAAGACATCGCCTTTTTGTTCCACGCTCTTAATAGTCATATATGCGCCGCCTATGTTCTTCATCACGTGGCCCATGTATCGGTAAAACTGGTCTACGATTGCGGCGTGTATCCGTTGCAGGTTTTCATAGAGGTCTCCTTCCTCCTTTGTCCAATCCGGTAATTGCCGGATGATGCGCTGCAGGTTCTTAATGCCATAGTCTCCGGCTTTCATAGCATTGTCCCCCAGATCTTCGGCCTGGCTGCGCGGTTCCCCGGCGCCCCCTTCTCCTCCAAACCACAAGCGGGGGTCGGCCGTCAGGCTGTCTACGATAAGCTTGTTCAATATCTTTCTGTCCTCTTCTTCATTTTTTGTCTGCAACAGGGGCGTATAGCCCCATTGTATAGCCCATTTATCATAGGCGCCGATCCGGGGAAAGATGCCGGCTTCGCCGATATGATCTTCCGGTTGAGCTACATAGTTGAACCGGGCATAGTCCATGATAGAGACAGTATGTCCATTGGCTTCCACCCAGGCCTTGTCCCTTAATTTTTCCACCGGTGTCTGGCTGCTGCTGCCCATGTTGTGCCGAAGTCCCAGCGTATGGCCGATCTCATGGGAGGAAACAAAACGAATGAGCTGCCCCATCAGGGAATCGTCAAATTCCATTTTCCGGGCCCTCGGGTCAATAGCGCCGGCCTGGATCATATACCAGTCATGCACCAGCTTCATTACATTGTGATACCAGCCGACATGACTTTCCAATATCTCCCCGCTCCGTGGATCGTGAACGTTGGGCCCATAGGCATTGGGTATCTCGGAAGCAAAATAGCGGATAACGGAAAAACGGGCATCTTCCATGCTCATGGTACTATCGTCCTCAGGCCATTCCTTGCCCACGATCGCATTTTTAAAGCCTGCTTTTTCGAAGGCAACCTGCCAGTCATTGATACCCGCGATGAGGTATTTCCGCCATTTTTTAGGAGTAGCAGGGTCTATATAATAGACGATCGGTTTTTTAGGCTCCACCAATTCGCCTCTCCTGAACTTGTCCAGGTCTTCTTCCCGGGGCTCCATACGCCAATGAAGAATATACTGCAAAGGCCTGGCAAACTGTGATGAATCGTCATACCGCGTGAAGACATCGGCGAAATATCCCACCCTTGGATCGAACAGGCGTTTGCGCATCGGCTCTTTGGGTAACAACAGGAAGGAGTTGTTCATTTCAAAGGTCACCACCCCCGTTTCCGTAACGGCGGGGATCCGTGTCGCACCTCCAAAGAAGCCGCCCGCCCCGGTAGGAGGGGTGGCTACAAATGTCTTCACAGTATGAACTTCCGTATTGATGGGATACGAGCTGATCTTCGCAATGTAGGACCTGTCTGCGGCCAGCGTCGTGAGGTTACTGTTCTTCTTACTATTGGCGCTTAAAGAGACGACCTGGTTATCGCCTTTAAAAAAATCCGTCACATCGATAACGATATTCTTATTGTCCGGATTGATCGCCTTTATGTCAAAGGCTGCTACAATTGGGTTTACACTGGAGGTCCGGACGGCTCTTGCTATAGCCTGGGTGCTATCGCCGGCGGAAGAAACATATATATTTACTCGGAGCATTAGCTTATTACCGGGGCTTTTCTCCCAATATACAGTTTGCTCGTTGGCTACTTCTCCACCATATAACCTGCTTCCGCCGGGTGTGCCGGAATACCGGGTAACGGTGAGGATGTCTCTTCCCAACAGCGAGTCGGCTATTTCGAAATACCATTTGTCGTTGATATGATGTACCGTGAACAAGCCTTTCTGCGTAATGGCCCCGGACGTAATGATCTCCTTATAGGGTTTGACGGAATCCGTCTTATTGGGCTGCGCCTGTGCCTTTCCTATACCCATTGCCAATGCACCGATGAACAATATTCTTTTCATGAAAGTTGCAGATAATATTTATGAGAAAAAGTATATAACAGATTCCTGCGCAGATGGCCGGTGCAGTACGCATGAATATACCTGCCCGACTCCGGCGAACCAGGTCCTGGCGCTCAATACCCGGGATTCTGCGGAAGCAGGTTCGCATTCGCACCGAGTTCGGATGCGGGTATCGGCAATAGTTTAGCCGTCGGCTTCCAGGTAGCAGGCCGGTAAGCTCCCATGACGGCATCGGCCGTCCCGGTTCGTTTCAGGTCCAGCCAGCGCGACCCTTCGAAGCACAGCTCTACATAACGTTCCTGCATGGTGGCCGAAAGGAGGTCCGATTGCGTGGAAGCTGTAGTATTGGACAGTCCGGCCCTGTTCCTGATCCTGTCAATGTCCGCCGCGGCGTCGGATAGCTTATTCTGCCAGGCCCTGGCTTCGCCACGTATAAGGTACATCTCGGCCAGCCGCAGGATCTTTGGCTGATCCGTACCCGTGATGGCGTCCCGGTATTTATACACATAGTAATAATCGCCTGCCGCCTGGTATGAAAGATAATTGGTCTTCCGTGCGTCCCCGGCTTCAAAGCTGCCCACCAGCCTGGCGCTGGGAATGACGGAAGGGAGAACGACTGAAGACGCATTCACCGGCAGCAGGGACTGGGCCGTAAAGTTCTCATAGGCATAAGAGGTGGAGGATGCCCATATTTCCCAAATGCTCTCAGGCGAATTGACCGTCCAGATATTCGAGAGCGTTGTCTGCAGCATGAACAACGGACTGTTGATCACCTTCGTGGCATATAGTTCTGCATTCGCCCAGTCACCTTTGGAAAGATATACCCTGGCCAGCAGGCCTTCGGCAGCTTCCCGGCAGGCCCTGATCCGGGCATTCCCGAAAGCCGCGTATCCACTGGGCAAAAGGCTGTCGGCATCACGCAATTCATTGATCACAAAATCGTATATGACGGACGTATCACTCCGGGAGAGCGCATCGTTGACCTTATAATCACTGGTAGTGGCCAATGGGACCTTTCCGAAATAGCTGGTAAGGATGAAGTAACAATAGGCCCTTACGAACCTCGCTTCTCCCATGAACTGGTTCTTTTTGGCGGCGCTGAGAAAGGATAGATTTCCCACATTTTCCAGTACGGAATTAGCCTGGTAAATAGTCTTTAAATTATTGGACCACAATGAGGATACATTGGTATTGCTGGTCGTGATCTGGTTGGAGGAGAACTCCAGCACAAATGCATTGGTAGAGCTGCCGACAGCCGCCTCATCACTGAGCAGCGGATAGATGGAAAAATAGGTCGAGTTGTACATGACGCCGGCCTGCTGCAGCTGGTAATAGATCCCGTTGACATTGGCTTCGGTGGTGGTGGAATCGGAATAGGCGATAGCCGTGGATATATTCGCCGTCGGCGATACCGTCACCAGCTTGTTACAGGAGATCAGGACTGTCATTGCCAGGCCTAAGGCGATGATGATCCGATGTGTCAGTATGGTATGTGTATTCACGATGTGTTTTTTAAGTTGAATAGATCAGGGGCTATAAGGTCAAGTTAATACCAGCGGTGAAGCTTTTTATCAATGGAATAAAGCTGGAGCCGCCTTCCGGATCATTTCCTTTGTACCCGGTGATGGTGAAAAGATTGTATCCCGTCGCAAATACCCGCAGGTTACTGAGGGAAAGTCCGCGGATAGCCGGCAAGTTATACCCCAGCGTGATGGTCTTGATGCGGATGTAGGACGCATCACTGAACGCAAAAGAGCTCGAGGTTATATTGGCATTGTTGATAGCGGCCGCAGTGCCTGGCGCCGCAGCCCTTGGTACATCTGTAATATCCTTGACGTCATGCCATCTGTGCAAGGCGCTGACGGGGAGATTGTATCCATCACCGATGAAAGACGTAAAGGTGGTATAAGATTTCTGCACGCCGCTGACGAACTGCGTCATTACCTGGAGATCAAAATGCCTGTACTCGAAAGTATTATTCCATCCCCCATAGAAATCAGGGATATTCTTTCCCAGCACCTGCATGTCAGGGGTATACGAGGCTATCGTGCCCGAGCCATCCACATCCTGGAATTTGGCCAGACCGGTTGCCGGATCTACCCCTAAATATTTGAATCCCCAGTTCAGCGCCAGCGGTTGGCCAACTTTGTAGCTATACCTGTTGTAATTGGCCAGATTGGCAAGACCCGGCAGGCTTAACAATTTGTTCTTCTGGAAACTTATATTGAACTGGGAATTCCATCTGAACGTTTTTGTTTTTATAGGAACAGCCGTCAGGGCCAGCTCGAACCCATTGTTGGCAACGACTCCATTGAGGTTGGCTGTGATGCTGGTAAACCCGGAAGCGACAGACAATGCCTCACTAAAAAGAGTACCCTCCGTACGATGCCGGAAATAGTTGGCCGTTACACTCAGCCTGTCCTTCAACAAGCTCAGGTCCAATCCAAAATCCAGCTTTTTGGTCTGTTACCAATGGAGATAAGGGTTTGCCAGGTTACTGAGGTAGGAGGCTGTGCTTCCACCATAGTTCCCGGTGCTGCTATAGTTGAGAAAGCCGAAATCACCGATGTTGTCATTGCCGGTCACTCCATAAGTGACTTTTAATTTTCCGAAGAAGTCATTCCCTAAGAGCTGTTTGACGAAAGCCTCCTGGGAAAAGATCCACCCGGCGCCGGCAGACCAGAAATTACCATACTGATAATTGGCCCCGAACCGGGAAGAGCCGTCCCTGCGGAATACACCTTCCGCCAAATATTTATCATCGTAAATATAGGAAGCCCTGCCGAAGGCGGAAGCGAATT
The DNA here is from genome assembly GCA_015655015.1 of Chitinophagales bacterium. GTDB lineage: Bacteria > Bacteroidota > Bacteroidia > Chitinophagales > Chitinophagaceae > Puia. The sequence continues at coordinate 21,644 of JAATFV010000136.1, read as the reverse complement.
TGTAGGGGATCTCCGAATAAGTGCTGTAGGAATAGGTGGTGGCAGAGGCCAACGTGGTGAGCTGGTTGCTGCTATAGCCGGTCATGGAAAGGGAACTCGACTTATTGGTCCGATCGATCAGGGTACCGCCCGCCAGCAGCTTGATGGCATGTTTGCGAACGGTCAGGGAATAATTAAGCTGGGGCTCTACCGTCGACATAGTGCTGCTATTATTCAAATACGTACCATTCGGATATCCCGCAGTGCCGTAAATGGAGAAAGGTACCGATGTCGTAGGGCTAAATATGGTGGATTGACCGCTGATGAACTGTGTGCTCACATCGGTACGAAAGAACAGCTGCCGCCATAGCCGGAAATTGAAATAGAAATTACCGATCATGGTATTCGTGTTACCCTTGGTGAACGAGGTGAGCTGCCCGTTCGGGTTTATGAACGGGGGTAGATAACTCGTCGTATTCGGTTTACCCATTTGCTCCGCAGGTATCAGCGGGATCGCATAAAAAATCGTAGTGGAGATGGCCGAAGTGTATGTGTTCGTGTTATTGGCAGTATAGCCGAGACCTCCGCCTACACTGAGCCGGTCGGACACTTTGGCATCCAGCCCCATCCGGACATTCATGCGCTTCAAATACCAGTCTCCTTTTACGATGGCGTCTTCATTGCGATACCCTCCGCTGATGTAGTAATTGATCGTATTGCTGCCTCCGGAAAAATTCAGCTGGTAATCCTGGGCAAGCGCATTTTTATACAGGGCCTTGCTCCAGTCCGTGTTGACCGTGCTGTCCATATACAGGTCTGGCGCGAGGGCAGGAGTAATGGTGATCCCATCGTTGGCATATCCTTCTTTGCGTAACATCCGGTATTCATCCGTATTGAGCATCTTTGCCGTACGCGTGGGCTTATTCAGGCTGGTATAGGCATTGAAAGAAAGTTTACCGGAACCTGATCCCCGTACTCCTTTTTTGGTAGTGATCAACAGCACACCACCCGCCCCACGGGACCCATAGATGGCTGTTGCGGCGGCATCTTTCAACACTTCTACGGATTCAATATCGGAAGGAGAAAGAAAGGTAAGGTCCGTAACCGGAACTCCATCAACCAGCACCAGGGCTACAAATCCCGTTCCATTGCCGCTGACGGTTCCCACATCGTTCATGGTATTGATCCCCCTTATCCGCATCTGCACGCCCGCCCCGGGTGTTCCGGCAGACGTGCTGATATCCAGCCCCGGCGCCATCCCCTGTAAGGCTGAAAGTACGTTTGTCACCGGCTGGTTTTTGATGGCTTCAGCGGGGATCTTCGTTATCGTCCCTATCAGGTTCTTCTTTTTCTCCTTTCCATAACCCTGTACCACTACCTCATCCAGTTTCCCGGCATCACTCCTGTAATGCAGCTGCAGGATAAAAATAGCCCGGTTGTCTATAGCCATTTCCGCCCCATCAAAACCCAGTGAGCTCACCTGTATTATATCGCCTTTTTTAACATTTTTCAGCTCGAACTCTCCTTTCTCATTGGTGACGGTGCCCAATGCCGTTCCTCTGATCACGATCGATGCCCCGGATAAGGGATCGCCATCCGTAGTCATTACTCTGCCTTTGATGGTAATCGTCGTATCGGCGGGCGGTCCGGCATCTAACCCGGCTGCCTTTTCCGGCGCCTGAAAAATGACAACGAGCTTCCCCGGCTCCTCCTTGTAGTCGAGATGCAAACCGGTCAGCAACTGATCCAGGGCCTGCTTCAGGCTCACAGCCTTAACCTGCATGGTAACGGTTTTCTCCACCGGAACGACCAGGTTGCTGTACCCAAACCGGTAGCCGGTCTGCCGTTCGATGATCTTTAACACCTTGCCTAATTTTTCGTCTTTGATAGTAAGGGTTACTGTCTGGGAAAGGCTGCGGGCCGAAATTTGAACGCTTAGCAGCAGGAGCAGTGCAGAGAGCTTCATAATGCAGATGGTTTTTCCGATTGGGAATCTCGCACACGGAGACACCGCAATGTCAATTTTCTTCATTAGCTTTGTTTAGTTAGGTTATAAAATAATAGTCCACCCGTCTTGCTCCCGGCTTCCAACTGAAAGCAGGACGGTTAAAAGGAATAAGGCCTGACGACGGGAAATGACGTAAACATTTCCCGTTTTTATTTTTCTATGATCACTTTTTTCCCTTGCAGGACATATTGGAAAGGTTTGGAAAGACTCATATACTTCAATATCTGCGGCAGCGTCTCCTGTTCATAATCACCCGTATAAGGCGCTTCTGCCAGTTCACTGTCCCTGATCTCGACTTCCACATCAAAACGGCGTTCCAGCAGGTGTGCGATGTCGGACAGCCGCTGATTGTTAAACACCAGCCGGTTCCTGATCCAGGCGGTTTCCGCCACGGTGCTGTCGTCCAGCAAATGGATATTATTGAGCTTGATCTTTGGCAATCCATCGTCCTTCGACTCGCCGTATACCTGGGATCTGTCTTTCCTTACCACCAGCTTTTCATTGGGTTTCAGAATGATCTTTTCAGCCGGGCTGTCATGAAAAGTCACTTCAATGCTGCCTTTGACCAGGACGGCTTCTACCGTCGGGTCTTTTTCATAGGCTTTCACATTGAAGGTGGTGCCCAGGTCCGTAATATCGATCTTATCCGTATGTATGATGAATGGCTTGCTGTCGTCATGCACGACATCAAAAAAGCCTTCTCCCGTCAATTTTACTTCCCGGTTGACCGTTCCGAAGTCTTTGGAATAAACAAGCCGGCTGTCGGAATTGAGCCATACCGATGTCCCGTCAGGCAGCTTTACCTGTGAAGTAGAGCCTTTCTTTGTTATGACCTCATTGGAAGCAATCGTTCTATTCGTGCCTTTGAATACAAAAAACAGATACAGGCATCCCAGCGGCGCCAGGAATAGAGCGGCAATCTTTAGTAATCTGCCTGGCCGCCAGCTGTGTTGTCTGCCGATGACCGGCGTCGTCCCGGTTTGATGACCGGCCTCTTCGTCAAGACGGCCACTGACCTGCATTTTTACCAGCTGGGCTGCAAATGCTGCTTCTGCCATGGCCTTGTCCTGGCTGGTTTCAGGGAATGAGCCGTCAGCCAGGCCTGCTGCGAGCTTCCTCCGTTCCTCCTGTTCCTCCAACAGACGATCCAGCTCATCGAGCTCATGAATGTTGGCTTCGCCAGCCATCTTTCGGCTCAGCAATTGCAGAAATCGGTCCTGGGACATAAAAATTGTGATAAAGGTTTTATAGGGAGATATCTCTTATATAGTAAGACAGGAGATCCTGGGACTTCCACCGGTGGAGGACAATATTTTTTTCTACGGGTCGGCACTGGAATCATCATCTGGCGCCAGGCAGGGATCAGCAAAATCCTTCGTATGGGAGACGATAGGTATAAAACAATAAGAAACAATCAGTTGTTATTGGGTCTCAAATACATCCGCAACGAGGAATTTATCTTTTTGAGGGCTGCGGTCATGTGCCCCTCTACCGTATTGACGGAGATACCCAGTATCTCAGCAACATGTTTGTAGCTGAATCCGTCTTCTTTGATCAGTTTAAACACCAGCTGCGCTTTGGCAGGCAGGGACTTTATAGCAACAGCCAGGTTGCGACTGAATTCTCTAAATACCAGGTCGTCCTCCGCAGTACCGTCATAGTGCAGCTCCATGGCAATGGAATCGATATCAACAGTCTGTACCTTATAGTATTTTGCCAGATAGTTGAGAGAGGCATTCTTTATGCTGATGAACAGGTATACCTTCAAATTGTCAATATTGTTCAGGGCTGCGCCAAGGTCCCACAATTTGAGCATCACATCGCAATAGACCTCTTCGGCGCCTTCTCTGGATCGGATGATGGATGCGGAAAAACGGATGAGCGGAGTATAAAAATGCGTAAAAAGAGTTTCATAAGCCTTTACATCACGGGAAACAGCTATATTCCTTTGCAATTGTACGATATCAATATAAGAGCTGTCCAATACGCTTCGATTTACATAATTTAATGTAAATGTAATAATAAATTCCGGTCCCATGTTCTTACAGGCACCTCCCTAAAAAAATATTGATAGCCAAAAGGGACTGCATTGGATAACATTTGGCTACCAATATATTTATCGGTAGCCAAATGTTGTGTAGCGGATAATGAATATAAAACGCAGGTTGTTGATAGCGGAGTAACGATGGAATATCTTCTTAGGTCTTAAAAGCTAAGGATATTCAAACTAAGGATACTGTAAATTGGCAGGAGCTTTCTCCATTTGCAGGGCGTTAATCCTATTACGTATTTCAACCAGCAATCCCGGCAAACGTTCTTCGAGCGCCGGTGACAAGTCGATACCCTGCTCCTGCACGCTTGCAATGCTCACCGCCAGCAAATGGATGTCCGGCATTTTTCCCAGGAGCTGAAGCGCGCCAACCAGGTCCTTAAGACCGATATCATGGGTGCTCAGGGCCTGGGGGAAATCAGAGGCAAACCTTGGTTTGATCCATCTGATGGTTCCCGGCGGAAGGCCGTCCAGGGTGGCGTCCACAAGGATCACCGTATCATATCGCTCGAAATACTCCAGCAAATGAAATCCCCCGGTGCCCCCGTCAAGGATGTCCGCCTCCGGAAAAAGCTCCGCTGCCTCCGGGAACTGCGCTATGTGTACGCCGATGCCCTCATCCTGCATCAGGTAATTGCCGATGCCGGCGATCAATATCTTGTTCGGTTCTTTCATGATCTGTTGTTTATTTTTTGTCTGTATCCGCCGTGACGGGTTTGACAGCCTCAGTGATCAGATCACGATTAGGCTGTGTCTGCTGATCCCTGATAAACGCTTCCTCTTCAATAAATTTCCATCCGCCTCCCATACTGCTCATCTCCCCCCTGCCTTCTATATAATCGTGATAAAAAACAAGATATACATGGATCACCGCAAATAAAATGAAGAACCACATCGTCCAGTGGTGGACCGACCGGGTCATGCTGTCACCCCCGAGCACCGCCGGCACCCAGCCGAACAGCCGGGGCAGCCACCAGTGACTATTGGACGCATACAGCCCGAAACCTGTCAGGCACTGGACCGCGAAAGCGATGAACGTAAGAAAGTAGATGAACCCGGCCATGGCGTTGTGGCCCACACTCATATGCTCCTTTCCCTTCACCATCAGGATATCCACCCGGAATACCTGGACTATTTCTTTAAAAAATCGTTTGGAAATAGGGAGGAACTGCTTCCAGTTCGCATATTTATTGCCTACGAAGCCCCAGTAAATGCGGAAGAGGAAATTGAAGAAGAAAATATAGGCGGCTGCAAAATGAATGAACCGCACCCATCCTGTCGTATACCGGAAAGCAGCCTCCTGGTTATTGATCAATGCCAATGGATTGGCGATATAAAATCCCGTTATGATAAGGGTAATGATAGCTGCTGCATTCAGCCAGTGGTAGAAGCGTACTGGTAATTCCCATACGTAGACCCGGCGAAGCCGGTGGATATGCAGGTATTTTTTATTCATATAAAGGAGGTTTGGGTTTAATCGCCAACTACGCTGACCCGGTTGATCATAAGACCGTTCTCATCATACAGGTGCACGGCACAGGCCAGGCAGGGATCGAAGGAATGGATCGTCCGTATGATCTCCAGGGGCTGTTTCTCATCCGCTACCGGCGTGCCGATCAACGCCGACTCATAGGCGGACATCTGTCCGTTCCCGTCACGGGGAGAGGCATTCCAGGTGGTCGGCACGACCAATTGGTAATTGGCTATCTTTCCATTCTCGATGTTGATCCAATGCGCCAGAGCTCCCCGCGGCGCTTCTGCATGGCCCACTCCCAACGCCTTATCCGGCCAGGTCTCGGGTTTGAACTTTTCCATATTGGCCATACGGGTATCTCCGTTTTTGATATTGGTGATCAGCTGGTGATAAAAGTCCAGGGCCCACCTGCTGACGAGACTGCATTCGAGACCCCTTGCCGCCGTCCGGCCCAGCGTCGAAAATAACGCCGTGATGGGGATGCCCAGATCCTTCAGCGCCTTGTCCACGACTTCCCTGAATTCTTCCCTTCCCCGGGCATACCCTACCAGCACCCGGGCCAGCGGACCTACTTCCATGGCATGTCCCTTCCACCGGGGCGTTTTGATGTAGCTGTATTTTTGGCTGATATCGAGCTGGTCGAACGGTGGACGCGGGCCACTATATTTCACCTTGCTTTCCCCTTTCCAGGGATGCAGCCCCGCCTGGTCTCCTTCCTTGTAGTCGTACCAGGAATGGGCGATGAACTCCTGCACCTCGTCATCCTTCCGCAGGTCTACTTCGTGGAGATTATTGATATCCTTGTTGAGGATCACCCCGGGAGGGAATTTATAGGAAGAGGGATCACGATAGCCGTTCCAGGGCAGATCGCCATACACCATATAGTTACCGAGGCCGCCCCCAATAGCTCCCCAGTCCTTATAAAAAGAGGCGATGGCCATCAGGTCGGGTATATATACCTGTTCGATAAAGGTCTTGCCTTGGTGCAGGAGCTGTTCCACCAGGGCCAGGCGCTCCGCATTGATGCCGCTGACATCATCCAGTCCGATGGAGCAGGCCATCCCGCCAACCAGGTAGTTCGGGTGGGGGTTCTTTCCTCCGAATATAGCCTGTACTTTGACGATCTCCTTTTGCCATTCAAGGGCTTCCAGGTAATGGGCGAGGCCGATCAGGTTCAGCTCCGCCGGCAGCTTATAAGCGGGATGTCCCCAGTAACCGTTCGTAAATATTCCCAGCTGCCCGCTGTCGGCAAACTTCTTGATCCTTGCCTGCAGGTCGCTGAAATAACCCGGCGAGCTCTTGGGCCAATGGGAGATGCTTTGCGCCAGCTCCGACGTTTTCTTCGGATCCGCCTTCAGCGCATTGATCACATCCACCCAGTCCATGGCATGCAGGTGATAGAAATGTACGACATGGTCGTGCATGAAAAGGGAACAATCCATGATATTACGCACCAGCTCGGCATTCGGCGGAATAACGATGCCCAGCGCATCCTCCACGCAGCGTACCGATGTCAGCGAATGGATGGAGGTGCAGACCCCGCATACCCGGCCCACAAAAGCCCAGGCATCCCGCGGATCGCGTCCACGCAGTATCTCTTCCAGCAGCCTCACCATGGTCCCGCTGCTATAGGCTTCTTTTATCCTGCCGTTCTCTATCTCCGCCTCGATGCGGAGGTGACCTTCGATCCGGGTGACGGGATCGACAACTATTCTTTTTCCCATAAAACCGTTCTATTAATGATGATGAATAATTCGACAACCGGGCTCTTATATGTTCATATGCTCACTTCGTTCATATGTTCAATTCATTTATATGCTCCAATCATTTATATGCTCAAATCGTTCATATATTCAATTCTTTGGCATCTTCTTTACCTTCTTCTTCCAGGTCATGGATCATCTTGTGCTTGCGGACATTCGTCATAACGGCATGGCCCGCCAGTGCGGCTACTGTAACACCAAGCCCGATCTTACCGATCGTATCGGCCGTAGACTCGATGCCGAACCCTGCAAACGAAGAGGCCCGTTCATACAATCTCCCGTTATCCCAGAAATTCTCTTCGCTGCATCCGATGCATCCATGCCCCGACTGAATGGGGAAGCTGGTGCCGCCATTCCATTTGGTGACCCCGCAGGCATTATACGTGGACGGTCCCTTGCAGCCCATTTTGTACAGGCAGTACCCTTTTTTGGCATTCTCGTCGTCAAAGCTTTCCACGTACAGCCCGGCATCATAGAAAGGCCGCCGGTAACAGGTGTCGTGTACTCTTTTGCTGTAAAATGCCTTAGGCCTTCCCAGGTTGTCCAGCTCCGGTATCCGGTCGAAAGTCACCAGGTGAACGATCACGCCGGCCATCACTTCCCCGATAGGAGGACAGCCAGGAACCTTTATAATAGGTTTGCCCTTCACCAGCTTATGGATGGGGGTAGCCGATGTGGGATTGGGCCGGGCTGATTGTACACAGCCATTGGACGCGCAGCTTCCCCAGGCCAGGATCGCCTTGGCTCCTTCCGCCGCCTCCTGTAAGATCTGTATCGACGTCTTGCCGCCGATCATGCAATAGACGCCATCGGCTTCGGTCGGTACGCTGCCCTCCACGCAGAGGATATATTCACCTTTATACTTCTTCATAGTATCCTGCATCGCCGCTTCCGCCTGGAATCCCGATGCCGCCATAAGGGTCTCCGTATAATCCAGCGATATCTGGTCCAGCAGGATATCGGCTACGATCGGATGGGTGGACCGGAGAAAACTCTCGCTGCAACAGGTGCATTCCTGGAAATGGAGCCAGATGACCGGCAGCCGCCGTTTTGTCTCCAGGGCAGTGGCCACCTGGCCGATAGCCGTCCCTTCCAATCCCAGGAAGGCCGCCATCATCGTAGCAAATCGCAAAAAGTCACGTCGTGAATACCCTTTACGCTGGATTTCTTCATAATAAGTTGGTTGTTGCATAGTCTGTCTTTCTTTACTTCGAAGGTACTCGCTGAAATAATTTTTTTTTCATGACCCATTTCATCCCCGGACCTGAGATTGGTCATCCTGAATCGGACTATCTGTTACTAACATTGACTTTTAAATACAACGTATATGAAGAAAATATCTATGATGGGGCTGATTGCCCTGCTCCCTGTCCTCGCTTTCGCTCATCCCGGCCATGGTGACACCGGCGGTTATACCATCATTCACTATTTCGTGGAATTGCCCCACGCCCTGATCATGTGGCCCGTCGTTATTGCCATCGCCATCCATTTCCGGTATCTCTACCGGAGGGAGCTGAAAGAAGAATCTGTTAAAAAAGCCGAAGACTATGCACGAACTTTCGATCGTAACGGGGATCATTGATATCGCCGCCAGTCAGGCTGCATCGGCAGGCGCAGAATGTATCGAGGAGATCGAGCTGGAGATCGGCTGTCTCACCACGGTAGAAATGGACGCTTTTGAATTCGCCTGGTCGCAGGGGGTCAAAGGCACCATCCTGGACGGTACCGTAAAAACGGTTCACCGCATTCCGGGGAAAGCAACCTGCATGGACTGCCCGACTTCTTTTGCCCTGCAGCATATTTTCGATCCCTGCCCTGTCTGCGGAAGCCACTGGATAAATATAGAGGACGGCAAACAGCTGAGGGTTAAATCATTAATTGTATCGTAACACTTTAAATCATACAACTATGTGCGCGACATGCGGATGCGGACCATCTTCTCATACACACAGCCATGAGGGGGATACTTTTGATCATACACATCAACAGGAGACCGGCGCCCGGGCTCATTCTCACCACAAACAAAAGGTGGATGTGGAAAAGGACATATTACACGAAAATAACTTACTCGCGGAGAGGAACCGCGGCTATTTCGAAGCCAAAGACATTCTGGCGCTCAACCTGGTCAGCTCCCCCGGTTCCGGCAAGACCACGCTGCTGGAAAGGACCCTGACGGACCTGAAGGAACAAGCGGATTTTTTTGTCATAGAAGGCGATCAGCAGACGACCAACGATGCCGACCGCATACACGCCACCGGTACCAGGGTGGTCCAGATCAATACCGGCAAGGGCTGTCACCTGGATGCTCACATGATCCTCCATGCCCTGCAGGGGATGAAGCCTTCGGCGAACAGCATTGTCTTTATCGAGAATGTCGGCAACCTCGTCTGTCCGGCCATGTTCGACCTGGGCGAAAAAGAACGGGTAGTCATCATGAGCGTGACCGAAGGCGAGGACAAGCCCCTGAAATACCCGGATATGTTCCATTCCTCCACGCTCTGCGTGATCAACAAGACAGATCTGTTACCCTATGTTCCCTTTAACATAGAAAAGGCAAGAGAGAATGTCCGAAAGGTCAACCCGCGACTTGAGATCCTGGAAGTGAGCTGTCTTACCGGGGAAGGACTTTCTTCCTGGTATGACTGGCTGAAGGAAAAATTGATCGATAACCCGATATCCGCTGTTACTCAGTAATATCAGTAATATCAATAATGTCGGTAATGTCGGTAATATCAGTGATATCAGTGATATCACTAACATAACAGGGCAATTTCATGGAAACTTACCATATCCATATTACAGGTATTGTGCAGGGAGTCGGTTTCCGGCCTTTCGTCTGCCGGCTTGCGGAAAAGATGAAGATACGCGGCAGGGTCAGCAATACCCCGGACGGCGTCCATATCCGGTTCAACGCCGAAAAGGACAGCGCCGGCAGGTTCTATGACCAGATCATTCTTCACCCTCCGGCAGGCGCGCTGATCACCCGTCATCATATCGACGTTATCGGATCAGAGGACTTTTCGACTTTCAACATCGAACACAGCACGGGACAGGGTAGGGCCGATCTGCTGCCCGCTCCCGACATAACTACCTGCAATTCTTGCCGGCAGGAAATAGCAGATGCAGGTAACAGGCGTTACCGTTATGCCTTTACTACCTGCCTGGAATGCGGCCCAAGATATTCCATCCTGCGATCATTGCCTTACGACCGTGAACATACGACGATGTCGGGGCTGGCCATGTGCCCATCCTGTGCCGCCGAGTATGAGAATATACACGACTCCCGGTTTTACAGCCAGACAAATTCCTGCCCGGACTGCGCAATTCCCCTCCACCTCTATGACAATTCCGGCCGGTTAGTCAGCAGCGACCCGGCTATCCTGCTGGCCAGGGTCAGCGTCTTGCTGAAGGCAGGAGCCATCGTTGCTGTCAAAGGTCTCGGAGGGTACCTGCTGCTCTGCGATGCCACGAGAGAAGATATTGTCCGGCGCCTGAGGCTCCGGAAGTCACGCCCCACAAAACCCTTTGCCGTCCTCTATAAGGATGTGGAAATGGCTGCTGCCGATCTGCTGCTGACAAGGCAGGAAAAAGAGGCTTTACAGGATAGGTCGGGGCCCGTCGTGCTTGCCCGCATGAAAGAGAAGCCGCTCAACGAAAATATGGGCCCGTGGATCGCTCCGGGCCTGGATAGGATAGGGGCCTTATTGCCTTGCACCCCTTTATTATTATTGATAGCAGAGGATTTCGGCAGACCGCTGGTAGCGACCAGCGCCAATATCAGCGGGTCGCCGATCGTCTATAATGACAAGGAGGCGCTATCGGCTCTCTCCGGCCTCGCGGACTATATCGTCATATATGACAGGGATATCGTAACGCCGCAGGATGATAGTGTCCTGTTATTTACGGATCAGGGCCAGCGTATTGTATTGCGAAGAAGCCGGGGCCTGGCGCCAAATTATTTTCCCAATCCTTTTGATAGTGCTGACAGGACACTCCTGGGCATGGGAGGGGAGCTGAAAAGCGCCTTTGCTTTCCAGGACAGGGACAGACTCTACATTAGTCAATACCTCGGCGACCAGGGAAGCCTGGAGGCCCAGGAAAGCTTTAACGTCACCCTGCAACACTGGATGCAGCTGCTGAAAGTGACACCAGATCTCATCCTTATCGATCCCCATCCGGGTTACGCCATTTCCCGCCTGGGGAGGCAATTGGCAGCGGAAAAGGGTGCTCCGGTACAACCTGTACAGCATCACCGGGCTCATTTCGCAGCCGTCCTGGCCGAAAACCAGTTGCTGTCCGAAAAGGACGAACCTGTTTTAGGCTTTATCTGGGACGGCGCCGGTTATGGAGATGACGGACAGGTCTGGGGCGGTGAAATATTCCTGCTGGCAAAGATCGCAGGTAGCGATGCCAGGAATATGCAAGACGTGAGGAGCAGGCAAATGGTCAGGGTGGCGTATTTGGATTATTTCCCGCAATTTCCAGGGGACAAGATGAACCGGGAACCGCGTCTGGCCGCACTTTCCCTGTTAAGCGGCTTCCAGGGCGGGCTGGGACGCCTGGAAGGCTCCTTCACTACCCGTGAGCTGGATTTTTATAGTCGTTGGTCGGAGCGGCCTGACCTGCTGACCAGCAGTATGGGCCGCTTGCTCGATGGCATCGCCTTCTTGCTGGGCCTTACCTCATACAACACGTACGAAGGAGAAGCTGTTATGCAGCTGGAAAGCCTGGCGGGGAAATGCCGAAATCCGCTGCCGGGATTTTATCCCATTCCGCTGGTTGGAGACCGCCTTTGCTGGCAGTTCCTGCTGGAAGAGGTGCTGAAAGACATCGATCAGGGAAATGAAAGGGCCGCCATCGCCCGCAAAGTATTTTATTCCCTCGCCAGGATGATAGAGGATATCGCTGCCACTTTTGCTGTACGAAAGCTGGCTTTCAGCGGAGGCGTATTCCAGAGTCGCCTTTTGACCGCGCTGATCACCGGTCTGTTATCAGACCATTACCAATTATATTTTCACCGGCAGCTAAGCCCCAACGATGAATGCATCGGTTTCGGGCAGGTTGCCTGGGCAAATCTGAACACTTAAAAAATAACATATGTGCCTCGCTATACCGGGTAAGCTCATTTCCATTACGATCCAGCTGGACGATACCTTCCGGCAGGGAAAAGTCTCTTTCGGCGGCATTATAAAAGAGGTCAATCTTTTCATGGTGCCGGACGCAACCATTGGCGACTACGTCCTCGTCCATGTGGGCGTCGCAATCAGCCGCATCGATGAAGAAGAGGCGGAGCGAACATTCAATTATCTGAAACAAATGGGGGAGGTGCCGCAGTGAAATACGTAACCGAATACCGCGATCCGCAGCAGGTGCAGGAGATCCTGCAGGAGATAAAAAGAGTGGTTACCCGCCCCTGGACGCTTATGGAGATATGCGGGGGCCAGACGCACAGCCTGGTAAAGAATGGTTTGCTGGATATGCTGCCGGAGCTTATCACGATGGTGCATGGCCCCGGTTGCCCGGTGTGTGTCACATCCGCCGGCATTCTCGATGAAGCCATCTGGCTGGCTAAACAACCCGGTATTATCCTCTGCTCCTTCGGCGATATGCTGCGCGTTCCCGGCTCGGAGATCAGCCTGCTGGAGGCAAAGGCGGAAGGGGCCGATATCCGGATCCTCTATTCCCCGCTGGAAGCAGTGCAGCTGGCAAAGGACAACCCGGATAAGGAAGTGGTATTCCTTGCCGTGGGATTCGAAACCACCGCGCCTGCCAATGCATTGAGCGTGATACAGGCGAATAAGCTCGGCATCCGTAATTACAGCATCCTCGCCTCGCACGTGCTGGTGCCGCCTGCAATGGAGGCCATCCTCGGCGACCCGGACAATGCCATCGACGGCTTCCTGGCCGCCGGCCATGTCTGCGCGATCATGGGCACGGAGGAATATGATCCCATCGCCAAAAAATACCGGACTCCTATCGTTGTCACCGGCTTCGAGCCTGTAGACCTGGTACAGGGTATCCTGATGACCGTTCAGCAGCTGGAGAAAGGAGAATCCAAAGTAGAGAATCAATATGCCCGCAGCGTCCAGCGCGCCGGCAACCGCCTGGCCCGGGAGTCCATACAGGAAGTGTTTGCTGTCAGCGACAGGGACTGGCGGGGACTCGGTATCATCCCGAATAGCGGTTATGAAGTGAACCAGCAGTATAGCTCTTTCAATGCCCGGATCCGGTTCGATGTATGCCTGCCTTCTGCCATTGACAACAAGGGCTGTATCAGCGGGGAGATCATGAAGGGATTGAAGCTGCCTTTTCAATGCCCTTTCTTCGGCACGACCTGCCGGCCGGAGCATCCGCTTGGCGCGCCGATGGTCAGCAGCGAAGGAGCCTGTGCGGCTTATTATCAATATTCCCCGATCACCCAATAATAAATTTTTTTATGCCTGTAACATGCCCTTTGCCTGCTCTTTCAACGGATATCATCACCCTCGGACATGGCAGCGGTGGATTGCTGACGCACCGCCTGCTGGAGACAGGCGTGTTCGATATCCTCCGGAATGACTGGCTGGACCAGCAGCACGACGGCGCCAGCCTGGAACTTAACGGCCGCGTCGCTTTCAGCACAGATAGTTATGTCATCGATCCGCTGTTCTTTCCCGGAGGGGACATCGGAGAGCTGGCCGTTAACGGCACGGTCAACGACCTGGCCATGTGCGGGGCCGCCGCCCGGTATCTGTCATTGAGCTTTATCATCGAAGAAGGGCTGCCTGTCGCCGATCTTCGCCGGATCATTTCTTCTATCCACAAAGCTGCCGGTCTGGCGCAGGTGCACATTGTCACGGGAGATACCAAAGTAGTGGAAAGAGGGAAAGGCGACAAGATCTTTATCAACACCTCCGGAATAGGATCGATCCATCCACAGGCAGCGATCCATCATAACCGTATAGCTGCGGGAGATGTCCTCATCCTCAGCGGTAATATCGCTGCACATGGTACCGCCATCATGAGCATACGGAAGGGACTGGAATTCGAGACCTCCATACGCAGCGATACCGCGCCCCTGGGCGCTATGGTGATCCGGCTGCTCGACCGTTGGGGATCCCGGCTGAAGTTTCTTCGTGATCCTACCCGGGGAGGACTGGCATCCGTGTTGAATGAAATAGCCGGTCTTACCCGGCTGGGATTCCAGATCGCCGAGGAGCGTATACCTGTCGAAGAAGAGGTAGAGGCGGCCTGCGAAATGCTGGGCCTGGATCCCCTTTACGTTGCTAATGAAGGATTGTTCCTCGCAGTAGTCCAACAGGAAGCGGCAGAAGGTTTCCTCGAATCCCTCCGTGGTGAAGAACAGGGGCGGCATGCAGCCATCATCGGTGAAGTGACGAGTGAGTATGGAGGAAAAGTCATCCTCAAAAGCCGGATAGGCGGGAGGAGAGTGGTCGGTTTTCTGATCGGCGAACAATTGCCGCGCATCTGCTGATGCCAGTCTATAAGGATTCCAGTTTATATGGATACATGTCTATATACATGACAGCCTAATGGATACCTGTCTATACGGACACCTGTCTGCATTGATGCCTTTCTATGCAGAGACCGTTCTGTCGGCGAACGGCGCCCGTAAGTGATAGCGCCCGCGTTTAGTCCGTAAGTGATTGCAATCAGGTTTACTAATGACGAAGATCAACGACCGGGCAGGACCTTCCCTTTATTTTTACTTTATAAAAAAACTTCAAAATGAAACCGTTATACGTTATTTTTTCAATCTTTTCTTCTACGCTGCTTTTCTCTTGTGTCAGCAGCAAAAAGTTCAATGCGATGCAGCAACAGGCTCAGTCGAAGTACGACTCTCTGTATGCCAGGAGCAGGAGCGAGCTGCAATCCTGCAAGGATGAGAATGAGGCGCTCAGCAGGCAGAAGCTGGCACTGCAGAACCAGACTGAAAACCTGAACAAAGAGCTGCCGGTGTTAAAGCAAAACAATACACAATTGCTGAAACAGCTGCAGGACCTGTCGGTGATCAGCAGCACGCAGGCGGAGAGTATAAAAAAATCACTCGATAACATCGGAGCGAAGGATGTCTATATCCAGGACCTTCAATCGGCTATCGCACACCGGGATTCACTCACACTGGCCCTGGTGATGAACTTAAAAGGAGTGCTTGGCAACATCAATGACCAGGACATCAATATAAAAATAGAAAAGGGAGTGGTGTATATCGATATCTCCGATAAGCTGCTGTTCGCCAGCGGAAGTTACACCGTAACCGACCCTGCAAAAGAAGTTTTGGGCAAGGTAGCCCTGGTATTGAAGAATCAGCCTGACATCGAATTCATGGTAGAAGGGCATACAGACAGCGTACACTATCAGCAGGGAGTGTTGCTGGATAACTGGGACCTCAGTGTAAAACGGGCAACCTCCGTTGTCCGGATCCTGCAGTACCAATACAACATACCTCCGGCTCGTATGACGGCTGCCGGACGCAGCGAATATATTACTGTCGCTTCCAATGATACCCCGGAGGGGAGAGCAGCCAATCGCCGTACCCGCATCGTTATCCTGCCGCAGCTGGATCAGTTCTTTAAATTACTGGAGAGGAAATAATTTTCCTGCTGACAGCTAAAAATCGAATGCGTTTTGTAAAGGATTGGCATTTTTGTCCCGGGCATTCAGCGGCTCAAGTCCCCACCTCCGTTCGATAAAAGAAAGGATGCTCACTGTCTCATATTGCGTATGGTCGACAAAGCCTTTTTTGGCAAACGGGGAAATAATGATGGCGGGTATCCTTGTGCCGGGTCCCCATCGGTCGATGATGGGAGGGGCGACATGATCCCAAAATCCTCCGTTCTCGTCATAGGTGAGGATGATCACGGCATCCTTACCGTCCGGTCCGTTCAGCACCGCATTGATCAATGTCACGGCATGCTCTTCCGAGCTGATGATGTCGGAATTGCCGGGATGTTCATTGTACAGGCCAAGCGGTTTGACAAAAGAAACGGCGGGCAGCTTGCCGGCCCTGGCAGCCGCCAGAAAATCGTTCTCATCTTTTAGATGCTCCTTCTTTGCCGCCGTGCCATCGGCATAATTAGCGAAGTATATAAAAGGCTGGTGATGAAAGGAAAATGTGGGATGCGGGGTTCCTGCCAAAGCACTGTCCCAGCCTCCGGAATACCAGGCCCAGGATACGCCTTTTGCCGTAAGGCGGTCACCGATAGTGGGGTTGGTTTGGTTAGGAACCAGGGATTGGGCCGGGACATTGGCAGGGTGGGGGGCATTGACGGAATAGAGGGTATTTACAGCATAACCGTCCGGGGTGACCGTTCCATCAGAGATCATATGGCCAGCGGCATCGGTCTTGGCTCTCATTCGTTCCGGAGCGTCGGGAAATACCGGGCAGGCGGCCGCAATGAGCCATTGATGATTTAAGAACGAGCAACCGAATGCACTATGAAAAAAATGATCACAAAGAGTGTACCTCCCGGCCAGGCTGTCGAGCGGTAACAGGCTGGTTTTATAATAACCCATGGTGAGGCCCTTCGTACTGTTGTAAAAGGCGAATTTGTCCATTTTACCTCCGTCGATCTGCATCTGTTCCTGGTAATACCGGTGCAGCACATCTGGTATTTCCTGGTCCGAAGGAACGTATTGATCGATGTTGAAACAGGCATTGGGAAGATTGGTGGGAAAGGCGCTGGTCCCGGATATGGAGGGCAGGTAAGTAAAGGGATGACCTGCTGTGTCCACCTGTGTAACCTGGGCTGGTAAGGCATTGGCCAAACCATCTGCCCCGGGAAACTGGCCATATAGATTGTCGAAGCTGTGATTTTCCATATAGACCACCACCACATGCCCCACTTTGTGAATGCCTGGTGCAGAGGCAGAGGCGGTAACAGGTTGCTGTACGTGACAGCTGATAAATACCGTAAGGACCACCAACGGGCTCATCAGGCAGGCAGTCCGGAGAATCCGGGAGTAAGGAGCGTGAAGATTCATTATAATTGATTTAATGACAATTATTACATTTCCCATTCATCACGATAGCGCACTGACGAATTATAAAATTCCGGGGCACTTCTATCAGCTGTACCCCAGTGAAATTATTTGCTGTGGGAATGCAATATAATATTTCCTTCTTTACGAAAATTCTTAATGTCCTGTAAACGGTCACCCGATCGATCCGGTTACCCAGCCGTTTCAGAATATCTTCATGCGACAGGCAGGTCGTTTTATTGTAAAATAATAGCAGGATATTCAGCCTGGCTGTGGTAATATTCAAATGGTTTCTTCTTAGCATGTCCACTAACTCTGTATCCATGGTGTCTTAGAATATTAGTTCGGCCATGTATTTAACATCAGATATTAATACGGATGCGAAGATTTAGTAGAAATTGGCTTACACTAAACTTCCGGATCAAAGATAAGAATATTGCAACAATGTTGCAATTATAAAATAATTGCCTATTATTGCTATGAAATTGCAATAATAAAATTCATGTTATGTCTCCAGTAAGATCACCCATTCCTGTAACGATACTCAGCGGTTTTTTGGGAGCCGGTAAGACCACCTTCTTAAATTCCCTGATCCAATCCATGAAGGAAAAAGGGCGTACGCCGTTTATTATCGAAAATGAATATGGCCAGGAGAACATCGATAGCCAGCTGGTCATTGGGGCAGATAGCGGATTGTTTGAATTTAGCAATGGCTGTCTGTGCTGTGATCTGAACGAAGACCTTTTCGACTTGCTGCTCACACTTTGGGAGAAACGGGAACAGTTCGACGAATTGATCATCGAAACTACGGGCATTGCAGACCCGGCAACAGTTGCCCTCCCTTTCTTAACCAATCCTGCTGTTGCCGGAGCTTACCGGCTGACCCGCATCGTCGGCCTGGTGGATGCGCGATTGATCGGATTCCAGCTGGAAGAAACGGAGGAAGCACGCAAGCAGATCAGCTTCAGCGATATCCTGCTCATTGCAAAGACCGAGGATTTACCCATGGATCGCATGGTGCAGGTTCAGGCGCTGTTAAATGACCTGAATCCTTTCGCCCTCGTCTTGTCGGGTAACAAGACAGATGGTTATCCCATGGAAAAAATTCATCGGTTTCTCCGTTATGAGCATCCGGAGCAAAATCTCTTGCTGCCTGAACCCGTCAGTTTACCTGTGCACGAATATCACCAGGATGATCCAGAACATCGTCGTGCTGATCTCGAACACCATCATGATAGACATCCTCCTCACGATCATCATCACGAACATCATCATCATGAACATCACCACCATCATGATATTACTTCCCTCAGCTTCCGGTTCACAGAGAGCTTCGACCTGGAAGAGCTGGAGTTCCGACTGATGGTCTTCCTGCAGGCCCAGGCAAAATATATTTACCGGGTAAAAGGCATTGTGAATGCACAGGGCAGGAAAAAAAAGATCATCGTACAATCGGTTTCGCATTATTTGGGTATTACGGAAGGACAGGCATGGGGACAGGAGGAGGAGCGAATGAGCCGGATCGTATTCATCGGTAAGCGGTTAAAGCCGGCTGGTTTTGAAAAGATGCTTCGGCAGTGCTTGTTTCAGGGCAATCAAAAGTCAAAAGATCGCATTCTTAAATGACCTTAACCTAACTAATATGGTCCAGGCAAGGAATTTACGGTTTGCCTATAATGCAGACACAACATTTACTTACCCTGATTTCCAGGCTAAAGTGGATAGGCCTCTTTTGATCAAAGGAAGATCCGGCAGTGGTAAAACCACCTTACTGCACTTATTGGCAGGTTTTCTGCGGCCTGCCGACGGAGACATCTCCATCAATAATGTGTCTATGGCTGGCTTATCTCAAAGGCGTCTGGACAGGTTCAGGGGAAGAAATATAGGCATCGTTTTTCAACGTTCGCATTTTATGGCTGCGCTGTCGGTGCTGGATAATATCCTGCTGGCCCAATATTTCAGCGATCAACCGCTGGATCCGGATAAGGCGGCCAGGATAACCAGCCGCCTGAATATCGATCACCTGCTGAAGAAAAGACCTATGGAGATCAGCCAGGGAGAGCAACAGCGGGTTTCATTGGCCCGCGCCCTCCTTCACGAGCCGGCAATAGTGCTGGCCGATGAGCCGACAAGCAGCCTGGACGATGAAAATTGCGGGTCTGTTATACGACTGCTTACAGAACAATCTGCCCGGGCAGGCTCTGCGCTGATTATCGTCTCCCATGACGAACGGTTGAAAAAACATTTTTCCAATATCATTGAGCTAACATGATATGTAAGATCATAGTCCGAAATCTGCTTTATAAGCCTGCAGGTACCCTGCTGAGCATTGTTTTGCTTACGTTTGGAGTAGGTATTATTTCCTTGTTATTGAATTTATACCAGCAGGCGGAAGATAAATTTAATAATGACCTGAAAGATATCGACCTGGTAGTCGGCGCCAAAGGAAGCCCGCTGCAGCTGGTCCTGTCTGCAGTGTATCATGTCGATGCTCCCACCGGCAACATCCTTCGGACAGATGCAGAAAAGATCATTCATGATCCATTGATCGAACAGGCCATTCCCCTGGCGTACGGGGATTCATACAAAACGTATCCTATTGTAGGAACGGATACGGACTATTTGAAATTATACGGGGCCGTGTTTAAGGAAGGACATAACTTTACGAAAGTGCTGGAGGCCGTTATTGGCAGCCAGGTGGCGACTTCCAGCGGCCTTAAGCCCGGAGAGACCTTTTTAGGTACCCATGGAATGGGGGCAAAAGGACATGTGCACAAAGAGTTTCAGTATAAAGTAGTTGGTATCCTGCAACCATCCAACACGGTATTGGACAACATGGTTATCACAGATATTGAGACCGTATGGAAGATCCATCATCATCACCATTCCGCTAGTGAAGCAAAAGAGGAAATAGATAAGGAAGCAAAAGAGGAAATAGATAAGGAAGGAAAGGAGGATACAGCTAAGGAACAAAAAGAGGATATAGCTAAAGAGAAAGAGGGCCGCCTGGCTGATACTACGAAACCGGAAGATGAGCTGACGGCCCTGTTGCTCAAATTTCGCAGCCCGATGGGCTTGTTGACTATACCCCGGATCATTAATGAGACGACCAATATGCAGGCAGCTTCGCCGGTGTTGGAAATAAACCGTCTTTTCGACCTATTAGGCATTGGGATAACTACCATGGAATGGATCGCACTTGCTATCATGCTGCTTTCAGGTCTCAGCGTCTTTATCTCTTTATACAGTCGTCTCCAGGAAAGAAAGTATGAATTGGCGCTGGCTCGCTCAATGGGCAGCAGCCGCTTCCGGCTTTTCGGAATGATCGTATCGGAGGGACTGTTCCTTTCTTTGGCCGGCTTTCTCGCCGGGATCATGATGAGCCGGATCGGACTGCTGATATTGGATAAATATGCCGCCGGAAATTATCATATGAAGGTATACCGGGCAGGATTCAGCAAAGAAGAAGGAGGCCTTTTTCTGGTTACCCTGGGCATAGGACTATTGGCCTCGCTGATTCCGGCAGCAAAAGCCTTTCATCTTAATATTTCAACAACACTGGCCAATGACTAAATTGATCATTCTACTGGTCTTCGCCCTTCCGGTCTTCCCGGCGCCGGACTTGAAAGACGTCGTCAAACTGGATTGGGGGACATTACAAAACATCGAATTTCAGGATAAGTACATACAGGAAGTCAAGGCTTATATGAAGTTTCCCAAATTCCCCTGGGCGTTAAAGTCGCTAGAGGGCACTATGGTGGAGATCGAAGGTTATACCATTCCTTTCGATAAGAGCGGCTTAAAAGTAGCCCTTTCCGCAAACCCTTATGCCGCGTGCTATTTTTGCGGGAAGAGCGGACCCGCTTCTGTCCTTACCGTAAAGCTAAAAGTTAAAAATACCCACTATCACATTGATAACTATAAGACATTCCGGGGGAAATTACGGCTGAATGCCAGTGATATACATGAATTCTATTACATCCTGGAAGATGCGGAAGATGTTACGAAGTGACAAAGTTAGCAACCATTAATGATAACAATGACCGGGCAATTATCGCGCTCTTTTTTTCGAAGTCGGTTTACATTACCAACGGCGCTTATCTTTGGGCTGATGGCGATTGTCGCCAGTTTCATTTATGGTGGAAAACGCAGCCCGGAAGCAACAAATATCGATTGGTTATTGCTGGAGCAGGTAAAATTTAAGTCCACCTGGTATGCACCTTATAAGGCAAATGTGCAGGTGCCGGAGTTTTCCGACACAGTGACCAGGCTCAATGGAAAAGAAGTGGAGATCACAGGCTATTTTATCCCGATGGAGCTGAATAGCGCCAGGTGTGCACTTTCCAAAAATCCCAATAGCACCTGTTTTTTTTGCGGAAAGGCAACGAT
>JAATFV010000242.1 GCA_015655015.1 Chitinophagales bacterium | reverse complement strand
GTTACCGGCGTTTTAGCTGATGGTCCATTGGGAGAAATTGGCGCATTATGCCCCTGCGCATCTGCTATCGCCAGGAGCAAACAAGCTATAACTGCTATTTTTTTTATCATTGTTCTTTTTTGTGCAACTTTAAATTTTCTATTCTGTACGTACGGTCACATCCACCGGCGATCCCGGAATACCGTCGATCCTCCGGGTGATATTCCCGTTCCTGCCTGTGCTGACATCGAGGAAGAATACGGTTCCGTCCACTCCGGCGATGATCGTATTGCCCTTGTCGGTCATTCGCAGCATCGTAACCGCCTTTCCTCCGAAATCCGTCGTCAGCGGCTGCAGGTCCTGGTTGAGGGGATTATACCGGTAGATGGACGAGCCTGAGCTGAAATAGAAGACCTCACCCGGCGAGCTGCCCCATAACGTTTGCGGGGTGATCAGTTCAGGATGTGGAAAGGGCCTTTTGTAAACAGGCGAAAGCTGGATGACTCCGATAAAGGCGGCACCGAATTTAATCTCGTAGATCGAATCATTGGCCTTTCTCCCGAAAGCATACACGTTCTGGTCGTTGATCTGCTCGAAATCCAGGAGTTTCAGCCCCAGCGTCTTCGGGTTGAAGGCCGTGGTGTCCGTCAGCTGGTAGGTCGTGCCTATATAGGCAGCACTTCCGAAATTGGTAAATCCTACCACCGACTGCCGGATGCTGTCATACCCCAGCATATAAGGGAAGGTGGCGTTGAAGGCCGCCTGACGGTGCAGGTAGTAATCGCCTGTCGCCGGCAGTCCGAACATCCCATAAGTAGGACTTAAATTCCAGGTCTGGTTGGAGCCGACATATATCTTGCCGTTGGCTACGCCCAGCAGCACCCCGAAATCATTACCCTGAAAGGAACCGGGGACGAGGGTCGGCGGAACGGAAAAGAAATTCGCCTTCAGTCCCTTGACCGGCAGGAAAGTGGAGGCATCAAGCTGTACGCCGGGATCATCGGGCCCCGAACAGATGATCCAGTAACTGCTGATCGTTCCCGGCAGGACATACTTATCGGCAAGAGGGATCATTTGCGTGGCGCCTCCCGGAAGGTCCGTCCCATTGATGGCGTGGTAAACGCGGGGGGTCAAAATACTATCGGGCGATACAAAAGATAATTGAGAAATACCGTTCTCCAGGCTCAGGATCAGCGTGCCAATGGAATAGCTCGTTATCCCGTTGATGATAAAGGGATAGAAATACTTCATATTATTGGAGCTATCCGTTATGATCAACCGGGCACTGTATTGCTGCGGGGGAAGCGTAAAGTGGAAGACCAGTTTTGGACCGAACGAATAGATAGCGCTGTCGCCGGCCGGAACGTCGATCCGCCACTGGTAGGCCAGCCGCGGACTGGTTCCGGGAATGGTGATGGCGGGCTGGATCGTCAGCGTGTCGTTGAAAAGGACAGGATAAATGCTGTCCAGGTTCTTCACGACCGGCGCTGACGGTATTTTATAGGTGTAATTCCCCTTGTCTTTATAACAGGCAGTCAGCCAGCAGCTTAAGCCAAGCCCGCCCATAATATATATTATCAATCTTTTCATCAGAATCTTTTTTACAGTTAACAGATAATTTTTACAGCTAACAGATCATTGGACATCTCCGCCATTTTCATCCCTGAAAAACCAGTTGCCGAATTTATTTTTTGCATACAGGATCCAGCCGGAAGGGTTCTCCGTATTGTAGAATTTGTAGCTGCCGTCCGGCTGCAGCTCCATGACATACCCGGGATGATTGTCCACCCAGGTGAAAGGGTCTTGCAGTAAGCTGAGGCACAGGTTCGCAAAATATTGATTTTTCGGTGCGTCCGTTCCTACGGTGGACAGGGTATTGACCCCGGTAGCGATAATGAACAGCTGGTACTTGACGCTGGAAAAATAGGCCCCTTCCCACATCGTCCACCAGGACGGTTCTTCCAGTTTGTTGGAAATGATGACCCGGGCCCTGATCAGGTCGTTGACCGATGTGTCCAGGTCACTGGTAGGAGCCAGGCGCAGCTCCAGGGAGACGGCCCTTTTGGCCAGCAGGCTGTCGGTATTGTATACAATTACGGGTACAAAGGCCGTACCTTGCCCCGCCGGAATAGTATAAGAATTCTGCAGCGGGGCGTAATGTATTTTCAGGATAGCCGTCGTTCCGCTGTCCATTGCCGTCATGCCGAATACCCGGTCCCTGTCTGTGACAGCACCGGAAATTCTGACGGGAATATATACCGTATCCACGAGTTTCCCCGGAGTAAACGCAAACGTATATACGACACTGTCCGCCATAGACGTCGAATCGAGGAAATTAAAATATATGCTGGCGGGAGTCTTGAGGTTATATTGAAGGATCTCCGACTTTTGGCAGGCCGCCAGCCCGGCAGCGAGGATCATGATCCCGAGTAATCTATTCATAATTCATTCATTTATTGGTTATCGGCCGCCATATTCTATCTCACTGTTAGGCAGCGGCAGTACGAAAATATTGTTGGTTGCCGGATGGCCGATCCCGGAAGGGCTGGTGATCGGCAGCCCCAGCCTTTTGAACATGTAAAAGATCTGCCCCTCTCCGTATAGCTCTTTCCTTGCCTCCACCAGCAGCTGGTTTAAAAAGTCCTGCTTGCCGGCGGCTGTCAGCGGATCGGGGATCCCCCGGTGAAAACGGACCGAATCGACGTAACCCAGCGCCTGCGACGGGTTGGCGTCATAAGAGCACTCGGCGGCGATATAATATACTTCGCTGAGCCGTAAGGCAGGGGCCAGCAGGGGATGGCGGTTGGTATCCGGGTCACGTTTGTATTTCGCCACGGTCAGCCATTGACCGTCGGCGTCCGTCAGGGGGGACAGCCATTCCTTATACCGCGTGTCGGCGCCTCCTACCCCATTGGTCTGGTAGAGATTGGTGCCGCCGGCCTGGTCGATGTAAAACCCGGTTGGTTGGGCAAACCGATCTGCCAGCTTCTTGCCCAATGTGGGTATATACCAGGAGAAAAGAAGCTCTTTGTACAGGATGCGGTCTACGTTCTGAGGATCGGGATTGGTGAAATCACCCGGGTCCGTCCAGGGAAACTTCTTCGAATTGATCACTTCCAGGGCGTTGCTCAGGGCGCTGTCCTGCTTATTCATGTATAAATAAGCCCGGGCCAGCTCTCCGCAGACCGCGTAATAGTTCAGGTGATTGCGCCGGTTCTGGAGGAACAGCGACGCGTTGGATTGCTCTGTGGATTTCGTGGGAGGCAGCAGGGTGGAGGTGGAATTCCAGGGGTAATCGATAATATACCCGGCAGCAAGAATGGGGTCCACGGGCTTGAGCAGCGCCTTGGCGGCGTTGAGGTCCTGCAGGACCAGGGTCAAAACCTGGGAGACGGTGGACAGCGGTGTTACCTTATTGGAAAAGGTGGTCACATAGGGAATGGCCGGCGCGGCGGGATTATTGCCATAAGAAGGGGCAAACATCCGCAGCAGGTCGAAATGGAGGTATGCCCTCATTGCCAGCGCCTCTCCCTTGACCACCCCGTAATCGACGGAGGTCAGGAGCTTTTTCCCGGTTTCGATATTGGTCAGGATAAGATTGCTGTTGGCAATGGCATTGTACAGGCTGGTCCATACCGTATCCTTCCTCGATATGAAATCGTTGTCCTTGTAGTTATAGATCGAAGTCTGCACGTAATGCTGGTAATCCTGGAAATTCAGGTAGTAGTTCTGCGCAAGCACGTCCAGGAAGCCGAAGGACAGCTCGTCTCCATAAGCTGCCTGCACGCTGCAGCGGGAATAGAGGCCGTTAGTGGCTTCCTCAAAACCTTCCTGGGAATCGAAAAGGTCCGTTGCAGCCACCTGCGATTGCGGCTTTACGTCCAGCCACTTCGAGCAGGAGGTCAAAAGGAGGATACCCGAAAAGAGCGCGATGAATATTTTCATATTGATGCGTTTAAAAGCTGGTTTGAATAGATAAAGTGAAACTTTTGGCATACGGATAATCGATACCTCTCTCGATCTTCATGGAGGACCAATGAGCGATGTCGTTCATCGTAAAGGCCACGCGCAGGTTCTGCATAGCCAGCCGGGAGTAGAACGCCTTGTCGAAATCATAAGACAGGTACACCGAGGTCAGGTCCAATGTATTATCCTTCTGGATGAAACGGCTGGAGACGAAAGTGGTGCTCAGATCGGAAATATTTTTGAACAGGGCATGGTCTCCGGGTTTTTGCCAGCGCTCCGTCAGAGCCCGGCTGTCCACGTTATAACGGGGATCTGCATTTTCCACCCGGTCCGACAGGGTCTGGTTATAGTCCTTTCCACCGAGACGGGTGGTGAAAATGGCGTTGAACTGAAACCGCTTATAGGACATCGTTGTTCCGAACGAGCCCATCACCTTAGGCGTATTATCGGCGACGGGCACGATATCGTTGGCGTCCCAGGTATAGGTATGGGTACCGTCTTTTTTGATATAGAGCTCTCTGCCGTTCTCCGGATCGATGCCGATGGACCGCACTGCGTAGATCATATTCAGTGACTGGCCTTCCTGGAACCTCAGCAGCGGCGTCGAGGGAAGACTGTCTTTCTGCACCTGGTTGGCCTTATTGTTATAATTCTTCAGGGCGTCCGAGATCCGGACGATCTTATTCGTATTGTTCACCAGGTTGGCAAAAAAACTCACATTCCAGCTCCTGTTACGGATGGCGGCAACTTTGAAATTCAGCTCGGCTCCCCTGTTGGCCATATCTCCCAGGTTGTCGGTATAAGACTCGAAACCGGTGGAGGGCGGAAGGTTGATATCCGCCAGCAGTCCATGTGTCAGCTTATAATAATAACGCGGCGAGATGATCAGCCGGTCTTTAAACAACCCCAGGTCCATTCCCACGTCGTAACTCCGCGTACGCTGCCATTTGAGGCCTTCGTTGCCGTAGGTGTTGACAGCGGCCCCTACCCCGGTGGAATACCAGCTGTTGGCATAATAGGTATAGGTCGTCTCCGACTGGTAGGGAGCAAAGGAGACGGACCCTGTCAGGCCGGTGCTGGCGCGAAAACGCAGCTGGCTGATCACCGGGGAGAGAGAGAGGAAATCTTCTTTAAAGGCATTCCAGCCCAGGCCCAGGGCCCAGAAGGAAGCCTGCTTGTTTTGGGTCCCGAAGAGGGACGAACCGTCTTCCCTTACGGTAGCATCCAGCAGGTATTTATTCTTCCAGGCATAGTTCAGGGTGGCGAAGCTGCCGAACAGCCGCTGCTGGGAGTAGTCTCCTGCGGGAGCGGCGCCTTCCGCGTAACCGCCGGCGAACCCTACATTGGTAAACCGGTCGTTGGTGAACCCGATTGCAGTAAAAGATTTGCTGTCCGTCGTATAGGTGCGAAGATTTGAGCCCAATGCCATGTTGATGAAATGGTCCCCGATCTGACGGTTATAGGTGAGGGTGGCATTCCCGTCGAATGTATTCTCGTCATCGGTGGAATAGGTATAGCTGCCCCGCTGGGTCAGCTGAGTGGGGAGGTAAAAATAGAAGTCGTTGCTCAGCGGCGAATCGAATACATCACCTGTCGATTTCTTTTTGGTATAGCTAAGCACGCTCCGCAGGCGCAGGCCGCGGGTGATATTCCATTCGGCGCTAAAGGCGTCGATCATCTCCAGGTAGGCGGATTTGGAAAAGCTGTGCAAGGTGGAATTATACAGGGGATTCAATATCGTCGCCCTTTTGTAATTGCCGGACCCCAGGCCGCCCACATTGGTCTTCCAGTTGTCCACCGCTTGTATGATACGTCCCAGGCTGTCCGTCTTGGGGAAATAGGGATTCATCTGAACATAGTCGGCAAAATTGCCGTAAGGCGATTCCACCCCATTGACCTGGTTGACGGAAAGGGTATTGCGGAAGATCAGCTTTTTACCGGGATTGTAGGAAAGGTCCATCCCCAGTCCATAACGATCGCGGGAAGAGCCCTTCATGACGCCGGGGGAGGTCTCATACAACAAGTTCACTCCGTACCGGATGGAAGCGCCGCCCCCTTCCAGGTAAAGGGAATGTTTTTGCCCGTAGGTGGTCCGCAGCGGCTGGGAAAGCCAATAGGTATTGACCCCGCTGAGGACGTTCTGCAGCTTATCGTAATAGGCTTCGTCCAGCTGGTCCTGGCTGGTGTTGGCATTATAAATATACAGGCCGGCCAGTTTCTCATACTGAAGCTTCTGCGAGGCATTCAGCACGTGGTAGTCGTTGAGGTCGGGGCCGGTCGTGTTAAGCTCATAGTTATAGAACACCTGCAGCTTACCATCCTTCGGGGCCTTCGTGGTGATGACCATGACGCCGTTGGCGGCCCGGGATCCGTAAACAGCCGTGGCGGCCGCATCTTTCAGCAGCGTAACGGACTGGATCCTGTTCACGTCGAGGTCAAACACTTTTTCCAGGCTGACCTCGTACCCGTCCATAATGAAAGTAGGCAGGTTGACATTACTGGAAAGGTCACCTCTGCTCAGGACGGCGCCTCCGCCCGTAGGCAGGGCTGTTGACCCGCGGACATTGATGCTTGGCAGGGAATTGGGATTCGACCCTGCGATATTATTCTGAGCAATATTGAAAGAAGGATCGAATACCTGCAGACTTTGCAGCAAATTCTGGGGATTCACCTTTTTGAGGTCTTCCCCCGATACGACAACGGCATTGCCGGTGAAATTGTCTTTATTAATGAGCTGGTAGCCGGTCACCACCATATTGGCCAGGGGATCTTTTGTGCCGGGAGTAAGCGTTATGACAAGGTCTCTGCCTGGTCTTATCTTTACTTCTTTGGACTGGTACCCGATACAGGTGATCGTCAGTACGGAGAGTTTTAGCAGCGGAAATCTGAATGCGCCTTCTTTATCGGAAGAGACCCCTATTTTATATCCTTCGGGGGTAATGTTGGCGCCTTCGATGGGCTTACCGGTGGATTCATCGGTGATGCGGCCGCTGATCCAGATGGGAGATGGCGTGGAATCCGTGAGGACGGGTTGGGCGGGATCTTCTTTCGGGGCCCTGGCTCTTATGACAATCGTCTTGTTGACGATACTGTAGGTGAGCGGCTGGCCTTCGAAACACTTGTCCAGGACCTGCTCCAAAGGAGCATCTTTCATCGAGATGCTGACCTTGTGGGATTTTTCCAGGAGCTGGGCATTGTAAAAGAAAACATACCCTGTCTGTCGCCTGATCTCCTGGAAGACCTTCTTTAAAGGTGCGTCGACTTCTGAAAGGCTGACTTTTTGGGCGAAGCCGGCAGCAGATACCTGCAAGCAGCCCACCAGCAATAATAAGGCGGTTAATCTCATAACCATAATAGTTTTGGCCCTGGCGTGCTGCGTTTTGGGCATAGCTCCGCCAGGAGTGGTAAAAAGCATACTCTAATAGCAATTGGGGTAAAACGAAAGGGGTTAGGGGCTTCGATGGCGAGCAATGGGCGGGCCCCAGATCTGCATTTGATCGATCATTCCTGTTCTCATGTGTAGTAGTTTGTTAGTTTGGTTAAAAAATAGAGTTATCTACTTTTCTATGGCATCACCGTCACTTTTTTATTCTCGACTTTAAAGTGAACATTGCTGAGTTCCAGAATTTTAAACACTTCTGAGATATTGCTGCTGCGGGGTATTTCTCCTTCGAATTTCTCCGTGGGGAGCTTTCCCTCGAATACTACTTCCACATCATACCACCGGGCGATCTGCCGCATGACGGTTTGAATATCGGCATTATTGAAATTGAAGCGTCCGTTCTTCCAGGCCACCGCCTCTTCTATATCTGCATTTTGTACAACGGCGATGCGGCCGCTATTATTCAATTGCCCCTGTTGTCCGGGCTCCAGCTGGCTGCCCGTGTTATTACTCAACAGCCGGATGCTTCCTTCCAGTAAGGTGGCTTTCAGGATATTTTCATCTGCATAGGCGTTGACATTAAAATGAGTTCCCAAGACCTGGATCGCTCTATCCTCTCCTCTCCCTTCTCCCTGGCGGCTGCCCGGTAAAAGTACTTTGAAGGGCATGGAAGGATCTTTTGCGATCTCGAAATAGGCTTCTCCCGTAATGCTGACTGACCTTTCCTTTCCGGAGAATGCTGTCGGGTAACGGATCGAGGATGCCGCATTCAGCCAGACGTTACTGCCATCCGGCAGGGTCAGCTTGTATTGGCCCCCGCGGGGAGTCGTGAGGGTGTTATATGCCTCTCCCCGACCCTTTCCCCTCTGTTCTTTGAAGGGGGAATCGCCTGACAGCGAATAGGCAAGCTGGCCATTGCTGAGCTTGGAGATCTTCGTATTGCCTTGTTGCGCCAATACTCCATTCTGTGCACTGTCCAGGGTGATGGAGGATCCATCGGATAAGGTCAGGACGGCAATATTGCCTCCGGGGCCCCGGTCATGTTCAGGTTGTTTTACCGGGGCTGCCGCTATTGGGGCAGAAACAGGCCGGTCAAAGTAATAAATGGCAAAGACCAGGATCAGGGCGGCGGCGGCTCCCCACCAGAATTTGTTGTTTGTCAGCATGCGCAAAACAGGCGCCCGTTTATTTTGCATGTTGGGGTGAGACTGACCGATTTCGGACCTGCCAATGGGAGACTGGCCGGTTTCGGGCTCATTCATCCTTTTCAGCAGGGTCACTAATCTTTCCTCACTATGTTGGGCTAACGGGGCCGTTTGCTGCAGGAGCAACAGCAGCCGGTCCTTTGCCAGCTCATCATATTCCGGCGTGTCCAGTAATCCCTTCAATTCTTCCTGTTCCGAGGGGTCAGCTGCCGCGTCAACGTATTTGTTTAATAAATAATACAATCTTTCCGAAGGGGACATGGTGGTTGCTTATATTAGTTGAGACGATCCAAAAAGAAGGTTGAACTAGTTTGGTGTGAAATTATTTTTTTAGGAACATTAGTGTGCAGGCCAGCAAAACAGCCGGCAGTTCATCCTGTTCTTTCATGTAATCGCGGATCGAGCGAAGGGCTTTTACGAGGTGGTTGCGCACGGTATTGGGGGAGATCTGCAGCTGCTGAGCGATCTGTTCGTAATTCATACCCTCCAGTCTACTGAGTTCATAGACTGATTTTTGCTGCGGGGGAAGCTGATCCACAGCCTGTTGTATAAGCGCGGCCCGGTCTCGCAGCAGTAATTTTTCTTCCGTGTCGTTATGCGATTGTTCTTTGGAAGCCACAAGGCGCTGCAGCATCCTGGTCTCATTCAGGCGTTTTTTTATCTGGTCGAGGGTATGGCGGGCGGCGATGGTGAGGATATAGGCTTCGGGCTGGTCGATTGCCGGCAGCTTGTCCCGGTGCCGCCAGATCTTAATAAAGATCTCGTGGGTGATCTCTTCTGCCAGGGCGGGAGTCCGTATCATTTTCAAAACAAAGGGATAGATCCGCTTGTCATAACGGCGGAAGAGTTCGGAAAAGGCCATTTCGTCGCCTCCTGCGATAAGCCTGAACAGATCATGATCCGTATGTTGTGCTGGAAAAGACAAATAGACGGTACATTTTAACAGAACAATAACCGGCTCAAAGGTAGGGTTTTGTAGATTCATGGATGAAGAACATCCATCTATCAGGCTTATTTCTCTCACCTGGAGCCAGAACTGTTTCCCGCGCCATTTAAGGTCCGGCTTCAGCATATTCAGACCTTCCTTTCAGATCTGAAGATCGAAAAATATCAGCATATCGCCCGGAGCAGGGCGTTCCGTATCGCAGAGATCGTCCGGCTGACGGAGGTACTTGCGGAAAAAATAAGAGAGGGGGAGATGGCTATTTTCTGGGAGGATCTCTTTGTGTTCGAGGCATACCTTTCTATAGCTAAAGGGATCCGGAAGAATGACTTTACCTTTCCGGAGTTCGGTGAGACGAGGTTGTCCATTACGGATTTTTATCATCCTTTATTGAAGGAACCTGTTAAGAACAGCCTGACCATTCGTGAAAATGTGGTCCTGATCACCGGCCCTAATATGTCGGGAAAATCCACGTTGCTGAAGTCCATTGGTCAATGAAGTTATATTCGACATTACCTTCAGAGATATAAAGACCGTTTTCAAATGTTTTTCTTGCCGCGACCCTTTCAAATGATTGAGCCGGGCTTTTTAAAAAAAGAACAACTAATGAGGATTGATATCCTGCATTTCTGGAAAGGTCGATCAGGTTCTTGAAGCTTTCATCGTTAAAAGGAGTTTCCAGAAGAATATTCCTGCCGGCTATTACGGATTCTTTAAATACCTCCTGAGACCTGCCTTTATAAACATCCGTCATAATCACATCATAATCCGGGAATTCATTTAAACGCGTCCTAATTAAGGTAGATTTGCCTGCAGCGTTGCAACCAGTTACAAATATTAAATCCGGGCTCTCCATCTTATTTTATTTTCCTTATCAAGGTGTCTTTAAAAGAGAAAGATTCGTCCTTATTTGCGCTAATTACAAGCGTTACAAGATATATTTCTCCGGAATTGAGTTCTTTCCTGTAGTATTCGCCTTTTTCATTGCCAGGTTCCATTCTGTCTGCGGCATCCTGATAATAAAATGGATTACCCAATTCGAAGCAACGCTGCCTGCCAAGCTCGTGCAGCATATTCAGATTTTCGAGCATTTTATTAACTCTCTTCTCCATGTATTGTAAAGATACAATTTTTAACGAATTGAGCTCCTCAATAGGCTGGCAATGGCAGATCCGGTACTTACTCCGCATTAGCATGCATCTTAAGGCAGAACATTCGCCTTCACTCCTTCCCGGGTGATTTTCACGGGCAGGATATGACCGTCCCTATCAAAAAACATTTCATCGATGCAGGTTACGCGGTGATTGGCATTGGTCTCTCCCAGGGGGCGGCGATGATAAACAATATACCACTGATCTTTTCCCGGCACCTTTATGACAGAATGATGGCCTGCACCGGTGGCCACGGCAGGATCCTGCTGAAGTACCACGCCGATGCGTTTAAAAGGCCCAAGGGGTGAATCAGCCATGGCATATGCTACTTTATAATCCGGACCACCCCAGCCACCTTCCGACCACATGAAATAATATTTATCGTTCCTGCACAGCATCAGGGGGCCTTCCACATATCCCTGCGGGGTGATCTCTTTAAAAGTGCTACCATCCGGGAATGGCTGCAAGCCGGTAAGATCGTCTTTCAGGCGGGCGATATTACAATGTCCCCATCCTCCATAAATAATATAGTATAACCCGTCTTTGTCTTTAAACACAAACTGGTCGATCGGCTGGGCGCCGTTGACGATGGTATCGATCAGGGGCTTGCCAAGATAGTCGCTGAAAGGGCCGCCGGGCTGACCGGATACGGCTACGCCGATCCCCCCTTTTTCTCTGGCATGCATGTCGTTCGCGCTGAAGAAAAAATAATACTTATGATCTTTCTCCAGGATGGCAGGCGCCCACATGGCGCGTTGGGCCCATAAGACTCTTTGCGTATCGAGGATATGCGGATGTTTGGTCCAGTGTACCAGGTCTGCAGAGGAAAATGCATCGAAAAAGATCTGTTGCCCGTAGGGAGCCGAATACGTAGGATAGATCCAATATTCTTTTCCGAATACAGCTGCCTCGGGGTCTGCATACCAACCAGGGAAAAGAGGATTACCGGAGCTGGCTACCGGACCGGGTGGTATCGTTATAACGGACTGGCCGCTGGCGTGGCCGAAGATAAAAAAGCTTATAAGGCAAAGCCGGAGATCCCGCATCATTCCTGATAATTTTCGTGAATATAAGAATTACCGGTTATTTATTTTCGGGAAGCCTTATCCAGGGCATAGGAATTATATTCGATGAAAGTCAGCAGCACGGCAAAGAAGGCTACATGGATCAGCTGTGACGGGATCGCGTCCCATTCTTCGATCGTAGTGCTGCCAAAGATCAGCAGGATCATTACGATCGCACCGGCTATAAGGGCCTTTTCGGTGAAGAGTCCGATCAGCAGCAGCAGACCGATGATGAATTCTGCGAAAGGAAGAATGTAGCTGAAAGGCATTACCAGCGCCGATGGAAGGATGGACTTATGGTTTTGGAACTGTCCGACCATCCAATTGCTGAAAACCGGCAGTTTTGGCAAGCGGACCAGGCCGTGTCCGAACATACTTGCTCCGATAGCCAGGCGGGATAACAAATAAGATTTTGTGTAACGTGACATAGACAGGGTAATTTTACATGTTTTTTGACAAATAACGCAGGGACAAAGTACTCATTATTTTCTGAGCAGGTTAAAAAGGCTGTAAAAAACTAATTCGGGGCAGCCTGTCAGAAGAATTACTGACCTTTATAAAAAAAAGAAGCATGAAATACAGGACACTGGGAAATACAGAAGAGAAACTTTCGGCTATCGGACTGGGATGCATGAGCATGAACCATGCATATGGCGAGCCCAATGATGAAGAATCGATTGCCACCCTGGAGAAGGCGATAGAGATCGGGATCAATTTCTGGGATACTGCAGATGTGTATGCGAATGGCAGGAATGAAGAATTGGTGGCGAAGGTGTTGCAGCCCAACCGTAAAAAAATATTCATCGCTACTAAATTTGGGTTCCGTATGGATGCGGAGGGGAAGCTCAGTACTTTCGACGGTTCGCCTGCGTACATTAAGACAGCTGTGGAAGCGAGTCTGCGGCGGCTGAAGACAGATGTCATCGACCTGTATTATGCCCACCGGATCGATCCGAACGTGCCGGTAGAAGAGATGGTCGGCGCTATGGCAGAGCTGGTGAAGGAAGGGAAGGTGCGCTTTCTCGGTCTGTCGGAAGCTTCTGTAAATTCCATTCGCCGCGCCCATGCTGTGCATCCTATCAGCGCCTTGCAGAGCGAATATTCCCTGTTGACGCGGGACGTAGAGAAAGAGGTGCTGCCTTTATGCAAGGAATTAGGAATTTCTTTTATACCGTTCAGTCCGCTGGCCAGGGGATTGATGACCAATACGCTGGATCTGAATGCCCTCGGAGAAAAGGATTTCCGAAGGGGCCTTCCCCGTTATCAGCAGGCATATGCCGAAAACAATACGAACCTGGCGGCAGCTTTTGCGGAAATCGCAACGGCAAAAGGCTGTACGCCGGCGCAGCTGGCTATCGCCTGGGTGCTGGCAAAGGGAGAAAACATTATCCCGATACCCGGCACCAAGCATAGAAAATACCTGGTGGATAATGCCGGCGCGGTGGATGTTCTTCTGAGTTCCGGAGATCTGCAGAACATAGAAGCTTTACTGACCCGATTTCCAAATATCGGCGACCGGTACAATGAGGCCAATTATAAATTTGTCGACAGGAATTAGCCCCTGGTCGGGCCTGTTAATCAATGATCCGATAACATTACCGTTGCCGGCGACTGTCCTTTCTTTCTGGCTGAGAACAGGAGGATCGGCAGGACGACCAAAAAGGCAAGGCCTACCAGCAGATAAGTGTCCCCAAAGCTCAATAGATTGGTCTGGCGGACTACGTTGGCATCCAATAACCCCAGGGCCCGGTGTTGTGCGTCCAGCGAGGTAGCCCCCTTAGTCATAAAATAGCTGGTATAACCGGACAATCGTTCCGTCAGCAACGGATTGCCGGGAGTTAGATTAGAGACCAGGTCTGTCCGGTGTATGGCATTCCGGTTGGTCAGGTAGGTATTCACCATGGCAATGCCGAAAGAACCGCCCAGCTGCCGCATCATATTGTTCAATGCAGCTCCCTGTGGAATGTCTTTGGGTTCCAGGGAAGATACGGCCAGGGCCGTGAGCGGTACCGTCATGATAGCCAGACCGATTCCCCGCCAGATGAGGGGAACGGAAATATCAGCCGCCCCGGCTTCCAGGTTGAGCTTTGACATTTGCCAATTGAACAGAATAAAAAGACACATGCCGGTAGAGATCATTACCAATGGTGAGATTCCTTTCTGCAGCAGCCTGGCGGAGACCATCAGGCCCCCCAGCGCCAGGACCGCTCCCGGCAGCAGGAGCATCCCTGTCTGAGAAGGGGTAAAGTTCAATAACCGTTGGGCAAATACCGGGGTAAGAAACACAGAGGTGAAGATCCCGATGCCGGAAATAAAAGTCATGAATGCCGCTATGCTGAGATTGCGGCTTTTCAATACGCTCAGATTCACTACAGGGTTCTTTATTCTTAATTCCCACCAGATAAATAAGAATATACCTACGACGGCAGTGATCGTCAGCACAATGATATAATTGGCGGCAAACCAGTCATCGGTCTCTCCTCTTTCCAGGACTGTCTGCAGCGAGCCAACGCCGATGGCCAGCAGGAAGATCCCCAGCCAGTCGATGCTGCCTGCCTCCTGTTTGATGGAAGGCTCGGTCAGCAGGGCGGAGCAAAGCAGGGCCACCGTGATCCCCAGGGGTATATTGATATAAAAGATCCAGGGCCAGGAATAATATTCCGTGATGAAACCGCCAAGCGTTGGTCCGATAGTGGGTCCGATAAAAACGCCGACACCGAAAAGAGCGCTTGCCACATTGCGTTTTTCTTTGGGAAAGATATCGAATACGATCGTCTGCGAAACGGACAGCAAAGCGCCTCCACCCATCCCCTGTAAAAACCTGAAGGCGATCAGCATCCAGATATTGGTAGCCTGTCCGCACATGAAGGAGCAGAAAGTGAACAGGATGATGCTCCCGATATAATAGTTACGCCGGCCTAATTTGAGTGCCAGAAAACTCGTCATGGGGATGATGATCACATTGGCGATGGCATAGGAGGTGATGACCCAGGAAGTATCTTCCAGAGTGGCGCCGAGATTGCCGCTCATATGTGATAATGCGACATTGACGATCGATATGTCCAGCAGCTCCATCATGGCTGCGACAATTACTGTGATCAGCAGGATCTTTTTTCTTAGTTCCATATAGAATATACCGATTGGTATTTTTTTGATCGATAAAAGGACTCCCCGGCTATATGTCGTCCCTTATGGTGTTGTCGGGAAGACGGGGGGCGGGGTACTATTTTTAAAAGGTCCTGCTTTTTTTCAATCTCCTTTATTTTATACCGATCGGTATTTTAAAGATCAAAAAAAATCAGCTTAAATCATCGATCAACTTTTTCATAGATAACATAATAGCATTGCGGTAAGCTGGCTTACCCGATAATTTTGCGATCATGATACCACCTTCGATCATGGCGATAATGGTGAGAGCGATCTGTTCCGGATTGATGGCGGCGTTAAATTCTTTTCTTCGGATCCCTTCTTCGAGCAGGACCGTCAATTTGTCCTTCCAGGCGATAAACGCCTCATTAGCTTTTTTCTTCAACGGAGGATGAGTATCGTCCGCTTCGACGGCTGTATTTAAGACAGGGCAGCCTCCCATTGGAACGGGAAAGTTTACAATTTTATCATATTCCACATATACCAGCAGTTTCTCCTTTATGGTGCTTTTCTTATCCATCTCCTGCCGGATGATGCCTGCGATCCTTTTCCAATTGTAGTCGAAGGCTGCCAATGCCACATCATCTTTATTGGTAAAATTCCCATAGATGCTCCCCTTGGTCAGGCCGGTAGCCTCCGTCATATCACTGAGGGAAGTGCCTGCATATCCTTTTGTATTGAAGACGGGGGCCGTCTTCTCGACAATAAACTGTTTGGTTCTTTCCGCCTTATTCATACAAATGTATTTTCCCCGGATGCAAATATATACCATTCGGTATTATTTTCGACAAAATATTTTATGAATATACGTAGTCAACTACGTATTTTTGTACGTAAATAGTTCAGAAATGGAAGTTTTCCCTGTTATTGAGCCGCTCGGTAATGCATATTGCGATCGCATCGCCGGTCTTATCCTGCCTATTCAGCAAATTGAATTCAATGTCCCGGTCACTATCGAAGACCAGCCCGATCTGTTGGATATCGAGACGAACTATCATCGGACAGGCGGTGGATTTTGGGGGGCTAAACAGGG
>JAATFV010000217.1 GCA_015655015.1 Chitinophagales bacterium | reverse complement strand
GGCGGGGATACTCGGCAAAGAATATCAGGGATATAATCAGGATGTCTACTACTATTCCCAACAGGTTCGCCAGTATAAGGAGATGCTGAACAACCCGGATCAGCTGGAGCAAAAGGCCCTCTCCCTGCTCAATCAGCTCCCCGCCTTTCAGAATTTCATGAAGAACAACTCGCAATTAGCGGGCCTGTTCAACCTGCCGGGCAATTATGGCTCAGCCCAGGGACTGGTGGGGCTGCAAACCCGCGACCAGGTGAACAGCCTCATCCAGGGGCAGGTGGCCGCTGGCGGCTCCGGGGGAGCGGCTGCCCTGCAATCCAATTTGGAGTCGGCTCAGTCGCAGCTGGATGGCTTCAAGGATAAGCTCAGCAAACTGGGCAGTGGTAGCGGAGATATCGACATGCCGGATTTCAAACCGAATGAGCAAAAGACAAAGACTTTCTGGAAGCGGCTGGAATATGGCGCTAATTTCCAGACGACCCGGGATAATTACTATTTCCCGACAGTGATAGATCTTGGAGGTTCGGTGGGATATAAATTCAACAGTACCAGCACCTTAGGGCTTGGTGCCAGCTACAAAATTGGCATCGGAAATGGCATTCAGCATATTGCCTTGTCTAGCCAGGGGGTGGGGTTGCGGTCCTTCATCGATGTAAAAATAAAGGGCAGTTTCTCTGCTACGGGCGGCCTGGAATACAATTATACCACTCCTTTTTCTTCTTATCAGGATCTGCGGCAGCTGAATGACTGGACGAAAAGCGGGCTCATCGGGGTGACGAAGACAGTGTCGGTGAAGAGCCGGGTGTTTAAGAAGACAAAGCTGAGCCTGTTATGGGATTATTTAAGTTATTCCCACACCCCAA
Organism: Chitinophagales bacterium; assembly: GCA_015655015.1. Lineage (GTDB taxonomy): Bacteria > Bacteroidota > Bacteroidia > Chitinophagales > Chitinophagaceae > Puia. Next base: position 11,496 of record JAATFV010000217.1, on the reverse strand, counting down.
AAACCCAAGCGGTGATGTTCAGGGTCGGGTATCAGTGGAATTAATGATTATACTTTTCAGCTATTCTTAATAATATTCAGGAAATGATAAAGAAAATAGTTCAGATATTTTTTTTGCTAAGCTTACTCACGTCAGCAGGATACTCGCAGGCTTATGATAAGGATAATTATCTGCAAAATCTGTTGCCGCTTTCTCCCAATGCGTCGGCTTTGCAGAAATATATAGATTACCCGGTGGACTATTCAACCGGAGTTCCCAATATTTCGTACAATTTGTACACAGTGGAGGTAGATGGAACGAAGATCCCGATCACCCTGAACTATCATGCCGGAGGGATTAAAGTAAGTGATATAGGTACTTCCGTCGGCCTTGGTTGGACCCTGCAAGCCGGCGGGGGTATCTTCCGACAGATTAACGGACTGCCAGACGAGCATGTCACTACGGGATTTCTCTTCAATTCCATGGCCAACTCTACTTATGTCAATCAACTTTATGTAACCCTTAGCGACAACGCGACGAGTCAAAATATCCTTCAGCAAATAGCGCAAAACAGGTGGGATATGAGCCAGGATCATTATTCTTACGCGCTACCCGATAATTCAGGTACGTTCTTTTTTAATAAGAACAAAACGCTCACGCTATCTGAGAAATCAAATCTTATAATCAAAGATTCCATTGTAAATAATGGGTTTGTTTTTACGGCAATGGACGACAACGGCAATCAATATTCTTTTGATCAGCCGGAGTTTTCGAGTGCAACTACCGTCAATACGATGGGAGGGGATCAACATGATCAGCTTGGCGTGACAGACTGGATGCTTACCCAAATTAGGACACCCAAAAAAAGAAAGATAGATTTTACTTATCTAGATTATCCAAGCTCCTATTCTATGGCCGCCTATGATCTTTTTGATCTCAAAACGGCTGTAAACGGAACAGGTTATAATGGCACGGAGGCTTGCGATCCTGCAACTTGCAGTATAGGTCCGACTACATTATCTCTGAATAATAAGAATCTTAACCATGATAATGGATTACTTCAAAGTATTGTCACGGACAATACTACCGTTCATTTTATCTATTCTTCTGTAGCTGCCAGTAATTGGCAGATGGAATTAGACAGCATCAAAATTTACGATGGGAATAGATTAGTTAAACTGCTTCACTTTGATTATTCTTTCTTTAACGGAGATCCAAGGCTCAAACTGACTGGATTTGAAACGATCAATCTTTTAGACGGCAATAATGAACAATACCAATTTAAATATTATGACGGAGGGGTCCGTTCTTTACCGGCCAGCGATAGCCGGGCGCAGGATCTTTTCGGATACTATAATGGCGCCAATACCAATATAACTTTGATTAAGTCCTCCGATCCCGGTTTTCCCGCCGCTTATGTGGGCAACAGAAATGTAGACACGGATCGTATCCTCAATGGGACATTAAACGAGATCATCCTTCCTACGGGAGGAAAAGTCGATTATTCGTTTGAAGCAAATTATATATCCGGAGGCTCCTATTTTGGAGGACTAAGGCTCAGACAGAAAATGATCACGGACAATATCGGGAATATCTCAGAATCGGATACCTACCTGTACGACAATGGTTATGGTACCAGGGCCTTAAATAATGCATCAGTCATTGCCACTCAACTTAACGATTTATTGTATGTACGAAAACAATTTAATTCAAATAGTTATCCCATTAATCAACTAGCTGACACTTATTTTGGAAAATCGGGCTATGCTTACCTTTCGGTAACGGAAGACAAGAAATCTGCTACCGGAGAAACGTTGAGGACTATTTATAATTACAAATCCTATCTTATCGGAAGAAATATAAAAGCCTATCCTGAGAGCACCCTTATACTGACACAGAACGGCAGTCAATATAATCTGACAAAAAAAATAGTCCAGACATTCACCCAGTTAATGGTTGACAGCCTGACTACCCCGGAATATGTTCTGGGAAGTGGGCAGCTTTGGTTGAATTACACATTTGATAATGGAGATCAGATGTGCTGCAAGACCATTTATTCCGGCGTAGATTCATCGGAATCTTTTTCTCAAACGTTGATGGAAAAAACGGCCGAGACTGACACGACCTTTACAGATGCGGGAAAGGTGGCAGAGACACACAACTATTTTTACGAGAATCCCCTGCATATCTATCGCACCAGGGAAACCTTTATAAATAGCGATGGCTCCTTGCTAAGCACAAATTATAAGTATCCGTTGGATATGATAAGCGGTGGCCTCGACCCATCCGGATTTTACCGGGATATGGCGAATCGGAATATGGTTAGCCCGGTCATTACTACGGATAAATATAAGAACAGTAATTTACTGAGCTCATTTATTACTCAATACCGGTCGGATTGGGAGGCGGATAAATCGATCATAACTCCTTCCTATGTGGATGAGCTTAACCTGGGACAATCCATGGGGAAAGTTAATTTCCTGAAATACGATACGGCGAATGGAAACCTGCTGCAGCTGGCTAAAGAAAATGATAGGAATGAATCGTTACTGTATGACTACAAAAGCCTGCTCGTAACAGCCCATGCCATCAATGCCGCTTATTCGGATATTGCCGCTACGAGTTTTGAAGCGGACGGTCATGGCAACTTTTCTTTTACCGGAATTGCCCAAAGTAATACCGGCGCCTTCACAGGTAATAAAGCATATTCACTTGCATCCGGCGCGATTTTAAAGTCAGGCCTGGTGACAGGGACCAATTATATCGTTTCTTATTGGAGCAAGACCGGATCAGCCCTGGTTAACGGAGTTACTGCTTCTTCAAATTTGTCAAGGAATGGTTGGAATTACTACGAGCATACAATAACAGGCACGGCTACCGTGACGATCAACGGAACCGTTGTCATCGATGAGCTGAGATTATATCCGGCCACGGCGCAAATGATAACCTATACATACAACCCTTTAATTGGAATGACTAGCCAGACGGGAATAGACGGACGCACTAATTACTATGAATACGACGGCCTGAACAGGCTTTCGATCATCCGGGATCACGTAAAGAATATAGTAAAACAATGGGAGTATAAATACCAGGTCTTACCGAACTCCTCCCCGACAGTCTACTTAAACGCCAGCACATCCCATGCTTATACCAAAAATAATTGCGGAGGAGACTCGACAGGGTCAGCTTACACGTACGCGATAGCTCCCGGCACCTACACATCATCTGTCAGTCAGCACTCTGCAGATTCGCTTGCGCAACGGGATGTCTCGCTGAATGGGCAGCTGGCGGCCAATGCAAACGGGCACTGTACTATGATCTATTATAATGTGGGAAAATCACATAGTTTTACCCGTGATAATTGCGGTCCGGGTTACACGCCTACTTCTGTAACCTATAGCGTCAATCCGGGTAAATATAGTTCCCTAATAAGTCAGGCATATGTCGACTCCCTGGCGCAGAATGAAGTAGATATGAATGGACAGGCCCGCGCCGATTCCCTTGGTATCTGTAGTACGCCGACGCCACAAAATGTAAAATACGGAAATACATCGGCCGATCAGATGACCCTGACGATGACCAACACCGTTACCGGTACTGGTTATTCGTTTACATTGCCACATACAACCGGCAGCGTGACGGCTGGTCAAATCCCGGCCGGCATTTATAATGCATCTATTGGACCTTCTTATTTTAATACAAAGACCTATAACTACAAGATTGGTGTTTTCTCGCAGTCCGGTGTAAATAGCGCCAGCGTTTCCAATATAACCATCACGACGGCCATTACCGTACTTATTTCAGCTACTATAACCCAATAATATGTTTAAAATTTATTTATTCTTTTTTGGCGCCATTTTTCTCCGCAGCTTGCTTGTTCCTCAGGTCATTTATGACGTTCAATTCCGGGATATCGGGGAGCAGCCAATAGCTATGTCAGCCTTTTCCGGCAAGAAAATATTGGTGAGGACCTTTGATGCCCGCGCACCTGATATTCATCAAATAAGGCTGCTTGATTCTATTACCCTTATCTATCAATCTGCGCTTAGCGTGATCGCTATTCCGGTCAGTGATTTTTCTTCGCCGTTATCCGATAGTATATTAAAAAATAAACTTATTGACTCGGCAGGTGTACATTTTATCGTCTCTGCCAGTGGAAAGGGTCAAAAGGCGAATGGAGATCTACAGCAGCCATTGGTTAAATGGTTGACACATAGAGACTTAAGTCATCATTTTGATACAGATATTACCCAGGGATGGCAGCTATTCCTGGCAAGCGAGACGGGGATACACTACGTAGAATTTTCTTTGCCTGTCACGAATGATATATTAAACGCTGCTTTAATTCAAACTGTTAATGATCCTAACTAACCGGTCTTGTTATGCAACTTACCAGCTATTTATTTTTTGCAGGAACTTTTCTCACAGGATTAACGCTCCGGGCGCAAACGGTTGCCCCGCTGCCTTCTGCTTATAGTGCGACTGTGCCGGTGAATTATGTTCGTATGTGGGAGCCTCGGCAACCTATGACCAATGCCAGCTTAGTGGTTTCGGATACAATTGCTGCGGAGGTTAGGCAGACAACTACCTATATGGATGGATTGGGTAGACCATTACAGACTGTTACCAGAAAAATCTCTCCTACCGGCAAGGATATGGTGGCGCCGACGGTATACGATGCGTTCGGGAGATCTCAATACAATTATCTTCCCTATGTATCCAATAGTACGGATGGCAACTTTAAGACAAATCCCTTTGTTGAGCAGCAGGGTTTTATGGCTGGCCAGTATTCCGGGGAGCAGGTGTATTATTCCAAGACTACCTATGAATCGTCGTCTCTCAGCAGAACCTTACTCTCATCCGCCGCAGGCGACAGCTGGGCCGGTAATGGCAGAGGAGTTTCGATTGTCTACAGTACGAATGGCGGCGCGTCTGAAGTCGCACTTTGGACTATTTCAATGACTACGGGAGTCTTTCCTGTTCAAAATGGTTATTATGGCATAGGCCAGTTGAACAGTACGATTACTACGGATGAGAATCAAAAAAGGGTCGTTGAATATAAGGACAAACAGGGACTCGTAGTCTTAAAAAAAGTGGAAGATTCCAGCGGGGCTGCTGTTAATTCTCACGCAGGTTGGTTATGTACGTATTATGTATATGACGATCTGAATAATCTGCGTTTTGTGATACCGCCCAAAGCGGTGGAATGGCTGCTGACCAACAGCTGGAGTTTCGCGGGCAGCGTGGGGGCTACGGTCGCCTACGAACTTTGCTTCCGTTATGAATATGACGGGCGCAACCGGATGATCATTAAAGAAGTTCCCGGTCAGGGGGAGATCTGGATGGTCTATGATGCCCGGGACCGGCTGGTGATGACGCGGGATGCCTATGGACGGCGGGATGGTTTTTGGCTGGTGACCAAATATGATAATCTGAACCGTCCGGACAGTACGGGAAAATTAGTGGATACCAATAGCAGAGTATATCACCAAAACCTGGCGTATGCGAGCACCAGCTATCCGATGATCACCGGCACCGGATTTACCTGTAGTACCCGTACCTTCTATGACGATTATTCCTGGCTGCCGGGGGCGACCTCCCTGCTGAACAGCACGTTCTCCACGAAATACGTCAACAATGCCAATTACTTTATCACCAGCCTGAATACGGCGCCTTATTATGCGCAGCCGATGACGCCGGTGACTACTACCCGGGGATTGGTTACGGGTGAAATGGTCAATGTTATCGGGTCATTATATAATTTATTCAAGACTCATTTTTATGACGATCATAGCCGGGTGCTGCAAACCATCTCCACGAATTTTTCCTCCGGTACGGATACCACGACTTTCCAGTACGGCTTTACCGGGCTGCCGCTGCGCAAGCTGGTGACGCAAAACGACCCGCTCAGCATCAAGCCATTGTATACAGCGTCCACGAAGCTGAACTATGATGCGATGCAACGGCCATCCAGCACCTGGATGCGGCTGGACAATGCGGTGTCGGACCAACTGATCGACAGCCTGCAATACGACGAATTGGGGCAGCTGCGGGTGAAATACCTGGGGAATTTCCTGGATAGCCTGGTGTATGGGTACAATATCCGTGGCTGGCTGACTTCCATCAATAAAAATTATGTCGCCAGCCCCAACACTACTCCGCTCAATTACTTTGGAATGGAATTGGGGTATGATAAAGTGACGGCGGCCATCGGTACGACTGCTTACAAGGGCCTTCAATACAATGGCAATATAGCGGGTACGATCTGGAAGAGCGCCGGGGATGGAGTAGGGCGGCAATATGACTTCAGCTATGATAATGTCAACCGGCTGACCGACGCTGCCTTCCGGCAAAATAGTTCCGGCCCGGGCTGGGACAGTTCCCTGGTCGATTTTTCGACGCACAACCTAACGTATGACGCCAATGGGAATATCTTGACGATGAACCAGAAAGGGTTCAAGATCGGGGGCTCGTCCCTGATCGACCAGCTGACCTACCATTATGTGGCCAATACCAATCGGTTAAACCAGGTGATAGATGGGGCCAATGACTCGACATCCACGCTGGGGGATTATCATTACAAGGGCAGCAAACAGCCCCAGGGCCAGGACTACCGGTATGATGCTTATGGCAGCATGGGGGTGGACAACAATAAGGGCATCACCCAGATAACCTTTGATTATCTGCATATACCGGAATTCTATAGCATCAGAGGGAAAGGGACCATGCTGTATAATTTTTCCGCAGATGGAAATAAGATCCGGAAAATAGTCTGGGACAGTGCGACCCGGCATGTATATATTACGACTTACCTGGAGGGATTTGTCTATAACCGGGTAGACTCCTTTGTTACGAACCCTGCGGCCAAAGATAGCGTTCAGTTTGTGTTGCATGACGAAGGCCGGGCGAGGTGGGCCTTTCACCGTTACACGGATGGGACGACGGGCTATGGCTGGGAATATGATTTTTTCGAGAAAGATCACCTGGGCAATACCCGGGTGGTGCTGAGCCAGGAAAAGGATACGGCTAAGTATGTGGCGACGATGGAGACGGCGTATCGTGCGAAGGAAAATGCCTTGTTCTACAATATAGATTCTACCGCCTGGCCGATTACGTCTATCCCGGGCGTTTACCCGACAGATGGAACCTCCGATCCCAATGCCTATGTGGCCCGGGTGAATGGAGCTGGTCATAAAATGGGTCCTGCCATATTGCTGAAAGTCATGAGTGGGGATTCGGTGGCTTTCGGGGTCAAATCCTTCTATAAGTCAGGAGGATCAGTAGGTACTCCGAATTCCTCCTTACAGGATGTTTTAAACTCCCTGGCCGGCGGGCTTATGTCAGTTACCGGAGGGGGGCATGGCGTCCTTTCTTCCACGAGTACACCGGGCAATCCGGTATATGCGGCCTTAAACAGCTTTTTACCGACAAATGAACCCACGACTACCACTAAGCCAAAAGCCTACCTGAACTGGATGCTGCTGGATAACCAGTTCAACTATGTGAGTACCAATGGGCAAAGCGGGGCCGCACAGGTTGGCGCCCCGGATGTGCTTAATCCGCTGGCGAATACTTTTAAGCTAAAACAGAGCGGGTATTTGTATATTTGGGTGAGTAATGAGACGCCCAATTGGGATGCGTTCTTTGATAATCTATGTGTAGTGACTTACAGCGGGCCAATGCTGGAGGAAAATCACTATTATCCGTTCGGGTTGACGATGGCGGGGATCTCCGATAAAGCGCTCAAGACGCAATATGTTCTGAATAAGTACCGGTATAATGGGAAGGAATTACAGAACCAGGAGTTTAGTGACGGTAGTGGGTTAGAGGAATATGATTATGGAGCAAGAATGCAAGATCCCCAATTAGGACGTTGGTGGGCGATAGATCCAAAGGCAGATCAAATGCGACGTTTTTCTCCCTATAACTATGCTTTTGATAACCCTTTTCGTTTTATTGATCCGGATGGGATGGCTCCCTGGGGGGATTATTATGGAAAGGACGGTAAATGGTTAGGATCAGATGGCATAAATGACAACAAGGCTTACCTTCTAGAGATGGTGCCAATTAACTTAGGTGTTTCTAATTCTGAATTACTTAAACTCGCAAGTGTTTCTTACGGAGAATCAGGAATTACTAATAATCAGCAAGAGGTTTATGGAATATCGAATGCAATCATTAATAATAGAGACTCGCACAGAGGGGCTGAAAGTATTAGTGCGACAATAAAGGGATTTGCCTTGGCCGGTGAAGATGGTAATGAAAGAACGCAACAGTTCAATGATGCAACATCCGAAGGTAGAAATGGAACATTCATGCAGACAGCAATTGCTGGTGCAATAAATGCTGTAGCTCCTATTGATAGAGTAGATAATACTAATGGCGCTACTCATTGGGCAGGTACAGATATTGGCTCAAATTCAGAAAAAAGGGCGACGGGTGGATTATTATTTACGAATCCAGATCATGATTTATTTGGTCTAGGGAGTAAAACAGTAAAGGGTGCCCCGATCAGCACCAATTGGGTTAACGCATCCGGAAAGGCTACTGGAATAAGAGGAACTTACTCTTATACATGGCAGACGACTGCGGCCTTTGGTCAAACCACTTTCTTAAAGAAAACGGACGATTTTATTAAGGCTACTGGAGCGCCAAGATATTAAATAATATATATGTATTTAAATGTATTAATAGGATTGTTGTCAACTGGTCTTTCATTTTTTGAAATACCATCTGATACTTTGATAAATGGCATTGATAATTTATATGCTAAAATTGCGGCGCGAAAGCCTATCAATAAAGAAGAAATTCTTGGTAGATTTGAATACGTTAGTACTCATGTAAGACAGGGGGAATATATAGCTAGTTTTTCTTCTGTGAGTGAGGCTGCCCCTATAATTAAGTATTTCAGTTACTCAGACGACAGGCATGCAGATTTTTTTCTTTGGAACTCCCAAAAAATACAAGTAAAACACAAGTTTGATCTGACATTAATAAGGATATATAAGATAAAATCGAAAGGTGGTTCATATACTGTATTTGTCGCTAAATCGCAATCTGCATCAGGAAGCGGTGTTCAGGTTACATATTTTATTATTAACAAACTGACAAAAGACGGCAAAATATATCGGTCTTATGAATTGGAAAGCAGATTTGGAAATATTAACAGCCTTATTGAGATAAGCGATAAGGAGATTGGATATTATAAGGTAGTAAACGGCAATAAAATGAATAAATTTTTATTGACTATAAATAGTGTCGAAACTGATCGGCAAGTTATTGACGGTAATGCTATAATTGAATATGAACTTAATGATAGGTTTGTTATTCTCAGCAATAATTTACTAATCAAGCGGTGATCAATCAATGTTGGATAATTTCCTCCAGGTAAAGAAGGATGTAACGCTGATGATCCGGTCCGAGCTGGAACGGATGCGGAATTCTCCTGAATGGGAAGATTTGTTGATAGAGTAGGGGAATGCATCAACATAAAATCCCCCCGCAAAAATTTTTGTGGGGGGATTATTTCACTGAGTAATGTTGCACTTTTCAGTGGTTTTCCGGGTTTTGGATATTGGATTCCCGCTGGTTTTTCGAATGGTTGGATCCTGGCTTTAGATTAGGATATTTACTTTTGGAACTTGGTTTTTCAGATTAAGATCTTTAATTGTTTTGCTGATACAAAGATGCACCCTTTACAACCCGATTCCAGGTTTTCTCACCGGTAATCCTGCAAAGTTCTTCTTTTACCTACGATAAGTAGTTACAAACACTTAAATAATAGGGCATTCACACAGGTCTGATCTCCTTATCTGTCTCGTAATGTGTGAATAATGTAACTAATTAAAGGAAATGTATAACAAATGATTTTGAGAAGCGCATAGTTTTATTGTGTGAAATCCCTCGCATTTTACAAACTGATATTAAAATGCTATGAAAGTAATACCATTCCTGTTTACCGCTGCGCTCCTGTTTTCGCCTCCCCTCTTATTCTCCCAGGTATTTTTTTACGTATCAGATGGATCAAACCCATTTATTAACAAGAGACAATATGTTTCTCCGAATAACCTGTCATTGGTCAATGCCTCCAGCTATAAGGGGATAAATAAAGTATCCTGGACAGCAGTGGATGAAAAGAAGGGTAAAAGTTTCCAGGTATATAAGAGCACAGACAATATCTCCTGGAAAAAAGCAGGTTCCTCTATAACCGCCGTCAATACCGACAAGCCGGATAATTATAGCTGGAACGATTCCTTCACTACTGCCGGCATTTCTTATTACCGCATCCTGCAATTGGATTACGACGATAACTATTCCTACTCCATCATTGTTACAACCAACTCTTCGGATAATTTTGACATTCTCATATATCCTAATCCGGCCAGCACTGCCTTATCCGTTGACATCAACAAAAGCAACCTCCATTTTAAACAAATCAGCATCTATACGGCCGGTGGCAGGCTGGTTTCACAGGAGGCCTGGGGAGATACCTCACGCTACCTGATCAACATCATCGATCTTGTTTCAGGCGCCTACCAGCTGGTCGCCCAACTTTCTGATGGCACTATTGCCATCAGGTCGTTTTTCAAACGATAACCACCCCGGAGGCTCCGGGGATAGCCTTGCTAAGGTGTAATAATGTTCGAATTTCCTTAGTAAGCCTATATACAAACGCTTAGTTTTGAAATTACTTCTTCTGGTTTTCATTTCCCTGCGGTAGTATCACTAGCTTTTACGTTCTTGTTGTGACTGCCCCCCGGATATTTTGCCTTAAGAGTTATTCTGTTCTAATCCGGGGAAAAGATTATGCACGCATCAGCACGGCCAGTTATAAAGAATAACTTTAAAAAACTCCTCTTTAATAAGAGCAGGTTTACGTTACTCTGCATAACAGGCCTGGCATTCATGTCGATTTCCGGGATCCGGGCACAACACGAGACCAACTATACGATATATGCCAACATTATTTACCGGTTCACGAAATATATCGACTGGCCTAACAATAAAAAATCAGGCGATTTTATTATTGGGATAGTCGGTGAGTCACCGCTCTACGATGAATTAAAGAGCCTATGCGCTACTAAAAAAGTAGGGAACCAGAAAATAGTTGTCCTCAGGATGTCCCCTTCGGCAAATTCCTACAGCTGCCATATTCTTTTCATCAGCGAAGAAGAAAGCGGCAGCTTGAAAAGAATTGCCATCCTTACCGCAGGAGCTTCGATTTTGATCATTTCGGAATCGGCAGGCCTTGCCCGTAAAGGATCGTGTATAAATTTTATTACGGTAGACGAACGGCTGAAATTAGAGATCAATAAGGGCAATGTAGAACAAAGAAATTTGCACATCGCCTCCGAGCTCCTTGAGTTAGGAATAATTATTAAATAATGAAAATGAACGTTACCATTAAGCAGAGAATATACTGGAGCTTCTCCTTGCTGGTATCCTTGTTCGTAATAAATGGCTGCGTCACTATCATTACCCTGAACAACAACAAAAAGGCATCTGCCAGGCTTT
>JAATFV010000167.1 GCA_015655015.1 Chitinophagales bacterium | reverse complement strand
GCTTCCATTCCAGGTCTGCAGGCCTGCCGCCTTGAACTGAGCTTCTATATAATCGGCCGCTCTTTCAATGTCGGGAGAAAAACTGGCCCTCCCCCGCATATTGTCGGCGGACAGCACTTTTTCAATGCCCTCTACGGCGGCCGGGTTGATGATCTTATCGATATCCTGCGCCCAGAGTCGGCAGCAGGTCAGCAACAGCAAAGGCGCGAATAATATATTCTTCATAACAGGACAGGTTTTAGCATGTTAGCATGATAAGATACATCGGCTACAAGCTCATCATCTCCTTGAATTTCACCGTCTGCCTCCGGCTGACCTCGATCTTCTCCCCACCCTTCATTTCCAGCAGCAGGCCTCCGTTAAAATAAGGCTCTATCTTTTCGATCAGGCGAAGATTGACAATATGTTTGCGGTTAGCCCGGAAAAACACCTTCTCATCCAGCCTTTCTTCCAGGGCATTCAGGGACTTCAGGATCAGAGGCTTATTCGGTCCGAAATACACTTTGGCATAGTTACCCACACTTTCGAACAGCCGTATATCCGACAGCTTTACGAACCAGCAGCGTTCTCCATCCTTGACGAATACCTGGTCATGCTCGTTCAGGATACTCCGGTTGACAGAGATCGTATGATCGGAAATGGGTTCTTTATCTTCTTCCAGCTGCAGTTTCTGAAGGGCATCAGCCAATCTTTTGGGCTCGACTGGCTTTAACAGGTAGTCCAGGGCATTCACCTCGAAAGCCTTCAGCGCATATTCATCATAAGCCGTGGTGAAGATGACATTAGGGGCCCTCTCCAGCTCCGAGAGCATGTCGAACCCCGTTTTGCCGGGCATTTGTATATCCAGAAAGATCAGGTCAGGATTGAGACTGTCGATCCTTTCCACCCCTTCGCTGGCATTGGCCGCTTCCGCGATCACCTCGATCTCAGGAAAATCCAACAGTAATTTCTTTAGCTCATTTCTGGCAAGACGTTCGTCGTCGATGATAATAGCTCTGATCATAATTAATTATATATTATTTGCTCAGGTCGACCGGTATCAATACGCGAGCCTCCACCGTATTGCCGTTCACTTCCCGGATATCAAAGTTAGCTCTTTGCCCGAAAAGGATCTGCAGCCTGTTCTTCGTACTGGCCAGCCCAAAACCATCTACGTTGCGGTTACCGTTCAGATAGCCCGTATTGGTGATCATCAGCTCATGATAATCGTCCTTAAAATCAGATACGATCTTCACTTTACCCCCATCCACCTGTTTGCTGATGCCATGTTTGATGGCATTCTCCACCAGGGTCTGCAGCATCATCGGAGGGATCGGCTGATCCAGGGTGTCCTCATCGATATCGTATTCGATCTCCAGGCGGTCCTCGAAACGGATATGCTCCAGGGCCAGGTAGTCTTTAACGATATTCAATTCTTTTTCGAAAGTGACCGTTTCCAGCTTCTCCGCCTGCATGCTGCTGCGGAGAATATTGCTCAATTCAGTGATCGCGGTCCTTGCCCGGGCAGGGTTTTCGTCCACCAGGGCCCGGATGCTGTTCAGCGCATTGAAAATAAAATGGGGATTGATATGGGCTTTGATGGTCTTTAATTCCAGCTCTTTCACCAGGGCTTCCAGCTTCAGGGTATCCAGCTGCTGCTTACGGCTGTTCTCGATATAATGATAGAAATAGTAGATGAGGGTCCAGGGAATGATCAAAAGGCCGCTGTCGAGCGTGGTCGCCAGCAGCCTGGGCATAAAATCCATCTTATTGCGGGAAAGAGACACCAGGTTCAGCGCATCCACCACCACGATGCGTAACAGGCCGGCGGTAACGCAGGTGAGGAAGATCCCGATGACAAATTTGGGCAGGGCCTTTTCCACCGGCAGCAGGAGCCAGCCCGATCTGCGGATCACTTCCCGGAATATATGCGTGATCAGAATACCAGACAGCACGGAAACAGCCATAAGGCCGATCAGCTTGTCGGTGATCTTCTGCTCGAACGTGGAAGAATTCAGCACTATGACCAAACCCAAAAAACCCCAGCCGCTGATCTGGCACCACCAATAATATCTGCTTACATTTTTAGGCATACGCGCTATTGAAAGATTCAAAACTAGAGCTTTCCTCCTACCCCGGCGCCTTATTTTGTACTAATGGCCAAATTAAGATGGCCATCGGTCCAGTGTTGTGCCGAAGGTTCGCAGACCTTCCCTTCCCGGGAGAGACGGCCCCCAAGCCGGCCAAAACCAATCCTTTTTGTACAAAAAACGTACATTTTGACGTTTCACCCCGGAGGACACACCCTTTACCGCTAAATCTACGTTATAAAACTGTATTTTTACATCCGTTAAAGAACTCGAATGGAAATCACCCCAGGAGCTTTATTACAGACGATCAATTCCCCCGCCGACCTCAAAAAGCTTAGCAGGGAGCAGTTACACCAGGTTGCTGACGAACTGCGGCAGTATATTATCGATACCGTCAGTGTTCATGGCGGCCATTTCGCCGCCAGCCTGGGAGTGGTCGAGCTTACCGTCGCCCTTCATTATGTCTTCAATACCCCCTATGACCAATTGGTATGGGACGTAGGGCACCAGGCTTATGGGCATAAGATCCTCACGGGACGACGGGATAAATTCAGCACCAACCGTAAATACAATGGACTGAGCGGGTTCCCCAAACGCAGCGAAAGTGAATACGACAGCTTTGGCGTAGGGCATTCCTCCACCTCCATCAGCGCAGCCCTGGGCATGGCGATGGCAGCCAAATACAAGGGGGAGACGGACCGAAAGGCCGTTGCCATTATCGGGGACGGGGCCATGACTGCCGGACTTGCTTTTGAAGGCATGAACCACGCAGGAGTAGCGGATACCGACCTGCTGATCATCCTGAACGATAATTGCATGAGCATCGACCCGAATGTCGGCGCCCTGAAAGAATACCTGACGGACATCACCACCTCCGCCACCTACAACAAATTGAAGGACGATATCTGGAAAGCCCTGGGTAAGCTGCCCATCGGCGGCCACTTCAGCCGGGACATAGCCAGTAAAATAGAACATAGCATCAAGGGCTTTATCAGCCGGAGCAGCAACTTATTCGAATCGCTGAACCTGCGCTATTTCGGTCCCATCGACGGCCACAATATCACCAAGCTGGTGGATACGCTCACGGATCTTCAGCAGATCCCCGGCCCCAAGCTCCTCCATATCATGACGGTGAAGGGGAAGGGATATGCACTGGCGGAAAAAGACCAGACCAAGTGGCATGCACCCGGCCTTTTCGACAAGATCACCGGCGAAATTTATAAAAAACGCTACGAAACACCCCAGCCGCCCAAATACCAGGACGTATTCGGGCATACCCTGATCGAGCTGGCGGAAAAGAACCCAAAGATCTTTGGCGTCACGCCGGCAATGCCCAGCGGCTCCTCCCTCAAATTCATGATGGAAAAAATGCCCGACCGCGCCTTTGACGTAGGCATCTGCGAGCAGCATGCCGTCACCCTCTCAGCGGGTATGGCGACCCAGGGAATGCGGGTATTCTGTAATATCTATTCCTCTTTCATGCAAAGGGCCTATGACCAGGTGATCCACGATGTGGCCATCCAGCAATTGCCCGTAGTCTTTTGTTTGGACCGGGCCGGACTGGTAGGAGAAGACGGCCCTACCCACCATGGCGCTTATGATATCCCCTATATGCGCTGTATCCCGAATATAGTCGTGAGCTCCCCCATGAACGAAAGCGAACTTCGCAATCTGTTATATACCGCCCAGCTGGATACCAATGAATATCCTTTTGTCATCCGCTATCCGCGGGGAGAAGGAGTCATGCCGGAATGGAAGACACCCATGCAGGAGATCCCTATCGGAAAAGGACGCAAAATAAAGGATGGTTTAGACATAGCCGTCCTCAGCCTGGGACATCCCGGCAATTTCGTCACGGCGGCCATCCGCGAACTAAAGGTGGAAGGACTTAATCCCGCCCATTACGACATGCGGTTCGCCAAACCTCTCGACGAAGAGCTGCTGCATGAAATATTCAGTAAATATGACCGTATCCTCACCGTGGAGGACGGCACGATCGTAGGCGGATTCGGGTCAGCCATCCTGGAATTCCAGGCGGCGCACCACTACGCTGCTACCATAAAGATCCTGGGTATTCCCGACCGGTACGTCGAGCATGGAACACCCAAAGAGCTGATCCATGAATGCGGGTATGATGCGCCTGCCATAGCAGCCGCCATCCGGGAAATGATGAAGGATAAGGTGAGTGTGAATCATTTGCTGGGGTAGGTCCGGCCTTACGCAAACATCGGCACCTCGATCGCCAGTAATTCTGAACCAGGTCCGGCCTTGATAGCAAACTGATCCATTTCCGAAATGCCCAGGCCGTCCCGCCGCTCCAACGTCGCCCCCCCGACTTCCACCTGGCCTTCGACCACGAACAGGTATACACCGTTGCCGGGAAAGGCGGGGGTGAACGTTATCTCTTTCCCTGCCTCCAGCCTGGTCATAGCCATACGGGCGTCCTGGTTGATCCATACACCGCCTTCTTCTGTCTTCGGGCTCACCACTACCTGCCATTTCCCTTTCCGGGCCGTATGGTCGAAAGTCTTCTGATCATGCCGGGGCCTGATATTCTGTTGTTTGGGAAAGACCCAGATCTGCAGGAAATTCACGGGGTCATAATGGGAGGCATTGTATTCCGAATGACGGATCCCGCTGCCGGCGCTCATGATCTGCACGTCACCGCTATAGATGATCCCTTCCGTGCCCGTGCTGTCCTTATGCGCTATAGCTCCTTTCAGGGGAATGGAGATGATCTCCATATTCTCGTGCGGATGTGTATCAAACCCCTTGCCGCCTTTCACGATATCGTCATTCAATATCCGCAGGGCGCCGAAGTGTACTTTTTCGGGATCATGCCAGTTGCCGAAGCTGAAAGAGTGATGGCTGTCCAGCCAGCCGAAGTTAACGTGCCCTCTTTCAGAAGCAGGATGGTACACCGTCTTCATAAAAATAAATTAGTAAGCCATCAGTTTAAATGGAATCCATTTTCATCGGCCGGTCCCTTAAAACGGGGACCGTCTTCATTATCCTCATCAAAAAGAGACCGTTGCCCTTCCGGCGGGACTTCCTTGCGGACGATTTCCCTGAAAGACCCGTCTTCATTGAAGATCGACTGGTCCTCGTCTACAGGGCGGTCGGGATTAAATTCAACGATAAAATTATTCCAGCCCTCGCCCATCATGATGCTCATATAACTTTGCTGTACGAGCTCCAGCATGGACAGGAAGAGGAAAATAGCATGGAGACGGTTCTCACAGATATCAAAGAGCCGCTCGAAAGACAGGGTCTTCTCCCGCTGAACGAAAGTCAGGATATGCTCCCGGCTGTCTTCCATCGTATAGTTGTACTTCACCACCGTATGGACGGGCTTGTTCTGCCGCTGCTGGATGCGCTGCATCAGCCGCTCAAAGGTTTTCATCAGCTTGAACAGGGTGATCGCCTGGATCTCGGTCCCTTCCCCGGATTCTTCACCGATCGAGGAAAGCTCCTTCTGCAAATTCCCCCTGCGAACCATCAGGTGGCGGATAGCTTCCATTTCGGCCAGGGTGACAGCGGCTTCTTTAAAACGTTTGTATTCCAGCAGCTTGTCGATCAGCTCCTGACGGGGATCGATCTCATTGCCCTGCTCATCCACTTCCTTACGGGGCAGGAGCATTTTTGCCTTGATACGCATCAGGGTGGACACGAAAAGGATGAATTCGCTGGATAGCTCGATATTCAGCTTCTCGCCGGAATGAATATAGGTAAGAAAGTCCTGGATAAGCCGGTTGATCGGGATATTATAGATATCCAGCTCATCCCGCTCTATAAAGAATAATAAGAGGTCGAAAGGGCCTTCGAATTGGGGTAGCTTGATCTGATAACTAATGGTTTGTGTCATACGCTCACTGATTAACGCTGTTCTGAGCGAAAATATCTCAAAATCTCATTGCTTACCCGTTATCTTATACCCCGGTTTTCCCCAATTTTTCAGCCGGCTTAGCTGGCTGGCTTAGGCGCCGGAGGCATCCGCTTCTTATTATCGAACTTATACGCCAGGCCAATGCCCATCACTTCCTGGATCTGTACCTTCGGGCCGCCGGCAGTTCCATCACTTTTCGTGGATTTGACATCATTGTCATAGATCATGTTCACGGTCAGGTTCATGCTGATCAGACGGGTCACTTTCACCGCCAGGATATTCGTCCAGTTGACAGCGATGTTCTGGGGATTGTGCAGGTAGTTGGAGAAAAGGTCGAGCTTGGTCTTGTATATCGCCGTCTTGCTGATATTGGCGGTATAGTTGATCGAAACGAATGCACCCAGCTCGAAACGGAACTTTTTGCCGGAATCGACCCCAAATGCACCCACCGCAGCCAGGGAGTCATTCCGTACGATCAGCTCCCGGGCCGTTATAGGAGAAAGAAAAAGAGAGAAGTTATCATTCGGCTTATAATCCATACCGATGGACTGAAGCACATAAGCCGGAGCAAGGAAGTTCGAAGTCAGCACCTTTGTATTGTTGTCAGGATAATTGTACCCCTGTGCAAACTGGCTCCTGAACTGGACCAATCCGCTCAGATACCATTTCTTGCCCACATCATACCCATATTTGGACACCAGGTCGATCCGGTCATCTGACTTGCGGGTGCCCAGGCTGGTTGTATTGACGATCCCATAGGCAAGGTCCAGGCTGTTGTCCCATGACTTCTTACCATCTTTGTAGAAAGCATATACGCTTAGCATAGTCGATAAGGAAAGAGCTGAATTATCTCCGCCGGCGGCCCAGTTGCTCAGGGCCGCCTGGTTGAAGTTCAGATTATATATGCCCCCCGTCTTCCAGGTCATCTTCGCCGTATCGTTGGGATCTTTGACGATCGCAACACTACTGGCATCATCCCTCAGCTGCTGTATCTTGTTTTGGGCATATGAAAAAGAGATGCCCGCTGCCGTGAGCAGAATAACTAACAGAGGTTTCGCAAATAACTTCACAAAAGAAAAATTCTTCATATCACATTAGTTTAATTAATAGGGATTTAACAAAATCATACTTCCTTCAACGAAGGTCGAAGAAAAAATGTTTATGACTGGGCAAGCAGGGGGGATTCCTTAAGCGGGAAGCGTTGGTTTCTTCTTCAGCTCGTCGCGGATCTCCGTCAGCAATGCCTCCGTAGGAGTAGGCGCAGTAGCCGGTGGCACCCCTTTCTTTTCAATGGCCTTAAAAGCTTTCACGATCAGGAAGAGAATAAATGCGATAATGAGAAACTTGATAACAGCAGCTAAAAAACTGCCATATTTAACGGCGCCCCAGGCAAGCTTATCGATGTCCTGCAAATGAGCTGCCTGAAGAGCCGGCGTTAATAACAACGGGGTGATCACATTGTCCACCAGAGAAGAGACAATGGCGCTGAATGCCGCGCCGATAACAACTGCCACAGCGAGATCAAGCACGTTGCCCCGCATGACGAAGTCCTTAAATTCCTTAAGCATTCCCATAATGATCGTTTTTAGTTATTAGATAGAGAGTAATTGCATTCGTTGATCTGTTCATTTCTTCAGTCCCGGATATTGCATTTTCAGGGCTTTCAGCGTATCCCTCACCGTGGAGGCTATCACATATTCTTTATACCAGTTCTGATCCGACGGCACGATGGTCCAGGGTACTTCATTGCAATGTTCAAAGCAGTCCTCATACATTTCCATGTATTCGTCCCAGAGTTTGGCTTCCTTAAAATCATCCGCGTTGTACTTCCATTGCTTAGCCGGATTCTTAATTCGTTCGTCCAGGCGTTGTTTCTGCTCCTCCGGAGAGATATGCAGGTAGAACTTCAGGATCGATGTATTATTATGCTCCGTCAGCATCCGCTCAAAATCATTAATAACCTCCATCCGCTTTTTCGCAGTCTTGTCATCGATCAGTTTATGGACCCTTGTGATAAGAATGTCTTCATACTGCGAGCGGTTGAAGATCTGTAACACCCCTTTAGCCGGCGCATGAGCATGGATCCTCCATAAGAAGTCATGGGCCAGCTCTTCCGGAGTAGGCGCTTTAAAAGATTTCACCAGAACGCCCTGTGGGTTCAGTTTGCCGAAGACATTTCTCACGACACCGTCCTTGCCGCTGGCATCCATTCCCTGGACAATCACCAGGAGCGCATGCTCTGACTCTGCAAAGAGGAGATTCTGCAATTCATCCAGCTCCTCTAATAAAACTTCCAGCTTCTCCCTGGTCTCTTTCTTATCCCACCTTTCCGGGGCCCTGGTGCTGATCTCTTTCAACTTTTGTTTTCCCATGATCCTCACTACGTTTAGTCGTTCAAAATTATTCGTTTATTCTTATGCAAGCGTTAGACCATACCCTTAGACAAAATAAATACCCATTTACCGGAAATGCCGGTTACGGATTACCGGGTGAGCGGTGCCCGCTAATATGCGTATCCGGAAAACAACGTGTAATAGCCAGTCATCGCCTGGCGACAAATGTCCGGCAATACGGGAAGGGAGGCTATCCTTGCGACAGGTAGCAAAAAAAGGGGTGGATTTGGAAAAACAAATCTATACGGACATAATATCTTTTTCCTTTGCAGCCAGATGTTTTTCCACCAGGGCAATATGCTTATCCGTCATTTCCTGCATGCTTTTTTCGGCATCCTTGGTCTCGTCCTCGCTCAGGCCGTCTTTCTGCAGTTTCTTGATCTGCTCGATTGCATCCCGGCGGATATTACGGATCGCCACCCTGGATTGCTCTCCCTCCCCATTGGCCCTTTTCACAAACTCTTTTCTCCGTTCTTCCGTCAGGGGAGGCATGAACAGCCGGATGATATTTCCATCATTCTGAGGAGTGACTCCCAGGTTGGCATTAATAATAGCCCTTTCAATAGGCTGAAGCATATTCTTTTCCCAGGGTTGTATGGTCAGGGTACGGGCATCCACTACCGATACATTCCCTACCTGGTTCAGCACAGTGGGATTGCCGTAATAATCGACCGTAAGCCCCTCCAGCATTTGAGGGTTGGCTTTTCCGGCCCTGATTCTAATAAGCTCTGCTTCAAGGTGACTGAGTGCTTTTTGCATGTTATCCTGTGCATCTTCCAGGATCAGGATTAGATCGTCTGACATATATTATTGGTTGACAACGGTGCAAACCTACATTAAAAGGGAAAATACACAAAAAGATAGGTCAATTTTCTATGGGAAAGCTAATTATTCTGCTCCAGCATCTTATCCTTTGTAAGGGCTACAAATTTGGAAGCCTTTGTCAGCTGAGCGCTATCTTCCAACGAATTCCTGGCAACAAAAAGGCGGGGTGTTGCAGGGAGCAGGTATAAAATCCCGGCGATAATGCTGAAAAATATGCCAAAAACGGAGAATATGAGCAGGGTGCAGTTCATCGATCTTCCCAGAAAGACGAGGGCGATCATCACCAGGTTGATCGCAACCAGGGTGAGCGTGATCGACCTGTGGGAAAAACCTCTGTCCAGCAATAAATGATGAATATGATTCCTGTCCGGACTGAAAGGCGAACGCCGGTGCAGGATACGAATGCCGAATACCCGCAGGGTATCCAGTAAAGGGATCATCAATATGGTAAAGCCTACTGCCGGTGAAGCAAGGATGGGGAAGCTTACATCCCCTGTATTAGCTACATTAATGAATTTAATCACCAGAATGGCATTGATCGTACCTATCAGCAGGGACCCGGTATCACCCATGAATATCTTGGCAGGCTGAAAATTAAAGATCAGGAAGGCCAGCAGGCTGCCGGCCAGTGAAAAGGCTATAACGGCATAAGGCAGCATATTCACGTACAGGAAATAAACCCCGAATACCACCGTAGATAAAAGCCCCAGACTGCCAGCCAGTCCATCCACCCCATCTATGAGATTGAAGGAATTAATGACAACGATAACGGCGAAATACGTTAATAACAGGCTGAACATCTCAGGAAGCTGATATACTCCCAAAAAACCATGCATGCTCCGGATCTGGATTCCCCCGTAGTAAACAATGATAAAGGCGGCAAGCACCTGGCCGATGAATTTTTTTACCGGGGATATCACGAGGATATCGTCCTTCAGGCCCAGAAAGAAGATAACAAAGGAGGAAGCCATGAAATATTGAAGATCCGCATACTGATTAAAATGAAGGGTAAGCAGGCATCCGAATACGAAACCGGCGAATATACCCAATCCCCCCAGTGGGGTAATAGGAGAATTATGAACTTTGCGTTCATCAGGCATATCGAATAGCTTCTTCATTTCAGCCACATTGATAATGGCGGGGATAGCGAGGAATGTGATCGTGAATGAGATAGCTATCGAAAGTAGAACGTCGAACATCAGCCTCGGTTTGAATTGTGAACAAAAATAGGAATTCTTTTTCCATATTTCTAACTAATATATAAGAAACTTTCAATGCAAATGCCGGACCCCGTAAATGCCGAACCCCTATTCGTGATAATATTGTGTCGGAGTGTTTTTTTGTAAAAAACCGTTAGATTTGCCTACCGAATTCAAAAACTTATCATTTTTATGGCCGATTTGAAAGCAATTGCTACACAAATTAGAAGAGATATCGTTCGCATGGTGCATGGCGCCCAAAGCGGCCATCCGGGCGGATCCCTGGGATGCGCTGAATTCTTTACCGCGCTCTATTTTAAAGTGCTGCAACACGATCCCCATTTTAACATGGATGGAAAGAACGAGGATCTTTTTTTCCTTTCAAACGGTCATATTTCTCCTGTATTTTATTCAGCATTAGCGAGATCAGGCTATTTTGACATCAAAGAACTGGCTACTTTCCGCAAGATCAACTCCCGTCTGCAAGGCCACCCGACCACACATGAACACCTTCCGGGTGTCCGGGTCGCCAGCGGCTCGCTGGGTCAGGGGATGAGCGTTGCTATCGGCGCAGCCCTGGCTAAAAAACTCAATAACGACAAAAATATTGTATTCTCACTCCATGGAGACGGAGAATTAGATGAAGGACAGAATTGGGAGGCCATTATGTTCGCCGCCGCACACAAAGTGGACACCCTTATTTCCACAGTCGACTGGAATGGCCAGCAGATCGACGGCACCACGAAATCCGTACTTGATCTGGGGGATATTCATAAGAAATTCGACGCTTTTGGCTGGACCACCCTGGAAATGAATGGTAATGACATGGATGAAGTGGTCGCTACGCTGGACAAGGCAAAGGGAATGACCGGACAAGGTAAGCCCATCGCTATCATGATGCATACCATCATGGGTAAAGGGGTCGACTTCATGGAAAATGACCATCACTGGCATGGAGTAGCGCCGAATGACGAGCAGTTGCAAAAAGCGCTCGCACAGCTGCCCTCCACATTGCAGGACTATTAGTCTATTAGTCTGATCACGACAGATCTATCGGCTGAGACGCCGCCTTCTTCGCAGGCAGCCAGGAGGCCAGTAAAGCTACTACCAGGATCGTCGAGAGAACAAGGAGAAAATCGGTCGCCACCAGCTTCACCGGATAATAATCGATCAGGAAAGAGCCGCCCTGCAAAGGAACGAGATGGTATTTTATCTGCAGCCAGCAGATGAGCACGGCGAGCAGCACCCCAAAGCCGCCGCCCAACAGGGCCAGCAACATTCCTTCGCTGAGGAAGATCTTTTGGATCATCCCGTCACTGGCCCCCAGGGCCTTCAGTACATGAATATCTTTTTGTTTCTCCCAGACCAGCATCGTTAAAGCTCCGACCATATTAAAAGCAGCCACTACCAGGATCAGGGTCAGCACAACATAGATCACCCATTTTTCCGTGCCCATCACGTTATACAGGCTCTGGTTCTGCTCATAACGTGTCTGCACCTGGTAGTCCTTTCCCAATAGCCGGAGCAGGACAGGCTTCAGCAAGGGCGCCTGCAGGGCATCGTCAAGGGCCAGCTCCGCTCCGCTGTATTCGTCGGGCTTCAACCCCAGCATCCGTTTGACAAAAGCCAGGTTCGTGATAACATAGTGATCGTCGAAATCCTGCTGAATGAGAAAGGTTCCCGAAGTGCCCATATTTTCATTGCTCATGGATGCCAGCGGATCTGCCGTATAATCCGCGCCCCCTTTCTTAAAAAGAAAGACAGACAGGGGAACGATGGCCCGGTCAGCCTCCACACCCAGGATATTTTCAATACCCGAACCCAGTACAGCCAGGGGATGATCTTCCGTTCCCAATTCGAACTTGCCGCTCTTTAATTTTTCCGCCACACCCGCCACCCGGATATACTTTTCGTCTACCCCTTTCAGGTAAGCAATGGCCCTCGACTCCCCGTTCTCCAACAGCGCCTTATCCTCCACTACCAGGGACAGGGCACGAACCCCTTTTACACCGGCCAGGTGCTTCAACTGTTCCGGGCTAAGCAAAAGGGTCTTGCCGGAAGCGGGAGTAATTTTCAGATCGGGATAAAAGCTGGTATACAGGGATTTTACCAGGTCCTCAAAACCATTGAACACGCTCAGCACCAGGATCAGGGAAGCGGCCCCTACTACAATAGCCGCCATGCTTACCCAGGCGATGATATTGATCGCATTGGTTGACTTTTTTGCTTTGAAATAACGCCAGGCGAAGAGAAAATTCATTGCTTTCCCTCATTGAGTTTCCGGAACAGCTCCTCCATTTTGGACGCATGCTCCAGCGTATCATCCTGGAAATATTGCAGGATAGGTATCCGGCGCAGCTGATGCTTGACACGGGCAGCCAGATCACGCTTGATCTCCCAGCTCCTCTCCTCTATCTTCTTCAGCGCCGCAGCCGCATCCTTCACCTGGAAAAAACTGAGATAGATCCTCGCTTCCAGCAGATCGGGCGTCACTTTCACGGCCGTCAGGGACACCAGCCCCCCTTCGATCATACCCAAACCCAACCGCTGAAATATATCGCTGATCTCCTGCAACAGCAGGGCAGCTACCTGTTTTTGTCGTTTTCCTTCTTGCATATCGTTAATTTCGTCTGAAAATAAAGTGGAAGAGGTCCTCCCCCCGCAACATAACCATATTACTGTTAAATTTGCCCCTAAAATTACGGCTTAATATATCAGCATGAAGAAATTCTCTGTGATCCTCCAATACCTATCGAAATACAGGGGCAAAATAGCAATATACCTGATCTTTACCTTACTATCCATTGCCTTTGGGCTGCTCTCCCTGGGAATGCTGAGCCCTTTCATGAACATCCTCTTCAAAAGTGATGTACCCCGGCAGGCCGCAACCGTCTCTACCAACGCCATCGGACCGCTGAAGAATATACTGGACGATATTATAAAAAGCTATGGCCAGACAGGAGCCCTGATCGCCATCTGTATCTTTATTATTCTCACCACCTTTCTCAAGAACCTGTTCCTTTACTGGTCGAGCTATATCTCCTCCCCTATCCGCAGCGCTACCATCACCTTCCTCCGCAATGATGTATACGAGAAAATACTGGCCCTGCCCATCGGTTATTTCACCGAAAGACGGAAGGGAGACCTTATTTCCCGCATGACCAACGATATCTATGAGATCGAATCTTCTGTGGTAAGCACCCTGGAAGGGCTGATCAAAGATCCCCTGACGATCATCGCCTACCTGGTCTATATGGTCTATCTGAGCCCGGCCCTGTCCCTGGTCCTGCTGATCCTTTTGCCCGTTACCGGCTTTCTCATCGGGCGGATCAGCCGGTCCCTGAAACGGCAGTCGCAGGATGCCTCCATTAAATTGGGGGAGAGCTTATCCGTATTGGATGAGACCCTGGGCGGCATCCGCATCATCAAAGGGTTCGGCGCGGAATTGCTCCTGGGAAAAAAATTCAGGCAGATCAACGACAACCTGTTTCATATCCGTAATAAAATGAACGCCCGCCGGGATTTGGCCTCGCCGCTTACAGAAGTATTGGGCGTCATGATTTTGTGTACCATCCTTTATTTCGGAGGAAGGCTCGTATTGGAACATGTGGGTCATGCTGGAAAAGGATTGCCCGGTGGTGACCTGATCGTGTACATCTCCGTATTCGCCATGCTGATCAACCCCGCAAAAAATCTCTCCACCTCTTTTTTCAATATCCAGCGGGGAGCTGCCGCCATGGAAAGAGTGGAAGAATTATTAAAGGCCCCGGTCTCCATCCTGGATGATCCCAACGCCAAAAAGCTGGCAGCGTTCCAGGGTAAGATCGAATTCCGCCATGTCGGCTTCTCCTATGAGGATACAGCCATTCTGAACGATATCAACCTGGTCATTGAAAAAGGAAAGACCATTGCCCTGGTAGGCAGCTCCGGCGCCGGTAAATCGACCCTGGCCGACCTCGTGCCCCGATTCCATGACACCAGCTCCGGAGAATTATTGATCGATGGGGTCAATATTAAAGATTATTCCCTGCGAACCGTACGCGCACAAATGAGCATCGTTACCCAGGAACCTATTTTATTCAATGATACCATAAGCGCCAATATTGCGCTCGGCAAACCCGATGCTACGCAGGAGGAGATCATCGGGGCGGCAAAGATCGCCAACGCCCATGACTTCATCATGCGCAAGGAGGAAGGATATCAAACCAATATAGGAGACCGGGGCAGTAAGCTCAGCGGCGGGGAAAGACAGCGTCTTACCATCGCCCGGGCCCTATTGAAGAATCCCCCCATTTTGATCCTCGACGAAGCCACTTCTTCCCTGGATACGGAAAGCGAACGCCTGGTCCAGGACGCCATCAACAAAATGATGCAGCACCGCACCAGCATCGTCATTGCTCACCGGCTCAGCACCATCCGCCATGCCGATGAGATCATCGTCCTGCAGAAAGGCCGTATTGTAGAAAGAGGGACGCACGATGAATTGATCCGGCTGCAGGGATTTTACAACCGGCTGGTGGAGATGCAGGAGGTGAAATAGTGGCCGGTCGCTCCTCAATCGAGCTTACTGCCTGACCATCCATCTATCCGGTTCCACAGGGAACAGGCCATACAGCCTGCCGGGACCAATAGAATGCTGAAAATTTAATCGTATTTTTATTCCATGAGAATTAAAAAACTCCATATCAATAACTTCAAATCGCTGGTGGATTTCGAGCTGAACGACCTGAAACCTTTTTGCGCATTTGTTGGACCTAATGCAAGTGGGAAGAGTAATATTTTTGAGGCGTTGGAGTTTACGAATTATGTTGCAAGGTTTTCAACCGAAGCACCGGACTTTTTTGGCGGAAGACGATTAGTTTTGTCTTACTCTAATAAAGTCTTAAAATCTACTTCTACCAAGTCTTCCATAAGTTTAGACTGTATATTTGGTGATGGGATTGGAATAGATTTTCTGGGTATCTTTCCTGAAGAACCAGAGGATTTTTCAAATTTCGCTCTAATATACAATACCTATGATTCGATGAAGCGATTTGAGGGTGGAATGCTTCCTATTTTTGATATAAAAGATCTCGCCAAAAGAAATCGTTTTTTACAAAACCGGCAAGAAACGTCTAATCAAAAATATGACAACGATTACGAGCAATTTATTGATAATTTTTCCCGAATTTTTGTGGGGAAATCATCTCAGAACAGAACCCCCACTATCAATACTAAACTTTCCCCTGACGCATCCAACCTCTCTCAAATCATAGGAATGATCCTGGAAAGCGAGCAAAAACGAAATGATTTCATCGAATGGCTGCGAATCCTTATTCCAGAATTCAAAGACATTGAAGTAAAAAAATCCAATATAGACGGGAAATATGATTTCTTTATCTATGAAAAAGGATCGGACAAACCTTTTCCCAGAACACTGATCTCCGATGGCACCTACAATATTCTATCCCTGATGGCCGCCGTCTACCAAAGCAATCAACCCCAGTTCCTCTGTATCGAAGAACCGGAAAACGGCCTGCACCCCCAGGCCATAGAGCTTTTGGTCGATTTCTTCCGGGAAAAATGCGAAGAGGATGGCCATCATATCTGGCTCAATACGCATTCTCAGACCCTGGTCCGAAGCCTGGAAATCGATGAGATCATCCTGGTTAATAAGATCAACGGCCGTACTAAAGCAAAACAGCTTACAAAAGAAGATGGAATTGATATAAAAACGGACGAAGCCTGGCTGTCGAATGCTCTGGGGGGTGGCGTTTTATGATCAAAGTTGGTTTTATTTGTGAAGGACGTACAGAATTGATCCTTCTTCAATCCGCCCCCTTCCAACAACTGCTTGCCTCCTTAAACATTGAACGGTTAAATGTCGTCAATGCCGAAGGCTCCGGCAACTTGTTGCCACATAATATTGCAGGATACGTTACCAGTTTGGAAAAACAAGGAGCAGAAGCCATCGTTATCCTTACCGACCTGGATGAAGACATCTGTATCACCCAAACTAAAGCAAGGATCTCAGCCAGAAAACAGGATCTTGTCGTTATCGCCGTCAAGAAAATAGAAGCCTGGTTTCTGGCAAGCAGCCTGGCCATGCAGAATTTGCTTAATAAACCCGATTTCAATTTCCCATCACCTGAAAATGAAAAAGATCCATTCGAGAGCATCAATAATCTGCTTGTGACCCATACGGGCAGAGGAGTAGGAAAGAAAAAAGCAGGGAAAATAAAACTAGTCACCCGCTTATTGGATAACGGTCTGGACATATCACAGGCAGCCGCACATCCTGACTGCCGGAGTGCGCAATATTTTAAGAATAAGTTAGCCCAAATTGGAGCTGGAAAATCCTGAATTCCCGTACCTTCATCGGGAAAAACTCAGGCACAATTTTGGCACAATTTTTTTATATTTAGTCCGATGAGAACCGTTATACTTGGTACAGGTAGCTTTATTCCGGCTAATATAAAGACCAACCGAGACTTTACCATACATGATTTCTATGATGAAAAGCAGCAGCGTATACCCAATGCTGCTACGGAGATCGTTCGTAAATTCGAACAGGTCACCGGCATTCATGAACGCCGGTATGCCGCTACGGACATCAATGCTTCCGATATGGCTGCCATCGCCGCTATTGCTGCCATCCGGGATGCCGGCATTGATCCCGAAACCCTCGACCAGATCATCGTGGCGCATAACTTCGGCAATGTCAACAAGCATTCCATCCAGTCCGACTCGGTGCCGGCCCTTGCCTCCCGGGTAAAACAAGCCCTGGGTATCCGCAATCCCGCCTGCATTCCCTACGATCTTTTATTCGGCTGTCCGGGCTGGATCCAGGGATTGATACAGGGAGATGCTTTTTTTAAAGCCGGCCTGGCCAAAAGATGCCTGGTGATCGGCGCAGAAACATTGAGCCGGGTCATTGACGAATACGACCGGGACAGCATGATATTCAGTGACGGGGCCGGTGCGGCGATCATAGAGGCGCAGAAAAACGGATGGGGAAATACTGAAGGTTCGCATATTTCGAAAGGTTCGGGGATTTCAGGCGTGAGATCCGGCAGCGGGGACGAGGGTCCCGGCATCCTTGGCCATGCCACCCAATCCTTTGTATTGGAAGAAGCTAATTACATTCACATGGGAAAATCCTATTTTCCCGACTCCGACCCTCGCATCCGTTATATGAAAATGCAGGGCCGCAAAGTATATGAATTCGCGCTGAAGCAGGTTCCGCAAGCCATGAAAGCTTGTCTGGACCAAAGCAAAATTTCCATTACAGCCCTTAAAAAGATCTTCATTCACCAGGCCAACGAAAAAATGGATGTGGCTATTATAAAAGCCTTCTACCAGCTCTTCTCCATAAATGAGCCCCCGGCGAATATCATGCCCATGAATATCCGGGAGCTGGGCAATAGCTCAGTGGCCACCGTCCCCACTTTATTTGATATGGTGAGAAAAGGCGCCTTGCCGGAACATACCCTTACACAAGGGGATGTTATCCTTTTCACCTCGGTCGGCGCCGGCATGAACCTGAATGCCGTTTGTTACAGGCTATAAAAAAGCCGCCCTGCAATTACGCTGAAGCGGCTTTATCTCTCTGAATTCTAAAACGTACTCTCGATCTACTGAATTATGAATATTTTTATTGTGTATACCTTTATCAGGGATTTATTATGGACATCTTTTGCATAATGAAGATCGGAATACTTATGGATTTCTTTTTACACAAATCCGGTGAAAGTTTACATAATTCACACATTTTAAATAATCCCCCGGCATTCAGATTAATAGTCCTAGCTTACATAGGATAAAAATCAGCAAAATGTCATCCTCCCTGTATTTTCTCCTCTTCATCGGCCTCATCGTTCTTGCCCTGTTGGCCATTGTTTTTATTCTTCACAGGAAGAACAGCCATACAGAATTATACAGCGAAGGAGTACGTAATGAAAATAACGGTCTCTATACGCAGGCCTTGCATAATTATGAGGATGCCCTGAACGAGATCCGGAAACTGAATGTAGACAACAAGTTCAGGGTAAAGATCGCCCAGCGGATCAAGATCTTACGTACTACAATCGATTACGAGAACAATTTTCAGGAAGGTCATGAAAAGGCCGCTTCACCCGAAAGAACCGGGGCCCGTAAAAAGGCTGGTGTGTAAAAAAAAAATTATGCAAATATTAATCGTAGCCACCTCGCATGGGCAATTGGGAGACACCGGTCGCAAGACAGGTCTGTGGCTGGAAGAGTTGGCTGTACCTTATTATATTTTCCTCGATGCAGGGGCCGTCATCACCCTCGCCTCGCCAAAGGGAGGTCCGATCCCCCTGGACCCCAAAAGCGAATCCATCATTGCTTCCACCAGCACCATCCGGCGTTTTCAAAAAGACCTGGAAGCCATGTCCTCATTAGCGCATTCGATCGCTGTGGACACATTGAGCGCAGCTGACTTTGACGGGATATTTCTCACCGGCGGGCATGGCCCGATGTGGGATTTTCCGGAAAACAACTTCTTACAGGGCCTGGTAGAAGATTTCAACCGGCAACACAAGATCATCGGGGCCGTTTGTCACGGCGTGGCTGCATTGGTGTCCCCGAAAAATGAACTGGGATTGCCCCTGGTAAAAGGAAGATATCTCACCGCTTTCAGCAATACGGAAGAGCAGGGATCCGGGCTGACGGAGATCGTACCCTTTTCTTTGGAGTCC
The DNA here is from genome assembly GCA_015655015.1 of Chitinophagales bacterium. Lineage (GTDB taxonomy): Bacteria > Bacteroidota > Bacteroidia > Chitinophagales > Chitinophagaceae > Puia. The sequence continues at coordinate 44,840 of JAATFV010000167.1, read as the reverse complement.
ACGCTCGTTTCCGCCGGGGCCATCTATAGCAAAGGCGCCAATTATACCAGCCATACTGTAACAGACGGGAACATCATTACCGGTCAAAATCCGGCCTCGGCCCTGGAAGTCGCCCGGAAAATATTGGGGTTATTGAAAGAAATGCCGAAAAAGGCAGCACCCATGCCGTATTGAATCCCTGCTATTTATTCATCATCTGCTTGGCCTCGATGCTTAGGGTAGCGTGGGGCACCGCTCTGAGTCTTGCTTTATCGATCAGTTTACCGGTTACCCGGCAAATACCGTAGGTCTTATTTTCAATACGCATAATAGCCTTCTCCAGGTGATCGATAAAAGTGATCTGCCGGCTGGCCATCTGGCTCAACTGCTCCCGCTCCATGCTCATGCTTCCATCTTCCATGGTCATGTACCGGGCATCGTCGTTGTCACCGCCCATTTCATCTTTACGCGTAATTAATCCCTGCAGGTAAGCCAATTCCTTTTTAGCCGCATCCAGTTTTCGGTTGATCAGCTCTCTGAATTCTCCAAGTTCTGCATCGCTATATCTCATAGTAGGTCCAGTTTGTTCTTCTTGATGAGTGTCTAATACTGATTTAGTGAACTCCGGTTCGTATTTACGGACCGTTTTTGTTTTCATTTCCGGGATCACCACCTTGGTTGGCTTGGGCGGAACTGCCGGCTTTTTAGGTTCAGGTTTAACGGAGACAGGAGGTGGGGTGGCTACCACCGGCTTGGGTTCTTCTTTCTTTTCGGGAGTTTTCAATACAGGTTTTTTAGATTCTTCTTTAAGGGCAGGCTTACCGGCTGCAACGGGAACTGTTTGTTTGGCAGGACCGGAGACGGGCGGATGAGCAGGCTGTGATTTCGGAACAGGTTTAGAGGTGTTAGGCATATTTGATACAACAGATTTTTTAGCCGGAATGTTTGAAGGTTTTTTGGCGGGGGCGACGGGGGCAACCTTTTTCGCTACCGGTTTGGCAATACTTTTAGATACGGGCGCTTTTTTGGCAGGCTTGGCCGGACCTGACGAGTGGACAGGTTTTGCAACTGCTTTTTTAGCGGGCACTATTTTCTTGACATTAGTAGGTTTTTTGGCGGGCTTTGCCGCTTTCTTCTTGGTTGCCATAGTGTTAGGCTTTTTTAGTAACAAACACTTTTAAAAGAATATCATTCACTTCAATTTCAGTGCCATTAGCTAGTTCCTCAACCAATTCAATAGAATCTGCCAAAATTTCCGTGCAAATATACTCATTAAATCGGGTCAAGGATTCCTTAAGGGCGGGAGAATCGACTACTTTGACTAATATCCTGTCTGTCAAGTCATAGCCGTTATCTTTACGGATTTTTTGGATACGATTAACAAATTCGCGGGCATCGCCTTCACGGGCTAGTTCGGAAGTCACTGTTACGTCCAGCGCCACGGTCAGCGTATCTTTACCCGCTACCACCCAGCCCGGTATATCTTCACTGGTGATCTCTACTTCATTAATAGATAATATTACAGCTTCATTGGGAATTAACAAATTATATTGACCTTCTTTTTGCAATTTAGCAATGTCTTCCTGCGAAAATTCGCCTAAAGCTGCACTAACTGCCTTCATTTTAGATCCCAGTCTCTTCCCCAGGGCTACAAAATTCGGTTTGATCTTTTTCTTGATGAACCCGTCGGCATCCGAGAGATATAACACTTCTTTTATGTTCACCTCCGCCTTTATCAATTCTTCCACTTTGCCCAGCTGCTCCTGCATGACCGGGTTCAACACCGGGATCAGCACCTTCTGGAGAGGCTGGCGCACTTTAATATTGACCTTTTTCCTTAAAGACAGGATGAGGGAGGAGGCATCCTGCGCCAATTGCATCCTCTCTTCCAATGATTTGTCTATTACAGAGACGTTCGCAACAGGGAAATCCGCATGATGTACGGAAGCCGCCCCTACCCGGCCTGTCACTTCATCCAGGTTGGAGAAGAGCCAGTCTGCAAAAAACGGGGAAATAGGGGCCATCAGCCGGGAAATGGTTTCCAGGCACTCATACAAAGTCTGATAGGCGCAGATCTTATCATGTTCATATTCACCCTTCCAGAAGCGGCGACGGCTGAGACGGACATACCAGTTGCTAAGGTGTTCATCTACAAACTCTTCTATCAGCCGGCCTGCCTGGGTAGGTTCATAATCATCCAGGCTGGCGCCTACTTTTTCCGTCAGGGTATTCAGAGAGGAAAGTATCCAGCGGTCTATTTCAGATCGTTGATCCAGCGGGATATAGGCCTCTTTGAAGACAAATCCGTCTACATTGGCATATAAGGCATAGAACTGATAGGTATTATAGAGGGTCCCGAAGAACTTGCGCTGTACTTCTTTGATGCCGTCGATATCGAATTTCATGTTCTCCCAGGGGGAAGCATTGGTGATCAGGTACCAGCGGGTGGCATCCGCGCCGAACTGACCGATAGTCTGGAAGGGATCCACTACATTGCCCACCCTTTTACTCATCTTATTGCCATTCTTATCCAATACGAGCCCATTGGATACTACCGTTTTATAGGCTATTCCCGGGTACCGGGCTTCCAGGTCATTTCCGCCCAGGCCGGCAGCTTTCAGCTGTTCGTGTATCGATTCTTTCAACAGGGAGCCCAGGGCATGCAGCGTGTAGAACCATCCCCGGGTCTGATCCACCCCTTCTGCGATAAAATCGGCAGGATAGTTTTGCGCAAATATTTCTTTGTTTTCGAAAGGGAAATGCCATTGGGCGTAGGGCATGGCCCCGCTGTCAAACCATACGTCGATCAGGTCGGAGATCCGTTTCATCGGCCTGCCTTTTGCGCTTACCAGTATGATATCGTCCACAAATGGCTTGTGCAGGTCGACTGTAAGTCTTTCCACGAAGGAATCCACATTTTTGTCTCCGGCTGCAGGTTTCATGAAACCTGCAGCGATGGACTTACGGATTTGCGTCTGCAGCTCAGCGACGGAGCCGATGCAGATCTCTTCCGGCGCCGCGTCTTTATCCTTTTCATCGATTTCCGTCCGCCATACCGGGAGAGGAGTCCCCCAATACCGGCTGCGGCTCAGATTCCAGTCCACCATATTTTCCAGCCAGTTGCCGAAACGGCCCTCGCCGGTAGACTTAGGTTTCCAATTGATGGTCTTATTCAGTGCTACCATCCTGTCTTTCAGAGCTGTAGTCTTTATGAACCAGGCGTCGAGCGGATAATAGAGGATCGGCTTATCCGTTCTCCAGCAATGGGGGTAGTTATGTTCGTATTTTTCAATTTTAAAGGCCCGGTTCTCTTTTTTCAGCTTTACGCAGATGTCTACGTTCACATCCACATATTTGGGGTCATCCTTATAGTTCTTGACATAACGGTTGCTGAACTCTCCCAGCCCATCTACAAATTTCCCCTGCTTGTCCACCATGACCAGGATGCCGAGATTGTATTTTTTCCCTACCTTATAGTCATCCGCGCCAAAGGCAGGGGCGGTATGCACGATGCCGGTTCCATCCTCCGTGGTGACAAAATCGCCCACGATCACGCGGAAAGGATCTCCCCCGGCTTTTTCCGGGCTGTTCGCCTCGTAGGGTAATAACTGTTCGTAGCGAAGCTCTTCCAGCTCGCTGCCTTTGAATCCGCCCAGGATGGTCCAGGGCAGGACCTTGTCCCCTTCTTTGTATCCGCTGAAATCCCCGTTCTCTCCTTCCGGCTTGAAATATTTGTCCACAAGCGCTTTCGCCAGGATGAGGTTACAGGGAAGATGTGTATAAGGATTGAACGTTTTCACCAGCACGTACCCGATGCGGGGGCCGACCGTCAAACCCAGATTGGAAGGCAGTGTCCAGGGCGTCGTCGTCCAGGCCATAAAGAACACATCGTCCGTATTGTTGTCATTTTTAAGCAGCTGTTCTATCTGCTCCAGGGTTTTTACTGCCTGGAGGGAGCCTGGAACGCCGGGCAGCGCATGCTCCCGGGTTGCAACCGCGTCCAGCCGGAACATAACCACGGCGGAAGTGTCCTTTACGTCTTTATAGGTGCCCGGCTGGTTGAGCTCATGGGAGCTCAGGCCGGTGCCGGCAGCAGGAGAATAAGGCTGAATGCTGACACTCTCGTATAAGAGGCCTTTTTTGTATAGTTCGCTGAGGATCCACCACAACGATTCAATATACTTATTCTCAAAGGTGATATAAGGGTCTTTCAGGTCCACCCAGTACCCCATTTTAAGCGTCAATTCATCCCATTTGTCCTTATATTTCAGGACTTCGCGGCGGCAGGTCTCATTGTATTCTGCTACAGAGATCTTTTTACCGATATCTTCCTTGGTGATCCCCAGCATTTTTTCTACTCCCAGCTCTACGGGCAGTCCATGGGTATCCCAGCCACCCTTGCGCTTGACCTGGAATCCCTTCATGGTCTTGTAACGGCATACCAGGTCCTTGAGCGTGCGGCTGATCACGTGATGAATACCCGGCAAACCGTTGGCGCTGGGAGGGCCTTCATAAAATACAAAGGGGGTAGCCCCTTCCCTTAATTCCACGCTCTTTTCAAAGGCCCGGCCTGACTCCCATTTAGCCAGTATTTCCTGGCTGATGGCGGGCAGGTTCAATTGCTGATACTCTCTATACTTCCTCGACATATAATATATTGTTATGTATTAAGGCTAAATCAGTGTTCCGCGACCGGAAAGTCCGGGATTCCGGGGCAGAAAAGGGGTGCAAAGGTACAAAAAAAACGGCACAGCCGTTTTGCGCGAAGCGCCATCATTAGAGCCAACCGTATCCAGACTTCAGTCTGGATGCGGAAATTTTAAGCGCAGCTTAAAAAAACTATCTTTCATACTACACCCACACGCCCTCAATTTACCCCCATCCGCCAATCACCCCCGTAGTTATCCACATTATTCAGCTTTGGCATAATTTATGGATATTATCTTTCAGAAATACGACAAAAATAGGGTATAAACACCCTAATGCTCATATACATAAAGTAATTAAAATCCCTTAATGTATTACAAATCAATGCATTAAATGGATAACTCTTTCTACGGTTTAGGGTTTAGGGGTTAAAAAGGGGGGTATTCCTACTCCCCTTCCTTTTATCTTACCCTCCGTGTTACCTTCTTGCCCTCCTTATTCCGTGTATCACCTTATTCACTTGAGGTCCGTAACCTACCCGTTTTTAATCTCTGATATTAACCTTTAGAAGAACCTGATCGATCAGCAACAACAGGCCCAAATTATCCCAATTCCTGGATGACCAATCCAAGTTCAGTTTCCGGAAAAACTACCTTTTTACCCCGGATAGAAAAAAACCCTCCCGGCCTCAGCGTCGGGAGGGTTTTCTTTACTTCTTCAACACGTTACTTTGCCCGCATCGTTTTATAGATCCGCACGGCGCTCATCAGTACGATCACAAAGCCGAAAAGCCCTGCCAATCCCCAGGCCCAGCTCATGTTTTGTTTGACTACCACCAGCATTACGATCGCCACCAGGAAGATAGTGGCCACTTCATTCCAGATACGCAGCTGCTGTGATGAATAGCGGAAGATGCCCTTCATCTGCTGCCGAAAAATTCCCTGCAGGGAAAAATGATAGCCATACAGTCCCAGGACAAAACAGAGCTTGATCCAGAGCCAGGCAGGCACAGACCCCATGAGGATCAGCATCCAGGGACCAAAAAGGAGGGTCAATATAGCCGAAGGCCAGGTGATCCCCATCCAGAGCCGCCGGATCATTACCCGGAATTGCCGCTGCAGGATCGTCTTCTCCGGCTCCGGCTTTTGGGCGGCTTCCGCATTATAAATAAACAGGCGCACGATATAGAACAATCCGCTAAACCAGGTGACGATAAAGATAATATGGAGCGCTTTGACGTAGTTATACATATTTTGAATCAAAATAACGGATCATTCTTCATTCAGGATCATGTTCCTCGCCCCTGCCCCGATCTCCTTCACCCATCCCGCCAGGGCTTCTACCCACAGCGGATCGGTATTCAGACAGGGGATCATGGTATACGCCTCTCCTCCGGCATTCATAAATGTCTCCTTCCCCCTGATAGCGATCTCTTCCAGCGTTTCCAGGCAATCACTTACAAAGGCGGGACATAGGATCAGTAGTTTTTTAATCCCCTCTTTAGGCATCTCTTCCAGACGGATATCGGTGAAAGGCTCCAGCCAGCCCTTGCCAAGCCGGGACTGGAAAGAATTACTATATTTTCCTGCCGGAATATCCAGCAGGCGCACCACTTCACGTGTCGTAGCAAAACACTGATGCCGGTAACAACGGGCATGTGCCGGAGAAGCGGTCTCACAACACCCGGCGGATTGCAGGCAATGAGCGCCTGTAGGATCTGTTTTCTTAATATGCCGGGCAGGCACTCCATGATAACTAAACAGAATATGATCGTACTGCTGTGAAACATAGGGGCGGATCTGCTCGCTCAGCGCCCGCAAATAATGGGATTCATTATAAAAAGGCCTGATGAAATTCAGGCGGAAAGAATATTTTTTCCGGCGGTGGACTTCCTTTGCATACTCCACCGCTGTCTCATAAGAAGCCATCGCATAATGCGGATAAAGAGGTACAGCGATCACCTCCTCCAGTTCCGGCATTTTTTGCAGAAGACGCTCAAAAGCCGCCTCCATGGATGGATTGCCATACCGCATGGCAATCTCCACCGGTTCGTTCACCACTTTCTGCAAAGCCTCCTGCAATTGCCGGGTCAGCACGATCAAAGGAGATCCTTCCTTTGTCCAGATGATCTTATATGCTTCCGCCGATTTAGCCGCACGAAAAGGGACGATCAGCCCCCCCACCAATACTTTACGGAAGAGATAAGGGTAATCGATGACCCGGGCATCCATCAGGAATTCCATTAAATAATTACGGACATCCGGAACAGAGACAGAATCCGGGGACCCAAGGTTCATTAAAAGAATAGCTCTTTTATCGGATGAATTTTCCATAAAGAATAATTTGCAAATGTAATCAGACTCTTTCCCAAAAATGCAGGAATTTGCCACAATATCGCAACAAACGTAGAATTGACAGAAATAGATTGTGCGGGACCACAGATGATACGTCATACGGTACAGCTGATATCAATCAGCTTTATAAATGACAGTCTAATGACAGAAAAATTAGCATAATAGGAACCGCTGCGAGTACTTTTGCGTTTATATTCCAACAAGCTGAATAATGATGGGCAATAAGATGGCTGATATTTCCGGATTTTTCGTCGCAGGGATAAATTATAAAAAAACAGATGCCGCTATCAGGGGGCAGTTTGCTATCAGCAACGAGCAATATGAAAAAATTCTCACGCTCGCCCCCTCTTATCACCTGAACGAATTATTCATTTTATCTACCTGTAACCGTACTGAGATATACGGGTTTGCCGAAGACGCTTCCCAGCTGATCAACCTGCTGTGTACACAAACCACCGGCGATCCCGGAACGTTCACAGAACTTGCTTACATAAAGAATGGCCTGGATGCTATCGAACATCTTTTCCAGGTCGCCGCCGGCCTCGACTCCCAGATCCTGGGTGACTATGAGATCGTAGGTCAGATCAAACAAGCCGTCCGGATAGCCCGTGAGCGTAATTTTATCGGGTCTTTCTCCGAAAGGCTGGTCAATTGCGTGCTGCAGTCCTCCAAGTCCATTAAGAACCAGACGACCCTGAGCGGGGGAACCGTCTCTGTCTCTTTCGCCGCCATTCAATTTATAAAAGAAAATACCGGCTCCGCCGCCGGCAAAAAGATCCTGCTGATCGGCATCGGCAAGATCGGACGCAATACCTGCCGCAATATGATAGACTACCTGGACACCCGGGATATCACCCTGATCAACCGTACGGAAGAAAAAGCCGCCGGCCTGGCTCAGGAAATGGGCGTTCAGCATGCGTCGCCGGAACACACAGAAACCTATATCGCCTCCTCCGATATCATCATCGTCGCCACCAATGCCGAACAGCCAGTCCTGCTGCGTTCTCATTTGGAAAACAAGGGAAATAAGCTCGTCATCGACCTGTCCATTCCCTGTAACGTGGAAAAATCAGCCCGCGAGCTGCCTGGTATCACGCTCGTAAATGTAGACGAACTATCCAGGCTGAAAGACGAGACCCTCCAGAAAAGAGAAGCAGAAGTACCTAAAGCCAACGCCATCATAGCCGAACATATCGCAGAATTTCAGGAATGGCAGGAAATGCGCAAACATGTTCCGGTACTGAGAGCGGTTAAAACAAAATTAAAAGAGCTTCATACCTGCCCCATATTCAGCCGGCTCTCCGGTGAATCCTTTCCGTCCACCACCAATACAGATCAGCAAATCCAGCGCGTAATCAACGGAATGGCTACCAAAATGCGCCAGCATAACCAGGGCGGTTGCCAGTATATAGAAGCGATCAATGAGTATATCGCCTTCCCGCTGACCGCAAAGAACTAATTTTACGCATGCAACAAATGATCCGGATAGGCACAAGAGAAAGTCAGCTGGCTGTCTGGCAAGCCACACAGGTAAAAGAATTGCTGGCAGAACAAGGGATCAGCTCCGAACTGGTATATATCAAAAGTGAAGGTGATATCGACCTGGCGACGCCTCTTTACGAAATGGGGGTTCAGGGAGTATTCACCCGAAGCCTCGATAGCGCCCTGCTGAGTCAAAAGATCGACATCGCCGTACATTCCATGAAAGATGTGCCTACTCAGCTGCCGCAAGGTCTGCAGGAAGCAGCCATTCTGCCGCGAGGCCCTGTTCATGATCTGCTCGTTTACAAAAAAGATACAGCCTTCCTGAACCAGAAGGATCATATAGCACAGATCGCAACCAGCAGCATCCGGCGCAAGGCCCAATGGCTGCACAAATATCCCTCCCATCAGATCCACAATCTCCGGGGTAATGTAAATACCCGGCTGAAGAAGCTGGAAAATGAAAATTGGGATGCAGCTATTTTTGCTCAGGCAGGGCTGGAACGTATCCACTTGCGTCCCGAAAACAGCCTGGTGCTCAACTGGATGTTACCTGCCCCCGCACAGGGCGCCATCCTGGTCGTATGCAGGGAATATGACGAGGCTGTCGTTAATGCCTGCCAGCCCCTCCATCATCCGGATACAGCCCTTTGCACCCATATAGAAAGAGAATTTTTAAAGACGCTCCTGGGAGGCTGTTCCACTCCGATCAGCGCCCTGGCGGAAGTGGAAGACGGAGAAGTCTATTTCAGCGGACAACTCCTGTCTATCGATGGGGCCCAAAAAGTGGAGATAGAAAAGATCCTTCCCCTGGAAATGGCCAATGGATTAGGAAGAGCAGCCGCAGAAGAGCTCCTCGAAAAAGGAGGAAAAGAAATAGCAGACAGCATACGCGAAATAACAAACAACCCCGCCGCGAAATAATAAGAGAAAAGAATACCGGACAGGCATGGCCGAATATAAAACACACATATTATCTACCAGGCCTCTGGAGGCAGCCCTCCTGGAACAGGCAGCCGGCAAGGGTATTCTAATAGATACCCTGTCTTTTATTGAGACGGCGCCAATGGTGAACCAGGCGCTGCAGCAACGCATCCGGGACCTCTCCCGGCAGCCGCTCATAGCCGTATTCACCAGCATGAATGCCGTAGAGACAGTAGCAGGATGGCTGAAAGACGCGCCGGAAAAGACCAGCCTGGCAAAGGAAGGAACAGGCATCGCCGGACAGCCGGACAGCCGGTACGGCCAAACCCCGGTTTCCCCCGGATCAGAGAGAGGCATCTTCCCCTGGCGGATCTTCTGTATCGGATCGGCCACACAGCAATTTGTCCGGGACAACTTTGGTGATGATTGCATAGCCGGTACCGCTGCCTCGGCTGCGGCCCTCGCGGATACGATCATTAGCCGGCGGATATCGGAGGCGATTTTCTTTTTTTGCGGCGACCAGCGAAGAGACGAACTACCGGAAAAATTGCAGCAACAGGGGATCAGGGTGAATGAGCTGGTCGTATATAAGACTACCCAAACTCCTCATAAAGTGGAACAAGCTTATGATGGGATCGTTTTTTTCAGTCCCAGCGCCGTACACAGCTTCTTCCAGGTCAACACGATCCCGGCCGCCACCCGTTTATTCGCGATCGGACAGACTACCGCTGACACTATCCGGTCCTACAGCTCCAATCAAACGATTCTCAGCGGATCCCCCGAAAAAGAAGCGCTGATCCGACAGGTGACCGATCATTTTCAAGATCCTCCAAACGCAGATAAGCAACAACAAACCATAAATCCGGCGTCAGTAACCGGCAAATTATTATGAACATACTCAAGAACGATCTGTTATTAAGAACTTTAAGAGGAGAAACAACAGAACGCACACCTGTCTGGATGATGCGCCAGGCCGGCCGTTATCTGCCCGACTATATGAAGCTGAAGGAAAAATATTCTTTTTTCGAACGCTGTCAGAATCCTGAGCTGGCCACAGCCATCACGATCCAGCCGGTAGAGCAGGTAGGGGTAGACGCCGCTATCATCTTCTCGGATATTCTCGTAGTGCCCCAGGCCATGGGCATGGAAGTACAAATGGTAGAAGGGAAGGGGCCCTTTTTACCCGACCCGGTGAGGCGGATTGAAGACCTGGATAAGCTTCATTTACCGGATGTGGAAGAGAAATTAGGTTATGTCTTCGATGCGCTGAGGCTGACTAAAAAGACCCTGGATGGCCGGGTGCCGCTGATCGGATTTGCGGGATCGCCCTGGACCCTGCTGTGTTATATGGTACAAGGCAAAGGATCTAAAACATTCGACGAAGCCAAGGCCTTCTGTTATACCCAGCCGGAGACGGCCCACCGGTTGTTGCAAATGATCACGGACACCACGATCGCCTACCTGAAAGGACAGGCGAAGGCCGGAGCAGATGTGGTGCAGATCTTTGACTCCTGGGGCGGCCTCCTGGGTCCGGAGGATTTTGAAACGATCTCTTTACGTTATATCCGCCAGATCGTAGCTGCCCTGAAGGAAGAAGTGCTAACGATCGTATTTGCCAAAGGCGCCTGGTCTTCCCTGGAAGGCATGGCAGCTACAGGCGCACATGGCCTGGGCATCGACTGGTGTATCCGCCCGCAGATGGCAAGACAGCTGGCCGGACCGAAAGTAGCCTTGCAGGGCAACTTTGATCCCGCTAAGCTATTGTCACCGATACCCGTGATCCGGAAGGAAGTGACAGCCATGCTGGATGCTTTTCAGGGTCATCCGCATATTGCCAATTTAGGACATGGTATTTTGCCTGATGTCCCGGTGGATCACGCAAGGGCATTCGTAGACACCGTGAAAAATTATCGCCCATAAGCCGAACGAATCAACATGAATCAGCCCGCAGCAAATCATACGCACAAGACCGATACGCCAGCCTTCCGGGATAAATGGATCCATTTCATTCAGACCTTGCAGGACCGGATCTGTAAGTCATTGGAAGCAGTGGATGGTAGATCCGTTTTTGCAACAGACGAATGGACAAGGGAAGGCGGCGGCGGCGGCAGGACCAGGGTTATCGCCGGCGGGGACGTGCTTGAAAAAGGAGGAGTGAATACTTCCATCGTATGGGGTGAGGTCACCGATCCGATGCGCACGCAACTAAAAATTGACGGCAGTAAGTGGTTTGCGTGCGGTCTCTCCCTGGTGCTCCATCCGCTCAATCCGTACGTTCCTACCACGCATGCCAACTGGCGCTATTTTGAAGTCTATGGCGAAGATGGGAGCCTGACTGACCGATGGTTTGGAGGGGGGTCCGACCTTACTCCCTATTACCTGTTCGAGGAAGATGCCCGGCATTTTCACCAGACCTTCCGACATGTTATGGACCCGTTCGGAAAGGAAAAGTATCCCCTGTACAAAAAATGGTGCGACGAATATTTCGTCAACACGCATCGTGATAATGAAATGCGGGGCATCGGCGGCGTTTTTTATGATCATCTTCGTCCGGCGGATGAAACGGAAGCCGATCGTTTGTTCGCCTTCCAGGAGGCGAACGGGAATGCCTTTCTACCCGCTTATACACCTATCGTGGAGAAAAGAAAGGATATGTCCTATGGTGACAGGGAAACGGAATGGCAGGAGATCAGGAGGGGACGTTACGTGGAATTCAACCTGATCCACGATCGCGGCACCCTGTTCGGACTGAAGACACAGGGACGAACAGAAAGCATATTGATGAGCTTGCCGCCACGGGCCCGCTGGGGTTATAACTATCAGCCAGCCGCCGGAACACCCGAAGCTGAGCTGTTGGATGCCTGCCTGCACCCGAGGGAGTGGACCTCTAACCCCTGAAGGGGGAATTAGAAGCCCGCTGATAAGGCGGGGGAAATCGAATGAAATACTTATAAAACTTTGAATATGTACCTGCAACGCCGCAACCGCATTTTACGCCAGTCCCCCGCCATCCGCTCGATGGTGGCAGAGACGGTGCTTAGCCCAAATGATTTTATCGTCCCCCTTTTTATTGATGAAGGAAAAGGTCAGGAGTTTGAAATACCTTCCATGCCCGGCTATTTCCGCCGCAGCATCGATGGTACGGTAAAGGAAGTGAAAGAGTTATGGGGACTGGGCATTAAAAGCGTTTTATTATTCATCAAGTGCTCCGATGACTTGAAAGACAATACGGGAAAAGAAGCCTGGAATGCCGATGGATTGATGCAAAGAAGCATTCAGGCGATCAAGGCCGCCGTTCCGGAGATCGTAGTCATGACCGATGTGGCCCTGGACCCCTACTCTTCCTATGGACATGATGGTATTGTAGAAAATGGAGAGATCGTGAACGATCCCACCGTGGAGGCCCTGGTAAAAATGAGCCTGAGCCATGCGCAGGCCGGAGCTGACTGGGTAGCCCCCAGCGATATGATGGACGGCCGCATCGGCGCCATTCGCAAAGGGCTGGAAGAAAATAACTTCACGAAGACCGGCATCATGGCTTATAGCGCCAAATATGCTTCCTGCTTCTACGGGCCTTTCCGCGATGCATTGGATTCGGCGCCGGGGTTCGGGGACAAAAAAACCTACCAGATGGACTATGCCAATCGCCGGGAAGCGGTCAAAGAAGCCCTGATAGACGTGGAGGAAGGAGCCGATATCGTGATGATCAAGCCGGGCCTGCCTTATCTCGATATCATCCGGGAAGTGAAGAATGCCGTCGACGTGCCGGTCAGCGCCTATAATATAAGCGGCGAGTACGCGATGATCAAAGCGGCTGCCAAAATGGGCTGGATCAACGAGGAACGGGCGATCCTGGAAACCCTGACCTCCTTCAAAAGAGCCGGGGCCGACCTGATCGCCACCTATTTTGCCAAAGATGCCGCGAAACTGTTAAACCGGTAAACCGTTTGCCCCCTATTCTTCAGAACTACCAGAACCATACTACCAGAACCATCAGTACCTCCTAAAATCATCAACATGTACGAAAAAAGCCAGCAACTTTTCGAAAGAGCCCAGCAAAGCATCCCCGGTGGGGTCAATTCCCCCGTCCGTGCTTTTAAAAGCGTAGGCGGCACACCCGTCTTTATGCAGAAAGCCAAAGGAGCTTATCTCTATGATGTGGATGGTAATCGTTATATCGATTATATCGCCAGCTGGGGACCGATGATACTGGGGCATGCCTGGGAACCGGTAGTGACAGCAATACAGGAGTATGCCGCATACTCTACTTCATACGGCGCTCCCACCTTGCTGGAGGTGGAAATGGCCGAGCTTATTTGCAGCCTGGCCCCGAATGTAGACATGATCCGTATGGTCAGCAGCGGCACAGAGGCCTGTATGAGCGCTATCCGGCTGGCGCGCGGATACACGGGGCGTAATAAAATAATCAAATTTACAGGGCATTACCATGGCCATGCCGACCCCTTTCTCGTCAAGGCGGGCAGCGGTGTAGCCACTTTCAATATTCAGACGGTACCCGGCGTGACGCCCGGCGTTGCCCAGGACACGCTCACCGCCCCGTATAATGACCTGGACGCCGTAAAAAAGCTGGCGGCTGCCCATAAGGGAGAGATAGCAGCCATCATCGTGGAGCCTGTCGCCGGCAATATGGGCTGCATCCTGCCTCAGCCCGGCTTCCTGGAAGGACTCAGGACGCTCTGCGATGCGGAAGGGATTGTCTTTATATTGGATGAAGTGATGACCGGATTCCGCCTGGCGCCCGGCGGCGCCCAGGAAAGACTGGGTATCCGGGCCGATCTGCTCACCTACGGCAAGGTGATCGGAGGAGGAATGCCTGTAGGAGCCTTTGGCGGCAAAAAAGAGATCATGCAGCTGATCGCCCCCCTTGGAAATGTCTACCAGGCAGGCACGCTCAGCGGCAATCCCATTGCCATGATCGCAGGGTATACCTTGTTAAAGGAGCTGAAGAATAATCCCTCCATCTACCGGGAGCTGGAAGAAAAGACCCTTTACCTGCGCAATGGATTGGATAAAGTGCTGAAGGCCTGGGGGCAGCCTTACCAGATCAATCAGCTGGGCTCCATGATCAGCCTACATTTCAGCGAACATCCCGTCACTGATTTCGCTTCGGCCTCCGCTGCGAATAATGCCCGGTTTCCCGCTTTTTTTCACGCCATGCTGAAAAGAGGTGTCTATCTGCCGCCTTCGGCTTTTGAAAGCTGGTTTTTAAACAACGCGCTGACTTACAATGATCTCGATTCCACCATTACAGCAGCGGAAGCCAGCCTGAAAGATTTAAATTAAACTTTATCGTTTAAAAAAACCATTTAATTTTTGCAATTAAAACTATTTAGTTAGTTTTGCTAAAAATATTGGCTATATGGAACGGCAGGCAGGGGTGGAACAATTTCTGAAAGACTTTATTTTTAAATTGGAGTTTTGGGGGTTATTGATCAGGACTGACCGGACAAATCCTAAAAATACCAACACGTTATTAGCGCTGGAGCTGAAGCGTGCAGATATAAAAGAAATCCTGAAAGAATTAAAGCCGGAAGATTATTCACAAGGCCCTTTGCCTGATAAGCTATATCATAATTCTGATAGGTGGGTATTTGGAAAGATCATAAAGAAAAGGGAAGTATATATAAAGATTCAGTTGGGAACGCCGGGTTCTGAAGTAATATGTATTTCCTTTCATTTCCCCGGGCACCCAATGAACTATCCCTTTAAAAATGCAATTGTATGAAAAGTCCCGTCACAGGAAATCCGATGGAGTTAGTAAGAGAAAAGAGAGTATTGGAATTCCGGAAAGAATCGTTTGAGATCATTTATCATTATTACAGGTGCAAGGACACCGGGGAAGAGTTTGAGGATGATCACATGGGCGATCTGAACCTGGATCAGGTATACAACGCTTACCGGGTGAGGCATAATCTGCCGTTTATAGAAGAGATCAAAAATATCCGCAGCCAGTATGATCTGCCGGCAACAGCTATGTCCGAAATTTTAGGGTTCGGGGTAAATCAATATCGTTTGTATGAGACCGGAGACATCCCCAGTGAGACGAATGCGAGGTTGATCCAGATGGCAGCCAATCCCGATGAATTTTTACGTTTGGTAGAGTTAAGTGATGCCGTACATGGCAGGCAAAAAGAAAAATTGCTCAAAAGAATTTCCGAATTAAAAGAAGGCCAGACCGCATGGGCTCCGATCACAGAAAAGATGCTGGGAGGAAATATGCCTTCTGAATATAACGGTTACAGAAGGATCAATCCCGAAAGGGCCTATCATATGGTGCGATTTTTTGCAGATAACATAAGTCCCCTGAAAACAGCGCTTAACAAGCTCTTATTCTACGCGGACTTCTATCATTTTAAACAGTTCGGGACCGGGATCAGCGGTTTATCTTACCGGGCCATACAATGGGGGCCTGTCCCAAGTCAGTTCGATTACTTATTCAAAATGGCAGAGGAAAGTGATATTATCAGTTTGAAATATGAAATATGGGATGGAGATAAAGAAATGGTGATTATTGATCCTTCGGCAAACCAGGTTTTCCGGAATGAACTGTTTACGCCGGATGAAATGAACAGTATGCAAACTGTTTTAGAAAAGCTAAAACCTGTAAAAACCAAACAGCTGGTGGATATAAGTCATAAAGAACCTGCCTGGAAAGAAAATATTGAAGGTAAAAAACTGATCAACTATCAATATGCATTTGAACTCCTGGCCTTGTAGCATTCGTATGCACCGGGCAGCAGGCATAGTTGAATCGACCGCCAGTTCAATCGACTGGCAGTTGAATCGGCCGCCGGGCGATAGCCGGGCGATAGACTGCATCAATGCAGCAGCAGCTCACAAGGCTTCAGCCCCGTATGTTTCTTAAAGGCTGTGGAGAAATGAGAAATAGATGAATAGCCCAGCATGACAGAGACCTCCGTCACGCTCAATCCTTTTTCATAAAGCAGGTAACGGGCATGCTCCATACGCTGGCTTTGGTAGAAATCGAAAATAGTGGTTCCGAACATTTCCTTAAACCCTTTTTTCAGATAACACTCGTTGATAGCAACTTTCCGGCTCAGCTCCTTAATAGTAAGGGGCTCGCCGATATGCTGCAACAGCACCTCCCTGGCTTTGATGATCTTTTCCCGGTCGGATTCATTAGCCAGGAATTTACACTGGAAGCCTTCCACCTCTTTCTCCCCCAGCATACATTCGAGACTGTAAAGAAGGAGCATCTGGCTCTGGGCATTGATAAAAATATTCTCCAGGCTGTCGGTATAGCTATGGCTGAGTAATGCTTCCAATACCATCCGGGTTCTTCCGCAAAGGGATAAAACTTTGGAAAAAGAGGAAACATGCTTGAAGTTCAGGATATCTTCGCTGAGCGTATTATCCAGCTTACGGGGCTTGGCGAATTGAGACAAGTGTACGGAGAGGAACCGGAAACTGAGGACATCTACCGTATCGATCCTCTCAGAACAGGCGGGAGAAGCGCTCAGCTTGCAGGAATTGCATTCAATCTCCTTTTTCCGGCAATATACATTCCCTGCGATACAAAAACGCAGCTCCAGGAAATTTTGCCCCGGATCGTCTTTTTTGTAATGATATACCATCATGCCCATATCATCCAGGTTCCACTGGGGATGCTTGTTATACCTCTTGATGGCATATTGCACCGAACCGGGTATATGACGCTCTTTTTCATCCAATAAAGCCAGTTCATCCTGCATAACAGGTTGCTTATATGCCATCATCAAAATATCCGGAGCCTCGTACATAATTCCGCAAATTTAAGTGAGAAACATGAATTAATGCGAATAAAGAGGATCAGGTTCCCCGTAATAGCCAAATATCCCGGATTTTGACAAAATGATGACGCTGATTGCCCCCAAAATACCCAAACCGGTAATCCCCAAATTTTTCACAATCAACCCCCTGAATGGGGATATTAAAACCGGCGGAACCCCTTATTTTTCGTACATTTGCCCACCTTATTAATTTATTGTTAACTAGAAGATTCCCATATAAAAATGAGTGAAACAACACCCGAAATTCTGACCCCGGCCAGCAACGGATATGGAGCAGATAGTATCCAGGTACTGGAAGGTCTGGAAGCTGTACGCAAACGTCCTGCGATGTATATCGGGGACATCGGCGTAAAGGGCCTCCACCACCTTGTATACGAAGTAGTGGATAACTCTATCGATGAAGCCCTTGCCGGCTATTGCAAGAACATTAACGTGACCATCTACGAAGACAATTCCGTCAGTGTGGAAGACGATGGCCGCGGGATCCCTACCGGGATGATGACCAAAGAAAAGAAGAGCGCCCTGGAAGTGGTCCTGACCGTACTCCATGCCGGAGGTAAATTCGACAAGAATACCTATAAGGTCTCCGGCGGCCTTCATGGTGTGGGCGTAAGCTGCGTGAATGCCCTGAGCAGCGACCTGCAGGTTACCGTCCAGCGGGAGGGAAAAGTATTCGAACAGGAATACAAGATAGGCGTTCCCCAATACCCGGTCCGGGAAATAGGCGCCAGCGATAAAACAGGCACTACGATCCGTTTCTGGCCCGATGCCAGCATTTTCATCACTACGACCTACAATAAGGATATCCTGGAAGGCCGTCTGCGGGAGCTGTCCTTCCTCAACCGGGGAATCCGTATCGTCCTGAATGACCGGCGGGAAAAAGAAGAAGACGGGACCACCTATTCCAAAACTTTCTATAGCCAGGGAGGCATCGTCGAATTCGTGGAAATGCTGGATAAGAACGCCGGCCGCATCCCCCTGATCCCTACCGTCATTTTCGTGGAAGGCAGGGATGAGGCTACGAATGTAGCCGTCGAAGTAGCCCTCACCTATAATGATAGCTATAGCGAGCACATCTATTCCTACGTCAACAATATCAATACGATCGAAGGGGGTACCCATGTGGCAGGATTCCGCCGCGCCCTTACCCGGGTATTCAAATCTTACGGCGACAAACAAGGTCTTTTCGAAAGAGCCAAGGTGGAGATCGAAGGGGATGATTTCCGGGAAGGCCTGAGCACCATCATTTCCGTAAAAGTGCCGGAACCGCAGTTCGAAGGACAGACCAAGACCAAGCTGGGAAATAATGAAGTGAGCGGCGTGGTAGACTCCACCGTTTCAAAAGCATTGAATGACTACCTGGAAGAAAATCCCCGGGAAGCCAAGAATATCATCCAGAAAGTGATCCTGGCTGCACAGGCAAGAGCCGCCGCCAAAAAAGCCAGGGAGCTGGTACAACGAAAAAGCGTGCTCAGCGGAGGCGGATTGCCCGGTAAGCTCGCCGACTGTTCGGAACGTGATCCGGAACGCTGTGAATTGTACCTGGTCGAAGGAGATTCGGCAGGTGGTACGGCCAAACAAGGCCGGGACCGCAGCTTCCAGGCCATCCTGCCTCTGAGAGGTAAGATCCTCAACGTGGAAAAGGCCATGGAACACAAGATCTATGAGAACGAGGAAATCCGCAATATGTATACGGCCCTGGGAGTGACAGTAGGAACAGCCGATGACCCCAAGGCATTGAACATTTCCAAAGTACGCTATCACAAGCTGATCATCATGACCGATGCCGACGTGGATGGCAGCCATATCGCCACCCTGATCCTTACTTTTATCTATCGCTACATGAAAGAGCTGGTAGAACAGGGGTATATCTATATTGCCCAGCCACCGCTGTACCTCGTGAAGAAAGGGAAAGAACAATCTTATGCCTGGAACGAAGATCAGCGAAAAGCCTGGGTAGAAAAGCTGGGAGGCGGTAAAGAGGACAGCGTCACCATTCAACGATATAAAGGACTGGGAGAAATGAACTCGGACCAGTTATGGGAAACCACCATGAACCCGGATACCCGTACTTTAAAGCAGGTGACGATCGAGAGCGCAGCAGAAGCTGACCGGGTCTTCAGCATGCTGATGGGGGATGAAGTGGCGCCCAGACGTGAATTCATTGAATCCCATGCCAAATACGCAAAATTGGACGTGTAGGGGAATAAAAAACTTTTTCCCGCAGAATCAGCCAAAATCATTAATATTACAATATTTTGTGCTAACAGGATCTGTAATTAACAAGCATTAAATCAATTAATTATGTCAGAGGTAACACTTACGGCCTACAATGTAAAAACGAAAGAAAAAAACGTACCCATAAAGGATGCGGTCATCACAAAAACTGCCAAAGGGGCTTATATGGCACAAGGAAATGATGGTAAAGGCAATAAGCTGACCACCCTGCTGGGAGAAGAAAAAGCATTAGCCGCCATCAAGGCCGGCATAGCTAAACAAGGCTGGTAGGATACCAGGCGACCTTCTTTGTCCACGGGACAAAGAAGGTCGCGAATCCCTGCCTGAAATACTTTAATCGTCAGCTCCAGGCCATTTTCAGGATCCCCCTCTACCAGGTTCTCCAGGTCCGGAAGATTATTGATCAGGCCTTTCCGTTACAATCCACACCGATTAGATATATCGTATGGGCGGTGCCATGGTCTGTACCGCCGCCATCGTATTGCGTCCCCCCGTCCAAACCCGGGAAAAGCGCACCGGCCAACTTTCCTCTTTCAGATGAGATGATTGCAGCCGATCCTTATCGTCAAGATCCCAATAATACCCTGACACCGATTACAAACCCGGCCAGGCTGTTACTAAGGCCCGACTGCAAGGAAAAAGTGTTTGTTTTCGACGACGTTGCAGTGCTGGTAGCAGGGTCAGTTACGACCGTATTTTTTGAATGCGCATAACTCACATCGAGGATATTTTGAAACCCTGTCTCCAATTGCACCTTTTTGGTGATCGCATAGGCTATCCCCGGATAGAAACCCAGGTCGATCGAATATCCCTTAAGATCGCTGTTGTTGCCCGGGAAATTATCATAGGTATTTTTCTGGGTGCTGTAAGAGCCTCCCAGCCGGCTCTGCATAAAAAGAGAAAATCCGCTGCCCAGGGGCTTGTAACTGCGCAGGAAAAAACCGGCCCCATAAGTACGCACCTTCAAAGTACTGCCTCCATACACGCCGGAGCTTTGAGTTGTTGTCGAACCTGAATAAGCCAGATCGATCCCGGCCAACAAATTATTTTTTATGGCTTTGGCAATGGAAGGGCTCAGGTTCAGGGATGTCTGCTTCGTCAAATAGTTATTATTCTGAATGCCCGGGTCCGTCTTTTGCGAGTAAAATCCAATATCGCCCCCTAAGAGAATATCACCCTTTTTAATCTGAGCCTGGCTGCAAAGAGCAAGTAAAAAAAAGAAAATGAGTAAGTGAAAATGCTTTTTCATAAAAAAATTTTAGGTTAATGTTGAAGACAAATATTTGAAATAAAAAATCATCTCTCCTAGCCGCCCCGGGCTCTTTCACAAACATTTATGTTAAATGCTATAAATAAAGGATGCTGCCGGTTACCCGGCAGCGTTATTTTAATCTCTCTTTAATTTTTTAATGCTGGTTTAATTGTCAGATCTGCGTCGCATCGATTGTCAGATCTGCGTCGCATCGATTGTCAGATCTGCGTCGCATCGATTGTCAGATCTGCGTCGCATCGATTGTCAGATCTGCGCCGCACCGAAATAAGCGTGTAAAGCTTCAGGCAAAATAATGGAATTTTCCTGCTGATGATTTTCCAGCAGGCAGGCGACGATCCTTGGCAACGCCAGGGAGCTGCCATTCAGGGAATGCAGCAGCTGCGTTTTGCCCGTCGGATCCTTGAAGCGGATCTTCATCCGGTTGGTCTGGAAAGCCTCGAAATTGCTGACAGAGCTCACTTCCAGCCATTTTTCCTGCGCCGCGCTGTACACTTCGAAATCATAGGTCATGGCGGAAGTGAACCCCATATCTCCCCCGCAGAGCCGCAGGATGCGATAGGGAAGCTCCAGGGATAACAATAGCTTTTCTACATGTAACACCATTTCTTCCAATATCTCATAGCTCTTTTCGGGATGCACGAGCTGGACCACTTCCACTTTATCGAACTGATGCAGGCGGTTGAGCCCGCGGACATCTTTACCATAACTTCCGGCTTCCCTGCGGAAGCAAGGCGTATAGGCCGTCATCCGGACAGGGAGCTGGGCATCCTTCAGGATCTCGTCCCGGTAGATATTGGTCACCGGTACTTCCGCTGTAGGGATCAGGTATAAATTATCTTCCCCGACATAATACATTTGCCCTTCTTTATCCGGCAGCTGACCCGTCCCCCTGGCAGACGCTTCATTCACCATAATGGGTGGCTGAACTTCGGTGTAACCGGCCGCCGTGTTATAATCCAGGAAATACTGGATCAGGGCCCTTTGCAGCCTGGCCCCCTTTCCTATATAGACGGGAAAACCGCTGCCTGTGATCTTATTGCCCAGCTCAAAATCGATCAGGTTATATTTTTTGGCCAGGTCCCAATGCGCCTGGGCGCCCGCCGGCAAAACAGGCTTCTTCCCCCCTTCCCGGATCGTTACATTGTCTTCCGGCGTCTTCCCGGCAGGAACAGCGGCCGCAGGAAGATTGGGCAGCCGGATCAGCAGGTCATTCAATTGCTCTTCCACAGCCGCCAGCTGCTCAGCAATAGGCGACAGGGAGGTTTTTAAAGCAGCTACCTCCTGCTTCTTCTCCTCTGCCTGGTCTTTCTGCCCTTTGCCCATCAATTGACCGATCTCTTTGGAACAGGCGTTTATTTTTGATTGGGTGGTATCGGATTCCAGCTGCAGCTTCTTACGCTGATCGTCCAGGCTGATGATCGTATCCACCAGGCCGGTCTCCTTAAAGTTCCGTAGGGTCAATCTCTCCTTAACAAACTCCACATGCTGACGTATAAATGCCACTTGTAACATCTTGCTGATTTTGAGCAAAGGTAATACTGTAAAAGTGTAATTTCACCACAAAACCTGCTATATGATAGACCCCGCCATGATCACCACCAGCACTACCCTGGATGGATACCGTATAACCCGGAGCCTGGGCGTTGTCCGGGGAATTACCGTCCGCTCCCGCAGCCTGCTGGGCAATCTGGCCGGAGGGCTCCAGACCCTGCTGGGGGGTCAGATCTCCATTTACGTGGAACTCTGCGAAAAGACCCGCGAAGAAGCTTTTCAGTATATGACGCAACATGCCTCCGAGCGGGGAGCCAATGCCATTATCAACATGCGCTATGATGCCAATGAGGTGATGAACGGTGTAACGGAAGTGCTGGCATACGGGACTGCCGTCGTAGTGGAAAAAGCATAAAGGCGTTGATAAGTGAATTATCTTTGCCAGATGCAACAAGCGCAAGATGACCTGCAGACCCGGTGGTGGAACCTGGAAGCCAGCCTGGTAGAACGATTCGGGAAAAAGCCCGACATGGAGACCATTTTATTCCTCATCGGGGTCCAGGAATTCGGGGATATCCGGAAGAAATTCTCCAAAGAACAAAAACAGGACCTCATGCATATTGCCGTATGCTCCCTGTTCCGGCAAAGCGGATATTATGAACTGGAGGCGGTAGATGAAGATGGCTGGCCGCACTTCCGGCAGCTCAAAGCCCTCCCCGAAATGGATCTCCGGGAACAGGAAAATTTCATGAAAGATCATATCTTATTATACTTCGAACAGGCAGGAGGGGTGTAACAGGCTAAAATGGTTCCCGACCGGTGATCCGGACGGCCAGGGGGGTATCCGGGGGGTATCCGGACACACCAATGGTAAATAATTCCTTCCGGCCTTGTCTTAATTCGGTCTCTTTTCCTAATCTTTGCAGCATAAAAAAAAATAGATACCATGAACTTCCCTGAAAATTTACGTTACACGAAAGATCATGAATGGATAAGACTGGAAAAAGGTAATGAGGCTGTAATAGGCATCACGGAATTTGCGCAGCAGGAATTAGGGGATATCGTATATGTAGAGATCGAAACAGTGGGAAAAATGCTGGCTGCAGAGACGGTATTTGGAACGGTGGAAGCCGTAAAGACCGTTTCTGACCTTTTTCTGCCGGTAGCCGGCACCATCAATGAAGTGAATCCTGCCCTGGCCGCATCTCCGGAACTGGTGAATTCAGATCCATACGGCAATGGCTGGATGATTAAAGTTACCTTAGAAAACCCGGCTGACCTGGACAAGCTAATGGATGCGGCAGCATATGCCAATATTGTACACTGATCTTTTTTTCTTTACTTTAGTGTAACCATTTACCAATCCATTGGGAATACCTATTACTTATACGGAGCAGGAATTAGTGCTGGCCTTGAAAGAACGGGATAACCAGGCCTTTAATTTCCTATATGATAATTATGCGGGAGCGCTCTATAGCATTATTAAACAGATAATTACAGATAATAGTGAGCTGGCCAGCGATGTCCTGCAGGAGGTGTTTATCAATATCTGGCGAAAGATCGGGACTTATGATCAGACGAAAGGCCGGCTGTTTACCTGGATGCTCAATATAGCCAGAAATGCCTCCATTGATACCCTCCGGTCTAAAAGTTATCAGAACTCCCAAAAAAACCAGGAATTGCCGGATAACGTATATAAGAGTGTAGCCAGCCAGACCACCCAGATGAATGTTGATAATATCGGATTGAAGAAGGTGCTGGAAAAGCTGAAAGCGGAACATCGTGTTTTGGTGGAACTGGCTTATTTCAAGGGATTTACCCATGAGGAAATAGCTGAAATGATGAATATTCCTCTAGGTACAGTAAAAACCCGGATCAGAAATGCGTTATTACAATTAAGAGAATATTTACATTAAAGTGAACGTAAAAGACTACATAACAAGTGGCATTATTGAAAGTTACGTAATGGGCCTGGCCAATGAGTCGGAAAGGACTGAATTTGAGCAACTATGTACTCAATATCCCGAATTAGTAGCAGCTCGGCGGGATTTTGAGGATACGCTGGAGAAATATGCGTCTGAACAGGCGGAAATTCCTCCGGCGGGGGTTAAGGTGAAGGTTTTGGAAGCAATCGGGAATACCCATTCCCGTACGGTTACTTCTTCAATTTCACCAAAAATAATCAACAACATGGAAAATGCACAAAGTCCTGTACGCGGATCGGGTGGATGGCGCTTTTTAGCGGCAGCCTCTATTATCCTTTTGATAGTTCTGGCCTGGTTTACCTATCAGTCGCATACGCAGAATGACGAGCTGAGAAACTCCAACGCAGCCCTGAAAGAGAGACTGGATACTACTCAGAATATCCTGAACAAGATCGTGGAAGAGCAAAAGTCAGTTCTTAAAGATCCCAATGTAACGGTAGTCAATATGGTCGGCACGCAGGTGGCGCCTAAATCTTCCGCTAACATTTATTGGGATTCCGCCTCCTCCAATGTATTCCTGATCGTGAAGAATATGCCTAAGCTGCCTTCCGACCAGCAATACCAGCTTTGGGCCCTGATCGACAACAAACCTAAGGATCTGGGAGTTTTTGACGCTTCCGACGATAAGGTTATTCTAAAGATGAAGAATACCCAGAAGGCTCAGGCTTTTGCCATTACCATCGAACAAAAAGGCGGCAGCCCTTCTCCTACTCTTCAAAAAATGCAATCCCTGGGCAAGACGCTGCAATCGCAATAAGAGGAAAATAATCTACAGATATAGTAAAAAAAGTCCCATTTTTAGGGACTTTTTTTATTTTAGACCCCTTGTAATAAAATGATCCCTTTTTTAAAGAAATACCTGGGCAATATCTATTCTTCTATAACCTGGTCCCTGATAATCGGAGTTCTGTGTTGTATGCCGGGTTCTATGCTGCCCGGTGAGACGCATTTCACCATCCCCCAGTTTGATAAGCTTGTTCATATCAGCATGTTCGGAGGTTTTGTTTTTTTGTGGAATCTCTATTTATCCACCCGGCGGGGCATACGCAATGATCGGTTGCTGCGGTTGTTCTTCCTTGTTTTTATCCTCGGAGTCGCCTATGGAATCGGGATGGAATACATGCAGAAATACTACATCCCCGGCAGGGATTACGATGAGGCGGATATTATTGCTGATATGCTGGGCGCCGGTCTTGCCTATGGCCTGAGCAATATTCTTTTGCTGCAAAAGGACCGTGACCGTTAACTGAAATGCCTTGCTGAGCGGGCGATATACAAGGATATATAAAAAAAATAAACCCCTGTAGAAACAGGGGTCGTAACCAAAACTAACTGCTTATGAGAAAATTGACTGCTTTATGTGAGTCAAATAGAAAAGACAAATTATAAATTAAATAACGCAAAACAGGTGCCAATATTACTCCGTTCTTTACTCACTTTTTCCTGCACCAGTCATAACCCTTATTCACACCCCAAAATTACGTACCAAATCAATCAGCCGGAATACCTTGAAAGAGTAATAACATTTATTTAGCATTCAACTCTCTTAAGGTAAAAAAAAATCTGCTTTATAGCAAATTTTAGCGGTTTTTTTTAAAAGAACTACCCTTATCCGGTAATTCGCTGAATTTTCCAAAAGCGAATTCCAGCCTATATAAGACGCATAGAGGAATGTAAAGTTCAGGAAAGGGACGTTAAAGTTTTGTTTATGAAGCAGAACCTTCCGGGAATATACCCAAACACCCGGGCTTTTGCATCCCTGGTTCTATCCCTAGTTTTCTATCCCTAGTTCTGTTTGGCCATCTTCTCAGCGTTCTCCGCGAATTGGAGGGCGTCAATAAATTCCTGGATATTGCCATTGAGCACATCATCCAGGTTATATACGGTCAGACCGATACGGTGGTCCGTGACCCGCCCCTGGGGGTAGTTATAGGTTCGGATCTTAGCGCTCCGGTCGCCCGTGCTGACCAGGCTCTTACGGTGGCGGGAGATCTCTTCTTCCTGTTTACGGACCTGTTCCTCATATAGTTTGGTACGTAACATCTGCATGGCTTTCTCCCGGTTGCCCAGCTGGCTGCGTTCCGTCTGGCACACTACGACCACTCCGGTAGGGATATGGGTAAGAAATACCTTTGTTTCCACTTTGTTGACATTCTGGCCGCCTGCGCCTCCACTGCGGGCAGTCTCCATTTTTACGTCGCTTTCCTTCAATTCGAAATCCACCTCTTCAGCCTCCGGCATTACGGCCACTGTAGCCGCACTGGTATGCACGCGGCCGCTGGTCTCCGTATCCGGTACCCTTTGGACCCGGTGAACGCCGCTTTCGAACTTGAGCGTACCATACACATCTTCACCGACTACCTCGACCTGTACTTCTTTATACCCCCCAACTGTACCCTCGCTTTCACTAAGTATAGCTGTCTTCCAGCCCTTTTTCTCACAGTATTTTAAGTACATGCGGAGCAGGTTACCCGCAAATAAGCTGGCTTCATCTCCGCCCGTACCGGCGCGGATCTCCAGGATAGCATTCTTTTCATCCTGGGGTTCCTTAGGGATCAGCAGCTGACGGATATAGCTTTCCAGCTTTTCTTTTTCCCCCTCCAGCCCGGGCGCCTCCGCCTTGGCCAGCTCTCTCAGCTCTGCATCATCCCCGTTCAGGGCTTCTCTATAGAACTCAATATCGTCGAGCAGCTTTTTGTATGCTTCATAGGCATTCACGATCTTTTCCACGCTGCGGTATTCTTTGCTCATAGCGCTGAATTTCCGGTTATCGCTAACGATCTCCGGATTGCTCAAGGCCACCCCAAGGTCTTCGAATCTTGCCCTTATGGCTTCTAATTTATCTAACATAGTTTTATACTACTTTTAGGGTGCCGTCCTTCGGACGGCGGGAAAATAGTTCGCAAAGTTAGTTAATCCTTTCAGAGCTTACATGACTTATAGAAAATTCAAGGCAGACTATTTATTCACCGGCCGGGAAATGGCTGACAGTGAATCCGTACTGATCACCACGGAAGACGGCGCCGTACAGGACATCCTTTCCCTCTCCGAAGCAGGGGAGGATATCCAACACCTAAAAGGCCTGTTGAGCCCGGGCTTTATCAATTGCCACTGTCACCTGGAGCTGTCCCATCTCAAGGGGGCGCTGCCGGAAAGAACGGGCCTGGTCGATTTCCTGCTGGCAGTGATGCAACAACGTAATTCCCGGGCTGAATGGATACAGGCTGCAATCGCCGATGCGGAAACATTCATGCTGGATAACGGCATTGTGGCCGTGGGGGATATCTGCAATACAACCCACTCGCTGCCCCAAAAGACAGGCAGCCGGCTTTATTACCATAATTTCATCGAGACGATGGGATTTGCCGAACAGAGCGCTCCCGATCGTTTTGAAAGCAGCCGTAAAATCTTCGATGCTTTTGTCCGGGCGTCCAACCCGGTCGAAGCTTTTGCACGGGCCTCAAGCCAGCCTGATCAACGCCGGCCATATCCCGGCGGAGCGGGTATATCCATTTCCCCCAACTCCCTGGTCCCTCATGCCCCCTATTCGGTTTCTTCCCGGCTATTCGGGATGATCGCGGATTTCCCGGGCAATGACCTGCTGACCATTCACAACCAGGAGAGCGAGGCCGAGAATGAATTCTACCGGTCAGGGCAGGGGGAATTCCTCCGGCTGTACCGGGCAATGGGCCTGGATACCTCTTTTTTCCACGGCACCGGGAAAAGAAGCCTGGAAAGCTACCTGCCTTATCTTTTTCCTCCGGCTACTCCCGGACGCAAGAATGACCAGGGGGAAGTTGGATTCAACAAAGATGGCTACGGACCGGACGGCCGCCGCCAATCCCTCATCCTGGTGCATAATGTGGCCGCTTCCGAAGAAGACCTGCAATTTGCGCTCAACGGACAGGCCGGCAGCGGACCAATAAAAGCTCATTCTTCGCCCGATCTGTATTTCTGCCTTTGCCCTAACGCCAATCTGTATATCGGGGGCGAGCTTCCGGACGTAGCGCTTCTGATCCGTATGAACTGCGCCCTTGTGATCGGCACCGATAGCCTGGCCTCCAATCATCAGCTCAGCATCCTGGAAGAATTGAAGACCTTACAGCGGTCATTGCCCCGGCTCCCCACCACTACCCTCCTGAAATGGGCTACAGCCAATGGAGCGGAGGCATTGCAAATGAGCCATCTGCTGGGAAGCTTTGACCCCGGCAAACGGCCCGGAGTGCTGTTGATAGAGCATCTGGAAGGAGAGAATTTTCAAGCCGGAACACAGGTGCGGCGGCTGATCTGATCTACCCTCTTCTCATTCCATCAATATAGTTTGCAGCACGGGTAACGTCCTCATTTCCCCAAATTCAGCCACATGCAGCGCGTAGAAGAAAAGGTAAGCCTGCAATAGCTGCCTGCGGATATCCTGGTTAAGCGGCAATCCCTGCAATTCCTCCGGGCGTCTGACCCGTAACAGCTGTGAAGTGGTATAGCTATAAGGTCCTTCGAGGGTATTGTGATGGTGTGGGGGCTCGGCTACGAATACACCTTCCTGTAAGTCGAGAACAGACATCCGTTCCGAATAGGTATCCTCGATACCAAACCCGAAAAACCCCGCCAGGTGCAAGGTGAAGAACAAAGGATAATTCGCCAGCACGGTCCCTTCGCATTCATCCAGGAGGGTAAAGGCATCTTCGACAAAATAGAAAAGGTCCGCATTGGGTTCGGGCTGCTTCAGGCATTTCTGTAATAATTCCACCATGAACAGGGCGACGCCGTTTTTCATCACATCGAAAAAAATATGGCGGTACAGGTACCCCCACCGGAATTCCCTGATCCGTTGCAGGTTCTTCCCGTCGCTGTGATAGACCACCAGGTCAAGAATGGCGGCAGGCTGGAACAAATTCGCCTTGCCGGGACCTTTTTTGGAAGAAGTCCTTACTCCGTTCACCAAATAGGATTGCAGACCGAACAATTCCGTGTACAGTGTGACGATGAGACTGGTCTCCCCATATTTTATAATCCTTAATACAATCCCTTTTGTCTTATACAGCTGCATGTTCCCGTAAAAATACGTTTCTTTGCAAGGTAAAATTTTTATCATGTGGGAATCCATTGCCCTTCTGGTCCTGAAATTCCGGTTATACTTACTGATCCTGTTGTTAGCCGTTACCGTCTTCATGGGCTTTCATGCTTCCAGGGCTAAGCTGAGCTATGATTTTACCCGTACGATCCCTACCGATAATCCCAAATACCTGGCGAACCAGGCTTTCCGGCAGAAATTCGGGGACGATGGCAACCTGCTGGTGATCGCCGTACAGACGGACAAGCTCTTTCAAAAAGATATTTTTTCCGATTATATTTCCCTGAATGAAGAAATAAAAAAAGTAGCCGGAGTGGAAACGGTGCTGAGCGTCCCGGTAGCCATCAATCTCATGAAGGATACCAATACCCAGAAGATAAAGGCTGTTCCCATCTTTGCAGCCCACCCTTCCTCGCAGGCGGAAATAGACAGCGGTAAGGCTGTGTTCCTGGGCCTCCCCTTTTACAGGGGATTATTATACAATCCGGAGACGAATACCTGGCTTATGGCCGTAAATGTCAATAAGGATGTAATGAACTCTGCCGGACGTATCGTTACGGTAAAGGCGATCACGAAAGCCGTAGACAATTTTGGCAGCCGGAACGGGCTGGAAATGCACTATAGCGGCCTTCCCCTGATACGCACCAATATGGCCACCAAGGTAGCCAGGGAAACGACCGGGTTCCTGCTGGGATCCCTGCTCCTGTATGTCATCATTCTGCTGCTCTTTTTCAGGAGCTTCAGCACGATGCTGCTCTCCCTGGGTGTAGTGATCATCGGGGTGATCTTCAGCGTGGGCACCATCGATCTTTTCGACTACAGGATCAGTCTTTTGAATGCGTTGACCCCTATCCTGGTGGTCGTAATAGGGATCCCGAACTGTATCTATTTCCTGAACAAGTACCATACGGCCTACCTGGATACGGGAGACAAACAGGAGGCCCTGCTGGAGATGATACGCCGCATGGGCGTCGTCACCCTTTTCTGTAATATCAGCGCGGCTATCGGCTTTGGGGTCTTTGCGCTGACACGAAGCGCCATCCTGCACGAATTCGGAGTGGTTGCCGGCATCAATATCATGCTGCTGTTCTTTATTTCCTTTATCATGATCCCCTGTGTACTGAGCTATCTGCCTCCGCCCAGGGACAAGCATATCCGCTACCTGGAGAACAGGTGGCTGGCCGCCATCCTGAAAAAGCTGGAGATCTGGGCCCTCCACCATCAGAAGCTGATCTATACGGTCACCTTTTTTGCACTGTGCATCTCGGTAGCAGGCATGTTCCGGCTGAAATCGGAGGGGTTCATCGTGGATGATCTGCCTAAAAAAGACCCCATTTATACAGACCTGAAATTCTTTGAAAAGAATTTCAAAGGGGTGATGCCTTTGGAGATCGTTGTAGACACGAAAAGAAAGAATGGGCTACGGATCAATACACTGCAGACATTCGACAGCGTAGACCAGCTGTCCCGGTATATCGCTTCCCGGCCGGATATGGCGCGGCCGCTTTCGCTGGTGGAAGGCCTGAAGTTCGTCCGTCAATCCTATTATGGAGGGGACAGCGCCAGCTATGGGGTTCCGAATAATCTTGACCTGGCTTTTCTGTCTTCCTATCTCAGGGCCGGCGGCGGCGAAGCAAAGGGGGATAGTTCGACAGGAACAAAGGAAGATAGCTCAACAGGAACAAAGGGGAATAGCCCGGCAGGAACAAAGGGCGGAGCAGAGAAAAACAGCCTCAACCGCCTGCTGAAGAGTTTTGTCGACAGCAACAATCAGCAGCTGCGCATCAGCGTGAATATGGCCGATGTGGGCAGTCTGCAGCTGCCCGTTATCCTGGATGACCTGGATAAAAAAACAAAACAGCTATTCGATTCCAGTAAATATAAAATTGAATTCACCGGCAGCAGCGTCACCTTCCTGGAAGGCAGCAGCTTTGTCATCAAGGGGCTCAAAGACAGCATTCAGTGGGCTTTTCTGCTGATCGCCGCCTGCATGCTCATCCTGTTCAGGTCGCTGCGCATCCTACTCTGCTCCCTGATACCCAATGTCATTCCCCTGATCATAACAGCCGGCATCATGGGATGGGCCGGTGTCCGGCTAAAACCTTCCACGGTGATCGTCTTCAGTATCGCGCTCGGGATCGCCATCGACATTACCATTCGTTTCCTGGTCAATTATAAGCAGGAGACGGCAAAACCCGGAGGTGATCCGCAACAGAAGGTGATCGATACCATTAATAAGACCGGTATCAGCATTCTATATACTTCCCTGGTGCTGATCGCAGGATTCGTGATCTTTTGCTTTAGTGATTTTGGAGGGATCTTCGCCCTGGGATGGCTTACCTCCCTTACCCTGGTGATAGCCACCGTGACCAACCTGGTGTTCTTGCCGGCATTGCTGCTGGGGCTGACAAAGAAACAGCCGGCAACAAACAGCCAACCGCCAGCCGGCAGCTAACATTGAACAGCAGAATTCCTGATAAATAGCTGCTTTGGGGGGACACCAATCAACATTCGAGTACTAAATTTCCACCAGGGAGTTTTTGATAGCAAACATCACCAGGCCGACGCGGGTCCGCACTTTCAGCTTCTCGAACAGGGTGTTGCGGTAATTATCTACGGTGCGGGGGCTGATGAACATTTTATCGGCAATATCCTTGTAAGTCAACTCTGAGCAGATCAGGCGAAGGAACTCTTTTTCCTTGTCGCTGAGAACGACAGGATCTTCCGGATTGCCCAGGTCTTTATGCAATCCGCTGATTATTTTACCGGAAATATATTCAGAAAGATAAAAATCCTTTTTCATGATGGAATCCAGGGCCAGCTGGAGCTCTTCCGGCTCTATGTTCTTCATGATATACCCTTTGGCGCCCAGCCGGAGCATGCGGATGATCGTATTTTCATCGCTGGACATAGACAAGGCCAGCACTTTCACCTGCGGATAATTCTTATGCAGCCAGCGAACTGTTTCGTAGCCGTCCATATCCGGCATATTAACGTCCAGCAGGATAATATCCGGAATCACCTGCTGCGTGATCTTTAACTTTATATCCTTTCCATTATCCCCCTCGAATAAGACCGCGTAATGCTCAAAAGAACCGATCAGCCTGGCTAACGCCTTGCGCAGAAGATTATGATCGTCCACAATGCCTACCTGTATTTTCTTAAGTGATGCTGCCATAGATAAAATTATAAAACTTCCCTTTCCAAAGGCAATTCCACTGTTATAGTCGTACCCTTCCCCGGCTGGCTCTGAATAGAGATTTTCGCGCCGATCAGGTGGGCGCGGTTGGTCATGCTTTTTAAGCCAATACCGCTGGAAGAGGACGCCTGTGTTCTTTTTTTATCCGGATCAAAGCCTACCCCGTTGTCTTCTACTTTCAGAACAAATTTATTATCAATTGTGTAAATAACCGCAATATTTACCTGAGTAGCCTTAGAATGCTTTAAAATATTATTCAGCATCTCCTGAAACATGCGAAATAAGAAGATAGACCGTTGATCCTCAAAGGGATATTCACTCCCGGACACGGAGAATCCTATCTCCAGCAAACCAGTCTTCCGAAGGCTTTCCACGTCAAACCGGATCGCTTCCACCAGGCCGATCTGTGTAATACGATCGGTATGAAGGCTTTTAGTCAGGTCCGCCATATCGTAAATGACCTTATTCAGCATTTGCCGGCTGTTCTGAACGCTCTCATAAGCCGGATGCTGCTTATCCAGCGGCAAAATAGACAGGGATAATTTTACAACGGACAGCACCTGGCCAATATTATCGTGTAATTCCTGGGCGATCGTTTTAAAAGTAGCTTCCTGTATTTCCAATTGAGAGCGCAGCAATTCCTGTTCATATTGGTCTTTCAGCCGGGATAGTTGCTTTTCCTGGCGATGCTGCCTTCTTTGATACAGGAACAGAATAGTCACGATAAATCCCACCAATAAGAGCGCCAACCCCACTCCTAAGAGGACTATAACATAGATTTCCTGACCCTTATCCTGCATAAAAATGCGATAGTGAAGGATGAATATAAGAAAACATTCAGTAAGAGCACGACAACTCCAAAATTATTCTGGATGACAGGAGGCGCTTTTTTTAAGAAGTTCAGGAGTCCGTATATGGGGAAACTGCAGCAATAATAGAATAACAGGCCAGAGCAGATCCAGAAGGAAGGCTGCCGGACAAGGCTGACGGAATGAGCGGACTGGAACAGTTCAAAGAAATAATAGATACAGATGGCGCCTATAAGCAGGCAGCCAAGCGCATAGGTCATGGAATTATAGGCTGTTATCTTCTGGATAAAAAGGAAATTTAAGATCTCGAGCAGTATGTAGAGCCAGGTGATATAGAAAATAATTTTTTTCGCCCGTTTATGCTGTATGATCTCCCTCAAAACATACATATAAAATAAGTATTCAAAGAGAGAAAAGAAATTATAGATGATCAAAATGGCAATCGTCTTATTGTTGACAGAGAAATAGAAAGAAATAAGCTCTACGGCTAAAGTCAATAGAAGAAATAATGGGAACAAGCGGAGATAAAGCCTGGTATCCGGCTGAAAATATATAGTAAGACTGACTAAAAAACTAATGGCAATAAAGACAATGTAACCCAGTTGGATCATAGGGTCCGAAAGTAGCGGAATTTGTTGGTATGGAAAAGACTTGTGTAAAATAGGGGTAGGGCTGACGTTTGGGTCACCCCTACCCCTATTAGCTATGCTATTTTTAGTTATATGACTGACAAGCCATCCTTGCCGGCAATCATCAGTGATCCTAATGAGTCTCCGCCCATAGTGACGAGCAAAGGTTTGGTCGGACCGGAAGGAGGTATTCCAAAAGGGAATCCCTGATTATAGGCCAGTATACCGGATTTGCCGTTCCTGTCGACATAAAGATCGTTGTATACAGGTGCTGCCTCAGAACTGCCTTCCTCACTGCAGGTGGCTACTAAAGCAACGGTTTGCCTGCCTTCCATTCCGGCCCTGGGCGCATCTTCGCCATATACGCCAAAGCAAAGGCGGATCCCATCAGCTCCCTGAAGCCTGGCCGTTTGAATAAATTCTTCCAGCTCCTCTGCGCTGAACCAAATGCCTAAAGTGTCTTCTTTCCCCAGTTTCTCAGAATTCTGCATCCACCTGTCTTTCTTGTAATTTCTGATAAGGTTATCAACATGCTCGGTGTTCACGTATTTTCCAACCTTTACTGCTTTTTTTTCAATTGTGCTCATAATTTGTCGTTTTAGAATTTTGAAGAATAATTTGCTGGCATAAAAGTATTCTTCAAGTCTCGACGAGACTAAGCACAAGAAAATACTAATCAAGTAATTATAAATTAGTATTATTTATAAGGTAAAGGGGATCAAATACTCCGGGGGTAATTACTGCAAAAAAAAGGCTTTTTTGGCAATAAAAAAACAGTAATTAAACGAACAAAAGGGACGTAAAAAAACGGGGTCAAAAACCACGTATAACCCGCAAAAAAATACCGTCTTTTTTTTCGGCGCTATTTTCCCCCTAATCGGATATTTTATCTGACATTAGATAAGGATGTGACCAGTGTCCCGTTTTTACTATTTAATATCCTAAAATGAACATGAGGCAGGGGGTGTGCTATGCTGCAGGTGTCCGGACTGACCAGAAACCATATTGATCGTTCAATTTGAATTTATTTGTCAGCAACAGCATACATAACCATTAACACCTTATCCTTTTTTTTTCTGAGTGTGTGGGTATGTATGCTGATGCTTTGATCCAATTCCAATCTACCACGTCGACACCACCATATTAGTACGCATGAGAAAATTCAATTTAGCAGCATAAGACCTGACTTTTATGCACCTTTTTATTCGCGCTTACCACTGTTGACCATTCAAAGTCAAAGCTTCCGGTTACCCATCTGCCTGCCGGCAGGGGGTAATTCCGGAAATTTGAATCTCCTCCCCCTCTATTAGCTGGTTTTTCCACTTTCAACTGACATTACGTTGTCATTTGCCTGTCGTTTAGTAATTTCGCGCCGCAATGCTTTCAGAAAAATAGCCTTGCGACGTGAAATCATTAATAATGGGCCTTCGGCCAATGGATCTATGATCCATTTTGTTCGCGCCGCAATGCTTTCAGAAAAACAGCGCTTTAATTCTCTCTCAATGAACAAGAAAATAAAATCAGCCCTTATTTCCGTCTTCTATAAAGACGGCCTGGAAAATATCGTACAAAAACTACACCAGTCTGGCATAACGATCTATTCCACGGGGGGGACCCAGCAATTTATTGAGAAACTAGGTTTACCCTGCGTACCTGTGGAAAGCCTGACCTCCTATCCCTCCATCCTGGGTGGCCGGGTGAAAACACTACACCCTTCCGTCTTCGGCGGCATACTGGGAAGAAGGGACCAGCCTACCGACCTGGAGGAAATGGCCCGTTATCACATTCCCGCGATCGATCTGGTGATCGTCGACCTCTACCCCTTCGAAGAGACCCTTGCCAATACCAACGATGACAAGGCTATCATTGAAAAGATCGATGTGGGAGGCCCTTCGATGATCCGGGCAGCCGCCAAAAACCATAAAGATGTGGTCGTCATAGCTTCCAAACAGGAGTATGCTTACCTGGAAAACCTCCTGGACGAACATAAAGGAGAGACTACGCTTGAACAACGCCGCTCTCTTGCAGCAAAGGCTTTCGAAGTATGCGCTCATTATGACGTAGTGATCGCCCGGTATTTCAATCCTTCGGAGCCCGACTATTTCCTGGAATCCATCCCAGCCCCCAAAAGCCTGCGTTATGGCGAGAACCCTCACCAGTCCGCCCGTTTTTATGGCAAGCTGGATGAGCTCTTCGAACAGCTCAACGGCAAGGAATTGTCCTATAACAATCTTGTAGACGTAGATGCAGCAGTGCAATTGATACAGGAATTCGGCAGTTCCCTGGCAGAAAAAGCCGTATTTGCCATCATCAAACATACCAATCCCTGCGGCATTGCCCTCCGCCCTACACTGAAAGAGGCCTGGGATGCGGCCCTGGCAGGTGATCCGGAAAGCGCTTTCGGAGGAGTGCTTTCCTGCAACCATCCCGTGGATAAAGCCACGGCAGAAGCCATTAATGAGATCTTTTTTGAAGTGCTGATCGCACCGGCTTTTGATAAGGATGCCCTGGACGTCCTCCGCTCCAAAAAAAATCGCATTCTTTTATTGCAAAAGGCCCCCCTCCGGTCAGGCACCCAATACAGGTCCTTACTAAATGGCGTTTTGCTTCAGCAAAAAGATGAAGGCAATTACGCGGAATGGAAGGAGGAAGGCGGCCGCCCCAGCACCGCTGCGGAAAAAGAAGACCTGGAATTTGCCAATATCGTTTGTAAGCATTTGAAGTCAAATGCCATCGCCCTGATAAAGAACAAACAGCTTGTCGGCAAAGGTTGCGGACAGACCAGCCGGATCGATTCATTACGCCAGTCGATCAGTAAGGCCGAACAGTTTCATTTCGACCTTAAAGGAGCCGTGCTGGCTTCCGATGCTTTTTTCCCTTTCAATGATTGCGTGCAGATAGCGCATGCGGCAGGGATCACGGCCTTTATCCAGCCCGGCGGCTCGATCCGCGATAAGGATTCTATCGATTATTGTGTTGAAAACAAGCTGGCGATGGTGATCACGGGGATGCGGCATTTTAAGCACTGAAAGCACGCAGTGCTTTCGCGCCCGACAAGGGCGCAATAAAATATGGCTCCCGCATCCTTCAGGATGCAGGGTAAACCCTCCTCCAGGCCGCAGGCCAGGCCCATCCTCCTCCAGGACGCAGGCAAACCCATCACACTGCCACACACTACGAATCCCAGAACACCTCCTCGCGCAGGAAAGTCTCATACACCTCCCTCCACCCCGCATATAACGGGTCTGAGCCAAGGAAGGAATTATGCCAGACCGTCACCATCAACCCGTTGACTTTCCGGATCAGGCGGTAATAGTGCAACAGTTCATTCATGGCCTGCCCGGCCGTATAGTTCTGTTCGTAAAATGCATTGGCGTCCATAAAACAAAAAGGAAAGATCCGCAGCCCTGTCGTCTCTTCCTTTTCCAGGTCATACCAGTAAAAAGAGGAAGCTACAGAAGCCCGGAAACCATTAATGCTGCCATAACCCATGGAAAAATCCTGTTCGATCCCATATTTCAGCAGGTGCCGGTAAGTTCCGGGTAAGGTAAACCGTATGTAATGCTGCCGGCTGCGGGTGATCCTTTTTTCTGTCATACATTCCATCCATTCGATCTCCTCTTTTAACAGCGCCTCCCGGTCGCCGCTCTGCCAGGAAGGATGCACCCCCACCCTGTAAGCGCCGGATGCATGATAGCGGACCAGCTCCTGCAAGGCTGTTGCCGCCGGAGAAATATTCCTGTCCACTCCCCGATGCCGCTGCGCCACCAGGAAAAAATAATACGCCTCCATCCGGCAATACAAATGCAGGGAATCCAGCCATTCGTATGCGTCGAACGGATCCTGCTGCCTTTGCTGCAATACCCGGAGCCGTTCCCCCACACGCCCCCATTCTCCTTTAATGGCCGACCGGAGAAAACCCGCCATATTCCGCTTCCATCCCTTATGCCGGTAGGACCAGGCGATATCAATATCATAAGTAGGAATAAACTTAAAAGAAGGATAGCGAAAGACCAGCTCCGGAAACTTCCTGGACAGCGCCTTTTTAAATTCCTGTAGCCAGATATTCACGAGGGGAATATCCAGAAACCCCTCCCGGTAAGCCAGTGACTCCGTATGCGCATAACGGCCATATCCATCTTTGCGGTAGGGCAGATATTCTTCGTACCGGCTCAACAGATAAAAAGAAGCAGCAAAAATATCGAAAGGGAAATCGCCCTCTGTCCCGAAAAAAACTTTGTGATAGTTCAGCTCGAAACATTCAATCTCCTGGTGGATAATTCCTGATTCAAATAATAGCGGGACAGACCGGATAAAAAACTCATCGTCGCTGAATGCTGTCTCCGAATAGTTCAATCTGGCCAGCGGACTCCTGGTAAATCCGGCGATATCCGATGTAATTTCAATCGCCTCATTAAATAATTCCTTACTGATAAAGCCGACAATATAACGAAGGCGGGGAGTGATATGGGGACTATATAACAGCATCGTATCTGATCACCCCTCCCGCTCAGCCTTCCATCTTTCATTAAAAGTCCTGGGAGAAAAATCCAATTCGGCCCGATGTGCCGTCCAGGCCTTGAATACCTTGTTCACCAGCCAGTTCTTCATCCGGCGATTGCCCATATTCATCAGGGGGCGATTCAGGCTGGCCTTTTTCCATGCCGCCCAGGCCACTTTCTCCGACCAGGTAGCATATCCTTCTTTTACCGCCTCGGAACGGTTGTCCAGCAACAGCTCATGCAGGTTGATCTTCACGGCACATACTTCCGTACAATTACCACATAAGGAAGACGCATAACTAAGATGTTTCCACTCGCCCATATCCTTGAGATGGGGAGTGATCACTGAGCCGATAGGGCCGCTGTATGTCGTGCCATAACTATGCCCCCCGATATTCTTGTAGATGGGACAGGCATTCAGACAGGCGCCGCAACGAATACAATAAAGGCTTTCCCGGGATTTCTCATTAGCAAGGATATTGGTCCTGCCATTATCCAGCAGGATCACGATCATTTCTTCCGGACCATCTGTTTCACCCGGTTGACGGGGGCCGGTGACCACGGTATTATAGACCGTCAGCCGCTGTCCGGTACCATAGGTAGCCAGTAAAGGCCAGAATAAGCCCAGGTCCGCCAGGGAGGGAATTACCTTCTCCAATCCTACGATGACGATATGCGTTTTGGGAAAAGCGCAGCTCAATCTTGCATTTCCTTCATTCTCGGTGAGGGCGATACCGCCGATATCCGAAATAATAAAATTCGCTCCGGTAATACCGATCTCCGCCTGCACATATTTCTTTCGCAGCTTTTCCCGGGCTACCAGGGTGAGCTGTTCCGGGCTGAGTCCTGGCTTGGTATCCAGCTTCTCATGAAATAATTTAGCTACATCCTCTTTACTCTTATGCATGGCCGGCGTCACGATATGATAGGGCGGCTCTCCGTCCAGCTGTTGTATGTATTCTCCCAGATCCGTCTCCACACTCTCGATGTGATGCTCTTCCAGGAAATGATTCAGCTTGATCTCTTCGGTCACCATGCTCTTGCTCTTCACGACCTGGCGACAGTTCTTCTCCTTGCAAATGGCTAATATCTCCGCCAGGGCCGTTTCTGTATCCTCCGCCCAGATCACCCTTCCCCCCCTTTTTGTAAAGGCGGCTTCGAACTCCTCCAATTGCTTGTCCAGGTTCTCGATCGCCTTCCATTTGATATTTTTTGCCCTTTCCCGCGCCAGGTTCAACTCCCCGAATTGCTGCTTACCCTGCGGCACCACCGCATTGTACTTGCCGATATTAAAATTGATCTTCCGGCGGTGATCCATATCCTCCGCCTTAATGGTGCTTCGGGCAATAAAGCTGGCTGCAGTATCTGTCATGGAATGCTTGGTTTATTTGGTCGGTTTCGGGCGGGTTTATTTGGTCGCTTTCGGGTGTTCGCCCGCATTCGCAAAGTACTTTTGCGCCACCTGTTCCAGCGCCTCATAGAATTTCTCCCCAAATTTTCGGATCAGGGATTCTTTCAGGAAGACATAGGCGGGCACTTTCAACTTTTTACCCAGGGCACAGGCCGGGCTGCACATTTTATCCCGCGGCTCGTAATTCACCACTTCGTGTTCTTTCGTCCTGTTGATCTTGATAGGGTATAAATGACAGCTGATAGGCTTTTTCCAGGTGGTCTTCCCATCGAGATAAGCCTGCTCGATACCGCATTTGATGATGCCTTTGGCGTCCTTTATCCCATATGCGCACATTTTCCCTTCGATGGTAGGAGTGACCCATCCGAATTCCCGGTCATAATTGTAACGGCCCCGGCTTTCGATCTCTTTTATCCCTGCGGGAGTAAGATAGGGTTTCACCGTCTCATAGACTTCATTGATCCTGTCCATCTCTTCTTTTTCCAGGGGAGCGCCCGCGTCTCCATCCTCACAACAGCCTCCCTTGCATTTCAGCAGATCACAAACAAATTGCTCTTCTATGACGAGGTCGCTTACCAGAACGTTATCGATAGCTATCATAATACAAATCTAAGGAATTATTATTCCTCCCTCAGGGTGTTGGGAAACACGCCCCCTTTAGGGGATTAGAAGGTTACTTTCCTTCAGGGGGTTGGGGGGAGGGGGATGCCCAGTGAAATGTGTTGATCAGGTGCATCATATCAGCCTGCAGAAAGCGGTTGACGATCCCAAGGGAATCCTCATTAGGAGCTACATCGAAATACAGCGCTCCCCGGAGAAAGTGTTTCGTCGTATCTGTCAGGTAGAATTGCTGGGCGGTAGCTGCATTCCCGCCAACTTTGAAGAAAATGCCGCTGATCCCGCCCGGGGTTCTTATAACCGAATCATCGATGGAGCTGGCCTTATAGGTGTGTTTGAAGGTCATTTTATAAGCGTCCTCCCGCAATTTGTCAAAGGTGTTCGGCGCCTTCGAACCGCTCTGACCGACGGCCCCCTGGTCCGTTGGCGGACCAATCTCTTTATAGCTGATATAGATACGGGCATTAAACCGGGGGAAATCGATATTGATCCACCAGGGATTTTCCGGCCGGGCTTCAAAAAAGCTGGTATCCTGTACAATCGATGCATATACCGGATATTCGAAAGTATAAGGATAGCCTTTTTGATTAAAGAGCTGGTATTGGTGGGGGGGAAAGTCTATTTTAAAGTAGCCTCTTCGCTTGGGAGTATAGACACTATTGCAGGAGTAGAAAAGTCCGGAGACAAACAATAAAACAACAGCCGGGGAAAATAACTTTAAAGTATTCAGCTTCAACAGGTAAATTTTTATATTTAAAAGTAGCTTCGCATCCTCTCCCTTTAGAGGGCCGGGAGGTAAGTCAGGGGGTTGGATTCTGCATCCGGATCGCCACCTTCACCTTCTTGATCCGGCTGCTTTCTGCGTCCAGTATAGTAAATTCAAAATCTCCCAAAGAGATCACATCGTTCACTTTCGGGATCTCCCCTGATAGTTCCAGGATCAGCCCGGCCAGTGAATCGCTATCCCCTCTCACCTTGTCAAAGGTATCCACGGAGATGTTCATCGTTTTGCAAACGTCATTGAGCATCGTCCGGCCCTCGAACACATAGGTGCCATCCTCCAGCTGCCTGTTGATACTTTCTTCCTCATCGAACTCATCCCGGATATCCCCGATGATCTCTTCGAGAATATCTTCCAGTGTTACAATCCCGCTGGTGCCTCCAAATTCGTCCACTACCACGGCAAAATGGATCCTTTTCTGCTGAAATTCCTGCAAAAGATCTTCGATCAGCTTCTGCTCATGTACAAAAAAGGGCGGCCGCAGCAGCTTATGCCAGTCAAAATCAGCTGCTTCATTCAGGAAGGGGATCAGGTCTTTGCTATGGATGATCCCGGCCAGCTCGTCCAGGCTGCTCTTATAGACAGGCATGCGGGAATAATGCAATTCGTCCACCCGCTGCCTGAGCCCGGCAAAAGAAAGAGTATACTCGATCCCGCTGACGTCCAGTCTTGTCCGCATGATCTGTTTTACCGTAATGCTGCCGAACTTGATGATGCCTTTCAGGATATTCTTTTCTTCTTCGGAAGCTTCATTATCGGTGGACCGGTCTATTTCATAATCCAGCTTTTCAAGGCTGAACCCTGATTTTCTGCTGCCAAAGAATCTTTCCAGCCCTTCCGATTTCTGAACGGTCCAGACGCTGATCCGGCGGAACAGCAGATGAATGATCTCCACAATGCCCGAGGTGTAATAGGCGAACTGAAGATTGTTCTGAGTAGCCCAGACCTTCGGCATGACCTCTCCGAAAAGCACCACTACAAAAGCCACCAGGATGACCTTTATCAAAAATTCAAAAAGCCAGAAGCTTTGCTTGAGCAGGACCATTTCATCGATCAGGAAATTGGCAAGGATGATAATGGCGACATTGATGATCGTATTGGCGATCAGCAGAGAGGCCAGGACTGTCTTTGGCTCTTCGAGGAGCGTGACGATCCGTTTCCAAGAAGTATCCTGCTTGGTCTTCAGGATATTGATATCCTTGTAGGTAAGGGAAAAAAAAGCCACTTCCGATCCGGCCAGCACAAAAGAAAGGATCAATAAAAAAAGGATAACGATAGCCAGGATAGTAGTAGCCTGCGGGTTAATGAGGAGGAATACCGGTGAGAAGCTATCGGATAAAAACAGTTTCGTTAAAGGGTGATCCAAAATAAACAGGTTTCGTGAATGTTGCTATTTTAATAAACAGGCAGGTCGTGATGGCCTGCCTGCTAATATGCAATAGACTAGAACAAATTTAACAAATTCTTTTATATATAAATCTCAGATTAAAAAGGCAGATCTTCGGAAGGCTCCCCCATGGGAGGAGTATCTGTATTACCCAGACCTTCCATTCCCTCCTGATGGATGGGAGGATGAGAGGCGCTGTCCGAACGTTTGTCCAGCATGATCAGGTTATCTCCTACCACTTCGGTAGCAAACTTTTTATTGCCTTCTTTATCTTCCCAGCTCCGGGTCCTCAACCTGCCTTCAATATAGACCAGGCTGCCTTTGTGTAAGTATTTCTGGGCGAGCTCCGCCAGACCGCGCCACAGGACCACTGTATGCCACTCCGTTTGAGAGATCAGCTTTCCTGCTCTGTCTTTAAAGGTCTCTGTCGTCGCTAAAGAGAATTTCGCAACAGCAATATTGCCTTCCAGAAACTGCACATCCGGGTCTTTTCCTAAATTTCCAATTAACATTACCCTGTTTACTCCTCTCATACGACAAAGTTTGAAGTTTACAATTCGTCTCCGGTAACTCACTTCCTCTCTAAAGGGCCACGGACCCTCATACTGAAAGCCCATATTTAGCCGCTCTCGCCCGAAGGTTACATTTTTTAAGAACCTTCGGGCGAGAACAAATGGCCGCAGCCCCACTAAAATTAAATTTTTTCGCTCAAAAAGATAAATTTTTCTGCTTAAAAGAGGTTCTGCACCGGAGTGGGGTCCTGGAGCCAGGCATTAATAAATTTGGGGAAGGCATATTCTTCCAGATTCTCTTTATCAACAAGTAAGTAGTCTGCCAAAGCAGGTAAAGGTTTTTCCAGGCGGATCGTGATAAATTGCCCCCGGATGGTCTGGTGACTCAGTTCCTGGCGGTATACCCTGGATATATACCTGACGGCGAGCGGCTGTCGTCCAAAGAGCCGCCGGACAAAATCCGATTGGAGGATCTCTTCAGAATAAACTTCTTTATCCGTCTCCCACAATACAAATTCAAAAAGATCTTCCCAGATATCCTTTCCTGTCCGCTGCCGGATATAGACCTTTTCTTCAGGGGTCTCCAGGATAAAATAGGTCAGCCAGCGCTTCTTTTTCTGAATGCTCTTTTCTTTTACCGGTAATTGGGCCACCCATCCCTCTTGATAAGCCTGGCAGCCGGCACGTTGTATACAGGTCGGGCAGAGGGGGTTCTGCGGCTTGCATACTACGGCGCCGAAATCCATAATGGCCTGGTTGTAATTACCGGCTTGTTCCCTATCCAGTAAGGAATCGGCCAGCTCAGCGTATGCTTTCTTCCCGGAGCTGGTATCGATGGGCGTAAAGAGCCCGAAATACCTGGAAAGCACCCGGACC
The DNA here is from genome assembly GCA_015655015.1 of Chitinophagales bacterium. Lineage (GTDB taxonomy): Bacteria > Bacteroidota > Bacteroidia > Chitinophagales > Chitinophagaceae > Puia. The sequence goes on along the minus strand of JAATFV010000167.1, from coordinate 861 downwards.
ACATTCCCATCGACGACGGCATAGGGAAGGTTGAAGGCAAAAGAGGCGATGGCCGCGGCCGTATAAGGCCCGACACCTTTCAATTCCCGGATCTCCTTATAAGTGGACGGGAATATGCCTTCATGGTCTGAAACGATCTTTTGGGCAGTTGCGATCAGGTTGCGGCAACGGCTATAATACCCCAGGCCCTCCCATAACTTAAAAACTTTTTGCTCCGGCGCCCGGGCCAGATCCCGGATGGTGGGGAAGGCTTCCAGGAAACGTTCGTAATAGGCCCGGCCCTGCTCTACCCTCGTTTGTTGCAGGATCACCTCGCTCAGCCAGATCCTGTAGGGGTCTTTTTCGCCCTTCCAGGGCATCAGGCGGGTATTTTCAGTTTTATGCCATTTCAGAAGGCAGCTGGTAAAATTGACTTTTTTCATGGCTTTTTTGGAGAAATAAAATTCACAATCAATATTTTAGAGAATTCTTGCACAAATAAACCAAATCCATTATTTTGATACCAAAAAAGGAATTTAAGACAAGGAGTGTGAATTAAAAATTTTGTTATATATTTAAAATCAGAAACTTATAAAACTTAATCCCCATGAGAAAGGCAGACCTTGTTAACCAAATATCGGAAAAAACGGGTATACCTAAAGTAGACGTCCTTGTGACGCTGGAAACCATGTTCAAAGAAGTGAAAGAAACCCTGTCCCAGGGAGAGAATATTTATATTCGCGGGTTCGGGAGTTTTATCACTAAAAAGAGGGCTGCCAAGATCGGGCGCAACATCAAGAAGAATGTGGCTGTACATATCCCTGAGCATTTTATTCCTGCGTTCAAACCTGCGAAAGAGTTTGTTGCGGAAGTAAAAAAGTT
>JAATFV010000223.1 GCA_015655015.1 Chitinophagales bacterium | reverse complement strand
TCACCTCCTGGTTGTCCCCCTGGTAGATCATTTTTCCGTCGGCGGTCTTGATCACGCTGATACCGGATTGCATGGCCAATTGGCCATTTTTCGCATCTGTCAGACTGATCTGCATTCCGTTGCCTAAGGTAAGCCGGGCCTTATTGGCGCCCGGACGAATAATTTTATCGATGGCGGTGTAATTGGTTACAGGCGTTCGGTGCCTGGTAAGAACAAAAAAAATGCCCAGTGAAAGGAAAACCAGCAAGGAGGCGGCTACCGCCATTTGGGCCCGGCGGAAAACCGGAAGCCTGCGTGTAAGATGCGGTTGTGAATGCAGCCCGGCCGTATTTCCCTGCCGGGTCTCTTCCTGTATTTTTTTCAGCAGCTGATGTCCGATACGATCTTTCACGATCCCGGGCTCCGCGGCGCCGCTATGTACAAATTCCGTATCGTCGAACTGATTGTACCATTGTTCGAATTCCTCCTTTTCTGTTGCGGTTAGCCGGCCATTTTTGAACTTATGGGCCAGCTCTTCGATATAGCTGTCTGAAAAGGGATTTTCCATTCGCGTCGTCTTTCTTCTTTAGTCAGGAGAAAGGCATTGACCCCTTGCCTGTCGGGAAAGTATTTTTTGAATTGTCGGCAAAGTCTTTTTGAATGTCGGCGAAGTCTTTTTAACGTTGGCAAAGTCTTTTTGAAAATAATTGGTGAAGATGAAATGAAAGCGGGTGTTACAGCTCTTTTAAGATCGCGATGACGACGAAGGCCGGAGCCAGCAAGGTCAAATCGGACCGGATATCCCGCAGGGCGCGGGTGACATGTCCTTCTACCGTTTTCTCTGAAATATTCAATTCTTCGGCGATCTCTTTATTGCTTTTGCCTTCTTCCCGGCTGAGGCGGTATACCATTTGGCATTTTTCGGGCAAACGGCCTACCGTTGCTGCTATCTGCTCCCGCAGCTCCTTTTCCAGCAGCAGCTCTTCGGAAGAAGGCACTGTTGTCTCGTCCACCAGCTCTGTGGTCTGCAGGGTTCTTTTTGCATAACGTTTGTCCAGGCGGTTGATCACCTGATGTTTGACTGCTACCCAGAGGTAAGTTGAAAGGGCATACTTTAATTCAATTTCGTGGCGGCGGCGCCACAGACTTAAAAATACATCCTGGACGCATTCTTCCGCTTCGGCTTCTATCCCGAGGCGATTGATGGCCACTGCCAGCAGCTTGTCCCAGTAACGGCTGTATAGCTCACTTAAAGCGCTTTCGCTGCCTTCTCTAAGCTGGGCTATCAGTTCCTGGTCGCTATATGTTTGAGTGGCTGCCACGGGTTAATCCCTGCAATATACTAAAAGTTGACATTAAGCTCATTCGTGCATATACTTCCGGATTAGCATATAATTCCGGAGGAGCATTGAATGTTGATTTTGCAAGAGCTACCGCACTACTTTATAATTCCTGTACTCGAAGAAGCGATGGCCGGTGAGTTTCTCCGCCCAGTAGTGGAACCAGCCTTTAAGGGTGAAATTCTTTTTGCTGATATCGACGGCATAATGCCAGTTCTTGCGGCGGATGAGGGCCTGCATCACCTGCGGATGGCTGCCTGTGAACTTCTGCAGGGAGTCGATGCGTTCGTAATCGAAGGCATCCAGCTTCTTCACGGACACTTTGTCGGCCAGGGAGCTGTGATTATAAAGCTTCTCAAAGTTCAGGTGTTTCTGTAATTGAACGGTGGGATGTTTTACATATCCGTAGTGATGGATGGTGGCGTCGATGGATCTGACCCGGAGTTTCTGCCCGTTCTTCCGGAAGCCCTGTGCATCCCGGTAGGACCGGATGCTCTTATCATTGCGGATGATCCGTATCTCATGACTATACCAGCGGCGGGAGTCGCCCAGGTAGTCATAACTGCCGTAAAAATGGCGGTATTTGAACAGGAAGCCTTCCACCTGCGGGTCTTCTTTATAACGCATCATATTCTCCCGGATGGTGGTATAGTCCGCTTCATGGATCACTTCATCTCCCTGGAGATAGATACACCAGTCTGCTGCGGAGGATACATGATCAAACGCTTTGTCTGTCTCGACAGCTAATACCTTTCCCCCTTCGCGCAGGGTGTCGTCCCAGACAGAATAGCTGATCCGGATTTTGGGGGAGTGAATGGATCTGATCAGCTCTTCGGTATCGTCTTCTGAATTTCCGATACTGACGATCACTTCGTCACAGAGCGGCAGAATGGAAAGGAGCGCCTCCTTTACCGGGTAATCGTATTTGACGGCGTTGCGAATGAATAAAAAACCCGCTACTCGCATGGAATATTGACAATTTAGGTTAGCAGGATTACCTGATATTTCGGATCAAAAGTAAGGGAAGAGCGCTGTTCCTTTTCAAAAATTCCGAAAAAACCAGATCCGCTGCCTGTCAGCGAGGCGTAGAGCGCGCCCTGCTGGTATAATTGCTCTTTGAGGGCTTTCAATTCGGGGTATTGTTTCAGGATCGGCCCTTCAAAATCATTCACCAGTTCGCCGGCCCAGGTGTCGACAGGCTGCTGAATGATGGCAGCGACGGACTTGCCGCCTGTGTCGGGGGTGCATTGGGAGAAAGCCCATGCTGTGCTGATATGGAGGTTGGGATGGACGAGGGCAATCGAATAGGCGGAGAGGTCCAGTCCGATGGGGTGTAGTTGTTCTCCCCGGCCTCCTGCCAGGCACGGCCCGTTAAGGATAAAGAAAGGGCAGTCACTGCCCAGCTGCGCGGCGTATTCCAATAATTTCTCATCGGATAGCTGCAGGTGAAAGGTGGTATTCAGCAGCCGGAGTGTGGCGGCCCCGTCGGAGGAGCCTCCGCCCAGGCCGGCGCCGATAGGAATATGTTTATGCAGGTAAATATGGACAGGTGGGAGCTGGGCAAAGTCCTTTTTCAGGAGGGTGTAGGCTTTGATACAAAGATTGGTTGAGAGATCTCCGGGAATGGGCAGACCGGAGGACGTAAAATCAAGCTGATCGGACCGGACAATTTCCAGGACCTCTTTTACGGGAAGGGGGTAGAAGACTGTTTCCAGGTCGTGGTAGCCATCCCCGCGTTTGCGCAGGATCTTCAGCCCGAGATTGATCTTACCATTGGGGAAAAATACCATGTGCTGTCTTCTTGTGTTGTGATCCTGGCCCTGCGGCGACTCTACCTGGCCCTGCGGCGACTATTGATCTCGTCCCGAATCGCGATGGCGCGGATATAATCTTCCTGTTCCAGCACTTCGGAGAGCAGGCTGTTCAGATCCTCGATGGACAGGGCCTTGAGATCTTCGCGGGAGCCGGTTTCCGTGGTCGTGGTGGTCGTGGCGGTCACTCCTCCGGACTTTTTCTTTTTGGACGAGCTGTCTTCCATCAGTATACCTGCGCTGTCGAGGATATGCTCGTAGGTATAGATCGGGCAGCCAAAACGAACGGCGAGCGCCAGGGCATCGGAGGTCCGGGAGTCGATCTCGACGGTATCATGCTCGCTGACACAGACCAGCTTGGAGTAGAAAATACCCTCTTGCAGGTCGCAGATGATGATCTCCTGCAGGTCGATGGTGAAGGCGCTCATGAAATTTTTCATCAGATCATGGGTCAGCGGGCGGCTGGGATGCATTTTTTCCAGGGCAACGGCAATAGCCTGGGCCTCAAATCCGCCTATCACGATGGGCAACCGTCTTAGACCATTTACTTCCCCCAGCACGACGGCATAAGAGTGCGTCTGCGTTATACTGTGTGATAAAGCCACTATTTCCAGTTCGATCTTCTTCATAAATAATTCACGAAACTAAGGGATTTTATCCAAAAAAAAAGGCGCTATAAGATGCGCCTGGCCTCTTTTTTTGTCGTATGTCCTAAAATGGATTTTCTTCAATTATTCTTTCATGCGGCCTGATTCATGTCTTAAGAGCGGTCCATCGACCTTTTCGGTCTCAGGCCCGAGTCTAATGATCGCCCTTCGGGCAAAACGCCCGTGGCGTTTTGGGGTGGCGTTTTAGGCTTTGAGTTTCTTTACAG
>JAATFV010000134.1 GCA_015655015.1 Chitinophagales bacterium | reverse complement strand
GGTCATGAATGTATTGGAATCCACTCCGAAGGGCGCCAAAGAGTCCTTATTGGAGATGAATGCGGCAATGGCGGCCGAATCGCTTTCAAATTTTTTACCGATTGCTGCGGAAAGCCCCTGCAGGGTCCGGAATTTGGTAATGACTATGTGAACCGGCGTCTGTCGTCCGTTGCGTAACATCCGCAGGATGTTGAGCAGGCTCATGTCCTTTTTGATCTCATACTTGCCGGCTTTGACATTCTGCGGGTAGCCCATTCTCCCGGCCAGAAATTTAAAGGAAAAGGGACTTCTCAATACAGTGTCTTTTTCCATCAGGGCAACTACCTGCTCATAATTCATTCCTGTTCGTATGTACAGGTCGTATTTCTCGTTGCTGAAGGCGGTGGCGGGACCAAACAGCCGCCAGGCTGTAAAGCAAATTACCAGGAGCAGGGCCAGGGATACGATACCGAAAATTTTTCGCTTACTCACGTTTGTTGGTTTTTTAAAGGGTGTTCATGGATATTCGATGCGTTCGCAAAATAAGAAAAGGGCCCGTCTCAGAAATGGAAAATGTATGGATGGGCCATTCTGTTTTTTTTACTACCCGGGAACCGGAATCCCGGGCGGTTCAATAACGAAAAAACCCTGCCAGTTTGGTGGCAGGGCTGAAAATAATTTTAATCGGACTATTTACTTCCCGGGAGCAGGTGCATCCCTATTATTTTATTTAGTAACAGGAGCCGCCGGAGCTTGCTGGCCGGAAGGTACTGAAGTGGCATTCACCTTTTCAGGTACCCGCTGGCTGGCGCTGGTAGCCTTGGGAACGAATACAACGGAAAAAAGACATAATAAGCTAACAACCAGGGCGAGTACCCAGGTGCCCTTTTCCAGGACATCCGTGGTTTGCTTAACACCCATCAGCTGATTGCTGAATCCGCCTACATTACCGGCTAATCCACCGCCTTTGGGATTCTGGACGAGGATGATCAATCCCAGGAACACACATGCTACAATGATCAATAACACGAATAAGAGAGCCATATTAATCTATTTTTAATTGTTCGATCTTAGCTGCAAAATAAGCGCTTTTATCAGGATTGAGCAAACTTAATTTATGGTATACTTCCATAGCTTTTTCCCGCATTCCCTGTTTGCCCAGTACTTCTGCCATGGTTTCGGTAAGGACCTCCTTTCCTTTTATGGAATGGGCGGCGATGGCCTGGATCTGGTGCTCGGCAGCCACATCCGGTACGATCTCCTGGTTCTTCTGCGGCAGCTTACGCATGACCTTCAGCCACTCGGTAAAGCTTTTCAATTGTTTTCCCAGCTTGTCCTGTGGATTGTCGTCCTGTACGAACTTAATGCCTACGGAGGCAAAATAGTCAATCGTGTGGTAAGGCTCAAACATAACAATTGGTTCTGCGAGGGCCATGGCATGGGAGACTATCGCAGTGGGGGCCTCCGTTGAAGAGGACCCGGAGCTGCCGGAGGCGGATTGGCTGGCAGAGGCAGCGATACCGGGCGTCTCCGTAGCGGGTATGGCGGGAGACCCCGACGGGGCTTCGGGAGACTGCGTGACCGGGATCCCGGATTGTACTTCCGCTGAGGGCTGCGTAAACGACGTCTCCGATGCGGCCGCAGCAATTCTGCCTGCAATGGCCTCCCGGGCCTTTTCGAAATCCGCCGGCTCGTAGTCCGGGGCCAGCTCTTCATCAGGTAGCTCTTCCGGGAATTCTTCCGCTTCATTCATCTGCGCCAGGGACTGCCGCAGCTCTCTGGCTTCCGCTAAGTTATGGAGCAGGGATTCGGCCGCTGAAAGGGGGGCTGGGGGCAGCTCCTTTAATTCCGCCTCTGCTAATTCCTCATCTGCGCCAGGTTCTTCCACAATGACAGGTCCATTCGCAAATTCCTGTTTTTCGGTGCCGGCAGGCGCCTCTGCGGCCACCGGGGGCCCCTCGGAGCCGGTCATAGGAGCTGTTTTCTCTTCGGGGACAGAATCCGCTTCCATGACTAGTGCTTCCCCGATGCCCTCTTCTTCCTCTATGACAGACTCTTTTTCAGAGACTATCGATCCTCCAATGGGGGCTTCCCGGTCAGGGCTGGTTTCTTCTCCGGCAATGAGCTCAGGCGCGAGTCCTGGGGTATCTTCCGACAGCCCTGCGGTATCATCAGCTACAGCAGGTTCCTCCACGTGAGTATAAACGGGAGACGCCGTCCGGGTATAGGCTGGTCTTTGTTCTTCCACTTCGTTCTGCAGCAGCCATTGCAGCCAGAAAGGATTGGAAAAATAAAGATTGGTTTTTTGTGTCTCTTCGGAAAAATGGCCTGCATTCTCTGTCTGGAGCTTGCGGGAGAGCAGGTAGCGCCCAACCCCGAAAGAGGGATAGGAACCTACCAGTTCTTCCAGGCGTTCCCGCGGAACTTCTTCCAGGGTATCTACCTGGAAAAGATGTCTGATGATCTGCTGCATGGGAAGAGTCATTATTGCCTTTTCTACCAGTTGGAGAAGAGCTTGTTAAAAATTTCATCCGTCATATTGCTGACAATGGTCGGTAATAACTGTGCTTCGGCATCCTGGATAGAGAGTGTGGCGGCAAAATCAAAATTCCTCGTTACATCCGCTTCGAAATCTGCCGGTGCGACGGTCTTGCCGGTAGGGTCCAGGTGATTCTTAAAAACAAGATGCACGGTTACATTGAGCCGGTTACTTGATGCCTGCTGCTGGGAAATGCCGGATGTGGTATAATTGTAATCGGTGATCGTTCCGGAGACGTCGTAATCGGCATCGGAAGTCTCCCGCTGGGCCAGCTTGGATGCCTGCTGGTTGATCTTTTGCCTTAATTTATCATTCAGCTGAGGGGCTAGCTGGGGATTGATCAGCCGCGCCCTGTTCTCAATATAGGCAATATGAATGCTTTTCACCTGGGAAGGGATCGAAACGTCCTTAAAAGAATAGATCTTGCAGGAAGACAAGGCGACACTGACGGAAAATAGGAAGACAATAAAAGAAAGAAATTTTATCCGTTTTCCGCTGGTTGTCGTATGGTAGCTTTCTGTCATATAATTTACGTATTTCGGCTGGTATTTTATGGCGTTTTCCGGCGGCTTATTCATTAATATCATATTCCTTTAATTTCCGGTACAGGGTCCTTTCACTGATGCCCAGGTCCGAGGCCGCGTCCTTACGTTTACCCTTATGCTTTTTCAGCGCTTTTACGATCAGCTCCTTTTCCTTGTCCATGATATTCAGGGACTCTTCTACTTCTTCATGGTGGTGGATCTCCTCATGATTGTTATTATTATGGATCATCACCGGCTGTCCGGAAGAGAGGGGCGTGGGCTGAAAACTTTCTACCGGCTTCAGCTCTTTCAGGTCATTGATGAAAGAGGCATGTTGTGTAGAGGCCAGGACTGGGTTTTGCAGGATCTCTACGAACATCTTCTTCAGTTCCGTTACGTCCTTCTTCATATCAAAAAAGAGCTTATACAGTATTTCCCGTTCATTGGAAAATTCATGCGAATTATTGGAGGAGACCCCATTGGAGGGTACCACCATGGGCAGCCTGTTGCCGGATGTCTCCGGGACAAACCGGCGCAGCGCGGCAGCCGTTACCTGTTTGTCTTCCGATAGAACGGAGATCTGCTCCGCAATATTCTTTAATTCCCGTACATTACCCGGCCAGGGATAATTAATTAACAGATTTTTTGCCTCTTCGTCCAATTGCACGGGGGCTGTTTTATACCTTTCGGCAAAGTCGACGGCAAATTTCCGGAACAACAGCGGGATATCCTCTTTGCGATCCCGGAGGGAAGGTACCCGGATGGGCACGGTGCTCAGCCGGTAATAAAGGTCTTCCCTGAATTTTCCTTTTTCCGTCAGGTCCAGCAGGTCTTTATTGCTGGCAGCAATGACCCGGACATCCGTTTTTTGCACTTTCGAGGAGCCTACCCGTATAAATTCCCCGGCCTCCAGTACCCGCAGCAGGCGGGCTTGTGTTCCCAGGGGCAGCTCGCCGATCTCATCCAGGAAGATCGTGCCGCCGCTCACCGTTTCAAAATATCCCTTACGGGAATCCACTGCTCCCGTGAAGGAGCCCTTTTCATGGCCGAATAATTCCGAATCGATCGTCCCCTCGGGAATAGCGCCGCAGTTCACGGCAATAAAAGGGTTGTGCTTTCGGGCGGACAGCGCATGGATGATCTGGGAAAATGCCTCTTTTCCCACCCCGCTCTCCCCCGAGATCAGTACGGTAAGCTCTGTTCCGGATACCTGCACAGCGACCTGTAATGCGTAGTTCAGGGCCGGTGAATTTCCTATTAAGCCAAAACGATTTTTAATTGATTGAATTTCCATATCATGCCCTCTGATTCCCCTGGGGGAATAGTATTTTAAAGATTTATAATTTTTGACCCGCCTGAAAACGGGAAATTTTCGTTTATAAAAGTCCTTCTACCTCTTTTTTCAAGACAGGCAGGTGTTTTTCAACAATTAACCATACCTGAGCATCATCTACAAAATCATATTCATGAATAATAAAATTCCTGGTAGCGATGATTTTCCTATAATTTGTAATCGGTAGCGTATCATCCATTTTATAAACTCTGTTGATCGCCTCTCCAATTATTTCCAACTTCCTTTCTACAGCACTTTTTACAAGAATATTATTTTGATATTCGTCAAGTGTCTTTATATCGTTCGACTCAAGAAATTGATATATGTGCTTAATGGATTGCAATATATCATAGTAATATGCTTTTACATCTCTATCCTTACTCTGCATATATTGGAGTTCTTGTTTTTTCTATTCCTTTAATCACATATGGATTTTTTACATATTTTTCGTTAATCAGATCGACTTTTCTATGAAACAGGCTCTCTAACTCTTCTTTTAACAACAAATAGTTATCAAGATAGTCCGCCAATGCCAGACCTTTATCGAAATGTACGAGCAGATCAATGTCGCTGCCCTCCGCAAAGTCATCTCTGCAAGCTGACCCAAAAGCATATAGCTTTTCAACATGATACCTTTCACAAATACCACGTAAAGCTTCAATGTCTAACACTATAGTCGGATGTAACATGTCGGTTATATTGATTGGCCGATCAGGGTTGCTCCCGTACATTCCTCCACTCTCACCCAGGCATAATCCCCTGCCTTATAGGCGCCCCCGGCTTTCGGAAACACCACCATTTTATTCTGGCTGTTGCGTCCCCGCCAGTCTTCGGCGCTCTTTTTGGAATCCCCTTCGATCAGCACTTTAAAGGTCACTCCCAGGTCTCTCTCATTACTTTCCTCCGACAGCGTACGCTGTAATTTTACTACTTCGTCCAGCCTCCTCTTCTTCACGTCCTCCGGCACATCATCCCGGTAGCGGCGTGCGGCCAGCGTACCGGGACGCTCGCTATAATAGTACATATAACCGTAATCGTATCCGGCCTTTCGCATCAGGTCCAGGGTGTCCTGGTGGTCTTCTTCCGTTTCCGTACAGAATCCCGTAATGATATCTGCGCTCAGGCCGCAGTCCGGGAGGACCTCCCGGATCCGTTCCACTTTAGAAAGATACCATTCGCGGGTATAGGTCCTGTTCATCAGCTGCAGGATCCGGGTGCTGCCGCTCTGGACCGGAAGATGAATGTAATTACAGATATTCTCATATTTCGCCATGGTGAACAGGACCTCGTCGGTAATGTCCTTGGGATGGGAGGTGGAGAACCGGATCCTCAGCAAAGGGTCGATGAGCGCCACCTGCTCCAGTAATTTCGCAAACGTGACAATCCTGTCTTCCTCCACCCAGTAATAGCTATCTACGTTCTGCCCCAGTAACGTTACTTCCCTGTACCCATTCCGGAAGAGCGCTGCACATTCCCTGACGATCGACCCGGCATCCCGGCTTCTTTCCCGGCCCCTGGTAAAAGGGACAACACAGAAGGAGCACATATTGTTGCAGCCCCGCATGATGCTGACAAAGGCAGTGATGCCATTGCTATCCAGCCGGACAGGAGAGATGTCCGCATAGGTCTCTTCCCGGCTCAACAGCACATTCACCCCTTTCTGGCCTGTTCCGGCCTCTTCGATCAGCCCGGGTAGGGTCCGGTAGCCGTCCGGGCCTACCACCATATCTACCAGCCGTTCTTCTTCCAGGAATTTATCCTTTAGCCTTTCCGCCATACAACCCAGCACTCCAATCAGTATTCCCGGCCGCTTTTTCTTCGCCTGCCGGAATAAATGCAGGCGCTGGCGAACGTTTTGCTCGGCCTTTTCGCGGATGGAGCAGGTATTGATCAGGATCAGGTCTGCCTCCTCGTAGTTACGGGTGGCGCCAAATCCGTCCTCATTCAAAATGGATGCAACGATCTCGCTATCGGCAAAATTCATGGCGCAGCCATAACTTTCTATATAGAATTTCTTCCGGTATTCTCCCGGATCCAGGACAGCGCTGAACGAAGGCGAAGGCGCCGAACGAACTCCTGAACGGTCTTCCGGAGTAAAGGTCGGTGCATAGGCCTCCCCCTGGCGCGCTTCATCATGGTCCCTGGTACTCACTGAGTCAGACATCTGTTATTTCTGATTTTAGGGAGCAAAGATACGTAGAAAAGGTATTTGCAATGACAAGTTGGCAGGATAGAACGCAGGGACGGAAAAGATCCTTTATTTTTAAGCATGAATAAGACTTTCACGAGCGCATCAGCCGGCTTTCCGGCAGGATTTGCAAGGGGCGGAGCGCTTCTCAGCCGGATAGGGATATTTCCCGGCAACCCGGGAACAAAAGGCTGGCTTTGGGCCGTGTTCGTCATGATCCTGGCCGGATTTTCTTCCTGCCGGAACACACCCGGCGATACATCCGGAGAAACGCCGGCGGCTTCTCCGGCATCGGGAAACCGATCAGCATCATCGGGAAACGGGTCACCATCACCGGGAAACGGATCACCATCATCGGGAAACGGCGGCGGCACAGGTAGATGCCGGGTCCCCCTGCTTACCTACCAGGTATTAAATGTATATCCCCACGATACGACCTCCTTTACGGAAGGGCTGCTGATGCAGGGCGGAGAATTATATGAGAGCACCGGTCATACGGAGGAAGTTCCCTCCTCCCGCTCCTTATTTGGCACGGTCGACCTGAATACGGGCCATATCGGGGTAAAGGCGGAGCTGGACAGGAATAAATATTTTGGGGAAGGGATTGCCTTCCTCAAAGGGAAGGTCTACCAGCTCACCTATAAGACGAAAATTGGTTTCATATACGACGCAAAGACATTTAAAAAGCTGGGGGAATTTACCTACCCAAGCCAGCAGGGATGGGGAATGACGACGGATGGCGCCTATCTAATCATGAGCGACAGCACACCGGATCTTCACTATCTGGACCCGGCTACTTTTAAGCTGGTACGATCCATTAAGGTGATGGAAAACAATACCCCGGTAGACCAGGTGAATGAACTGGAATATATCAATGGGTATATTTACGCCAACCACTACACGAAGAATGATATCCTCAAGATCGATCCGGCGAACGGCAGGGTAGTGGGCAAGCTGGATCTTTCTTTGCTGAATGCGCAGGCCCTCAATAAATACCATGGATCCATGGAGATGAATGGGATCGCTTATGATTCCGCTGTCGATAAGGTCTACATTACCGGGAAGCTGTGGCCGGATATCTATGCGATAAGATTTTCGCATTAGCTGTTTCCCTCTATTCTTCCAAAACTTACTCAAACACTAATTCCCCGCTTATGCCCCCTCGTGACATGCTGCTCTCCCTGCTGATCGGGTTATCCTTTTCCTCTTACGGTCAGGCGCCATCCTCCCATGCCCAGCCGCCCGGATCCTCCCCCCGCTCCGCACTGGCGACACCCCGGCCGGACCCCTTCCTGCCGGACAGCATCAGGAAAAAAATAGACAGCATCTTCCAATCGCAGAAAGGCTCCTTCGCCCTTGCCTTCAAAGACCTGACGACGGGAAAATCGCTCTTTGTCCATGAAAGGGAATCTTTTCATGCAGCCAGCACCATGAAAGTGCCTGTGCTGATAGAGATCTACCGCCAGGCGGCCCTGGGCCGGCTTGCGCTATCGGATTCCGTGGTCTTGAAAAATGAATTCACCAGCATCGCCGACAGCAGTCTTTTTCATCTCAGCCCCGATGATGACAGTGAACAGGAACTCTACCAACATATAGGGGAGAAGAGGACTATCCATGAGCTCGCTTACCAGATGATTACCGTCAGCAGCAATCTTGCGACCAATCTGCTGATCGATAAGGTAAATCCCCGCAACATCACTGCCGCCTTGCAGGAACTCGGCGCGGCAGATATCCATGTATTGCGGGGAGTGGAGGATAATGCAGCCTATCAGCGGGGGATGAACAATACCGTTACAGCATACGGACTTCTTACTATCTTCGAAAAGATGGCCAACCGCACCCTGGTGAGCCCGGCTGCCTCGACAGCCATGATCCGGATCCTGCTGGATCAGCATTATAATGAGATCATACCCGCCCGCTTGCCTGCCGATATACAAGTCGCCCATAAGACAGGCTGGATCAAAGGCATTAACCACGATGCAGGGATCGTTTTTCTGCCGGACAATAAAAAATATGTACTGGTGCTCCTCTCCAAAGACACAGAAGATGACAAGGCCGCCATTGCCGCCATGGCCGCCGTATCAGCGATCCTGTACCAATACGTCACGGCTTCCGGTCAGTCAACCGGCACGCATCCGGGACCCCGCTGATAATCTGATGGCTCCCAATGAACTGCCTGGTGGGATCGCCGCGAGCTGACCGGTTTTTCAATACACCCTGGCAACAAACCTGTTTATCCTATAATTGGCCTGAAAATTGCAAGTTTTAGTCACACCAGACCGGCCAAAACTGGACTTTATGAAAAACACCTCGTTGCTACTATCCATTATATCCATGTTCAGTGTTCTTGCCGCCTGTAATAAGGGGGACGGGGACGCCCTCTCCGGTCCATCTTCTTCCTTTACTTTTTCTGCCAACGACACCCTGATCAGCTATCCTGTCAATCTTGCTTACACACAGGAGGTGTACGATGTACACACTACGCTGATCAGCGGACAATATAAGGATACCTCCGGCAAAAAGGGCAGCATCAGCTTTCGCCTTATCGGCGACACCACAGGCCGGTACCGGGGAGACAGTCTCCTGGTCACTTATACCAATGCCGCCGGGAATATCTATTACAATACCAATGACAGCACCAATGTAGTCATCGTTGACAAATTTGAGAAGAAGTATAATGGCTCCGTCAGCGGAAGTTTCTATCTGAAGGTAGCCAATAGCTCAGGAAGCATTCAATTTTCACAAGGCATCTTTACAGCGCTTTACCAGGATTAAAAAAGGCCCCTGTCCGCATTGGGCGGGGCCTTATATAATTTCAATATACCATGGAACAACTACTTCCCGGCAGTCCGGCAGGAATCAATCAATATACAGGTACCTGGGATACTCCCCAGGTAGTGCATCTGTTGAAAAGAACACTCTTCGGAGCTTCCATGTCCGATATCAATTATTTCAAGACACGTACGATGTCGCAGGCTGTCGATGAATTACTGCAGCCGACAGCGGTCCCCACAACGACTCCATTGAATAATTATGGCAGCGATCCTACCGGTGTAGGCCCCTGGCAGACCTGGATCGGCACGGGATTATTATATGCTGACGAAGGGATGAACACGAACAGGCTGCGTTCCCTGCAAGCCTGGTGGATAGGACAGCTGCTGAATCCCGGCCGTTCCGTCCATGAAAAGATGACTTTGTTCTGGCACAATCATTTTGCAATGGATGCCCTTCCTCACCTGGATATCCCCTGCGAGCTCTGGTATAATCAATATCTTACCCTGCGCAAATATGCGCTCGGCAGCTTTCAGCAGCTGGTGAAGTCCATGACCCTCGACCCGGCTATGCTGATCTTCCTGAACGGCAATACCAATTCAAAGACCGCCCCCAACGAGAACTATGGCCGTGAGCTGCAGGAGCTCTATACGATTGGGAAAGGCTCCGGCTCGCAGTATACCCAGGAGGACGTACACAATGCCGCCAGGGTATTGACCGGTCATACGGTCGACCTCAATTTCAATTATGTATTCCAGCCCGGAGACCACGACGACACCAACAAGAATTTCTCGGCTTTTTATGGCAACCAGATCATTACCGGTTACTCAGGAGCACCCGGCGCCGGCGAGGTGGATACGATGCTGGCCATGCTGTTCTCTACGCAGGAGTCGGCTAAATTCATCTGCCGCAAGCTGTATAACTTTTTTGTTTATTACGTGATCGACGATACCATCGAGACAAATGTCATCACTCCACTGGCCGACGTGTTCCGGCAGAGCGGGTACAATATCACTGCGGTCTTATCTGCCTTGTTAAAAAGCCAGCATTTTTATGACCTCGTCAACTCCGGGGCCTGTATCATCAAAAGCCCCCTGGATCTTTTAATAGGCCTTTGCCGGGAATACCAGGTTGCTATAGCCGGCTCCAATAATCCACAGGGGCAATACGCTGCCTGGAGCATGCTGTCCCAACGCTCGGCCATCCTGCAGCAGGAGATCATGGTCATTGAGCTGGTAGCAGGCTGGGATGCCTATCGCCAGGCTCCCCAGTATCATGAACTATGGATCAATTCCGTCACGTATACCGAACGGAATTTTTATACCGACCTGCTGATCAGCACCGGGGATATGATGAATGGGATCACCCTGCAGATTGACGCGGTCGGATTTGCCGCTCTTTTACCGGCCCCGCATGATCCTAACAAGCTTATTGCGGACTCCCTGAGCATCCTTATCCGGCCGCCTTTATCAGATAGTTCGGTCGCTTTGCTGAAACAATCCATTTTATTGGGCAATCTCACCAATGACATGTACTGGACCAATGCCTGGCTGGCCTATATCGCCAATCCGAATGATATGGCCGCTTATACCACGGTGAATACCAAGCTGAGATCGCTCTATAAATACCTTATGAATTTGCCGGAATACCATCTCTCGTAGCTGGAAACCGACAATTCCCTAGTTGGAAGCTGATAGTTCCGTAGCTGGAAGCTGATAATTTCGACTGCAGGCTGATGGAAGATGGAACCTATATTTTGTAATACGTAAATAACGGCTGCTGATAGCCAGATGCTTGCAGCTAAAAGCTCTAAGATATGCGAAGAAGAGACTTTCTAAAAAACGTGGCGCCGGTCGCGTTCCTCGGTGGCTTCAAAATAAACGCCTTGTCCCATCTTCCGTTTCTCGACGGATTGGAAGGCGCCGTGGATAACGACCATGTACTGGTGCTCGTACAATTGGTAGGGGGTAATGACGGACTCAATACGGTCATACCGCTGACCAATTACAGTGACTATTATTCCGCCCGGGCCAATATCGCCATCCCCCAGGGAAAAGTGCTGAAACTGGATAGTAATCTACAGCAGGGCTTTCATCCGGCGCTCACCGGTATGCAGCGGCTGTATGATAACGATCAGCTGGCTGTTCTGCAATCTGTCGGTTATCCTTCCCCGGATGGCTCTCATTTCCGCGCTATGGACGTATGGCTCTCCGGCTCCGATGAAGATCAATACCTCAATACGGGCTGGACAGGCCGGTTCCTGTCACAGACCTATACCAATTTCCCTGTCGGTTATCCCAATGACACCATGCCGGATCCCCTGGCTATCCAGATAGGCTCGGTCATATCTCCCGTCTTTATGGCCCAGACCGGTACCACGGCAATGGCAGTACCTACCGATGCGGAATTTTATGATCTTATCAATGGTATTACGGAGCCGGAGCCGGATACTCCCATGGGTAATGAGCTCGTATATCTGCGTGCTGTCGCCCGTCAGACCAATAAATACGCCTCGAATATCGAGGCGGCTGCGGCTAAAGTAACACAACAGGCGCCATACCCTGCCGATAATGACCTGGCCGCACAGCTCAAGACCGTTGCCCGGCTGGTGGCCGGCGGTCTTAAGACGAAGGTATACATGGTGAGCACGGGCGGATTCGATACGCATGGCGGACAGGTCGACCCGGGAGATACCACGACCGGCGCCCATAGCGATCTGTTACGACGGACATCGGATGCGATCGCCGCTTTCATGAATGACTGTAAATTCTTAGGCATCAGCCAGCAGGTCCTGGGTATGACCTTCTCCGAATTTGGCCGGCGCATCATCTCCAATGGCAGCCTGGGTACAGACCATGGCGCTGCGCAACCGGTATTCATTTTCGGAGACTACGCCCAGACTGGCGTATTGGGCAATAATCCCGACCTGTCAGCCAACAACGTGGAGAGCAACGTGCCCATGCAATTCGATTTCCGCTCGGTCTATTCCACCATATTAAGGGACTGGTTCTGCGTGCAGGGTTCCGATGTGAAGACTATGTTGTTGAAAGACTATCAGTACCTGCCGTTCATGAAGACGACGGCCTGTAACAATACTTATGACGATCTCAACAACGCCGGGAATAACCTTATTACGAATGCTGAAAATCCGTTCGCCAATATCACCACCATCACTTTCAGGACGGCGGGGGGCCATACCCTGGTACAAATATTCGATGCATCGGGCCGGCTGGTAATGGTGCCTGTAGATCAGGAATATACCCAGGGCGCTTATAATATTACGGTAGATATGAGCCGGTTCGCGGCAGGCATCTATTATGCACGTTTTCAAAACCAATCCGTGCAGCAGGTGAGGACCATGCTTAAAGTTAACCGATGATGAAGACTATTCTGATCAATTGCACCAGTATGGCAAGGAGGCGCTTTAGAGCTTCCGGTACGTGTCTTCGCCGGAGTTTAACCTGTATTATCCTCTCCCTCCTGGTGGCGGGGATCAGCCCTTCTGTCTGTCGCGCCCAGACCACGGCGGACACGATCAATTTTTCATCGACCTGTGTTAATTCGATGATCCTTTTCGGTTCGCCCCTGCTGGATACTTTTTTCACTCCCAACTCTATAAAATGGCATTTCGGAGACCCCGGCTCCGGTTACAATGATAGCTCTACAGCTAAAAAACCCCGTCATACTTTCGCTGCTCCGGGCGCTTATAATATTACCCTGGACGTAGGATATACCGGCCAACCGCTTATCCGGCTCACTACGACGATCAATGTCATCACACCCCTGAATTATGATTTTGGTCCCGATATTTATTTATGCGGGAGCCAGGATACGGTGCTGAAGGCCCCGGTCATTCCCGGCGCCGTCTATGTCTGGAATGATGACAGCCTTAGTACAACCCCTGTACTGCCGGTCATGAAATCAGGTGTATATACAGTCAGTGTGAATGGTTGCGGCGTAACTGATAGCATCGGCGTATTTATCAGCGATACTCCCCGGATCGACCTGGGAAAAGACCATGTTATGTGCGATAGCTCCAATCTTTTGCTGAATGCGGCTTCCCAAAATGGCCAGTACACCTGGCTGCTGGACGGCAACACCATGCCTTTTACCGGCGACCAGCTGCTCACACATTATCCCGGGGGGAAGTATGTGGCCATCGTCACGGTGCCGGGCTGCGGCGTATTCAGTGACACCGTTTCGATCACCTATGCGCAACCTGTCGGGCCTTCCTTCGACCTGGGCCCGGACACACTACTATGCCCCAAACAGGTATTTGTCCTCAATGCAAAGGCGCATTTGCCCGGCGCTACGGCCTTTGACTGGAGTACAGGTTCCGCAGACAGCGCTATCAGCATCCCCAATCCGGGCAATTACTGGGTATTTGCAACCTATAACGGGCAGTGCCAGGTAACGGACTCCGTCCTGGTCACTTACCGGGGGGACAAGCCCCTGGATTTTCATGATACGGCCATTTGCCAGGGCAGCACTCTCACCCTGAACGCAGACTTCGGGTCAGGAACCTATAACTGGACCTCCATCCCCGCGCAGCGGGACGATCAGAACCAGACGGGGCAGTCTACATATTTCGTCTACAAATCCGGAACCTACGCCATCCTGGCGCAGGTAGGGCAATGTATCTATAAGGATACCCTGACGGTGCGTATTGACGATAGTCTTAAAGTAAGCCTCACCCGTGACACCACTTTATGCGACGGAGAGGATTTCTGGCTGCAGGTCGCCGGCAATGCAGATACCTATGCCTGGCAGGACAGTTCGTCTTCTATGTCTTTCAAGGTAGAGCAAAGTGGGATCTACACAGTAGTAGCGCAGAATGGCTGCGGAAAGGATACACTAACGACTACGGTCAATCTAACTGCCTGCAGCTGCCAGCTTTTGCTGCCCAATGCCTTTACCCCGGATGGGGATGGGCGCAATGATACTTTCCGGCCGCTCCATGCCTGCGAGATGACGGAATTCCAGCTGGCGATCTATGACAGGTACGGAGAAATGGTGTTCCGGAGCCTCAATCCCGATCAGGGATGGGATGGCACTTTCCACGGATCCAGGGTGCCTTCCGGAAGTTTTGTCTGGATGGTTCATTATTTTAATACCGCTACGAAGCAGCCGGTCTTCAGGAAGGGGACGGTCCTCGTCGTACGGTAGAGATCGATTGGACGCAACCGAAAAAATCAATAGATTTGCGGCAGGCCGATGTCTACTTCTTACAGCACATATAACGATGCTTCCCTGCTGCTTTTACTCTCCCAGGCGGATCATAAGGCCTTTACAGAGATCTACAACCGGTATTGGGATAAATTATTGTTCATTGCAGGCATCAAGTTCCGAGACCTCGCCATGGCCGAAGAAATGGTACAGGACATATTTCTTGACCTCTGGAACCGGCGGGTCGAGATTCGGATCACCGGAGATCTGGAGGCTTACCTGGCCGTCAGCATGAAATACAAGATCATCAACGCTCAGGCCCGGCTAAAAAAGTCCCTTGAATACCGTCATTCGGCCATAGAGGCCGCACAGCCCGACAATTCCACGGAAGAATGGATCCATTTCCATGAACTGCAGGGAAGGTTGTCCCGGCTCGTTCACCAGCTGCCGGAAAAATGCCGGATCACTTACCAGCTCAGGAAGGAAGAAGGACTTTCTCAAAAAGAAATAGCCCGCCGGCTGAAGATCTCGGAAAAGGCCGTGGAAGCCAATCTGGCCAGGGCGCTAAAATCGCTGCGCACGGCTTTGCATAGACTGATGTCCGGCCTGTTCTCCATCCTGCCGTAAAGATGGGTTGTTAATCCGTCCATCGGGAGAACCTCACAAATTTTTTTTTCTTCGCATATAGGGATTTGGTTCCGTCGTTTGCCATATTGTGAGAGCACTGCCACTATGAATCAACGACATCCCGACCAACGTTACCTGGACCTGGCTGAAAAATGGCTGAACGGCACGATCACTCCCGAGGAGGAAGAGGAATACTCGGAGTGGTATAACACCGTCGACCCTGGCGCTGTACTGGAGATCCCGGCTGACAGGGCTTCCGATAAAGAAGATCACCGAAAGAAAATATTACAATTCATTCGCCGGAGGCAGACTCCGGTTGTTCCCCTTTATAACAGGCTTCTGCGTATTACCTCGGCCGCTGCCATACTCCTGCTGCTGGCCGGGGGCACATGGTGGATCACGCGACGACCGGTAGCCGGCCGGTCAGGCGGTATATCGGTCGACCATAAGGACGACGTAAAACCCGGCACCGATGGCGCTATCCTCACCCTGGCGGACGGAAGGACCATCCTGCTGGATACGGCCGGTAATGGCCGGATAACGGGCAGCGGGCCGGTTATCACCAAGTCGGATGGTACGCTTTCCATCGATGGAGCAGAACCGGCCGGCCGCCCAGCCTTACACAACTCGCCTGTCGCTTCCTCTGGCGGCGAATACAATACCCTCCGCACACCCCGCGCCCGTCAGCAACACCTCGTATTGTCCGACGGGACAGGCATATGGCTCAACGCGGGCAGCTCCATCCGCTGGCCCGACGTCTTCGCCCCCGACCGCAGGGTAGTGGAGATAACGGGAGAAGCCTATCTCGAAGTAACGAAGGAGCCGGGACACCCCTTCCTGGTCCGGCTTCCCTCCGGGGACTCCGGCGAATCCCCGGTGATAGAAGTCCTGGGAACCCGTTTCAATATCATGGCCTATAACAACGAAGAAAAATGGCAGACTACCTTGCTGGAAGGCGCTGTCCGTTTCCGGAAGGGCGATGAGGCGGTAAGGCTGAAGCCGGGCCAGCAGAGCCGGTGGTCAGCCGGTTACCGGATCACCCCGGCAGAAGCGGCGGATACCGATCTTGCCGTAGCCTGGAAGAACGGTGTACAGGCATTCAGCAGCGCCGATATCCGCACGATCATGCGGCAGGTGGAAAGATGGTATGATATAGATGTCGAATATCAGGGAGACGTACCAATAAGAACTTTTACAGGTAATATTCCAAGGAGCGCCAACTTATCCGAATTACTCAGCCTTTTAAAGGCGGTCAATATTCATTTTGACATCGAGACCGCAAAAAAGAAACTGATCATTAAGCCTTAAACGAATGAAAGTAATGAACCGGGAAAAAACCGGAGGTGCTTGGACTCACCTCCGGCGGAAGTCCGGGTCGTTCAGCCGTTGGATTTTGGTCCACCGGCCATAGTCATAATAGTCGTGGAGACTTATTTATTACAATCAACCCAAACAAGACAAAACTATGAATTTGATTGCTTGCCGCAAAGCTTTTCCTGTAACCGGAGGACAGCGATGCAGGCACATTGAAAAATTACTGCTGATTATGAAGATGACAGCTATTCTATTGTTGGCGATCGGCCTGCAGGTGAGCGCCAAAGGGCTTGCCCAGGACATTACCCTTTCTGAGAAGAAGGCTCCGCTGAAGAAGGTGCTTCAGGACCTGCAGCGTCAGAGCGGGTATTCTTTTTTCTTCGAGGATCGGCTTTTGGAAAAAAGTAATCCCGTCACCCTGACCTTACAGCATTCGACCCTGGATAAGGTCCTGGAACTTATTTTCAGGGATCAGCCTCTTACTTACGAAAAGATAGGAGAGAAGATCATCGCCATCCGGGAGAAAAAGATCCCTCCTTCCACAAAGATCGCCGCGCCTCTTCCCGCACCGGCGGCGGACACCACCATAACGATCACCGGAAGAGTGACCAATGATTCGGGGGCCGTGATGAAGGGAGTGACGGTATCCGTTGCCGGCGGGCCCGGCAGTGGTTATGCCGTCACCGGCGATGACGGCGCTTATACGATAAGGGTATCCGCCGTCCATCCAACCCTTATCTTCTCTTATGTCAGCTATACGAATGTGGTCAGGACAGTAGGAAAAGAAAGGATCATCAACGTCATCCTGAAACCGGGAGAAAGCAAGCTCGACGATGTAGTCGTGGTCGGTTATGGCACCCAGCGAAGAAAAGACCTCACCGGCTCGGTAGGTTCGGTGAAGATGGAGGATCTGAATAAGGCGCCAGTCCGATCTTTCGAGGAGGCGCTGGCCGGAAGGGTCGCCGGCGTGCAGGTCATTTCCTCCGACGGCCAGCCCGGCTCCGCCCTGAATATCCTCATCCGGGGTAATAATTCCCTGACACAGGACAATTCACCTTTGTTTGTGATCGACGGATTCCCGGTGGAAAACCCCGATAACAATGCCATTAATCCTGCAGATATTGAATCCATCGACGTCCTGAAGGACGCTTCGGCAACCGCTATCTACGGCGCCCGGGGCGCCAATGGGGTGGTCATCATCACCACCAAAAAAGGCAGGTCAGGCCCCCCCGTTATCAGCCTGGACGCCTACGCGGGCTTTAACGATATCACCCGGAAGCAACCGCTGATGAACCCCTACCAGTTCGTCGGGCTCATGAATGAAATTTATCCGGCGTATACGGATACCACCTATTTGGGTAATGCTACCCTCGACGACTACAAAAAGGTCAAGGGCATCGACTGGCAGGACGAAGTAACCAACAATCACGCCCCTTTTCAGAACTACAGCCTGGCTCTCAGGGGCGGCAATAACGGCACCAATTATTCCCTGTCGCTGGCAGGCCTGGACCAGAAAGGGATCGTGGTCAATTCCGGTTTTACACGATACCAGGGACGATTTGTACTGGATCAGAAAGTGAAGGACAATCTGAAGGTGGGAATGAACCTGAATTACGCCTATTCCAGGTCATACGGACAGGTCATCTCCCAATATGGAGGTAACGACCGGTCGAATGCCTTTCTTTCCAGCGTGTGGGGTTATCGTCCCCTGGGCGGCTCTGCGGGTGACTCCCTCTTCAGCGAAGAGAATGCCAACCTGGTGAATTCCGACGTGGACCCGGCTATCAATACCGCCAACGACTACCGGTACAATCCTCTTTCCACGGCCAGGAATACTCTGAACGACCGATATTCCAACGCCCTGCTGGCCAACATCTATCTGCAGTACGACATTACCCGGGACCTTTCGCTGCGAATCACCGGGGGCATCGACCGGGTTTCCAATAAGGCCAATGTCTTTTATAACAGCCATACGCGCCAGGGTGATATCCGCGTCGGAGGCACGGGCCCCTATGGCTCCGTAGACAGTAAGGACGTCAATAATTACCTGAACGAAAATACGCTGACCTGGCACAAGCGCTTCAATGACCAACACCAATTGGACGTATTGGGTGGTTTCACCCTGCAAGAGCAGGATGCGACAATTTATGGCTTTTCCAGTGGCACCCTGCCCAACGAGAGCCTGGGCATCAGCGGACTGGATGAAGGCACGCCTACCGCCGACCGGTCCTCGATGTCAAATAATACCCTTGCTTCCTTTTTGGGCCGTATCAATTATAACTATAAGTCCACGTATTATTTTACGGAGTCCTACCGCGCCGACGGCAGCTCCAAGTTCAAGCCTTCCAACCACTGGAGCTATTTTCCTTCCGGGGCGGTATCCTGGAGACTGTCCAATGAAAAATTCATGAAATCCTTGTCCCGGGTCGGCGACTTCAAGCTGCGGGCAAGTTATGGGATCACAGGGAACAACAGGGTCACGGATTTCCCTTATCTCTCGACGATCACCCTGCCCGTCGCTACTGATTATTCCTTTGCGGGCTCTTACAATAACGGGGCGGCCCTGGCCACTCTCGGCAACAAGGACCTGAAATGGGAAACGACGGCTCAGTTCGATGCCGGAGCGGATATCGAGCTGTTCGCCGGCCGCATCGGCCTCACGGCGGATTATTATGACAAGCGGACCTCCCACTTGCTGCTGAACGCTTCCCTCCCCGGATCGACCGGGTATCTTTCTGCCTTCGAGAATATCGGTCAAGTAAAGAACGGAGGCTGGGAATTTACCCTGAACACGGTGATTATCCGGACAAAAGACTTTACCTGGAGCAGCAGCTTCAACATTTCTTTCAATCGCAGCAAGGTATTGTCGCTGGTGGACGGCCAGGAAAGTCTTCTGTCTTCCGTCGCCTGGTCGAAGAACGGGTATGGCGCCGCCCCGGCCTATATCGCCAAGGTAGGCCAACCCGTTGCACTGATGTATGGATATATCTTCGACGGTCTCTATCAGTACAAAGACTTCAATCAGACCTCTACCGGATCCTATGTACTGAAAGCCGGCATCCCCAACAACGGTAATACCGCCAGCACCATCAAACCGGGTTATGTCAGGTACAAAGATATCAATGGGGACGGGGTAGTGGATTCCAAGGACCAAACGGTCATCGGCCGACCCTATCCCCTCCATACCGGCGGTTTTTCGAATAATTTTAGCTATAAACATTTCGACCTGAATCTCTTTTTCCAATGGTCCTACGGTAACCAGATCATCAATGCCAACCGGTATGTATTCGAAGGGGAATTGGCTCTCGACAGGAACATGTTTGCCTCCTACGCCAACCGCTGGACACCCAGCCACACAAACACCCAGATCCCCACCGCGGGAGGACTGGGCCCGTATGTCTATTCCTCCAGGGTGATCGAGGATGGGTCCTACCTGCGGCTGAAGACCGCCCAGCTGGGTTATTCCCTCCCGGACAAACTCGTCAAAAAGATGAAGATGCGGACCTTACGGGTATACGTATCCGGTCAGAACCTGATCACCTGGACCCGCTATTCCGGTCAGGACCCTGAAGTCTCCGCCTATTATTCGGCACTGACCCCCGGGTTCGACTATTCGACCTATCCAAGGGCGAGGACGATTACTTTTGGATTAAACACGACCTTTTAAATCCTGAAAGCCATTACAATGAAAAAATTATCTTACATTTTACTTCTGCTGGCGGGCACGGTCTCCTCCTGCAGGAAGTACCTGAATACGACTCCCAGGGATTTTCTCACTCCTTCGCAATACTACCAGACGGCTGACCAGCTGAATATCGCGCTGGCCGGCATTTACGATGAATTGGGAAGCCAGAACCTGTACGGGCAGGGATGGTGGAACCAGATCAATGGCGGGAACGATATCGAGTACTGGAGGAATAACACCACTCCCCCCACAACGACCAGCCCCCGGATCTACAACGAAAACAGCTCAGACAGCTGGGTGACAGGCGCCTGGAATACCCTTTACGAAGGGATAAATCGGGCCAATTCCCTCCTGGACGCCATTGACGCCTCCCCGGTGGACTCGGCCACAAGGAAGCCTATCAAGGCGCAGGCTTTGTTCTTACGGGGCTATTATTATTTTTTACTCGTCAGCAACTGGGGAGGAGTGCCCTTGCGCCTTCATGCCACCACTACCGTCAGCACGGCCAACCTCCCCCGGTCCTCTATACAGGACGGTTATACGCAGGTATTGTCGGATATGACGGCCGCCGAGGCCGCCTTGCCCACTATTACCCAATGGGGCCTCAAAGGCAGCGGCCACGTATCTAAAACGACGGCCGAAGGACTCCTTGCCCGCGTCTGCCTGACGATGGCCGGTAATCCGCTGAATGAAACCGCCCGCTACGAGGATGCGAAGAGCTGGGCCCTGAAAGTCATGAACTCCGGAGAGCACGGTCTCAACCCGGATTATCGCCAGATCTTCATCAACCAGACAGCCGACCTCTATGATACGAAAGAGTCCATGTGGGAAGTCGAGTTCCTTTATGACCCGACCAATGCCCACCAGGAAATCGGCAGCATCGGGTATGCCAATAGTATTAAATGTAACGATATCACCTATGGTTATTGTTATGGAGATGAAGGCGTGACCCGGAAGCTCTATGACCTGGGCAATGCAATCCCCGGCGATCTGCGGAGGGATTGGAATACGGCGCCCTTCAATTTGAGCGGAACCAGTCCCAATGTCACCAAGGCGCCTGTCACGTCTACTTCCAACTATAACCTCTGGATCCGCTATCCCGGCAAGTGGAGAAGGGAATTCGAGACGGTCACTCCCAAGAACAAGACCCTGGCCGGCACCAATTTTCCCATCCTGCGTTATGCAGATGTGCTGCTAATGTTTGCAGAGGCGGAGAACGAGATCAACGGCCCCACGCCCGACGCCTATAAGGCCATCAACCAGGTCCGGGAAAGGGCGCAGGGGACCGGAAACCGCGTCAGCAGCTTCACTGTCACCAATAGCGGCTCCGGTTATACCGCTGCTCCGGTGGTAACCATTTCCTCGCCGACCCAGGGCAACGGGGCTACTGCCACGGCAACGGTATCCGCTGGAAAGGTCACCGCACTGGCTCTTTCTCCCACCAACCTGGGCGGAGCTTTCTATACCGCCCCGCCAACGATCACTTTCTCGGGAGGCAACGGAACGGGAGCAACGGCAACGGCCACTCTTACCGCCATTGTCCCCACCAGCGCGGACCTGGCGCCCGGCCTCACCAAAGACGGTTTCCGGTCGGCCATCCAGGATGAAAGGGCGAGGGAGCTATGCCTGGAAGCCCTGCGAAAACCGGATCTCATCCGCTGGGGAATGCTGCTCTCTGCACTGAAAGCCCTGGCCAACGACCCTAATATCAGTACCGCTACGAATCCCAATTATACCTATGCCGGTCTGTCGGGAGTGAATGCCACCGCCAAAGATGTCCTGCTGCCCATACCTGTCAGCGAGATGACACTTAACAAAACTATCGGCGCACAAAATCCTGGTTTTTAAATTATCATTTTAATGAACATGAAACCAATCGTATTAATCATACTTCCCATCTTGTCGCTGCTTTGCGCCTGCAACAAGAACGACATTTCTAAAGTTCCGGCCCCCTCCTTTGGCGTGGCGGCCGACAAAGTTTCGATAAAAGCCGGGGACACGGTGAACTTTACTTTCCGGGGCAACCCCGATTTTATTACATTTTATTCAGGGGAGATCGGGCATAAATACGCCAATATCAGCCGTACTTCCATTCCGGGAGGCAAGCCCACTCTTCAGTTCAGCACTTTCGCCAGCACGGTGGGGACACAGGCGGGTTCCTTGCAGATCCTGGCCACCACGGATTTCTCGGGAGTGTATGATACCCTCAACAATAGTATCAGGACGGCCACCTGGGTCGATCTGACCGGCAGGGCCGTCCTTTCGACGGGCGCCGATAATACTTCCTCCGGCCTCATCGATATCTCGGATATCGATACTTCCGGGAAGACGATCTGGTTCGCTTTCCGCAAACACGACGATAATTCTTCGACGCTTAATCCCTGGGCCTGGACGATCCGGAGTTTTACCGTTAACCTGTATTCGCCCTCGGACACCCTGACCTATCCGATCACCAACCTGGCCGGCGCCGGCTGGTATGCCATCGACCTGCTGAACCCCACCTATAAATGGACCATCACCAGTACGGCCCTGAGTATCGGGGGGGGAGGGCTGAATACGCCCGAAAACGAGGACTGGGTGATCACCAATCCCCTGAATATCTATTCGGTGTCGCCGGATGTCGGTGTCGCCGTCAAGACTATCGACGCGCTGGCGCCTTCCTATTCCTATATCTTCACCGCTCCTGGCGTGTATACGATAACGTTTGTAGCTGTCAACCAGAATGTCAATACAAGGAAACAAGTGGTGAGGGAAATGACCGTCACCGTGCAATAGGCAAACAACGAAATTCACATTAAAATGAGAAGACGACTTTTAATTATTCTTGGTTTTTGCCTGACATTGGCCGGCACGCAGGCGCAGGTATACGATATCCGGAAATTCGGCGCGGTCGGCGACAGCGCCACCCTCAACACGAGGGCTATCCAGGCAGCGATCGATGCCTGCACACGGACAGGAGGACAGGTATTGATACCAAAAGGTGTATTCCTGACAGGAACGCTCTACCTGAAAGACAAGGTGGAGCTGCACGTAGACGAAGGTGCTACTCTATTGGGGAGCGGCCATTTCCAGGATTATCCCGACAACGAAGTGTCTTACCGGACAGCCTTCACCCACAATTCCAAAGGTGTCTCCAATTCCAATAAGGCAATGTTGTTTGCAGAGGGAAAAAAGGGAATATCGCTGACCGGGACCGGCACGATCGACGGCAACGGCGGCAGCCCGGAATTCGACCTGGGCAATGACGGCGGTTCCGCCCTCAGCCGGAAAAGGCCCTGCCTGATCCTTTTCGTCAACTGCAGGGACATCAGCCTTTCTGACCTGCACCTGTCCAATTCCGCCTATTGGATGGAGAATTACCTGGGCTGCGACGGCCTTCATCTGAAAGGAGTGAAGATCTTCAATCACGCCAACTGGAACAACGATGGAATAGACATAGACGCCCGGAATGTCCTGATCGAAGACTGCCAGCTCGATGTGGACGACGATGGCATCTGCCTGAAGAATCACGAGCGCGATCATATCGTGGAAAATGTCGTCGTGCGGAACTGCCGGATCGCATCCAACTGCAATGCCATAAAATTCGGAACCATGTCCATCGGCGGCGCGAAGAATATCCGCATTTCCCATTGCTCCATCTCGAAGGCTTCCGAAGATCATTTCAGACACTGGCAGCAGGGCTTGAAATTCATCGGGGAGCCGGTCTCCGTCGTTTCCGGTATTGCGCTGGAAGCCGTGGACGGCGCCGTCGTCGACGACGTAGTGTTGTCGGACATTGTCATGCAGGATGTTCAGACGCCCATTTTCATCGTCCTGGGCAACCGGGGCAGGATGGCAGTGGGGGAGAAGGAGCCGAGGATCGGCGCGATCAGGAACCTGACCTTGAAAAACATTAAGGCCACCGCCTGCAGCAAGATGGCCAGCTCGATCACTGGTTTTCCAGGTTTTGACGTCGAGCGCGTAACACTGGAAAATATCGAACTGAACGATATGGGTGGCGGCACGGCCGAAGAAGCGGGCAGGGCCCTGCCGGAAAACGAAAAGGCCTATCCGGAGAACCGGATGTACGGACAGGTATATCCGGCCAGTGGCCTGTATTTCCGGCATGTCCGGGACCTGACCTTACGAAGGATCAGGCTATCGGTCAGACAGGAAGATCATCGTCCGGCGGTGGTGCTGGACGACGCCCGGCGCGTCAGGATAACAGGGCTGCAGGCGGATACACCTATTGGAGGTGTGCCGGTGGTCCGGCTTGTCAATAGCAGCGGGGTGGTGCTGGAGGGCGCTGAGATGGTGTCTTCCGCTGCTTCTTCCGGCGAAGGGCAGGGGAGACACACCGGCCTGCGATTGCCGGACCTGGTCAGCGATGGTATGGTCCTGCAGCGTGACCGTCCCGTCAATATCTGGGGATGGGAAAAACCGGGCGAAAAGGTGACGGTTATTTTCCGGGGGAAGTTGTATGAGGCTTCCACGAATGATAAGGGGAAATGGACAACGAGCCTGCCTGCCACGCCGCCGGGCCCTCCTCAAACCCTGACCATTCGCGACGACAACAGCAGTATCACCGTGAAAAATATCCTGTTCGGAGAGGTATGGTTTTGCTCGGGTCAGTCGAACATGGAATTCACCATGTCAAGACTGGCGGATAAGTATCCCGAAGATATCAGCGGCTCGTCCAATCCCCTGATCCGGCAATTCCAGGTCAAAAGGGAGTACAGTTTTACCGTTAAAGACAATGCAACAGGGAAGTGGGTCGAAGCAGCGCCTTCAACTGTCGGTAATTTCAGCGCGGTCGCCTACTATATGGCGAAAAACCTGTATGAAAAATACCGGGTGCCGGTTGGAATTATTCATTCCAGTTGGGGAGGAACGCCGGCGGAGGCCTGGATCAGCGATGAGGGATTGGCCGGTTTCCCGGAATATGTAAAAAGAGCCGACTATTATAAGGACCCGGATCATGTCCGGGCCGTCCTACAGAAGAATAGGGACATCCAGGATGGCTGGTACAGTGACGTCCGGAAAAAGGACCTCGGCGAGGCTGAAGGCAGTCGGCCCTGGTCCGATATGGCCTTCATTCCGGCGGACTGGAAAAAGATCGGCGTACCCGGTTATTGGGAAGACCAGGGCCTGCCGGGTGTCAATGGCGTCGTCTGGTATAAAAAAGAAGTGGAGATCCCGGAGAAAATGGGAGGAAAAGATGGGATGTTACTGCTGGGGATGCTGGATGATAACGACAGCACCTGGTTTAATGGGATTCGGGTAGGATTCACCAGCAGTAAATACCTGGCCCGAAAGTATATGATACCGGGCGGCTTGGTAAGGCCGGGGAAGAATACAATCATTGTGCGTATAACCGATACCGATGGTTCCGGTGGTTTTGTACGGGATAAACCCTACGGGTTAGTCTGTGGAAAGGATACCCTTCGCCTGGACGGCGAATGGTCCTGTAAAGTAGGCGCTTCCGTAACCGCGCTGAAGACCAGTTCCCTCACCCGGCTATATTACCAGCCTTCCAGCTTATTCGACGCCATGATAGCACCCCTGATCCCCTATACGATCCGGGGATATGCCTGGTACCAGGGGGAAGCGAATACTAACCGGTCAGAGGAATACAGGAGCTTGCTCCCGGCGCTGATCGGCGACTGGCGCAAGCGCTGGGGACAAAAGGAGTCGCCCTTCCTGGTCGTGCAGCTGGCTAATTTCATGGCGGTTAAAGACCAACCCTCCGAAAGTGATTGGGCTGCCTTGCGGGACGCCCAGCTGTATGTCTCCAGGACAGTGAAGAATACCGGGCTGGCCGTTACGATCGACCTGGGAGAAGCAGGAGACGTACATCCCCTCAATAAAAGGGATGTAGGCAGGCGGCTTGCCCTGGCGGCGGAAAACATAGCTTATAGGGAAAAACACATTGTAGCCTCCGGCCCTATTTACCGGTCGATGAAGATCAGCGGCAATAAGATCGTTTTATCTTTCGACAACTGCGGGTCGGGCCTGGTCACCTTGGATGGGAAGCCTTTACGGCATGTAGCCATCGCCGGTATGGACGAACATTTTGTCTGGGCGCAGGCTGTTATTGAAGGCAGCACGGTTGTCGCCTGGAGCGATTCGATACCTCACCCGGTAGCGGTACGTTATGCCTGGGCGGATAATCCGGAAGGGTGTAATCTCTATAACAAGGAGGGATTACCTGCATCGCCCTTCAGGACCATTGAATAGAATAAGCGTCAATAAAAAAAATCAACTTAATTGACCGGGAAAAAGGTAACGAAAAAAGTCGCCGTCAGGTGACTTTTTTCGTTAGAACGGTTTCTTATAGTGCGAAAAACAGGCATCTTAACTCCCAAAGATCTCTTTCAGCTTCTTGTCGATATCCTCTTCCTTTCCTGAATAGACAAGGATCTTTCCTTCCTTATCCAGCAATACATAAAAGGGGATATAGGTGGTCATATATAAGGAGCCTACCCTGGCGGGCATATTCTTTACCGGGAATTCATCACAGACCTGGGTCCAGGGCATCTTCTCCGCATCCATGGCCTTGGTCCAGTCCGGCCACCTGGAATCATCTGAGACGCTGACCATATCAAATCCCTTGTCATGATATTTCTGGTAAACCCCTTTCCAATGAGGGATCGCCTGCCTGCAGGGATGGCACCAGCTGGCCCAGAAGTCGATCATTACATAGCTGCCGCGGGAGGAAGAGAGCGTGAATTGGGAGCTATCCCTTTTCAGCAGGGTAAAATCCGGCGCTACGCTGCCTGGCAGGACAGTTTTCTTTTTGGCAAGAGAGGCTGACATAGACTGGTAATAGACCGAAGACTTTGCCGGTCCCTGAAATTTATTCAGCATGGTCTCTAATTCCGCCGCAGGCATGTCCCGGGAGAACATATACAACTGCCCGAACATATAGGCGCCCGCTACGGACGACGGATTCTTTGTGACATAATCGTCGATCCAGGCCTTCTGTTGCGCCTGCATGACTTTCCTTACCGAGTCCATCTGCTCCCGGATCTTGTATTGACTGTCTACATTACTGGCAGCGGTGAGTTTCTTATTCAGTTCCGCAAAAAGGGGCTCGAAATGTTTCAATAAGGTCGGGTCTGTCTCGTATTTCTTAAAATCGTCGAAATTTTTGGAACCTGTCTCGACGCTGTTTTTGATGCTGGCTCCTTTCTGACCGCCATATGCCGTATAATCATAATATTGGGCTCCTGTCGTATCTGCTGTAATGGTGAGGGCGGTATCTTCTGCAAACAGGCTGATGCCCCAGTTTCCCGGCTGGATCAGCAGGGACATCATCATCGGCGTGCCGATCTTTCTTTTTATTTCGAACGAGTGATTGAGGATGACCACGCTGTCGACCGTCTTTGAGGACCGGTCGTCCTCATTATAGGATACCAGCTTTACGATACCGGAGTCTATTCCTGTCAGCGTCCCTTTCAGCACCATTCCTGCGTCTTTGTCCTGCCCGCTTTTACAGGCGAAAAAGGCGCCCGCTATGATTATACAGCCTGCAACTTTGTTTCTCATTTGTTTAAAATTTTGACGGTTGGATGATCTCAATTAGTGATTCGGCTGGTTCTTTTTCGGCATGGCGCCGTTAATTCAATACCTCCGCTAACTTGGCGTGCAGCGCTTCTCCCCGAAGGTCTTTGGCGATGATCTTTCCGTTGGGATCGACCAGCAGATTGGACGGGATGCCCTGGATGCCATAATAGTCGGCCAGCTCATTCTTCCAGCCTTTCAGGTCAGAGAGCTCGGTCCAGGGCATATGGTCTTCCTGGATGGCTTTTTCCCATTTGTCGGCCTTGTCGTCGAGAGAAATGCCCACCACGGTGAAGTTTTTGTTCTTGTATTGGTTATAAGCCTTCAGCACATTGGGGTTCTCCCCCCGGCAGGGGCCGCACCAGCTGGCCCAGAAATCCACCAGCACATATTTGCCTTTAAAGCTGGAGAACTGAACGGGCTTGCCCTTCGTGTCGTTCTGCGTGAAGTTGAGCATGGTTGAACCGATGGAACTTTTCTTCAAAAGCTCCAGCCTTTCGGCTATCCGGCGACCCTGATCTGTCTGCTGCGCGGATTTATCCAGCTTCTGATAGATATTGTTCACGTCGTTGTATTCACCCATCATGGCCCGGTCTGATACAAGGCTGACGCTAAAGGGACTGGAAGGGTGGGCGGCGATATATTCATTGGCCTTGGCCCTTCTTTGTTTTCTCAGCTCATCCAGCTGATGCTCCAACGCGATCTGCTCTTCTTTGGTTCCTTTGCCATATTTCGGATACAGGGCTTCTTCCTGGTCGGTAATAGGTTTTATGGACTTAGTGAAAGCTTCCGCTTCGTCCTGGGCCGTGGAGCCCTTGACGATAAGGCTGTCACCTCCGGCGGTGGCGGTAAGGTAGATACTGCCGCTTTCAACAAAGAAGCTCATATAGCGATGGGCAAGCGCCACTTCGACCCGCTGGGGTTCCGGTATTTCAGCAGCCCAGACGAATCTTCCATCCCGGACATTAATGGTATCGGTCTTCGCGACGGAGTTCTGCCGGTAATAGATGGAGATTACGGTATCCTTCATCCCTTTCAGCGTGCCGGTAAGCCGGCACAAATAGGAATAGTCAGAAGGGAACTGATTGCCATACATCGCTATCAGGCGCTTGTCCATCCAGGAGCCGCGCATATTCTCGGTGACCAGGTTGCCCTGCGGGTCGAAAAGCAGGCAGTGCGGTATGCCGTTGATATGATAGGTTTGGGGGATACCGCCCTTAAAGGCCTGGAGATCCGATAACTGCAGCCATTTCATTTTTTCCTGGTCGATGGCGTTGGTCCAGTTGTTCTTTTTATCGTCCAGCGAAAGGCTGATGATCTCAAAGCCCTGGGGATGATACAGCTCATAGATCTCCTTCAGGTGCGGGATGTCGGCACGGCAGGGACCACACCAGGAAGCCCAGCATTCCAGCAGGACGTATTTGCCCTTGCCGATGTATTCGCTCAGCGCATGCGTATTTCCGCTGGTGTCTTTCATGGTGAAGTCGACAAAATGCGAGCCTACGGCAATTTTCTTATACGAAGCAGCGTCTTCGAGGAATTTTTTTGTCAAAAAACCTTTGTCTGTCACGGGGGTGAACAGCTGTTCCATCCAGCCGATGTCGGTGGTAGTAATATTGCCCAGGGTTAAGGCCTTCGTGGCGATATAGGCCAGGATCTCATTAGGTTTGTTGTCTTTCAGGAATTGCAGCACATACGCTTTCCGGGCGCTGTCGACAATGTCCATACGATCGCAGAGGTCCATGCCCACCGATCTCGGCTGCTTGACGGCGCCGCTGTCCGGATTCAGGAATTTAATATAGTCGTTGAAGAGATCCGAATGCTGTTTATCGAAGGGCTCTTTGTCTTTATTATACTTCAGAAAGAAATCTTCGCTGGCGCTGCCCTTTATCGTCAATGCAGAAGAAGTGCCTTTGCCATACCATCCGTCCAGGACACTGCGCAGGCTGTCATAGGGCGCCTGTACCATTATGTCCGCATTCTCCACGAACAGGTTGATGTTCTTGTATTCGAAATCGCGCTTTTCTTTGCCCGTGTCCTTGAAGGTGATCGTATAATAACGGGGAGAGATTGTCTTGCCGGCGAAGACGAAATGACCGTTGTGAAGGGTAGCGCTATCCAGGTGTTTCGGCTCCTGGATGTCTGCATACTGGAGATACACTTTCATACCTTCCATTCCGCCCGTGATATTCCCGGTGATGCGGAATCCCTTCGGCGGGGTAAAAGCGAGGGCTCCGCAAAAGGCCAGGACAAAGAGACCGGCTTTTTTGAGCTGGGTGATCTTATTGATTCTGTTCATACTTGTTGATTTATAAAATAGATTGGTCTTGATCGGTTTCTATTAACATTAATATTTCAGGTCGGACCATTTCTCTTTTTTGGGTTTGTTGTTATACCGATAAGGTTGTCGTCAGTTCCCATGCATTAATTATTTGGAATGGCGAAAACAACCTTCGGATCATCGGGCTGCACTGTCATGGCCGTTCCATTGTTATCGGCAGCGGTCCGGGTCATGGGAAGTCCGTTCCGGAAATAGTCAAAGCTATTGTGGCCTTCGAAGGCCAGTTCCATCCGGCGTTCTTTCAGCACGGCCGTGATGACGTCCCCGTCGGTTAGGTTGTCGATATCGGAGGCGGGCAGGCCGGCGCGGGTGTGTATGGCTTTCAGGTCTGCTTTGGCCAGGGCTGTATTATTGAGTTTGGCATAAGCTTCGGCACGATTGAGGTAGATCTCGCCCATGCGGAAAAAGATATAGGGCGCATAGGTGATCCAGGCCTCGTTCAGGCAGAGCCATTTGGTAGTCTCTACATGACTGTCGTTGGTATTCAACTTAAAAAAAGTGCCGCGTATGTCTGCGGGAACGAATAATTGTCTCAGATCGGAAGAAGGGAGGAAGGTTGCCCCAACCCCATAGGATAGATCATAATGATACAATTGCCCGATGCTGCTGCCGCCGGCTGCGTTATCGTGGGCAAAGATGATTTCTTTGTTACTGGCGAATACTGCGCGTCCCAGATCGCCGAATTCGTCGTCACCGAACATTTGTTTGTAAGCATCTCCCTGTAACAAGGCATATCGACCGCCGGTCTGGTTGATGACGCTGTCAGCATAGGTTGCCGCCAGCTGGTTGGAGCAGGCATCCGGGCTGGCGATGGAGCCGCCCATATACAGATAGACGCGCGATAGCAGCGCCCATGCCGCTGCCGTGTTGGAAAAAGCGTTGGTCAGCGGTGTGGCTATCGGGACCTTCATCAGCTGGGCAGCCGTTTGCAGCTCTGTTGTGATGAAAGCATATACATCTTTTACTGTAGCGGGCGCCGGTGCATCTTTTATATCGCTCGTAAGCTTCAATGGAATGGAAGGGCTGCTGCCCGCATCCTGGTAATAAGGTTTGCCGTAGACTCTTACCAGGTTGAAATAGGTCAGCGCCCGCAGGAACATATTCTCTCCTTTTGCATACAGGAGCCGGTTCTGGTCATCCGTTGTCAGGGAAGCAAAATTGGAAGCCAGAAAGGTGGTAATTCCTTCCAGGGTGGTATTCGCCCCTACGATGAGCTGGTAGGCGCCCCGGAAATATGCCGCGCTGTTACCCGTTGTTACGCCGGGGCTGTTGCGGAAGAAAAAGGCATCGGTAGTCTGACTGACCGGCGCCCAATCCTGGAGCGTAACGTTATTACCCCGGCTTTCGCCGAAGTCCAGCAAGGGTACATCAAAACCGGCGAGCAGATAATAGTTGCCAACAGTGGTTTCAACGATCCCGGCAAGGGATGCCAGTTCGCCATCCTTGTCTATTTTCGTAAGGGGTCTGATATCATCTATTTGTTTATTACAGGCTGCTGCCAGGACCAGGACGGGTAATAATATGGGGAGTATCTTTTTCATTAT
Source organism: Chitinophagales bacterium (assembly GCA_015655015.1). Classification (GTDB taxonomy): domain Bacteria; phylum Bacteroidota; class Bacteroidia; order Chitinophagales; family Chitinophagaceae; genus Puia. The sequence goes on along the minus strand of JAATFV010000134.1, from coordinate 15,303 downwards.
AGTCTTTTTGATTCGTCAATTGTTAAAAGGTTACCTGCAAGCCCAGTAAATACCTGCGGGGGATTCCGATATTGGATCCCGTAGAAGTACCAAAATCCTGCGCCTGTCCTACGGAAGGTCCCTCCGGATCGGAAGCCACGATATTTTTGGAATAGATGGTATACAGGTTGTCGCCGCTCACATATACGGTGCAGTTCGCCATGTTCCAGCGTTTCATAAGGGAGGACGGCAGGTCGTAGCTAAGCCGCACCGACCGCAGCCTTGCGTTGCTTCCGTCGTGCATGTATTTGCTGGAACCGAAGTAATCGGTATTGGCCTGATAGTAGAACCAGGGCTCTGTAGCGTTGGTCTGGCCCGGGTGTGTCCACAGGACCTGGCTTTTCCTATAGGCTAACTGATTTAAGCCGGTTATATTACTTCCCTGGTTTTGTTGCGCCAGGTCATCGGTCATGATGTATTTAAGAGCGTAGGTGATAAGGATATTGAGAGAAAATTGTTTGTAGGTAAAATTATTGGTCAGACCGCCATAATATTTCGGCTGAAAGCTGCCAATAGTCTGGAACTGCCGGGTATCGGTGGCTGCATCTACTTCCGCCAGGGTATTGACATAATCTTTCCCCGTAACGGAACCTTTGGCGTCAAAGATGAGTTTTTCAAATCGCGGCTTGCCGGTCTGTGGGTCTACTCCGGCATATTTCACGGCCTTCAGCGTATTGATGTCATCACCTTTGAACATATAAAAGCTATTGGCATTGTAGAAACCCTGTCTCAGGGAATCGTTGGCTACATGCAGAATTCTGTTTTTATTAAAGCTGATGTTGAAAGAAGTGGTCCAGCGGAAGTTCCTCCGCACGATATTATCTGAATTAACCAGGATCTCCAGGCCGGAGTTCCGTACTTCGGCTACATTCTGCCACTGGGTGGTAAAACCGGTAAGGGAAGGAAGCGTTACTTTTTGCAGCAGGTCCTGTGAGGTACGGCTGTAAAAATCGATGGTGGCATTGATACGTTTGAACAATCCCAGGTCGATCCCGCCGCTATAGGTCTTTGTAATTTCCCAGCGAAGGTCGGGGTTGCCGAGGATCGAGATCAGGGCAGCGCCTTGTCCGCTGTAGGTGGCGCCGGGGTCATACAGGGTTTGCGTGAGGAAGTTGTCGCCAAGCTGGGAGCCGCTGGTCCCGTAATTGGCACGCAGCTTAAGGTTACTGACTGCTTTCAGGGACTTCATAAAGTTCTCTGAACTGACGATCCAGGCGGCGCCGCCGGAATAGAAAGTACCATACCGTCTGTCTTTACCAAAGCTGCTGGAGGCATCCGTCCGGACAGAGCCGCTCAGGCTGTAGCGATTGCGGAAGGTGTAACCGACCTCTCCGAATGCGGAGTATACAGCCTGGACTTCTTTACCGCCTTCGATATTGCCTGCCTTGGTAGCAGGAATGCCATAGATGGAAAAGTCGTATGAGCCGCCAACCAGTCTGCCAAGGGAGATGACCGGATAACCAGCCCGCACATTATTGACATTGACTGTCATATTCTCGTTGTCGGTCTCCCCGAATTCCATCGCCGCCAGGGCAGTCAGGGAGTGGTCTCCGAATTTTTTGTGAAAGTTGATCTGGTTGGAGGTCAGATAGGAGTTCAGGTAATTGGTGTTGGTGCCCAGGAAGCCCTTGGAAGAGTAAAAAGTGCCGGACCCTTCATAGGACCTGGCATCGATGTAACGCTCATTCTTATTATAGTTCAGGTTGCCGGAGTTGGTCGTGGAAAGGCTGAGCCAGTCCGTCAGGCGGTATTCCAGCTTCATAGAGCCGAAGAGCAGCTGTGAGCGCAGCCTGTTGTTGTTCCACTGGTTGTCATAGATAGGATTGGCATTCTGTTGTGTACCGCCATCAAGTTTGTAATTAAGGTAAGGCCGGAGGGAGCCATCTGCGTTATAGGGATTGGCCCAGGGAACAAGATCATAGAGGAAAGTGCCGGTATTGGATTCCTCCTTTTTGCCATCATTGATAATGGCATTGATCGAAATATTGGCTGTCAGCCGGTCGCTCAGCTTGCTTTCCAGGTTGAGCCGGAAGGAGCCTCTTTTCAGACCGTTGTGCACGCCGGTCGATTGCTCGTTATAGTAAGTGCCTCCCATATAATACTTCGTTTTGTCGTTGCCGCCGCTGGCGGAAAGGTTGACTTCTTTGGTATGGCTGCTGATGAAAGCATATTTCTGCCAGTCGTAGGAATGAGCTACATCGTCCGGGGAAGGCAGCCTGTTATCCAGGTAAGCCTGTAAGGTGGGGTACTGGGGCGCAAGGCTGCCATTATTTTGGGAATAGTTTTCGGTATAATACTGTTTCTGCATGTCATACAGCTCCTGTCCGCTCAGGAAGCGGGCGAAGCCGCGATTGGGTTTGTTAAGCCCGTATTTGACCTCAGCGCTGATCCGGGGACGGCCTTCCTTCCCTCTCTTCGTATTTACTACGAGCACGCCTGCTGCCGCTCTGGATCCGTAAATGGCGGTAGCTGCCGCATCTTTCAGGATCGTGATATCTTCTATTTCCTGCGGGGTGACCAGTTCCTTGAGGTTCTGATTGGGCATAATGACCCCATCGAGGACCAGGAGCGGGCCATAGTTCAGGGTAGGCATTACGAATTCGTTCACCTGGTCGACTCCCACACCTGCGACGCTGCTTTGCCCCCTAACGAAGATCTGGCCGCCGCTGCTGGTCGGGTCGCCGGCATTCTGCTCGGAAATATAAAGGCCTGTTGCGCGGCCCTTCAGCAGGGATACCGGATCGGAGGTGGTGATGCCTTTGCGAAGATCATCGCCGGAGATCTTTTGTACGGACCCGGTAAGCTCTCCTGTTTTTTTAATGCTGTACCCGGTGGTGACGACCACTTCCTCCACTTCATCCAGGGCCTGCTCCAGGCTGATGCTCAGGTTTAGCGGTACATCCGCCACCATTATCTTTTTTACTACTTTTTTGTAACCGATACTGGATACGGAGAGGGTATATTGCCCGGGAACCACATTGGGCAGGGTAAAATAACCATTTTCTCCGGTGGCAGTGCCCCGGTTGCCGGGCCGGAGGGTAACAGAGGCTCCGGCGACGGGCTTGCCTTCAAATAATACCTGGCCCTGTACGGTAACAGGCGGCAGATCAGTTGGGCTTATGATGGGCACCTCTGTCATTAACGGATGTTGGGCAGGCGGCTCCGGCTTGCGGAACAGCATGATGGTCTTATCGGTGATCTTATAATTGAGTCCCTGATCCTTGAGCATGATGTTCAAAAAATCTTCCAAAGGCATAGCAGAAACGGAAAGAGAAACGGGGCGGGTATCTTCCAGCAGGTCGTTCTTGTAGAACACGAAATAACCGGTCTGTTTCTTGATCACCGTAAAGATCTCTTTCAAGGGCGCATTCCTGACTGACAGGGTGATGGCCTGTGAGCGCGTCCTGGCAGAGAGATGGATACAGAACGCCAATAGTAAAAAGCTTGTCAGTCTCATAATTCGCAGCATTTGTGCAGCAGCAGTTTTTGGCATAAATTGCATTGTTTTGGTTGTAGAAATAAAGGTTCCAGCGAACTTGATATTCAGCTCAACCGAACAAGTTGCCGCTTCGGATCCGACCCCGAAGCGGTTTTGTTTATAGTTGATCCGGGTGATTCATGAAGGATCTGATCCGCACCTGTGCGGCCGGTTCTGATCCTGAAATATTGGATATTCAGGGCAATAATGTGTACGTATATGAACAGGTCATGTTCATATACATATAGCGCTTGCAATCTTCCGGTAAAGGACGATATGGCCGGGCGGCAGCAACAATGGGATTATTTATTTTGAAGAGGATGAAAGTATATTATCAGAACCGGTCGATCCTGTCATCAGGGCATGACGATTAGTTTTCGTCCTTCTTCTATTCTGAAATGAACTTCCATATCTTTTAATCCTTTCAAGAGATCCGAGAGCGGTATATTTCTGCTCATTTCACCGCCAAAACGAACATCCGGTACATTTTTCTCATAGACTATCTCCAGATCGTACCATCTGGCCAACTGACGCATGACTTCCTTGAGACCGACATTCTGAAAATTGAAGGCGCCGTTCTTCCATGCCATCGTCTGTTCGATGTCTGCGTTGGGTAAAACGATCATTTTTTCGTCGGGCCTTACCTGTGCCTGTTCTCCGGGTTGTAAAAGGACCTTTTCACTGGCACTGGCGGAATGCAGGGCTGAAGTGCGGATACTGCCTGTCAGCAGGGTTGCTTTTACGATCGCCTCTTCCTCATAGGCGTTGATATTGAAATGTGTGCCCAGTACTTCCGTCTCTGTATTCATGGCTTTGACAAAGAATGGCCGGTTCTTGTCTTTTGCCACCTCAAAATAAGCTTCACCCGTAATTTCCACCCTGCGCTCTTTTCCATTGAATGCAGTGGGAAATTTTATCGAGGAAGCTGCATTGAGCCAGACCTGTGAGCCATCGGGCAGGATCAGGTTGAATTGCCTGCCTTTCGGAGTGGTCATAGTATTATATACGATCTCACCGGAAGTCTTTCCTGTCTCGTCGTATTCCAGCTGGCCGTTCTTCAGGACCACCCGGGCGCCTTTCTGGCTGGCGATAATTCCGTTACCCGCGCTGTCCAGGGACATATGCGTGCCATCGGCCAGGGTGAGGATGGCGCCGTTCTTTCCGGGTGCTATGTCCCGGGCTGCAACCTGGGACGGTGTTGCCTGCCCGGTTTTGTGACGGTTAGCGTTGCTCATCAGCAGGTAAACGCTTACCGCCAGCAATATGAAGATGGCGGCGATGGCCCGCCAGTTCCTCTGAAGGAAATGGACCTTGTATACGGGCGGCTGGTCTACTGGTTGGGTCGAAGCCTGAATATTCATCCATATGCGCTGCAGGTCCGCCGCTGGCGCCGTAAAAGGTTGTTGTTGCCATGCTTCCTGTAAAAGGGCTTCATTATGCTCGTTCTCCCGCAACCATTGCAGCATTTCATGTATTTCTTCAGGGGCTGCCTGGTTGGCAAGATACCGGGATAACAAAAATTTAATTCGCTCCATTGAACAATAGACTATCGCCGTAAAGAAAAAGACTAGTTGGGAAAAAAAATATTTGAGAGACGATACCATCGGGAAAGAGACGATACCATCGGGAAAGAGACGATACCAACGGGAGGTAATATTAAAAGATCGACTCTACAATCAGCGCCGTTAATAACAGCGCGTGATCTTTCAGATAGCCGCGCAAGAGGCGCATGGCTTCGACCAGGTGGTTTTTGACGGTATTGGGGGATAGATGGAGCTGATCGGCGATCTCCTGGTAGCTGAATCCCTGTTCCCGGCTGAGCTGGTAAATGATCTTTTTCTGCGGAGGGAGCCGTTCGATGGCGGCGGTGATAATGCGGGACATTTCATTGGCCTCCAGCTGCTGCAGAGTCGCATCCTGGCCGGCAGTCATCCATGCCTGGGCCTTATCCAGTATACGCCGCTCGTTGGCCGTTTTTTTTAAATAAGTATTGATGTGATTGAAGACCATCCGGTAAAGGTAGGCGGTGGGGTCCTGTACCTCTTGTAGCTGAGACCGGTGGCTCCAGAGCCGGATAAAAACTTCCTGGACTAGTTCTTCAGCGATGAACCGGGATTTGGTGTAATTATAAACAGCAGCAAACAAACGGTCTGCATACAGATCAAATAATTGCCGGAAAGCATCATGATCGTCATTGGCCACCCGCTGTAATAATTCCTTATTCGTATGTAGTTCCTCTTTCGACACAGATAGGGCAGTCTCTGATTTTAATAAAAGAAATCGGGTCTTGGTAATATTTGATCGGACGATAAGGAAAGATGGTTCAGTATAAAATTACGGAATTATTTGTCTTTAATTTTCTTTTTGTGTGCGGGTCCAACGTTGATCATGGCTAAAAGGATCGGATCGAATGAGCGGCAGAAGTAGGGAAGATAGGGTAGTAAAAGCAAAAGGACCGTACATGGAGGACGGCCCTTTCGAGTCTGATGATGGCCCTTCGGCCAGGGCGCCGTAGCGCCTTTCGAAGAGCGGAAGACGAGGTTCGAACCCGCGACCTTCAGCTTGGGAAGCTGACGCTCTACCAACTGAGCTACTTCCGCGTTTGTCTGACTAACGATGATATTTCCGGCTTATTTTCTAAAATCCAGGTTCCAAATGCACAAAAAATTCCGGCCGGGCTGCAAATTTATGTTTTAATTCTATTGAACAACAAAATTTTGTCGGTTTATTTCTCGGAGGAAGCCATTTCCTTCGCCCGAAGGTACCGGGAAGCTAACCAGCTGCTTTTCAATGGAATTAGCCATTTTGTCTCCATTTCTGCTTTTGTTAGCACCGTATTATTGAAATAGAGGGTGTTCTCATCGATGAACCCGTTTTCCAGGGCATAGGGTAATTGGGCCAGGGGCACCATTTGAACCTTTTCTTTGATGAAAAAGGCCAGGTTGAGCCTGTCGAAGAGGGGCGTATTGTAAGTGGCTTCTATCTCTTTGATCACCCTGACCGAGCTGTCGGTGCTGCATCCGCTGACCCCGGCGGCCGATTCATCGGCCATCAGGACGATGAACTGTCCGTAGAACAGGTTGGCATAACCTTTCACCGGGGTGCCATGGGTGTGCCATTCCCTGACGAAGGCTTCCAGCTTCTCTTCGATCTGAAGGGCTTCGGACAGCATGAAAAGACGGGGGCTCTGGTAGATCCAGACCCGGGAGTCGCCGGCAAAATCGGCCGGTAATAATTCTCTATAATCTGAGTTCATGTGATTGTTGTTAATTGTTCAGCTAAGCACCACAAAATTAAACAATTGAGGCGGCAATCAGTTCAGCAATGTCCATGACTTTAACATCCTCTTCCTTTTCCCCATGTTTGACCCCATCCGTCAGCATGGTATTACAGAAAGGGCAGGCGGCGGCGATGACTTTGGCCCCGGTATCCATGGCTTCCGCGCTCCTTTCAAAATTGACGCGGGTGGCGCCTTTTTCCTCTTCCTTGAACATCTGGGCTCCACCGGCGCCACAGCAAAGTCCTTTGCTGCGGCAACGCTTCATTTCCATTAGCTCAACGTCCAGGGCTTCCAGCACTTTACGGGGGGCTTCATAGACATGATTGGCCCGGCCCAGGTAACAGCTGTCGTGATAGGTAATACGTTTGCCCTTAAAAGGACCGTCCTCTTTCAGAACGATCTTCCCTTCATCGAGCAGCTGCTGCAAAAGGACCGTATGATGGATCACCTCATAATGGCCTCCTAATTCCGGGTATTCATTCAAAAAGATATTGAAGCAGTGCGGGCAGGTGGTCACGATCTTCTTTATACCATAATTATTCAATACCTGGATATTCTGGTAAGCCATCATCTGGAAGATGAATTCATTGCCGGCCCGGCGGGCGGGGTCGCCGTTGCAAAGCTCCTCCTTTCCCAGGATGGCGTATTTGAGGCCCACTTTATTCAGGATAGTGGCAAAGGCCCTGGTGATCTTCTGTGCCCGCTGATCATAGCTGCCGGCGCATCCTACCCAGAATAAGATATCGGGGGATTCTCCTTTTGCTGACAGCTCGGCCATGGTAGGTACCTGCATGAATCGTTAATTTTTGGTAAATCTAATAAAATATATGAGTGGTGCTGAGGGATTTTTAAAATGCGATAATTCGGCGTGTAAGTGGTAACTTTAATCAGCAAAATTGTTTTATCTATGTCGACGGATGATCCCAGCATGTTACTGATAAAGAATTATGATCTCTGGTGCCATTTATCAGAGGAAGAGTATAAAGACCTGAAAGTGCAGCATCATGTGATCGAAGTACCCAAGGGCGAATACATATATTTTGAAGCGTACAATCACAATAAGATCTACTTTGTAAAAGAGGGTACGATCAAGATCGGGTATATCGATGAGGGCGGCAATGAGAAGATCAAGGAGATCATCCAGAAAGGGGAGCTCTTCGGGCAATTCAGCCTGGAAAGGGACAACCTGCACGGAGAGTTCGCACAGGCGTATAAGAACAATGTCAGCATCTGCGCATTTACGATCGATGACTTTGAAAAGCTGCTCAAGAACCGCCCCGACCTGGCGCTGCGATACAGCAAACAGGTAGGCGCCAAACTTCGGAATATCGAGAACAGGCTGCTCAACCTGCTGAATAAAGATGTAAAGACCCGGCTCATTCATTTCCTGGGCCAGCTGGTGGAACAGAACCTGGGAGAGAACACGGCGGAAGGGTTCTGTATCCCTAATTTTCTCACCCACGAGGATATTGCCAGCCTGATCGGCAGCAGCCGGCAGACGGTGACGACGATGATCAACGAACTGGAGATCGAAGGCATTCTATCCTATAACCGGCAGGAGATCTGCTTCCTGGATGTTAAAAACTACAAAAGCTGGTGAGCGTCAATTGACCGGCAGCAGGGTGGTGGAAAGTCAACCGCGAAGCTTTCAAACAAGCCCTGGCCCGTTATGATCGTTCCGTTATGATCGTATTACAGAGGCTGGTGCGCTTTTATGCCATGGGAAAGGATGGTCCCAAGGCAAAGATAGCGTTATATGGCAGATATTTTGTTTGCTGGCAACCCTGATCATAGGAATGACGTTGTATTTTAAACTCATGGCCCTCCATTTTGACCAGACCGGGGCTTAAATTTGATGGTGACTACGGACTATTCACGTATGCCGCACTCGGTTTCGTTCCTGCGCTGTCCCAGCTCCGAAAGGATCTGTTGCGGCAGACGGGGCGGGTCAAATCTTAAAAAAGTAAACAAAATATGAAGTCTTTTCTTTTGTCTTTATTGATTCTTTTCGCAAGCGTAACCGTCGTTGCAGCACAGGAATACCATCCGGCCGCGCAGGGCTCCTCCGTCACCTTCAAGATCAAAAATTTCGGATTTAATGTGGATGGCTCTTTTTCCGGTCTGCAGGGGCATATCATGTTTGATCCGAAAGACCCGGGTAAGGCCAGCTTCGATGTCAGTGTAGATGCGTCGACGGTGAATACGGATAATGATTCGAGGGATGGCCACCTGAAAAAGGAAGATTACTTCGATGTTCAAAACCATCCCCGTATCCGTTTCGTATCTACCGGAATCACTCCTTCCGGCAAAAACGACGGTTATACGATCACGGGGAAACTAACGATCAAGACAACGACAAAAGATATCAGTTTTCCTTTTACGGCTACCCCCCAGGGCGATGATTATCTTTTTAAAGGAGAGTTTACGATCAATCGCAGAGATTTCGGGGTAGGAGGGGCCAGTACCCTCTCTAACAACCTTACGGTTTTTCTGTCCGTTTTGGCTAAGAAATAATAAAAATCTATATTAGTTTACGCTATGCCTCCATTTCCTCCGCCCACTTGTCCCGGTCGTCGGGACTGAACTTCCAGGGCGCAAAATTATTCTCTATATTACCAAAGAGATTATTCCATTCCTGCGGAGCATTACTGTCTTCCATGATCAGCGAGCGGCGCATTTCGACAATGATCTCCAGGGGGCTGATGCTGACCGGACATTCTTCCACACAGGCATTACAGGTAGTACAGGCCCGCAGCTCTTCAACGGAGATATAGTTGAGGAGATTTTTGCCGTCGTCTTCAAATTTGCCATGCGCGGTAATATTCCGGCCGACTTCTTCCAGCCGGTCGCGGGTAGCCATCATGATCTTACGGGGAGAGAGGAGCTTGCCGGTGATATTGGCGGGACAGGCGGCGCTGCACCGGCCGCATTCCGTACAGGAATAGGCGTCCAGGAGATTCCGCCAGCTCAGGTCGAAGACGTCTTTTGCTCCGAATTTCGGGGTGGGGACCGCGGATCCGTCAGCCGGCGGGGGAGGCGCTGTCTCCGGCTGCATGGCGTACAACACTTCCTTTTGTATCTCCGGCATATTCCGCAGCTTGCCTTCCGGCTCCAGCCTCGCATAATACGCATTGGGAAAAGCCAGCAGGATATGCAGGTGCTTGGAATAAGGCAGGTAGTTCAGGAAGGCAAAGATCCCCAGGATATGCAGCCACCAGCAGGTCCTTTCCAGGCCGACGAGCGTGGGCGTACCGAAGCCGTTCAGCAACGGATGCAGCCAGCGGGAAAAGGCAAAATCACCGGTAAGGTGCATGCTGTAATGTCCATAACCTCTTGCTTGTAACAGCGTATCGGCAGCATTCATGGTAAGAAAAAGGGACATGAGGACAATTTCCGACAGCAGGATATAATTGGCGTCGCTGCGGGGCCACCCATCCAGGTCATGGCTGATAAAACGCCGGAGCTTCAGAATATTCCGGCGGCAGAGGAATAACACACAGACGGTGATTACGCCGATGGCCAGGAATTCGAATGCATTGATGAGAATCGGATACAGGGCGCCGAGGGGAGCTGCGAACAGGCGATGGGTCCCTACCAGGCCATCCAGGATAATTTCCAGCACCTCCAGGTTGATGATAATAAATCCCGCATAGATAACGAAATGCATCCCCGCTACCAGGGGATTGCGGAACATCTTCTTCTGACCGAAGGCCAGGAGCCCGACATTTTTCCACCGCCGGGCCGGCTGGTCATTATAGGCTTCTTCTTTGCCCAATAGGATGTTCCGGCGGATCCGGCCCGTCTTCTTGCTGAACCGCCAAATGGCAACACCGGCCGCCAGGATAAACAGGATTTGCTGAAGGAATGGCATAGCAAAATTTATTATGGGGACTAAGATAAGCGTTTTGCGCTTATTGCTTTAATTTGTGCGCGGGACATCCTCCCGGAACGGATGAACCCGTACAAACGCTTAATCAAAAAATGAAAAAATATATCCTTACACAGCAGGTGGCTGAAAAGAAGTTACGACGTATGGCTTATGAGATCCTGGAAAGTAATTCAGGAGAACGGCAATTGATCCTTGCCGGGATCCGGGAGAACGGGAGCGTGATCGCCGAATATCTCCGGGATCTGTTGACAGAGATCACCGGAGGGCAGCTATCTATTGAATTGATCTCGATCTCGCTCGATAAAAGGAATCCCGGGGAGGTGACGCTGAGTGGGGGAGAGCACGGCAAGCAGAACTTTGACGATCAGGTGATCATTGTGGTGGACGACGTGGCCAGCAGCGGCAAGACGCTCCTCTATGCCATGAAGCCCTTTCTTGAATTTCATCCCCGTAAGATAGAATCCCTGGTCCTGGTAGGACGTACCCATAAGGCTTTCCCCGTGCAGCCTGACTATACGGGGCTTTCTCTCTCCACTACCCTGCAGGAGCATATTTATGTCGAAGTGGGGGATGGCCGGGTGAAAGGGGCCTGGCTGGAATAATCCGGCGAAATCCGACCTTTTTCTATCCACATTCGTGGAAAAATATATACATTAAAATAGATTAAAAAAGGTAGCTGGAATAGGGTTTTAAGGCTCAAAAAGGGTAGATTTGCAATCCTCCCTAAATTAGGGTAGCATTCAGTTAAATCGTTGCCAAAATCGAGTATGGAAGAAAATAGCACGCCACTGGAAACCCAGGATAATAATCGCATCGTCCCCGTAAATATCGAAGAGCAAATGAAAACGGCCTATATCGACTATTCCATGTCGGTGATCGTAGGACGCGCTTTGCCCGATGTACGGGATGGATTGAAGCCTGTTCACCGCCGTGTCCTGTTCGGGATGAGTGAATTAGGTAATACCAGCAACAAGCCGTATAAAAAATCCGCCCGTATCGTGGGGGAAGTGATGGGGAAGTTTCACCCCCATGGTGACAAATCCATTTACGATACGATGGTCCGTATGGCCCAGGAATGGAACATGCGCTATGTGCTGATCGATGGCCAGGGAAACTTCGGCAGCCAGGATGGCGACGAGCCTGCGGCCATGCGTTATACCGAGGCCCGGCTGCACAAGATGGGAGAGGCCATGCTGGAAGATATCGAAAAAGATACGGTGGACTTCCAGCTGAATTTTGATGACTCCCTGAAAGAACCTACTGTGCTGCCCAGCCGTATTCCCCAGCTGCTGCTCAACGGCTCCAGCGGGATTGCCGTTGGAATGGCTACCAACATGATGCCTCATAATCTCTCGGAGGTGATCGATGGCTGTATTGCCTATATCGACAATCGCGATATCACGATCGATGAACTGATCCAATATGTCAAAGCCCCGGATTTCCCCACCGGCGGTATTATTTATGGTATGGAAGGGGTGAAGGCAGGCATGCATTTCGGCAGGGGCCGGGTCGTGCTTCGCGGGAAGCTGACGATCGAAACCAAGGCCAGCGGAAGAGAGACGGTCATCATTACCGAAGTGCCTTACCAGGTCAACCGGGATGCCTTATGCGACCGGATCGGTCAGCTGGTGAATGAGAAGGTGCTGGAAGGGATCGCCCATATCAATAATGAATCCAACAGCAAAGAAGGCACCCGTATCGTCATCGACCTGAAAAGGGACGCGGTGGCGAATGTGGTGATCAACCAGCTGTACAAACATTCAGAACTGCAGACCTCCTACGGGATCAATAACGTGGCCCTGGTAAAAGGAAGGCCCCGTACCCTGAATATCCGGGATATGATCAGCGAGTTCGTCGAATTCCGCCACGAAGTGGTCATTCGCCGTACGCAGTTCGAGCTGAAAGAGGCGGAAAAGAAAGCGCATATCTTAAAGGGCTTCCTTATCGCCCTGGATCACCTGGATGAGGTGATCGCCCTGATCCGGGCCAGCTCCACACCGGAGATCGCCCGGGAGGGACTGATAAGCGCAGGCTGGGGACTGGATGAGATCCAGGCAAAGGCGATCCTGGAATTACGGCTGCAACGCCTTACCGGAATGGAAAGGGATAAGATCCGGGCAGAGTATGACGAACTGATGAAGCTGATCAATTACCTGCAGGAGCTGCTGGCCGATGAAGGCAAACGTTTTGAAGTGATCAAAAAAGAATTACAGGAAGTCAAAGATAAATGGGGGGATGCCCGTAAGACGGAGATCACTTATCTCGACGATGAGGTCAGCATCAAGGACCTTATCCGCGAGGAAGATGTGGTGATCACGATCTCACACCTGGGCTATATCAAACGTACTTCTGCTACGGAATACCGTCAGCAGCGCCGGGGAGGCCGGGGGGCCATCGGGGGCAAGACAAGGGATGAGGATTATATAGAGCATCTGTTCGTAGCCAGCACGCACCATACGATGATCTTCTTCACGGAAAAAGGAAGGTGTTACTGGCTGAATGTATATGAAATTCCGGAAGGCGAAAAATCCAGCAAGGGCCGGGCTATCCAGAACCTTATCCAGATCCCGCCCGATGATAAGGTCCGGGCTATCCTGGATGTAAAGGACCTGAAAGACGAGGCTTTCGTCAATACACACGCCATCGTACTATGTACCAAACAGGGAGTTATCAAAAAAACTTCTCTCGCAGACTTCAGCCGCCCCCGTCAGACAGGCGTCAATGCAATTACTATTGTGGAAGGCGACCGCTTGCTGGAAGCCAGGCTCACCGACGGCAGCTCAGAGATCCTTATGGCCGTCCGCAGCGGAAGGGCCATCCGTTTTGAAGAGCAGAAAGTACGTCCTACCGGTCGCGGAGCGATCGGAGTAGGAGGAATTGAAGTCGATGATGCTACAGATGAAGTCATTGGCATGATCTGTGTCAATAGAGATGATAAATCCCGAACGGTCCTGGTGGTGAGCGAAAAAGGATATGGAAAAAGGACTCCGCTGGACGAATACCGGATCACCAACAGGGGAGGAAAAGGTGTCAAGACCATGAGCGTAACGGATAAAACCGGTAAGCTGGTGGGGATCCTGGATGTCACGGAAGAGGAAGATCTGATGATCACCTGTAAGAGCGGCGTCACGATCCGGATGCCGGTTAATGGGATCAGCGCACAAGGCAGGGCTACGCAGGGAGTGAAGCTGATCCGGATCGACGAAGACGACGAGATCGCCGCGATCACCAAGCTCGATAAGCTGGAAGAAGGGACTATCCCGGTATCGGAAGGACCCGAAGGAATAGTGGTATCCGTATCCGGGGAAGTTATTGGCGTAGAGCTCACCGGCGACGTCACCGGCACAGAGCTTACCGGAGAAGGAACTCATGAAAACGGGACTACAGAGACTGGATTGGATGATGAGGCGGAATCGGCTGATAATGAGCCAGTCGTGCCGGAAGCTTAACATTAAAATTTGAATTCCTTAAAATAATAACTATGAACGTTTCTAAACGACTCTTCCTAACGGGAGTATTAGCCCTGACCGGATTCGGGCTGTTTGCACAGAGCGCGGATAAGGCTAAGGACCTTCTGAAGGCGAATAAAATTCCAGAGGCTAAAGCTGAGATCGACAAAGTATTGGCCGTGGAAAAAAATCAAAAGAACGGGGAAGCCTGGTATTACAAGTTAAAGATCTACAATGCGATTGCCGCCGATAGCACTAACCGGACTAAATATCCTGATGCCCGGGACCAGGCTTTTGCAGCGTTACAGAAATATACCGAAGTCGATGACAAGAAATTGCTGCTCCTGCAAATGGACGGTTACAAGCCCGTCAATGAGATCTACCAGGGGTATTTTCAGGTAGGGGCCAACGAATACAATGCAGCTAAATATGACGATGCGCTGAAAAGCTTCAGCGGGGCCCTGCAGACCAGCGCTTTCATGAATTCCAAAGGATGGACCAATCTTAAGATCGATACCACCTCTACCTTATATGCCGGTATTTCTGCAGAGAAAGCAGGTAAAAAAGATACGGCTGCTGTTTATTACGGGAGATTGGCTGAAGCCAAGATCGCCAATATCAATGGCTCCAACATGGTGGAGATCTACAAATGGCTGGTAGATTATTATAACCAGAAAAAAGATGCCGCCAATACGCAGAAGTATATTACGCTGGCTAAGGAACAATACCCTGATGATCTCTTCTGGCCCAGCACAGAACTGGACAACCTGAGAGAAAAAGGAAGTAAGGATTCCCTGTTTGCCAAATACGAAGAGATCACTACCCATTTCCCCAAGAATCACCTGTTCTTCTTCAACTATGGACTGGAGCTCTACCAGTATGCCAGCGACACAAGTTCCGGTCACAAGCCGGCCAACTCGGACACGCTGATCAAAAAGGCACAGTACAACCTGCAGAAATGCCTGGAAATACAGCCTGATTATCCCCAGGCCGCCCTGGTATTGGGACAGATCTCTTACAATTCCGGCGTGGATATGCAGGCCCAGACCAAGACCATCAAAGGAAAAGGTCCGGATGATATCAAGAAAAGAGCAGATCTCCGCATAGCTGCCGGAAAGAAATTTGATGAAGCCATTCCTTATTTTGAAATGGTGGAAAAGGACCTGGG
>JAATFV010000213.1 GCA_015655015.1 Chitinophagales bacterium | reverse complement strand
CATCTGACGGAATATGACGGCGAACATTACCTGGTCAAAGAGGAAATGACCCATTATGGTGCAAAGAAAGTCATCTTGAAAAACAAGCAGACCGGGAAAATAATTGAAAAAGTGATCAGCTGATCCTTTTGTCAAAAGGTCAGCTACACTTCTTCCTATTATTCAATGAGCTGCTAAATGATCCGCGAATGCCCCGGAAAAGCATCCACTTTATTTTCCTTATTGCTTGTGCGATCGTGCTGGCATACACGGTTTACAGGGATATCCGGTATGGAAAAGACTTCTCCTATGATCTGCGAAACAGGGTCGTTGCCGCAAGGCTGGAAAAAGACGGCAGGCTCCCCTACTTCTATAAATGGCAGACGAAAGACGGCATCCGTTATTATGATCCTCAAAACTTCGATAGCCTTGCCGTATCTAATATAACCGCTTCGCCTTTCTTCCATCAATTATTGTATCCTTTTGCGGGATGGGATGAACAAAAGTTCAATGGCTGGTGGCTGTTCTTCGAATACGGGATGCTCCTCCTCATGACGGGAATGGCTTTTTCCGTGGCAGAAACATACGGGCAGCGGGGCGCCGTCCTGGCTATCACCTGCCTTTTCCTGTTGACAGATGCCTGGAAGTATCATGTCTTTCGGGGCCAGAATTATATCTGCATTCCATTTTTTGCCATGGCATGTTACTTTTTTATCCGGAAGCAACCTACTGTTTTCCGGGCATTGATGGCAGGAACAATGGCAGCCGTGCTGGTAGGGATACGACCCAATGCCGTACTTTTTTTCGTTCCTTTTCTTTTCCTTTTAAAGACTTATAACCGCCGCTATCTGCTCTTTTTCTTCGTTCCCATTCTCCTGCTGACAGCCTGGACGGCGCTGGATACAAAAGAAAGGGCGCTCTGGCAGGATTACCGGTTGGCCATGTCGGAACACATAAAGGAACACCAGGAACTGCATCCCGCGATCCAACGAAATGATCCCAGCCCGAATTACCTCCTGTGGGAAGGGGTCGACGTTGCTGCGCTGGATAGAGAAGAGATCGATAACCCGATGAATGCACATTCGGAGAACGGGAATGTGTTCGTCCTGTCCCGCGACCTTTTACACTGGAAAATGCCCCCTTCTCTTTTGCTGATCCTATCCGTATGCGCTATTTTTTTATTGACGACGCTGTTTTATTTTCTCAGGGTACGGCAAAAGGATTTTGATCCTGCGATGGCGGCGATACTGGGATTTTGTATGTATATGGTCTCAGACCTTTTCTCTCCCATCTACCGCCATCAGTATTACACCGTCCAATGGATCTTTCCAATGCTGCTGGCGGGTGCTATCTACCGCCCTGCCTTCAGGTGGCCGTTCCTGCTGATCATAACAGGCCTGCTTTTAAATATTTCAAAGATCCGTTTTATAAAAATGCAGCATACCATCGGCGAATACCTGATCCTGGCAGCGCTGATCCTGCTGGTGCTTTTCTGTAAATGGAGGGATACGCCCGGTCCTGCGATTGACAAACTGAAAATCAATTAACTCTTTCTTACTATTAAACGAGCCGCTGAATGTCCCGGAAAAGTGTTTATTTTATTCTGCTTATCAGCTTCGCGATCGTGTTAGCCTGTGTTGTTCACACAGATATCCGGCTTCAAAGACATTACTCGTACGATCTTCGCAACCGCGTGGTTGGGGCCAGGCTTACCAGGGATGGATATTCGCCCTATTTTTATAAATGGCGAAAAAAGGACGGCATCCGTTATTACGACCCGCAAAATATCGACGGCGCCACCGTTTCGGTTATGACCGCTTCCCCCTTTTTTCATCACCTGCTGTACCCTGTTGCAGAATGGCCGCAAAAGAAAATCTCCCAATGGTGGCTGGTTATAGAATATTTATTCTTCTCCGCAACGGTCATCCTGGCCTGGCTGCTGACGCGAAACGATCGGCAGCGATACCTTGTCCTGGTCGCCGCCATGCTGTTTTTATTGACAAAAGCATGGATATTTCATGTTTTCAAGGGCCAATACTATATCGGCATTCCCTTCGGGGCGATGGTGTTCTATTACCTGCTGCAAAAAAGCAGGAATATTCCCGGATCCGCCGCAGCGGGATTAACCGCTATTATCCTGGTCCTGGTCAAACCTCCTGTGATCCTGTTCTTCCTGCCCTTTATATGGCTGGTAAGAGGTTATAGCCGCGGACAGATCATCGCTTTCTGTATCCCCGTCATCCTTCTTACCGGATGGACACTCGCCGACAGGCAGGAATTGTTTTTATGGCAGGATTACGGGAGGAGCATTCCGGAACAGATAAAGATGCACCAGGTGGGCAATCCGGGAACGCAACCTCATGATCCCGACCCCCAATTCAAGGAATGGGAAGGGATCCGCGACTGGCTTCGGTTGGAAAACGAAGATCCGGTAGAAATCTTCAATGAATGCGGGAATTTCTATTTAATGATCCCAAGATTTTTTCACCGGAATGTTCCGCTCCCATTGCAAAAGGCCATATACCTATTCCTTATCACCGGGCTGGCAGGCGCCTTTTATTTTACTCACCGCCTCGGCGACACGCCGGATCCGGCAAAAATAGCGATACTGGGTTTTTGCCTTTATATGGTGTCAGACCTTTTTTCTCCGGTAATGCGTTTCCAATACAATACCGTGCAATGGCTATTTCCGGTGCTGCTGGCTGCGACTATCTATGAATCCCGGTATAAGGCTATTTTTGGGCTGTTGGGGACAGGGCTGCTCCTGAATATAATAGAGCTCCCCAAAGGACCGGGGCATACGTTGGGGGAATACTTCATGCTGGGCGCGCTTATCAGCCTTTCTTTCAGCCGCAAACCCGCTAAAAACGCCCTTTCTTACCCATAAACCAATGCCAATAAGGCCTCCGAAAGTCCCGGTAAAAGCTATTCACATTCAGTGGATAAACTTAAACTCTTTTTTTACCAGTCTATGTTATTTTCGTGTTAGTTCTTGAGATCGCTGTTAAGGTTTGAGCTGGCGCGCGCACCACCTGATCGCCGGTTTGATTAAAAGGGAACCATGTTTAAATCATGGGCTGACGGGCAACTGTAAGTAACAAAAGGGTTTTTATCAGGTTCTCCCATCCATTGCCCTGCACACCAGGGCGAGAAGGATCGATAGACCCGTTACAAGCCAGGAGACCTGCCTTTAACAGTTATTGCATAGGACCTCCCCGAATGGGGTTCGGCAAGTATTCGTTATATCCGTATTATCTTAAATTTTATCGGAGCAACATCTGTCGGGCACACATGTTATTAATCTGCAATCTATTTGACAATGGAGAACGGGAATGAAATTTTATTGAAGGAAAACAAAGACAGATTCGTTATTCTGCCTATCAATTATCCCAGAGTTTGGGAAATGTATAAAAAACATGAAGCCAGCTTCTGGACTTCCGAGGAGATCGACCTGAGCGGTGACGCCTCGGATTGGGGCAGGCTAAATGACGGAGAACGCCATTTTATTTCTCATATACTGGCTTTTTTTGCCGCCAGCGATGGCATCGTCAATGAGAACCTGGCTGTCAACTTCATGAGCGAAGTGCAGCTTCCCGAGGCGCGTTGCTTTTATGGCTTCCAGATCATGATGGAGAACATCCATTCGGAGACCTATGCGCAGCTGATCGACACTTACATAAAAGACCCCCAGGAGAAATACCGTCTTTTCCATGCCATCGAGACCGTGCCGGCCGTACAGAAAAAGGCGGAATGGGCCCTGCGATGGATCAAGAACGGCAGCTTCGCCGAAAGACTGGTGGCTTTTGCCGCCGTGGAAGGGATCTTCTTCAGCGGCAGCTTCTGTTCCATCTTCTGGATGAAGAAAAGAGGCCTCATGCCGGGACTGACCTTCAGCAATGAGCTGATCAGCCGGGATGAAGGACTGCATTGCGAGTTTGCCTGCCTGCTCTACAGCATGCTGGAATACACCAGGCTGTCCCAGGAAGAAGTATTTGCCATCATCGGCGATGCCGTGAAGATCGAAAAGGAATTTGTATCCGAATCCTTACCGGTGGACCTGATCGGCATGAATGCCAAGCTCATGCAACAATATATCGAATTCGTCGCCGACCGCTGGCTGGGTGAGCTGGGCTACCCCAAAATGTTCAATGCCTCCAATCCTTTTGATTTCATGGAAATGATCTCCCTGCAAGGCAAGACCAACTTCTTTGAAAAAAGAGTGGGAGATTATCAAAAGTCCGGCGTAATGTCCGGAAAAGAATCCCAGACATTCAGCCTGGAAGAAGACTTTTGATTCGTATTAAAGGAGTCCGGCCGATCCATCCTGTTCAGCGATGGGCCAGCGGCTCTGAAACAAAAAAGAAAACCTATTAAATCTATTATATATGATCGTCAACAAAAGAAACGGCAAGAGAGAGTCCGTGAAATTCGATAAGATAACGGCCCGTATTGAAAAACTTTGCTACGGACTGGACAGACGTTTTGTCAACTCCATCGATGTGGCAAAAAAAGTGATCGAAGGATTATACGACGGGGTGAGCACCACCGAGCTGGACAACCTTGCCGCGGAGACCGCAGCCTCCCTCACGGTGAAACATCCTGACTATGCCCTGCTCGCAAGCCGGATAGCCGTCAGCAACCTGCATAAGAACACTATCAAGAGCTTTTCCGATACGATGAAACTGCTGTACGAATGCACGGACAGCAAAACGGGCAAGCTGGTGCCTTTACTGGCCGACGACGTCTGGGAGATCATTCATCAGAATGCTGAATTACTGGATTCCACGATCATCTACGACCGGGATTACGGTTTCGATTACTTCGGCTTCAAGACCCTGGAGAAATCCTACCTGCTGAAAGTAGATGGAAAAGTAGTGGAACGCCCCCAGCATATGTATATGCGGGTAGCCATCGGGATCCACAAGGGGGATATCGACAACGCTATCAAGACCTATCACCTGATGAGCGAACGCTGGTTTACGCATGCTACCCCCACCCTTTTCAATGCCGGCACCCCTAAACCCCAGATGAGCAGCTGCTTCCTGCTCACCATGAAAGATGACAGCATCGACGGCATCTATGATACCCTCAAGCAAACGGCTAAGATCTCCCAGAGCGCAGGAGGAATCGGCCTGTCCATTCATAATATCCGGGCTACGGGCTCCTATATCGGGGGCACCAACGGCACCAGCAACGGGATCATCCCCATGTTGCGCGTATTCAATGATACAGCCCGTTATGTAGATCAGGGCGGCGGCAAACGGAAAGGCGCTTTTGCCATTTACCTGGAACCCTGGCATGCCGATGTATTTGCTTTCCTGGACCTCCGGAAAAACCATGGCAAGGATGAGCTGAGAGCCAGGGACCTTTTTTACGCCATGTGGATCCCCGACCTGTTCATGAAACGGGTAGAGGCAGGCGGCAGCTGGAGCCTGTTCTGCCCTCACGAGGCGCCGGGACTGGCGGATTGCTGGGGTGATGAATTTGAAAAGCTGTATACCCAATACGAAGCCGAACCGGGCCGCGCCCGCAAGACCGTCAAGGCACAGGACCTGTGGTTTGCCATCCTTGACGCACAGATCGAGACCGGTACCCCTTATCTGTTATATAAAGATTCGGCTAACCGGAAAAGCAACCAGCAAAACCTGGGCACTATCAAGAGCTCCAATCTTTGCACAGAGATCATTGAATACACTTCCCCGGATGAAGTGGCGGTCTGCAACCTGGCCAGCCTGGCCCTGCCCCGCTATGTGATCAACGGGAAATTCGATCACGATAAATTATACGAAGTCACTTACGAGGTTACTAAAAATCTCAATAAGATCATCGACCATAATTACTACCCTATCGAGGAAGCCCGTAATTCCAATACCAAACACCGCCCCATCGGACTGGGCGTGCAAGGTCTGGCGGATGCCTTCATCCTGCTCCGCCTTCCTTTTGAAAGCGACGAGGCCAAGAAGCTGAATAAGGAGATCTTCGAAACGATCTATTTCGCAGCCATGACGGCTTCCAAAGACCTGGCAAAGGTCGAAGGCGCTTATCAGACTTTCGCCGGCTCCCCTGCCTCGAAAGGCATCTTCCAGTTCGACATGTGGAATGTCGAACCTACCCTTCGCTGGGACTGGTATCGCCTGAAAGATGAGGTCATAAAATTCGGCGTCCGCAATTCCCTGCTGGTAGCTCCCATGCCAACGGCCTCTACGTCACAGATCCTGGGCAACAACGAATGTTTTGAGCCCTATACCTCCAACATTTACGTACGGCGGGTACTCAGCGGAGAATTCGTAGTGGTGAACAAGCACCTGCTGAAAGACCTGGTAGAGCTCAACCTCTGGAACGATGACATGAAGAACAAGATCATCTTCCATAACGGCTCCATCCAGCAGATCGAAGAGATCCCGGCAGCCGTGAAAGAGATCTATAAGACAGTCTGGGAGATCAAACAACGTAATATCATCGATATGGCCGCAGACAGAGGCGCCTATATCTGCCAGTCGCAGTCCCTTAACCTGTTCGTGGAGACACCTTCCGCAAGCAAGCTCACCTCCATGCATTTCTACGCCTGGAAGAGCGGATTGAAAACAGGGATGTATTACCTCCGTACCCAGGCTGCTTCACAAGCCGTGCAATTCACGGTGGAGAAGCAAGGTGGCAAGATGGTCGAGCCCCTCAACCAGCATAACCTGAAAGGGATCGAAGAAGAAGTGACGGATGGGCCATCCTGCAGCATGGAAGACGGATGTGTAACCTGCAGCGCTTAACCTCCTGAGAAATAATGATAATATGGTAAATGCCCCGCACGTGCGGGGCATTACCTATTAAGTTGAATTAAAAAGACGGTGTAAATTGTGGAAAGTCTATTTCTTTTCTTTGTTAGCCTTTTCGGAAGCTCCATACTGTCTGACGAATGCCTGGATACCCGGCTGGACTAATTCCCTTTTTTTTACGACAGTTGGATCATTCTTCCAATCGTAGTCGTCGGGTATTCTACTCCTACTCTTGAGATTTGAAGGAGTGGGATCTAAGGCCGTTCTAATAATTTTTTTTGCTGACATAGAATAATTATTATAGTTATAAAGATAAGAAATTTTTCGGTTTTAATAGAAAGGCGCTATAGTTGCACCCAGTCTGAAAAGGTTCCCAATTATTGCGGATAAAACCTTCCACCTCGAAAAGAGGAATGATTATTGTTAAATTCGACGCGATATTCATTTGATATAATCTTGTCCTGGATGGCGTACTGCCTACGGCAAATATAAAAGCACCAGGATTTTGCATCGAAAAATTAACTACTGTAGCGGCCACCGTCGCCAGTATTTTTTGCCTGTCCCCATTATTCGTGACAACGCGATCATCAATCCGGTTCACCTTTTCCTTCCAATCTCCAAAAGAGAGCGCATATAAAGGTTGAGATCCCGACAGCTTGTCATAGAATACAGCCTTTTCAATTTCTCCCCTCGGCCCTTGGCTATAAAAACGATACCTATCACTTTTTACTTCGAACTCATATCTGTCCAAATGCATATTAGTCAATTGCTTGGGTTATATACAAAAAAATAAGGACTACCGTCACTGGTAGTCCTTATTTTGCTGAGGTCATTACCCTCTACTATTTCACCTCAAAGGGTGTATATATAAATTGTCTTATTCACTTTAGAACCCAAAACTACTATTTATTTCAACGCACCAAAAAAAATTATTTCCCCACCACATACTTCGCTGCTTCTGTAACACCCTTCCATTGATCCGTCCGGAACGGGGAAGCAGGAAATCCTTCTTTGTTAAAAAGATTGCTTTCTCCGGCATCATCCGACCATCCATAACGGACAGCTACAGGGGCCGTCACATTATCCTGCCAGACGATCACCTTATCGCCTTCAATAGTGGCCTTTGCATAATGAAATTCATGATCGTCGCCGGCTATCAAAAATCCTTTCACATATCCATATCTGTCATGTACGGTCAGCCCGCCGCCGGTATGTGTAAAGGTTAAAATGATCTTGTTGCCTTCCGTTTGCATGGATTGATAAACGGGACCGCTGTACTCCCCCTTTTGCCCGTACACATTGTTCAGTGCGATGGCCGCCAGCCGCCAGCCCACATCCTGCTTGTCCTTCGGATGGATATCTTTGGCATTACCGATATCGGTCGTTACCGCCATTCCGGTATTCGGCAGGGAAAGGGTCATGGCCTGCGCCTCTCTCAGCTCCGCCCAGTTGCTGCCTGACCTGCCGTCTCCATTATTAGCGCCAAAGCTGGATAGCTCTACGAAATAGAAAGGGAAGTCTCCCAATCCCCAGCGTCCTCTCCAATCGGTGATCATCAGCGGAAAAGCCTTGCGATACTGGTAGGCCCGGCCGGCATTCGATTCGCCCTGGTACCAGATGGCGCCCCGGATCGTATAAGGGATCAGGGGATTGACCATGGCATTGAATAATAAGGTGGGGGCGCCATTGGGGCCGATCTTGTCCGTGGGATTTTTCTTGTTTTTCTCCAGGAGGGCGGTAAGGTCCGGACCTGAAGGCAGGCCTGCGATCATGCTCTTATATTCCTCGCTGTTTTCAAAAGCGCCCCGGCTGGTCCATGTCTCCACATGCGTTCCGCCCCAGGAAGTATTGATCAGCCCGATCGGAACATGCAGCTGACGGTATAATTCCCGGGCGAAGAAATAGGCTGCTGCGCTGAAATCACCGGCGGTCTCCTTACTGCATATTTTCCAGTCTCCCCCCGAAATGCTGTCCAACGGGACAACACTAACGGTATTGGGTACTTTAAAATGACGGATCTCGGGGTAGTCGGCGGCAGTTATCTCCTGCTCGTAGTTGTTAATTTTCCCCCAGCCGGCGATAGGCATTTCCATATTGGATTGCCCCGAGCAGATCCAGACCTCTCCTACCAGGACATTGGAGAGCGTTACCTGATCCTTTCCTTTTACGATCAATTGGAAAGGCCCTCCGGCAGGATGTGCATCCAGGCGGATCAGCCAATGGCCCTGCCGGTCCGCTTTTACTTTCTTTGACTGGTTGTCGAATAACACGGTGATCTTTTCGCCGGCATCGGCCCATCCCCATACGGCGACAGGCTTATCCCGCTGGAGGACCATATTATCTGCGAAAAGACGGGGTAACCGGACATTGGCCCACAAGGGAAAAGTTCCCAGTAAGGCGAAGGCGAACAGGCTGATTTTTTTTAGCATATGCAATCGCTTGGATATTTAGTTGGTTTTATTTTATTTCATCCGGGCTGGATTATTAAGCCCGGTTGCTTTAATACTGCCGGGTTGCTTTATTTTAATTTCATATCCTGTATGACCCCATCGATGCGCGCATTCAGCACAGCATGCACGCGGTCGAAATCAGCGGCATTCGCCAGGGTGGTATGTACGCTGAAATAGAATTTGATCTTGGGCTCCGTCCCGGAGGGGCGTGCGGAGATCTTCGTTCCGTCTTCCAGGATAAATTGCAGCACATTGGATTGGGGAAGCCCGATGGCCCAGGACTCTCCGGTCTTCAGGTTCTTGCCGGTCCGCAGCTCGTAATCGAGCAATTGCACGACCGGAGAACCATTGATGGCGGCAGGAGGATGGCTGCGGTAAGCGCTCATCATATCCGCGATCTCCTTTTGCCCGTTCATGCCCTTCTTCGTAATAGAGATCAGGGATTCTTTATAAAAGCCATATTGAACATAGAGCTCGATCAGCTTATCATAGAGGCTTTTGCCTCTGTTCTTTTCATAGGCAGCCATTTCGCAGAGCAGGGCAACAGCGCTAACGGCGTCCTTATCCCGGATGCTCGCACCGATCATCAGGCCATAACTTTCCTCTCCTCCTATCACATAGTGCTCTGTAGCCTCTTTCTCCTTTATCAGCTCAGCGATGTATTTGAAGCCGGTAAGTACATTATAACATTTTATTTCATTGCGCCTGGCTATTTCATCGATGAGATCGGTAGTGACGATCGTTTTGACTACCATGTCATTCGGCTGTGCAAGCCCTTTCACCTTCCGGGCTTCGATCATATAATTGAAAGCCAGGACAGCCGTCTGGTTGCCATTCATCAGCACCCAGTCCCCTTTTTTGTCTTTAACGCCAATTCCCACCCGATCCGCATCGGGATCCGTCCCCAGCAGGATATCCGCATCGATCTGTTTGGCCTTCCTGAGACCAATGCTCATGGCCTCGCTCTCTTCCGGATTGGGGTAGATCACCGTAGGGAAATTACCATCGGGGGTGGCCTGTTCGTCCACTACATGCACATTGCTGAACCCGAACCGCTGAAGCACTTCCGGCACCAGCTTGATGCCCGTGCCGTGGATGGGAGTGTATACTATACGTAGATTGTGCTGTTTTTCAATGATTTCCGGATACACCGACAGACCACGAACCATGCTGATATAGGCTTCATCGATCTCTTTTCCGATAATGGTGATATTCGCTTCTCCCCCGCTCCACTTCACTTCGTCCACTGAAGCGATCTTTTCCACCTCCTTGATGACATTGTTATCATGGGGAGGGACCAGCTGCCCTCCGTCATCCCAATAGGCCTTATAACCGTTATATTCTTTCGGATTATGGGAAGCAGTACAGACGACCCCTCCCTGGCATGCAAGCGTACGGATGGTGAAGCTCAGCTCGGGGGTAGGCCGGAGAGATTGGAATAAAAAGACCTTTATTCCATTGGCTGCGAATATGTTAGCAGTGGTTTCCGCAAAAAAACGGCTGTTGTTGCGGCTATCATGAGCAATGGCCACCCGGATCTCCCGGTTGGTAAAGGATTTTTTCAGGTAATTGGCATAACCCTGGGTAGCCATCCCAATGGTGTATTTATTCATGCGGTTGGTGCCGACGCCCATGATGCCCCTCAGGCCTCCGGTACCGAATTCAAGGTTCCGGTAAAAGCTGTCGGTCAGCTCAATAGGATTTTCTTTCTGTAAACGAATGATTTCCTCTTTTGTAGCCTGATCATAGTTCCCTTGAAGCCATAAATCCACTTTTCCCTGTATAGCAGCATCCATATCGTTCATTTTTCTGTTTATAATTGTGTATATCTATTAATTTCCTATTTATAAGTGCGTATATCTATGCATAAGTATATATAGTTATTACCATACATGTCTATCTATTGGTCTGGAATCAGCTGCCCCGGCCTGGTTAACGGAGGCGTATAGATCCCGGGCGGCTAATTTCGGTAAGATCACTAATATTAACAAATCTGTCCAGAAAGATTACGCCGGACTATGATATTATTAACGGAAATACTAAATTTGTAATGTC
This sequence comes from Chitinophagales bacterium, assembly GCA_015655015.1. Taxonomy (GTDB): domain Bacteria; phylum Bacteroidota; class Bacteroidia; order Chitinophagales; family Chitinophagaceae; genus Puia. Next base: position 39,590 of record JAATFV010000213.1, on the reverse strand, counting down.
TACTCCCTTGGACAACCTTCCAGTATAACTTACTTTTCACAATATCCGGCGAAAAATTTGCTGTAAGTATACCGTTACCCTTTGATGATTTATTGACTATTGTATACCTCAACCGGAACTTGGATGACTACCTATTTGCTATTGCGTGACAATAAGGAGAGCGGTCCTTACTCACTGGATGATTTAAAACAAAAGGGGCTGAAAGCCTATGATCTTGTCTGGGTGGAAGGCAAAAGTGCGGCCTGGCGCTATCCTTGCGAAGTGGAAGAATTAAGTTCTTTTGCCCCGGCGGTGGAAGAGCAGCCTTTCGATCGTTTTTATAAAAAGCCTGCCCGGGAAAATGCTGCCGCTGTTCCATCGGTTCCCAACGTTCCATCGGTTTCCAACGGATCTTCCATTTTTTCAGGGGAACCATCCGCCGTTCCCGGGAAGAGGATCATTTATGTCACCTTGCCGGCAGGCAAAGGAGGGGCCGTTATCCGGGATACAGCTACACGGGAGCCTGTAAAAGCGCCAGCCGTCTTTCAGGACAGACAATCGCTTCCGGTAGATGCCTCCGCCCCAATACCTGTTTCCGCTGAAATACCCCTCCCCAATGGCTATTACGCTGAGGATAAATCTGCTCAGGCACGGGAAGACTGGAATGCGGGTGTAGAAATTCTGCCTCGGGCCGGCAAAAGGCGTGATCTGTCAGGAATCATCCAGCCGGTTGCCGTGGGATTATGCATTCTGGCCTTGCTGGCTGCGGGTATTTTCATCGGTTTGTCCATTAACAAATACAACATCAATAAATTCATTGTTGCTTCCCCGCAAAAGACTGCCTTTAAAAGCGGCCCGACGAATCTCCCGGCAGCTATAGATCATCCTGCCGGTTTTCCGGCGCCAGCACCTTCGGCTGCCTCTGCCCTGCAGATCCAGGCTTCGGTCACCGATTCTATAAAGACGGCTCCTCTGACGCAGGCAGCTGTCACCAATCCCCAAAAACCTGCCGGCGGCAAAGAGAAGTCTTCCCTGTCCGCACAAAAGAAACCGGCGGCCCTTTCTTCTGCTACCGATTCTGCCATGACGGCGCTGACGGTCGTAAGCCGGGAAGCCACTCACCGAACAGATCAGCCAGTTGAAAAGATCGATAAAGATATCCTCCGGAACAACCTTTCCAACCTGGTCTCTGTTGGTACCAATGGGTATACCGTGGGCGCATTCGGAGGGATCTCCGGCGTACAGATGACCGTCAGCAATAAGTCCGTCTATCCCCTGGATCTTGTAGTAGTAGAAGTGCAATACGTACAAGCCAATAAAAAAGTGTTCAAGACAGAAAATCTCTATTTTCGTGGTATCGGTCCCGGCTCCGCGCTGATGCTGGAAGCGCCTAATAGTTCCCGGGGTATAAAGGTTCAATATAGGATCACCCTCGTTCATTCAAAAGAAATTGGATTATCGTATTCGACACGCTGATGTAGCTGATATAAAATGATTGATATGTTGTTCATTAACAAATCAATTAAACGTTTTTTTAACTGTTTCTTCTCATTTGGCATAGTAGTTGGAAATTATTATCATCCCTGACCCCCGCGGCCTGTTCACCCCCTTAATTAATCGCCTGTTCAGCATCCATTTAATCGCCTGACTAGTAGTAGCATTAATTAACAATGAACACAAAAATCGAATTGGTATGAAAAACGCAATGGTTCAGTTATGTCTGGTGTTAATAGGTGTTACCAGCGTACATGCCGTCAAATTATTACAGACAGCATCGATGCACGTTACCATCTTCCCGGCAGAAGGAGCCGGAAAGGTCTGGGCTGTCCATGGAAAAGACTCCATTAAAATGGCCGGAGGTGAAGGACAGTATTACCTTTCCGATGTAAGCCCGGGACATTGGCAGGTACATGTGACCGCCAAAAGACCGTATCAGGATCTCTCCTTTGGAGAGGTATATCTGGCTCCGGGAGTAGAGAAAGATCTGGGAGAGGTCAAATTAAGTAGGTAGCAGGATGCCCCGGATCTCAGACGCCCGCAGCGTCTGAGATCCGGGACTTTATAAGGGGGAGCAGTGCATAGCTCTTCATCAGGACCGAGTCCGTTATGGCCGGGTCCGCATAGAACCATTTCTCCAGCAAGCTGGCATACAAGGCCCTGAAATCATACAACATAGGGATATTGTCATTTACAGTGGCATTGGCAGGTAAGAGAGGGTTTCCACCAACGATACCCGACTGCAGGTTATTCCCAAACAGCATTACCGGGGCCGCCGTTCCATGGTCCGTTCCTCCGCTGGCATTTGATTTTATACGCCGGCCGAATTCCGAGAAGGTCATTCCGGTCACCCGCCTGTCCGCCTGTAAGAGCCGGAGATCATCCTGGAACGCCCCAATTGCTTCCGAGAGCTTTGCCAGTAATTTAGCATGCGTCCCCGTGGTCGTATCCGTTCCATCCGTCTGTTTGGCATGCGTGTCAAAACCTCCCATGCTTACCAGGTAGATCCTTGTCTTTAGCCCTCCCGCCACCAGCCGGGCTACGATCTTCAGCTGATCTGCCAATGGATTCTTTCCCGCTGCAGGGTATTTATCCGATTGTTTCGTCACTTTCTGCGCGGCGGCCTTGATGACGCCTGCATACTGATCCGTCTTCACCGACATTTCCCGGATATAAGCGAGCTGGTCTCCTGCCCTGCTAGCCGGCGCCGGGGCGGTCCGTTCGTTGATCAGGTCATAAAAACTATTCGGATTGCTGATCGCCATTCCCATCGTCAACGCAGGGCCCTGGAGTGCCGGGGATACCAGGGAACCGATCTGGATGGCCAGGGGATCCGGCATCTCCCTGTTCGGATAATTATCCGGGAAACGGGGGAACTGCTCATTCAGATAACGGCCGGCCCAGCCTGTGGGCAGGATCTGCCCGGCATCTGCTCCCGAAAGCCAGATATCCGTGGCCCTGAAATGCGAAAAATTGGGTTGCGGGTAACCTACGCCCTGAACGATCGTCAATTTCCCCTCGTTGAACAGGTTCTGTAACTCAGGCATAGCCGGGTTCAATCCCGTCCCATCAAAGCCATTTAGTCTTAGAATCTTGTTTTCCGGGATGGCAATATTCGGGCGGGCAGCCCGATAGGCATCATAGAATTCCAGGGGGATCACCGTATTTAAGCCATCATTGCCCCCGTTGAGCTGCACCAGGACCAATACATGATCGGAATCTACCATTCGGGCAGCCTGTGCCAAAGGTGAAGAGGCCAATGCCCGGATGGAAAACCCATTGATCAGGGACGGTATCAGCACCGAAGGAACGGTGCGAAATAAAAAATCTCGTCTTTTCATGAAAGCGGTTTTTCTAATTAGCTTCAATTTTTACGTGAGCTTCAACTTCTACTTTAACCTCTACTTTATATCGAAGGGTATTCCACCTTGAGGTTTTATTTGAGATACGGCAAATTTCCATTTGGTATAAAAGCACTGGTTTACAGTAACCTCTAATTTTACATCAAGTATTTATTTAGCTCATCCTATCTCTTACATCAATTGATATTCAGGTAAATCCATCAAATACTTAAATAATAACTTTAGTTTATTGCTGACAATATTCCTGTTGTTCTTATCATTTGGATCTCGCAGGTATGCCTGCCAGGCCATTGTCCAGTAATGATCTGAAGCCATCCCCACCAGTCCTGACAAAAGAATATTGGTCTTGATAAACCGTAATTGTTCGGCAGGCAGCTCTACGCGGTAAAGCGCCCGGACCGTTTCGCCGATCAGCTGATCAGGGTCCTCCGCCTTGGGCAGCCCTGCGGCAAAAGCAACCGGATCGATAAGGATCTTCTTGTCCTTACGGCTAAATCCACCATTGATCATCCGGTCTGTAAACTGGTTACGCCTGGGCAAAGTATCCGAGCTGATCCACAGCTTGTCATACTCCGGCTCCTGGTAATAGGCCTGCCAGCCGGCTACATTGGGCGGATCGCCGATGTTCTGCTGCAATCCCGCCGCCTGGTTGCGGACCTGTTCCCAAAAACCATACTGCTCCGTATATTCCCCCCCTTCAGGGAAAACAATATTAAACTCCCGGCATAAACCCACCGTGAAATCCACCGGGCTCTTGATCATGCTGCCATAATTGGCAGGGTCGAAAAAATGACGGCTCTGGAAGAGGGTTTCCAATACCGGGCTGATCTCATAATTCTTTTTACGGAATAAGGCTGCCAGGGGCTCTATTACATTTTTCTCCGTCGTTTCATCGATAGTGTGATAGACAAAGAACCGGTAGAATTTGCGGCAAATGAACAGGGACAGCTCCTCCCGTTCAAAGATCATATCCAGCAGCTCATCCAGCTCCCCCTGCCCCTCCTTCCCTTTTACGCCTTTGATAATCCGGTGGTCGTAGAACGCAGAGAACTGTTTGTCCGTATTGTCATGGCGATTGGGATCGAAGGAGGAGGTGAAGGTTTTGTAATTGACGGTATACCCTGTTAACACCCGGGCAGCGGCTTTCACATCATCTTCCGTGTAGTGGGACCCGGGCCCCTTCCCGATCGTGAATAGCTCCTGTAATTCCCGGCCATAGTTTTCATCCGGCGCTTTCCGGGTATTGGCGGCGCCATTCAGATAACGCAGCATGGCCGGCTCCACAGTGACAGCCCGGACAAACTCTTTAAAATTGCCCAATGCATACTGCCGTAACAAGACATTGTACCGGTAACATAACAGCGCATTGTCGACCGTATTTGTCTCCGTTACAAAATGATTATGCCAGAACAATACCATTTTTTCCCGGATGCTCCGGTCCTGGTGGACCATTAATCCCAGCCACCAGGATTTATAGGAATTTTTCCGGCGGCCATTATTCATTCCATCATACTTTAGCGCGGTGATCCAGGTCTCTCCGGCCGGGATCTCCGGGTCCGTGTATTTATCGTCATTGTAATTGTTGATAGGAGGAGCAGGAAGAGGAGATGCCCCATAGATGAGCTCCTTAACCGTTTTTTTCAGGGATTTCCGGTGAAAATGCTCCAGGTCTTCTTTTTTGACCCCGAACAGGGTTCGTTTTAGCAAATGAGCTGCCTGGTCAGCCTCCCATTTTCCCTTGTATCGTTTGATGCCGTCGTAATTCAATGTTATGTAAAATTTTGAATGGTAGATTTTTGAATTAAAAACTCCGAATCGGGCAAAGGGGGAAATATTTGTAAGATATGACCTGTTTATTCCGGAAAAGTTTAAAACAGGGGGACTTGAAGTTTAAAAACGGGAGAAATTGAAGTTTAAAACCGAAAGAATTGCCAACGCTTAACAAAAGTGACGGTGAACCCATTTAGCTTATCTTGTGTTTCCCATTAACAGGCAATGTAATATAGTAATATATATGAAAAAAATACTTTTGTTCGGCGCCGGTAAATCAGCCACCTGCCTCATCCGGTATCTTATCCGGGAGAGCGGCTCCCGGGGCTGGTCGCTGGTGGTGGCGGAATACAATCTTTCGCTCGCTCAGTCAAAGATCCGCAATGCCTCCCATGCAAAAGCAGTCGCGATAGCGGTAGAAAATGAAGCCGAAAGGGAACTGCTGATCCGGGAAGCGGATATTGTCATTTCTTTACTGCCGCCGGCCCTGCATTCGCTGGTGGCCATCTCCTGCGTAAAATGCAAAAAAAACCTGCTGACAGCCTCTTACCTGGATGCCCCGATCCGATCCCTCGAACCGGCTATCCGGGAGAACGGGCTGTTATTCCTGGGTGAAATGGGATTGGATCCCGGGATCGACCATATGAGCGCCATGCAGCTGATCCACCGGGTCCGCGGACAGGGCGCCCGCATCCTTTCTTTCCGTTCACATACTGGTGGACTGGTAGCTCCTGAGAGCGATAACAATCCCTGGCATTATAAAATCAGCTGGAATCCCCGCAATGTGGTAATGGCCGGATCGGCCGGCGCCCGGTACAGGGAGAATGGGCAGATCGTCAGCAAGACCTATGCCGAATTGTTTGAAAATAACGGGGAAGTTGCTATCGATGGGATCGGCCGCAATCTTAGCTGGTATCCCAACAGGGATTCTTTGCCTTATATATCATTATATGGCCTGGACGAAGCGGCAACTTTTATCCGGACCACCTTGCGCTATCCGGATTTTTGCAAGGGCTGGAAATGTATTGTGCGGTCGGGATTGACGGATGATCAGGTTATGCTGCGCCGGACAGCCGATGGGCGAAAAGGCGAACAGATCGCCGGAAGCGGGAAAGTGGGACAGATCGCCGGAAGCGAGAATGTGGGACAGATCGTCCGGGAAACGAATGATGATCGGGCCAAAGTCCCTACCGTGGCAAAAGAGCCGACGTTCGCGGAATGGTCCTCTCCTATCCTTCCGTATGTCAACTCGGACAACAGGGAACAGCTGGAATTCCTGGGCTTGTTTGACGATAAGGTTATCCCATCCGGAGCAAGGGTATCTGCCGATGTCCTTCAATATTTACTGGAGACAAAACTGGCGATGGAGGTTTCCGATAAGGATATGATCGTCATGCTGCATGAAATAGCGTATTCGGTCGGGGGCCGTTTGCACGAGGATAAGAGCAGTCTCATCGTGAAGGGGGAAAATACGCTGGAAACGGCGATGGCAAAGACCGTAGGACTGCCGCTGGGCATTGCGGCCAGGCTGATCCTGGAAGGAAAGATGAAAGGTCTTACCGGGGTTCATATTCCCATCCTGCCGGAGATCTATGAGCCGGTATTGAAAGAGCTGGCGGAGGAAGGAGTTCGTTTTGAGGAAAAGAGCTCGCAGGGATCCGCTTTCACAGACCAGCATTGACTAATCCCTGGAAGGACCGGCTGAAGCGGATCCGATATTCCGCTAATTGACCTCGATATTCAACGTATTCAGGATATGATAATCGATATCCCGGTAAATGACCATATACTTTCCTTTTTTCAGGTAGAGCAGGTAAGTCTTCTTGCCGCCTGGAATATAGGTCTGGTCTGCAGGCACCAGCTGCCAGGGTTTGTTTCCGTTACCTTCTATTTCGTCCTGGTAATAAGCCTGTACCAGGTAGGTGCCGATGGAAGGCGGTTTCAAATAAAATGCCTGCCGCGCTCCTCCCAGGGTCAGCCAGGTCGGTCTTCCATCCTGGTAGCTGACAGGAGGATGAATGACAGAAAGATCATACAGGTCATTGTTGGTAACATTCACCGGCTCGTTATTGATCAGGGCGATCGAGGGCGATTTTAACGGGTACTTTTGCAGATAAGCCTGGTAAAATACACGGCCATATCCGAAATTGCTCTCTTCCGACATATCCGTCTGATCGATGGTGACAGGGTCGATGCCTGACACATTTTTGAAAGCCAGTCCCATGGGAATATAACCATCCGGGGAGATCTTTTTACTGATATGCGCATACGAAGCATATACCAGGATCCTGGCGGCTGTATCCTGCTGAAAGACCTTGTAAATATTCTGCGCCCGGATAGAGTCCCGCTGGCCGATAGTATGTGCAGAGGCAGCCGTGTCTTCATAGGATACCAGGGTATACCCCATCGCAATAGCGGTCCGTACCAGCTCACCGGCTACCGGCTCGGCCGTATAATAGCCCGTATGCAAGGTAAGCCTGGTCAGGGTGTGGTTGGAAAAGTTATTCAGCATTTCCATTGCCAGGTAGCGAAATCCCTGGCGGTACAGGTCGCTTAACAGGGACAGGGCAAAGGCCCGGTGCAGCGGTTTGGCATAAGCCTCATTGAGCATGATCACCCGGCTATTCCTTACTCTTGCCAGGTAATTGATATAACGGCGGGCATCGACATGCTCTACACTCTTAATCCCCTCCACCATTCTGAATACTTTCCGCCGGTTGGCATCATCGACGCTGTCAAAGCTTTTCACCAGGTATTGCTGGGATGTCCGGTAATCCCCCACAAAGGAAAAATACTGGCTCAGCTCATCGTAATATCCTTTTTCAGAATAGATCTTTTTGAATTTTTCCTCATCCCTGAACGCATGGTAGAAAGGAAAAAGATAATGTAAATTCCCTTTGGGTGTGAGTGTCAGTATGTTGAGACGGGGACTATATCCCGCGGGCGTATTCCTTTTTGAATAATCTATCAGCTGCTGAACAGGCTGCGATGTTTGAAATAGCTGGGAAAAAGAGTTGTGCACCACGAAGAACAGGCCGAGTGATAGTAAGATCTTTCTGATTAGCGCCATTTGGTGCAATGTTAAATAACTCTTTGTTAGGAAAAGCCTAAATATGCCGCCGCCCGGCCGGCGGGCTCCGGCCGGTCCTTCTCAGCGCAGCAAAGCCAGCTTCTCCTGCAGCTCCTTCACACCCAGGGACGCCGGCTGCTCAATGGCGGTCAAATTGTAAATAGGCGGCGTATAAGGGATCTTCTTATCCACGATGAATGTAGGAATACCCCGGTGCGCATAATCGATCAGGCTTGCAGCGGGATATACCACCAGGGAAGTCCCTACTACCACGAAGATGTCTGCGGCCCTTACCAGGGGAATGGCCTCTCCTATCATGGGCACAGCCTCTTCAAACCATACGATATGGGGACGCAGCTGGGCGCCATCATCCGCCAGCTGCCCCAAACCGATATCCTCTCTGATCTCATAAATAAGAGATTCATCGGCCTCGCTGCGCATTTTAAAAATTTCCCCATGCAGATGCAGGACTTTCGTACTCCCTGCTCTTTCATGCAGATCGTCGATATTCTGGGTAATGATCTGGACGTCGAAATCCTTTTCCAGTTCCGCCAATCCAACGTGAGCAGCATTGGGGTTTGCCTGTCCCACATCCCGGCGGCGCATATTATAAAAGTCAAGCACCAGTCCGGGATCCTTCTTCCAGCCCCGCGGAGTGGCCACTTCCGTTACCTCGTATCCTTCCCATAACCCATCGCTGTCCCGGAAGGTCTTCAGGCCGCTTTCGGCGCTGATGCCGGCGCCGGTAAGTACAACCAGTTTTTTCTTATAGGGAATGGTGCTCATATGATCTGATTGATTATGTCTCTGCAAAATAAATAAAACTCTTCACATCACCCGCCTGACTATTCTTTTGGCAAATCAGCCGCCGTGCCGGATAGCCGGGCATCCGGCTTCGCCCGGAGGTAAGAGGCCCTTCCTTTCCAGAATATCTTCCAGGCCAGTCCTGCAGCGATCCATAAAGGCCATAAGCTGATCAATCCCAGCAACAGGGCGCTGATCCAGTTCCAGCCTTCGGCGAACGCCCCCTTTATTTTATACAGGAAAGAAGGAGCAGGTTCGTTAACGGCGCCTGCATCCAATACCTGGTAGAAACGCAGGTTTATCGTGCTGAAAGCCGCAGAATGACTCAGGTAAGCGATCCTTCCTGCAGCGCCTTCCATTTGCTCCTGTATATCGTTGATCTCATTCTGGACGGTCAGGATCTCCTTCATGTTCCGGGCTTGTTTCAAGAGTTCGAGGTAGCGCTCACGCACTTCTTTTTTTGTCTCCAGCCGGGACCTGGTATCGACTATCTGCATGGAAACATCTTCTGCGTTTATCTTTTTTTCGAGGAGCTTGCTGCTATCGGAAGCAAGCTGCGACAGGGTTTCGTCAAATTGAGCCACCGGAACTTTTATCGTCACCGTATTCTCAATTTTATACTCCGATTCATTTTGTTCTTCCTGGGCTATATATCCTCCGGACTGTTTTACGGTTCGATGCAGTAGGTCGTTAAAAGATCGGTAATTCTTTACTTCCAGGTTTAGATTGGCGGTCTTCACGATCTTCTTATCCCAGTCAGGATTGGCCGGAGCTGTCTGCTGCGCATTAGCAGAGGACTGAGCAGAATGCTGGCCTGTGGGGGATTTCGGGGGAGACTGTTCCTCTTCCTGTTCTGGCGCAGCAATACCTATAGTACCGGTAGAGGTAGAATCGGCGGCCATTGTTGATTTAAATTCTTTGTTAGCTTCCTTATCAACTGTTGGAGCAGAAGATGTCAACGATTGGTCTTCCATTTTTCTGGATAAGAGCCCGGCCTTTTGATTGCCGGAGTTACAGGAAAGGCATAGCAGCAGCAGCAATGCTGCCGGCATTGTTAATGACAGGGATCGCATGTTGGTATTTTTTGGATGGTTACCTGCTTAGATGCAGGAATATGGTTATTACATAAAAGACAAAAAAAGGTCCCGGGAACTATTGTTAATTCCCGGGACCTTTAAAAAGTAACCCAGTATAAAAAGTTAATAGAAGTGCCCCAATATAAAAAGATAATGGCGTGTGCGCGCCCGTTGGAAGGTGCCGCCTACTCCCCGGCCAGTTCCATGATTATGGCCCATTCTTCCTCAGTAACGGGCTGTACGGACAAACGTCCGAGGCGAACCAGCGCCATATTGGCCAGCCGCGGGTCTGCCTTGATCGTGGCAAGGCTGACCGGACTCTTCAGATGTCTTACAGGTTTGATATCCACCGCCACCCAGGCATCGTTCTCTGTGGTAGGGTCCTGGTAGGCCTCTTTTGATACTTTGGCGATGCCCACTATTTCCATCCCTTCATTGCTATGATAATATAAAGTCTCCTCTCCTTTCTTCATGGCCCGCAGGTGAATGCGCGCCGCATAATTCCTGACCCCGCTCCAGACAGTCTGTTTGTCCTTTACGAATTGATCCCAACTGTATACGGAAGGTTCCGATTTGACCAGCCAATAAGCCATATAATTAATCTTTCGCCGAAATTACTGATTATGTCCTAAAGAACTTTAACGAAAAATAATGGGGATTTGTGAATCCGGATCAAAACGCCCCCCCGTATATATTCATGATGATTTCCTGTAACGGCTCAGATATCCCGAATTATGTATCTGTTAAAAAACAATACAACATATTACCCAGTCAATTGATTATCAACACGTGATCGCAAGCGAGGGTAATTAAGAAAGCAGCTTTTGAAAAAAAGTTGCTTTTTTTTTAGAAAAAGAAATCTAAAGTTTACCGTCTTACGTAAGTATTATACGAGGCCTGGTTTTACCCTATTTAACGCTTGCGACAGGTTGTTTTAAGGGTCAAGACCATCCGATCACTACGGTGCATTGGGTGGTCTTATTTTTTTGTACATACCTGATGTGAGGCTGACGCTGTCTACCGGCAGTTCATAGTTCAGCATGTGATTGAAATGCAGCTGTTGGATAAATTAGAGAAATCGGACAGTGCGGAAAGCCGGCGCAGGCAATTGAGTGTGCGGAAGTATTTTGAGCTGGATAAATTGGAGATCCCTAAATATTTTGAAAGATAACAGACATTTTATAAACTGTTCGCCAGAACATCGGCGATGTGCATGGTCTTGATGGAGTAGCCCTTATGCCGGATATAGCCATCCAGGTGCATGAGGCAGGAAAGATCGGTGGAAATGATATAATCGGCTCCTGTCTGGAGCGCATTATTCACCTTCTGATCAGCCATGGCGATGGAGATGGACTCGAATTTCACGGCAAAGCTGCCGCCGAAGCCACAACAGGTCTCCACATCGTTCATTTCCAGCAATTCCAGGCCTTTTACCCTGGCCAGCAGCTTACGGGGCTCCTCTTTGATCTTACATTCCCGTAACGCGGCGCAGGAATCATGATAGGTAGCCTTTCCGTGCAGCGTAGCCCCGATATCTTCGACACCCAGTACATTGACCAGGAAATCGGAGAATTCGAAGATCCTTTTTTGAATGTCCTTTACGTCGTTATGGAGAGAGGAGTTAGCGAACATCGTTGAATAATAGTTCCGCACAAATCCCACGCAGGAGGCGCTGGGAGCTACGATATAATCTGTACCGGAGAAATCCTTTATGAACTTGGAGCATACATCCCGGGCCTCATCCCGAAATCCGGCATTAAAGGCGGGCTGGCCGCAGCAGGTCTGATTGGTATTATATTGTACCGACACCCCTGCCTTCTCCAATACTTTCACCATATTGAATGCAGTCTGGGGATAGAGCTGATCTACAAAACATGGTATGAATAGCTGAACTGTCAGGGCGCTGTGGAAGGTTTAAATGAATTTATCAAAGAGATCATTTTCAGGGCGGTGATCGCGGCTTCTTCCCCTTTATGGCCATGCCGGCCGCCGATCCTTTCATCAGCCTGCTGCTGATTGTCCACCGTCAATACACCGAAGATAGTGGGTATGGGCAAAGAAAGATTCAGCTGGAGGATACCATCCGTTACCGCCTTACAGACGTAGTCAAAATGAGGCGTATCTCCCCGGAGCACACAACCCAGGGCTATGAATGCCTGGGGACGATCATCCTTATACTTGTGGACATCCCAGTAAGATTTTATGGCGAAGGGGATCTCAAAAGCGCCGGGGACATTAATGACCTGGCAATTTTTGACGCCGGCCTGTACAAGAGCCTTCCGGCAACCGCTTTCCAGCGCATCCACGATCAGTGCATTCCACTCCGTACGCACAATAACCACACAGGCATCCTTAGTATTCAGAATGCCTGTGCCTGTCTGTAATAAATTACTATTGCTGATCTCAGCCATTGGTGTTGGGTTATTTATTGGATCACCTTATTATTGGATCACCCCCAGTCTTGCCAGGTACTTATCGATATCGGCCCCTCGCTGGGAAGCAGGATATTTGTCCTTAATGATCTTGTACATGGAAATAGCGTCCTGTGTCTTACCCATGCTCTCATACAGATAACCGGAGCGGAATAGATATTCCGGGGAGAACAGTTCGTCTTTTTCGAAATAGGTTCCCGCTTTTTTATATTCTTCGGCCGCTTCCTCTTTCTTGTTCAGCTCGGAATAGGCGTCAGCCAGTAATCCATAAGCCCTGCCCTGCAGCTGTTTTACAGAAGTGGAGAAGTCTTTCAGATACTTTACGGCATTGTTATAATCGCCCATTTTCAGGTAACAGCTGCCCGCATAAAAAGCGGCCAGGTTAGCAGCTTTTGTACCGCTGTATTTTGACAGGATCTTGAGGAAACCGGCGTTTACATTGTCTCCGTTCAGGGCCAGCCTGGCCGAATCCATACGATAATATTCTTCAGCCCGGAACATGGCTTCGACTGCCTTCTTTTCATTGGGCTCGCTGACCAGGTTCCTATAGGCGAACCATCCCCCCACTACCAGGACGATTGCCAGCAAGGCGTAACCAGCCTGTTTGCCCCACCTGTCCCAAAAATGTTGTAGCTGGTCTACCGGGTTCTTTTCTTCTTCCAGATGAGCAGGATGTTTGATCTCTGACATGGCGATTTTTTGTCGTTTATTTTTTACGTATGAGAAAATTTATTTTTGAGCGCCGGAGCTGTTTAACTGCCGGTAATGGGTCTCCATAGCCGAACCAGTCGACAATAAATAGCCGGACTAGTCGATGATAAAAGGATAGTTTTTATCCATATAGACGTCCTTCAATAATTCTGAATCATCCGGCCAGGGAGATTCTTCTGCAAACTTCACCGCTTCCGCTACGGTGTCATTAACCCTTTTATTAATAACATCTATCTCTTCCTGGGTAGCGAATTTCTTCGTCAGGATAGTGCTCAATACCGTTTGGATGGGGTCTTTTGCCTTGTATTCCTCCACTTCTTCCTTGGTACGGTATTTCTGGGGATCAGATATGGAATGGCCTTTATAACGATAGGTCTTGATTTCCACCAGGGTCGGACCTGCTCCCTCCCGGGCCCTTTTTACGGCGCGGGCAATGCTCTCATGCACGCCTTCCGGGCTCATGCCATCGATGGAATCAGCCGGCATCTCATAGGCATCGGCCAGCTTATAGATATCTACCACATTGGAAGTTCTTTCAACAGAAGTTCCCATGGCGTAATGATTGTTCTCGCAAATGAAGACAACAGGCAGCTTCCACAGCATGGCCAGGTTGAATATCTCATGCAGCATTCCCTGACGGGCAGCGCCATCTCCGAAGAAGGTGAGCACCGCATTGTCCGTGCCCTTATATTTTTCTGCGAAGGCCAGGCCGGCCCCTGTTCCGATCTGCGCACCAACGATGCCATGCCCTCCGAAGAATTTCACATCTACTCCAAAAAAGTGCATGCTCCCCCCCTTCCCTTTCGCGGCGCCGGTAGCTTTCCCGTATAATTCGGCCATACAGGCATTGGCGCTGACTCCTTTGGACAGGGCCAGACCGTGGTCGCGATAGGCGGTAATAAAGGGATCATCGGGCCTGGTGGCGGTCATACAGCCGGCAGCTATCGCTTCCTGCCCTACATAGGCATGAAAAAATCCCCGGATCTTGCCATCCATTTTATACTTTTCTTCTGCCATTAGCTCAAACTGGCGGATGAGCTGCATTAGTTCATACCAGTACAGGTAGGTCTCTTTTGAAAACTTGGTAGCCACTTTTTGAAAATTTGAAGTTTTTGCGTTGGCCAAGCCACCCGGCAGAACGGACCACAGGTCCGTTGGCCGAAGGCCCAACATTAGAGGTCCGGTGACGCAGGCTAATTTTTTCAGAGCCCGCAAGCACCGGATCAGCGGGGGCAAATATACGGGGGAAAAAGGAATTTTATCATTAGACCTCAGGATTTTAGGTTCGGGCGCTTTTTTCCTGTTATAAACAGGCTGATAAGGATTTACAGGGCCGGTTCCTTTTTTTCCATACCGGGTACGTTATTAATTCGGGAAAAAAGGCCGCCATTCCTGCGGCGGGGCATTCATTCGGACCATTAGGCAGGGAAAAGAGGCTGGGTGACCTTATCTTCCGATATTTGCATCCCAACGGACCCATTTGCTTCTACTAAAAGATATATCACTCGTACAGTTCAAGAATTATGAGCAGGCTGATTTCCAGTTCCGGGAACGGATCGTGGGAATCTGCGGCAAAAATGGGGTTGGCAAGACCAACCTGCTGGATGCGATCTATTACCTCTGCTTTACTAAAAGTTATTTCTCCAAATCCGATCAGCAGAACGTCTTTAAGGGCAGCGCCGGCTTCCGGATCGACGGGCATTTCGAAAAAGAAGCCACATTTATACCTATTGTCTGCGTCCTCCGGGAGAACGGGAAGAAGGAATTTCAGTCCAATGGAGAAGTATATGAGAAGTTCTCCCAGCATATCGGGCGGTTCCCCGCAGTCATCATTGCCCCGGACGATGTGCAGATCATTACGGGCGGCAGCGAGGAGCGCCGCCGTTTCCTGGACGCCCTGCTCTCCCAGCTGGATGCCGGTTATCTCCAAAGCCTCATCGGCTATAATAAGGTGCTGCAGCAGCGAAACGGCTTTCTTAAGTCATTGACAGACAGCAGAATACATGACAAGGGCCTTTTGGACGTCTATGACGAACAATTGATCGGACCGGGGGGATACGTCTTTGAGAAAAGAAAATCCTTTTTGCAGGAGCTGCTGCCCCTGGTGCGGCAGTTCTATACGCAGATCGCGGGGACCAGCGAGCCGGTGGCATTTGCCTATGAAAGTCAGCTGCTGCAGGCCTCCTTCAAAGACCTCCTCCACCAGTCCCGGGAAAAAGACCTGTACCTGCAACGCACCAATACGGGAATACACAAAGACGACATCGATATCAGCTTTTCCGGGCAGCCTTTTAAGGTCATCGCTTCACAGGGGCAGCGCAAAAGCCTGCTTTTTGCCTTAAAGCTGGCGGAATATGAGTCCCTGAAACAGAATAAGGGCTTCCCCCCCCTTTTATTGCTGGATGATGTCTTCGAAAAGCTGGATGAACACCGTATGCACAACCTCCTGGACAAAGTTTGCCTGCAGGATAAGGGACAAATATTTATCACCGACACGCATTCCGGGCGTATCCGGCAGGAGATGGAAAAATTGGGGGCGCCCTGCCAAATTATTGACCTGGGATAGCTTGTATTTTTCCTACCTTGCACCCATGGGGGAATATTCATTAGGAGACGCTATGAAAAAGTTCCTGAATCAAAGCCAGCTGAAGGGCTCGATTCAGGCACTGCAGATAGAAGAGGTCTGGGAACAGATCATGGGGAAGACAGTAGCCCGCTATACAGATAAGATACAGATCCATGGGCAGACCCTTTATATCAATACCACCGTCGCCCCCCTCCGCCAGGAATTGCTCTATCAGAAAGAGAAAATTATAGCCCGCGTCAATGAAGCGCTGGGAGAGAAATCAATCAGAGAGGTGGTGATCAAGTAGCGCTCAGCCCATCCTCACCCGGGGATCGATCAGCCCATATAATAGATCCGCCAGCAGGCCGATCAGAATAAAGAAAAAGGAAGAGACCAGCACCGACCCCATCACCACCGGAAAATCCAGCTTCTCCAGGGCGTCCACCGTAACTTTCCCGATGCCCTTCCATCCAAAAATATATTCAACGAAAAAAGCGCCGGCCAATAGCTCCGCAAACCATCCGGTAATAGCCGTGATCACCGGGTTCAGGGCATTCCGCAGGGCATGCTTCCAGATGACCCTGCTTTTACGAAGTCCCTTCGCATAGGCTGTACGGATATAATCCTGGTCCAGGGTGTCCAGCAGAGAGCCCCTGGTCAGCTGCGCAATGATGGCGAGCGGACGGATCCCCAGGGTAAGGGCGGGCAGCAGCAGGTTACGGAGCTGCAGCTGTCTTCCGGCAAAAGGGTCCGTATCGAACAGGCTGCCGGTCATATGCAGACCGGTATACCGGCTTAATACAAACCCAAACAGGTAGGCAATGACGATGCCCATAAAAAAAGAAGGGGCCGATATTCCCAGCACGCTGGTCAGGATCGCCGTGGTATCCATCCAGGTATCTTTTTTTATGGCCGCCAGCACTCCCAGCAATACGCCCAGGACCGTAGCAATGACCATCGCCGCTATCGCCAGGAGGATCGTGCCCGGCAGCGCCTCCATCAGGATCTCCCAGACATCCTTTTTAGTCTGGTAGGACCGGCGCAGATAGGGCCATTTCAAGCCCAGCCGGGTATCCCCCCCTATAAACCAACCTTTCAAACCTTTACTCCGGATCTCTTCTTTTGAATGGATCCCGATCGGGGAAACATCGTCGAGATAAAAAAGGAATTGTTTCCAGCGGGGCTGGTCGAGATAGAGCTCCTTCCGGATATTGTCCTGCGTGGCGGCATCTGCCCGTTGCCCCATTACCAGGCGGGAAGGGTCGCCAAATCCCTGGAAAAGAAAAAAAACAGCTACGACGACGCCCAGCATGACCAGGACCCCGTAAAAACTCTTTTTTATCAGGTAGGAGATCATTTCCCTGGCGGTGTATTCGGTGGCGTGGCGGCATTTGCACTGCTGTCTGCAGATGAAACGGTTGGTGGTGTGACAGGCAGCATGTTACTGTCAGCGGACGAACCGTTTGGTTGTGTGACAGGCAGCGTATTACTGTCAGCGGGTGATGCCGCAGGCAGCTCATTCAGATGCGGTAATGCACGCTCAAAGTCTGCATAGCTCCACTTGCCCAGGATGTTTCCTCTTTTTAGCAGGTACAGGGTAGGGTTAGCCCGGGACGCTGTCTTGATAGCAGTGGCGTCACACTTTAGAATGGTGACCTCCGCGCTGATCCCGGCCTTGTCCGTCCAGGCCGCTACATTGTCATAGTCCCCGGTAATAAAATAAACGGGGATCGCCTTTGCCCTGGCCATGGTAAGGATGATGCTAAACGCCTTATTCCATTCAGGCGGATAGTCAGACAGTCCCTTGGTGAAAAGGAATAATTTATATCCCTTTCTATCGAGGATCTCCTGCGTTGTATCTGTTCCGGCAGCCGTGAGCAGGTTGAAATCTTTTATAGCGGGCTCTGCATTCCCTTTCCGGATCAGCTTATCATAACGGGTGATAAATTTATAGGAGTCGTCGAAATCCGCCGGGAACTGATTGCCGGAGAATTCGATCTTTTTGCCATTCTTTTCATAGACCATCGTGATGACGGTGCTGTCAGGAATGGCTCCGGGAGGGGCCTTCATTTTCTCCGGCATATTTGTACCGATGCGATAAGGCAGGCAGTCTACCACCGGCAAGTGTACCAGCACATACCATTGGAAGGAAAAAGAAAGAATGGTAGCCAGGATAAGGACGGCCACACTGCCGGTCTGGGGCAGCACCGGCAGGATCTTCTTCTGGAAGAAGAACAGGAACACGATGAGGGCCAGCAGGATCAGGTCCTTTACAAAAGACTCTCCTGCCGTGAGCGGTATGCAGTCGCCAAAACAGCCGCACTCCCTTACTTTTCCCGATAAATACGCATAGGCCGTAAGAAAAGTGAAGAAGATCATCAGCAGCAATAAAAGCCAGCTGAACAATTTCATTCGCCAGCCCAGCAGGATTGATACCCCTGCCACGATCTCGAATACGATCATGATAATGGAAAATGCCAGGGTGAAATTATCCAGCAGGTGAAAGTTCCACACCTCGAAAAACTCCTGCATTTTATAACTAAGCCCAAGGGGATCATCGGCTTTTACCAGGCCGGAAAAGATGAACAGGACACCGACTATAACCCTGGCAATGTTTATGAGAGTCTTCATATAATATTTATAACTTATCGAATTGGTATTTAATATGATGTATCGAATGGCTATTTACAGTGAATCAAATGCATATTTACATGAATCGGATAGGGTACTTACTGCCTATCAAATAGGATCTGTAGCCTATATCTTGCGCCTGATACCTATACCCCATGTTTGCCCTCTGCTATTAAGATCAGCGCAAAAACGGAGTAATTGATGATGTCTATGAAATTGGAATCGATGCCTTCGCTGACCAGGGTCTTCCCGTCATTCGCCACGATCTGGCGGATCCGCAATATTTTCATCAGGATCAGATCTACAAAACTTTCCTGGCTCATCGACCGCCAGGCCTCTCCATAATCATGGTTCTTATCCAGCATGGTCGCCCTGGCTTCCGCTATTTTCTCATCATACCATTTTTCCGTTTCTACTACCGTCAGCTCTTCCACCGTGTCGTTATGCAAGGATAGCTGTATCAGGCCGATCACCCCGTAATTCACCATTGCCCTGAACTCGCTGGCCTTGTCATCCCCTACCCGCTGCTCTTTTTTTTGCTGAAGGGTGCGTATCCGCTGAGCCTTGATGAACAGCTGGTCGGCAATGGAGATAATGCGTAATACCCGCCAGGAAGTGCCATAATCCTTCGTTTTTTTCAGAAAGATGTCCTTACAGGACCGGACGGCCTGGTCGTATTGCTGATCCGTGGAGCTCATTTCGGGAATTTCTGCTATTTTCAATTTTATTGCTGATTTTTATCTGCCGGATGATCCTAATTCCACATTGGACAACTCCAATTCTTCATTAGGAGATCTCAATTATTTTGAATTATTGTAAAAGTAAAGATAAATAACGAAGCAACATGTTCACGTTGAATTGTAAGGGTAGACTATTAGTTGCAGACAGGCCGCTGGTGATGGGTATCCTCAATAGCACACCGGATTCCTTTTACGAAGGCAGTCGTTTCATGGACGAAACATCCCTGATCCGGCAGGCGGAACAAATGCTGGAGGATGGGGCCGATCTGTTGGATATTGGCGGCCAGAGCACCCGGCCGGGTGCGGAGCAGGTAGGCGTGGAAGAGGAGCTCCGGCGGGTAGCCGGCTCCATCCATGAATTACACCGGCGGTTCCCCGATGCCGTATTGTCCGTGGACACCTGGTATTCCCGGGTAGCCAGGGAAGCGGTAGCCGCAGGAGCTTCCCTTGTCAATGACATCAGCGGCGGGTACCTGGATACGGAGATGCTGGATACCGTAGGCCGGCTGGGAGTACCTTATGTCTGTATGCATATGAAAGGAACGCCGGCGACGATGAATCAGGCCGCGGTCTATGAGAATGTGGTAACGGAAGTGCTGGATTTCTTTATCCGCCGGGTGGAAGATTGCCGGGCAGCGGGTATCCATGACGTCATTTTAGACCCGGGGATGGGGTTTGCCAAAAATGCGGCACACAATCTGGAATTGCTGAAGAACCTGTCTTTATTTTCTATCCTCGAACGGCCTGTTCTGCTGGGGATCTCCCGCAAGTCCGTTATCTATAAGACACTGGGTATCAGGCCAGAGCAAGCATTGAATGGAACTACTGTTTTAAATACGCTGGGACTGTTGAACGGAGCAGACATCCTGCGGGTCCATGATCCGAAGGAGGCGAAGCAGGCGATCACCCTGCTGGAAGCTTATAAGAATGGGGCATAGGCAAATTGATCATCCATAAAAAAAGTCGCGCTAACTCATCATTAGCGCGACTTTTCATTATACTTTAATGCCTTTCGTAAAGCAGTAATTCTATTTGTGCTGAGGCTGACCTTGCGGCTGTCCCTGAGGTTGACCTTGCGCCTGACCTTGAGGCATCCCCTGAGGCATTTGCGGCATAGCGGGTTTATCTGCTGCTTTCGGAGCATCCGTCACGTCTACGACCTCGATCTCGAAGATGAGATTTTCGTAAGGTTTGTGACCAGGTCCGGGTTGTTGATCGTAAGCCAGGAAGGCAGGGATGTACAACGTACCTTTTCCGCCTTTCTTAAACTTTCTCAGGCCGTCATCCCAGCCCTGGATGATCTGACCTGCTCCTACTACGAATTTGAAAGGCTCCTTGGACTGGTCGGTCGCATTGGATTCAAATACTTTTCCGGAGGGGAACAGCTTGCCGGTGTAACGTACAGATACCTGCTTGCCGGAATCAACCTGGGTGCCTTCACCGGCAGATTGAACGACTACATAAGTGCCTTTGGCTGTTTTTTCCGTGGCGATCTTATTGTCGGACAGGTAACTTTCCATGGCTTTTATTTCCCTGTCTTTTTCCTTGGCGGTCTCCTGATTTCTGTCAGCAGTCAGCAGGTCTTCCGTCGGGAAAAGATCCAATACTTTGAATGCGATGGTGATCTTATCTTTCTTCTTGATGAAAGGAGGCAATTGTCCACCGAATTTTTTCTGAAGGGTGTCAGCCAGCTCTACTACCACGGCGCTATCGCCCTTGCGGAGGAAAGGGAATATTTCAGTGGGGCTGTAAACGGGTCTTGCGCTGTCGACAGGGATATAGACCGGCATGCTGCCTTCCGAAGAGTACAATACGGAATCGCGCAGTTTCTGGACTACATTCACTTTCAGGAACTGACCTTTTTTGGCGGGTTCACCCTTTCCATCGGAAATGATCTTATATAAAAGGCCACTTTTTGTCTTTTTATATTCCTGGTTGGTGCAGGAAACCGCAGCAAACAAGACTACAGAGACAAGCAAATACGACGAGACTTTTTTCATTCTTATTAATTATTGTAGTTGTGATGAGTTCTCTTTTATGGCGCTGATAAAACGTTGCACCGTTTGTTCCAGGGTATCGCTGCTGCGGCCGCCGGCAGCATTGTAATGCCCTCCTCCTTCAAAATATTTACGGGCGAAGGTATTGACGTCAAAATCTCCTTTACTGCGGAAAGAGCATTTTACCTCTTCGTCCCGGTCGATGATCAGGGCCGCCATTTTGATCCCTTGTATGGAAAGGGGGTAATTTACCAACCCTTCCGTATCGCCCGTCTTGATCTCAAACCGCTGCAGATCTTTCCAGGGGATGGAGATCAGGGCTGCATTATACTCATAAAAGATATCCATTTTGTTCTGCAATACATATCCGATGAACCGGAGGCGGTTCTCCAGGAAATTATCGAAGAGGTTCTCATGGATCTTCGTATGATTCAGCCCCGTATCTTTCAGATCGGCCACCATTCTATGGACCGCTGCCGAAGCGCCGGGAAAGCGGAATGAACCTGTATCTGTCATTACCCCTGCATACAAACACGCTGCTATATCTATATCGATCTTGTCCGCGTTGCCGGATCCGACGATAAAATCATAGACCATCTCGCAGGTGGAGCTCTTCTCCGTATCGCTGACGCCATACGCAAAACTCTCGGTTTCCGGCTGCTGATGATGGTCGATGAGGATCCTTTCACAGGTCAGTTTCCTCAATTTATTAGCCATATAGCGGGTACGGCCCATATTATTAAAATCCAGGCAGAAGACCCAATCAGCCTGATCTAAAACGGCATTGGCCGCCGCCGTACTATATTCATAGTCGATGACTCCGCTGCAGCCCGGCATCCATTTCAGCCATTCCGCCCAATTGGTGGGGGAAATGACAGTAGGGGTATGCCCGAGCTTCTTCAGGAAATGGAACAATCCCAGGGAAGACCCCATCGCATCGGCATCAGGCTTCTGATGCATAACAATGACCACCTTTCTCGGTTGGCCTAATAAATCGTATATTTTTTCTATGGGTCTCATGCAAAATGTGTGCAAATGTCCGGATAAATAATTCAAATCCCAAATCCCTTTTATGTGGGAATACGTCCTAAAACCCTACCTTTGCGGGCCAAAAATCACAAGGAATATGACCAATCGAACTTTCACCATGATCAAGCCGGATGCATTCTCCAAAGGACATTCCGGCGCTATCGTGGATAAGATCATTAAAAGCGGTTTTCGCGTTGTAGCCCTCAAACTGACAAAATTGTCGGCAGAAAAGGCTGGCGAGTTCTATGCCGTTCATAAAGAAAGGCCTTTTTACGGGGAATTAGTCGGATTTATGAGCAGCGGTCCCATTATCGCGGCTATCCTGGAAAAAGACAATGCAGTGGCTGATTTCCGCAAGCTGATCGGAGCTACCGACCCTGCGAAGGCAGACGAAGGAACGATCCGGAAACTGTTTGCAGCTTCCATCGGAGAGAATGCCATCCATGGCAGCGACAGTGACGAAAACGCCAAAATTGAAGGGGATTTCTTCTTCAGCGTGCTGGAACGTATATAAGTTATTTATAAAGCCTCTCGCCCCGGCGGGAGGCTTTCATTTTTCACCGGCCGCAGGGTATACCCTTTTTTCCTGAGCAGGTTGATGACCCCGTTCTCACCGGGCAGATGAGCAGCCCCTACTGCTATCAATAAGGATTTTTGCGGTAATAAGCCTGTCAACGCGGTAGCCCATTTGCGATTGCGGTCATATAATAATAGATCCATATAACCGCTCATGCCGGGATCTCCCTTACTGCTTAACAGGTCGATCTGATCCAGGTCCTGCTTTTTGTAGACCTCAGACAGGTCCAGCGTCATTTTCTTATACTCGTCCGCGCTATCGATATAATTCAGCAGGTCTTTTGCCTGTTGTTCATAAGGAATGCTATCGAAGAGGCTTGCCTGAAACTCCACTGTTTCCAATCCATTCACAGGCTTGTTATGATTCAATTCTTTCATGATCATCATTTCCATCCCATCGGTCGTCTTACAGTCCAGGTTGGACTCTTCGATCAGGCTGCTGATCAATAAGGGCTTGAACCGCTCCAGCATGCCAAATGGCAGGATAGAGGCGTGCTCAGCGAAATAAGCTTTTACCTTTTCATACTGTTTGGCATCCAGCAGGTCGGAGAGCTTTTTACTGTCATTCATCCGCATATATTTCATGGCGCCCATCATCCCGCTCATGTCGCTGAGGTTGATCTCGAAATATACTTCGTCGCAATGGGCGATCACCGATCTCAGGCTGTCACTCAGGCTGGCGTCATCCGCGCAAAGGACGTGCATGGTGCCGAAAAGGTAGGAGGGTTTGGCCAGTCCCTTGCCGGAGATCTCCCATAATAACGTATGGGCGGTCTGGGAGAAAGCGAGACAGGCGGAAAGCAGGCCTGCGGACAGTAAGAATGATTTCTTCAGCATAGATTTTTTTATTCAGGTGAAGGTGCCGTGCACTATAATTATTACGGCAGCCAGCTTACTATTTCGTCTACCCTTCCCTTGTGCAAGTTACCCTTCCCTTGTGCAAGTTACCCTTCCCTTGTGCAAGTTGCCTTGACTCGTGCACAAGCTACCTTCCCTTGGGCAAGGGGCAAATTAGCTCCGGTTACCTTTCCAATCGACATTCAGGATGCGGGTGCAACGGCTTCCTCTCCATACATCTGGTCTTTGAATTTCAGGGATGGAGAAGGTAGGAAAATGCCCAGGCCCAGTTCCTTCCATTTCTTATCTACTGCAGCGATCGTCTTATCGTCGGCTACGATAATATTCGGCCAGTCCCGCTGGAAGTTATCGAATTCCTTTGTTTTCCGGGTGCCGTCGAGCCCTAAACATACGAACTTCTTATATGGATCAATAGCGGATTTCTTTTGAGCCAGGAAATTATCTCTTTTAGGGTCCAGGTTGTTACAGAACCTCCATAAGGCGACGGGCAGATCATTGGCATCTACGGTGTGCTCCACGTATAAAACCATTTTAATACCCTCCATCTCCTCCAGCTCACAAAGCGTTTCATGCAATTCCCGGATATGGCCGGGACGGTTCTTCCGGACCGATACAATCAGGCAGGGGATCTTCTTCCCTAAAAGAGACAGATTGACCTTTTCGATCTCAGGAAACCTGTCAGTTATCAAACTTTCGGAGAGACTGTCATAGCGGGTGACCAGCAGCTGGTATTGATCGTTGTCGATCTCCTCATCTGTTTTGAAAGTGCCGTCAATGCACATTTTCCCGCCGAAACCCAGCTTGCTGCAGCTGTGGTCCAGTACGTCCATCGGGCCTTGTGAAAAATAGGCATCCGTAGCCGGATTGAAGTTGCGAAAAACATATTGTGCCAGGGAGAGATAGTCCTGGATGTGCACCTTTTCATCTGCGATCACCAGGATCTTATTGAACATCATTTGCCCGGCTCCCCACATGGCATTCATTACTTTTTGGCCCTGACCGGCATATTCCTTCCGGATCCTGGCGATCACCAGGTTGTGGAAGACTCCTTCGACAGGCATATCCATATCGATGATTTCCGGCACCAGGGTCATTTTCATGGGAGCCAGAAAGATCCTTTCCGTCGCTTTTCCCAGCCAGGCATCTTCCTGTGGCGGGATTCCGACGATCGTCGCGGGGTAGACAGCATTTTTACGATGGGTGATGGCGGTGATATGGAACCGGGGATACCAGTCCGGCAGGGAGTAATATCCGGTGTGGTCGCCGAAAGGGCCTTCCCAAATCGCTTCCTCAGTGGGATCTACATACCCTTCGATGACGAAATCCGCATCAGCCGGCACTTCTATCTCCGGCTGGGTGATACATTTTACCAGCTCCACCTTCTTCTTGCGCAGGAAGCCTGCCAGCATGTATTCATCCACATTCTCGGGAAGCGGGGCCGTCGCGCTGTAGGCATAAACGGGGTCTCCCCCCAGGGCTACTGCAACGGGCATTCGCTTTCCGGTCTTTTTGTATTCGGAGAAATGTTTGGCGCTCACCTTATGTTTATGCCAGTGCATGCCGGTCAGGTCAGGGCCGAAGACCTGCATACGGTACATGCCGACATTCCGGGAGCCGGTATTGGGATCTTTGGTATGAATGATGGGTAAGGTGACAAAGGGGCCGCCATCTTTCGGCCAGCAGGTGATAACGGGAAGGAGCCCGATATCCGGGGTGGTCTGTACGACTTCCTGGCATTCTCCCCTGCCGCTCTTCACCTGGGGCATCCAGCTGGCGAATTGCCCTAATTTGGGAAGCAATTTCAATTTGTCGAGGATGCTCTCTTTAGGAGCGGATAGTAATTTAAAGAGGCCTTCTATCTCCCGGGTCACATCGTCCAGGTGTTGTACGCCCAGGGCGAGGCACATCCTTTTTTCACTGCCATATGCATTCATCAGGACCGGGAAATCCGTACCGGTATTTTCAAATAACAGGGCTTTGCCTCCGTTGCCGCTTTTACTTATCCGGTCTGTGATCTCTGCTATTTCCAGTTTGGGGTCGACGTAGGTTTTGATCCGCACTAGTTCCCCTGCTTTTTCCAATGCCTGTATGAATTCCTGTTGGTTCCGGTAAGCCATGTTCGTGTTTTACTTTTATATTGGTTGATCCGCCTTTTGGCGGGCGATGGACCCCTGTCCGTCCGCAAAAGTAAAACACTAACAGTCGAAATAGGTTGGCAGAGGGAACTATTAATAAACTTTTTCGGGGCAATCGTATAATCCGTGCAGCCTCCGCTGTTCCTCCAATTTTTTATTGGAGCCAAGGGCGATGCTGACCCGGATACCGGAAAGGTAATACCAGTCTTTATATTTAGAGCCTCCCCGGGGAGCACCGGTATTGGGATAACCAGGTCCTCCTTTCAGCTCTCCGCCCCGGTAGGCCATTTCCACCGCTGTCGTGCCTTTGGCTGCCTGCAGGATAGCCGGGTCAACATAGCGGGTGCTGACGTCGTCCAGGTAATCCGTGAATAATTTGCGCAGTCCGATCTCATAGGCCAGCACTACCCTATCTGTTACACGGAATTTGATACCTCCGCCGAAAGGGATGGCAAACTGGAAAAGATTATAGGGTTTCCGGTCAGGATATTGGGCCAGCCCCTCTCCCTCGGTGCTCAACCCCTTAAGCCAGACTTTTTTCCCCAGGCTGTCAAAGGCATAGGGACTGAAGTGATAAATAGCGACTCCGGCAAAAGCATAGGGAGTAAACTTGTGTTTGTTCAGGTCCAGCAGGTTGTATTCCAGCAGAAAGTTGCCTTCATAGATCTTGCTTTGGAAGCTCAGGTTGCGGGCCCGAAGGTCTGCCTGCGGGCTATAGGTGTCGGAAGCTCCTACCACGCCGTAGCTGCCATTGCCCAGGATGGAAAAATGGCTGCTGAGATCATATTGGAGTCCTGCGCTGATGGCCGTATGCGCTTGTTGGGTAGTATATGCCCTGCTTTGCAGGTCGCCGATATAATTCGAGAACCCGCCTAACACGTTAACATGCCATTGGGCTTGCGACAGAATAGGAAATAGCATAGCCACTAATAAGAATTTTCTCATTCTTAGTCAGAATTTGAGGATTAAAAAAAGTAATTACAAAGTGGTTTTGCTCAAGGGATCAGGATGTCTGTATAAGGGAAAACGATCAAGGAAGATTGGTAGAATTTCTTACTATAGGTATTCTTATTAGAAGATTATCCATATAACGCAAGTATTGCGCCAAATATGTAAGCTGGAACAGCTAAAAAAAAGTTAAAGCGAAATGGTAGTTTTTTTAACTTGAAAAGATATTTTCCTTACCTTCGCACCCCTGGAATTTATAAGAGTTCGGGACGTAGCGCAGCCCGGTAGCGCACTTGCATGGGGTGCAAGGGGTCGCAAGTTCGAATCTTGTCGTCCCGACAGAAAAGGGTTACAAGCAAACCCAAAGGCCCGTAAAACTCACTGTTTACGGGCTTTTTAAATTTTTCCATGTCAATTTGTTGCGATAAATATCAATATTCCTGAAACCAGCGCGGATACCATGTTTTGAATTCGTGCAACCAGTAATTTTGGTCGCAGAATCGATCTCCGTCGAAAATCAATTTTTCCGGGTACATCGAACGAATTACTTTCCGCTTCTTCTCCGTGTCGCCTTTCTCGTACACGCTATCCAGCCGGAATAGATTTTTTAAGCCGGTATTTAACAAGCCAATGAAGTCTGCTTGCTCATTATCGCAGGCTGACAATTTGGCCTTTAATTTGTCCAATCGGAGGCTAAAGTCCGCTTTCATTTCTCTGAAATCTGCCGGGTCAATTTGTTTTGTAGCGACAAGATCACGGACATTTGACAACCGATTTTCTATATCTCTGATTTCCTCTAACAATTGTTTGCGGTCATCTTGCCCTCCGGTGTCCTTATGCTTTTGTTAAGGCCCCATATTGAAATTAAAATATTGTCTATTACACATAAATATTCCTGTAAGCATGCCAACGCCGCATTGCCAAGCCGATATTATGCCTTCGTACTTCTCTTGTCATTTCTCAAATTGTTAACAACCTCAGTTGTCGGGATAAATATTGAAAGATTAACGTGTCGGGATAATCAAGATATCTGTGAACTGATAATTCTCTCTTTAAAATAGAAAGTTTACTAAATAAAGGGATTTTTTTTGTATCCACTGAAATATAACAACTATCCTTACCTATTCCAGATTGTGCTAGTACGGAAGTGCCTGATAAGAAAACTGTCAATAATAGAAGCAAGTTTCTAAAACGTTTTTTCACTTTTTTCTTTAACATTATCTCGTTTTATTACTTGAATTAAAGCTTTGTTGTTATCAGTTCCTTTATATAGCGCTCTAACCCCAGATATTTTATCCAGAAAGATATTATATTGCTCGTTTGATGTGCCATTATCAGCCCATGTT
This sequence comes from Chitinophagales bacterium, assembly GCA_015655015.1. Lineage (GTDB taxonomy): Bacteria > Bacteroidota > Bacteroidia > Chitinophagales > Chitinophagaceae > Puia. The sequence continues at coordinate 11,563 of JAATFV010000213.1, read as the reverse complement.
CCGTTCGGCTTCCTGTTTTACCTGCATACTTTTTTCCAGGACGAGGGTATGCCTCATATGGCTGACTCCCTGAACGTGGCCGCTCCGCCCGTTCATCTGGCAGACGTTGTACGGGATTTAAAGCGGGCATTAAAGCCGGATTTGTACGAAAGACTAATAGAGCATTCTTTTTACTATGCCCCGTCCTATTTGCCTTTATTTCAATTTGCAGAACAGCTTAGACGGCCATTGACCAACTTGACTTTAATGGATTGGGAAGACGACACCATAAAAGAGAGATTTGCAAAGTTCATGGGTAAGTATTACTCAGATAACGACCTGCCGGAGATTTTGGATAGGATCGGTAAATATCTGAAAAAAAGTTCGCAATGAGCTTCAAAGACTGCAATCACTTGGTGAATACCATTGTCAGCTATTTATCTTTCGTCCCCGTGCTGCCAGTCAAAGGTCAGCAACGGACTTAAATGTAATTATCCTGACAAACGATATAAGAATAAAAAATACCATTGCCACAACGGGCGAATAGATTACAATAACTTTGATATTTTCCCATTTTGTATGATATACTAAACTATTGCTCAAGTCATCATATAAAGCAAATGCAGCCAAAAGAATTCCAATCAATCTAAAGAAGATATAAGCTAATTTATTTTTCATAAAAAGGGATAACGAAATTAATACCAATCCCAAAAAAGATATTGGTATTAAAGAGTAGGAATTTGAAATACTCATCCGGCTAAACACTAATCCCATAAAGGAATAGTAGCTATAGTAAATGAGGAAACATATAGTTATGCTTACGTCTGTACTTTTTTTCATCCTTTTTAGGACTTGCAGGAAATTTCGGATACGGTTAACAAATACATAATAAATTACTGATTTTCATCAAATCCCGGAAATGCCTTTCGTTTTCAAATCGAAGCTATCAATAATCTTTCCGTTTTTTTCAATATATAGTTTGATACTATCCGGAATTTCCATCAATGCAGATAGTTGAACTGAATCTTTATTTGAGCCAGCACCCCGTCTGGAATTCCCGTAATATCGTAAATCATATTGGTTATCTGAATCATAAACAGAATATGGATAAAGTAAATTATATTCATTTTGCCTGTATTTGATTATAGTAGTTCCCGCAATTGAAGTTTGTTTGTACCATGCTCTTTCGATCCACGGCTGAAAGGATAACCTGTATTTGGGATTTGAATTAGATAAAAGACTGATAAAGACTCCCTTACTTTTCGATTCTTTATAGGAGGTTTAGGTATTTCTGCAAAGGGGTATATCCAGAGGGTTGGCTAATATAATCAAAAATCCGGATGCCCAAAAAATTATTTTGGCGGATAAATAAGTGCAATCAAGGGAAACAAACTTCGCAGTGGGTATATTATTGCCATGCAGGGAGGGGACAGCACCTACATAGAAATCAGACAAAGCCTCCGCAACGCGGAGACTTTGCCGCTTAGAACGAAGCGTTTGGAATTTGCTCGCAAATTAACGATCTGCTTCTCTTCTTAAAATATGTACATCTCCCCTTACTTCGCCATCCCTGGTTTCAACTTTGTGTTTGCCCTGAGCATTAACAGATATGCCATGAAGCACACACACGATCGCAACGACAAAACGCAGTATATTTTTCATCCGGCTATTTATTTCTTACCTCAAGATGGTATGTCCCCGAACCCGATTGTAGTTTTACATAGTTGCCTTTTGCCTCTATAGTACGAATGCCTTTAGCATAGGTAAGCGGGCGGCCGCTTTCCCATATCTGGTGGACGTCCCGGGCAGGTACATACACATCGGCGCCGGAATTGGCAGGAATAGAAAATGTCCATAACAATTTATTCTTCTCCCGCTTCCATTCACTGGAAATCTTTCCATAGGGACCATTGTGTTCACCCTTAACCCATTGCAAATCGCCGGTAATATTGGGTTTAAGAATGATATTTTTAAACCCGGGATTTTTTTTATCAGGACTGATCCCTGCCAATGCCTGGTAATACCAGTTGCCCACTCCGCCCAAAGATGGAAAATTATAGGCAATTCCATTCCAGGATTCCCAAAGATTCGTACCTCCGTCCTTCAGCATGAAGCCCCAGCCGGGATATTCTGTTTGGGTTGCCATTTCATATACGGTATTTGCATATCCCAGCTCAGTGAGCCCATAAATAAGGTATAAATAACCTACAAAGCCTGCGCTGATATGCCCGTTGCGTTGTTTGATATTTTCCAGCAGTCGCTGCAATATGACATCTCTTTTGCTGTCCGGGGCAAGTCCAAGGTATAAAGGGAGTATCTGCGATGTCTGACTATCATCAGCATAAAGACCTGTGGTGCCCTTCAGGAATTTATGGTTGAATGCTTCCCTGATATGCTGCGCCAATAAGGCATACCTGCCGGCATCATCCTTGTGACCAAGCAGGGCGGCTATTTCGCTCAGAAGTTTTGCATAATAAAAGTATGCAGTAGTGGATGTTTGTATCAATGGTGTCCGGTCGGGGAAACCTTTATGTTCCGCACCCACTTCCAGCCAGTCGCCGATACCCCAGGTAAGAAAATAGTTATCGGAAGCCGTAGTGCTTAAAAAGTCGACATACGCCTTCATCGGTTCGTATGATCGTATTAATGCGCCGCTATCGCCATAATATTTATATATGATCCATGGGATTTCCAGAATTACTCCACCCCACCATGGATCAGAATAAGGAGGAGGCTGGCGCCCTGTTTCGGCATGTCCCCATCCGCCATTGGGATTGATTGACGGAACAAAGCCGTTGGGAAGCTGTGAATCGAGTACGTCATCAAGCCATTTATTGGCGAATGCGTTGAACTGAAAATTATAAATAGCTCCCTCTATCATATTGTGCGCGTCCTGGGTCCAGTTGATCTTTTCACGCGCCGGCTCTGTCATCACCCCATGAAAAGCATTCAGCATGGAATATCTGTACGCCTGCTGCACCCTGTTGAGTAAATCATTGGAAGAGGTAAAAGAACCTCCATCCTCAACGTTGTTATAAACGCGCAGTCCGGTAAGGTCATTTAGCGTTGGAGGCGAAGAAAGGCCGCGAACCTGTATATAGCGAAATCCGTGATAAGTGAACCTGGGTTCAAATACATCTTCTCCTTTTCCGCTAAGAATCAGCTTTCCCACCTGGTAACGTCCGTAGGTGTGCGACGCCCTCGATTTTTTTGTAATAGTGCCATCTTCGTTCACATCCTCATCAAAATCAAGTACTATTTCCTGTCCAGCCCTGCCCGAGGTTTTGAAACGAACAAATCCGGCTATATGAGAGCCCAGATCGTAGACATACACACCCGGTTTCGGCGAAGTAATTTTGACGGGTTTTATGAGGTGTGTGACCTGTTCTCCGGGAGTATGCTGAGGCAACAGAACACCGTTCGGGCTATCAGCTATTTTTGTGGACTGCCATTGATCTTCATCGCCAACCACACTCGCCCACCCCGGCAGGATCCGGCGGGCATCCACCGTCTCACCACCACGTATGCAATTGAAAGTGATCTCGCTCTCCCTCCATTTCCACAAGCCATCTGAAACCACCATTTCCGTACCTCCATCGGCATAGGTCAGTGCAACCCGAAGCAGAAAACGCGGCTGGCCATGCCACGGGGCTTTTTCATAACCAAAAAGATCAGGAGTTGCAAGATTAAACCAGCCGTTACCCAGCAAAACGCCAATAACATTTTCTCCCGCTTTGAAGTGATCCGTTACGTCCCAGGTGTTATATAGCGCTCTTTTTCCATAATCCGTCCATGAAGGATTCATAAGATCATTCCCGATCTTATTCCCATTAATGTATAATTCTGAAAATCCCAACCCGCAGAGCCATGCAATTGCTTTAACAGGTTTTCCGCGCAGATATGCCGGTTTCCTGAACTGAATGGCTGCAAAACGATCAGTGGTATCATCCGTGTGCCGGGATGCCGTTATCCAATGGGCCTGCCAGTCCTGTGGGTACCGTAACCCGGTACGCCACATGGCCGTTTTACTCCAGGGTGACGGTTTTCCTTTCTTATTCCAAATCCTCACTTTCCAGTAGTATTCTTTGCCAGGCGCCAGGACCTTGCCACCGTAATTAACCAGCTGTGAATTACCTGAAAGAACTTTACCGCTGTTCCAGCTATCAGCTTTGTCCTGCTTCAACTGAAGGCTGTCTCCGGTCACCAGTACCTGGTAGGCGGTCTGCACCTCACCGCGCTCTGAGGACGATATTTGCCATCCCAGCCTTGGCGTTCCGGGTTCTATTGCGGGGGGATCCGATAGCTGGTTGCAGGTTAAACTATGAACGCCGGTCTGGCAAAAAGCTGTTACGACGAGACAACCAGGAAGAATAATGCTCAGAAATAATCTTTTCATGATGGTAATCTATGCAATGTTAACAGGGCTGACAAATAAACTCAATACCCTTTGTTCTGCTCCAGTTTTCCAATCGTTTCTTCGCGATAAGGAATAGGAAATAATAAGCGGTCTTCGGTTACATTATAAGTAGCAGGCAAAAGATAGTTATAAAGTGATTTCATGTAGATCCCGTTATTATTCATCACTTCTATCGCTTTTCCTGTACGGACAAGATCAAGCCATCGTTTGTTTTCGAAGGCAAGCTCCACTCTCCGCTCGTGGGCGATGATATCGCGCAGCTGAGCCTGGTCAGTAATGCCGACGTCTCCCAGTCCTGCACGCCTTCTTACTTCATTCAGCCAGGGCAACGCCTCACCGGACTTGTTTTGTTCGTTAAGTGCTTCTGCCAGCATCAGCAGCGCATCAGCGTAACGATAGATTGGAAAATTATCATCGGTATTAAACTCCTCACTATGTGGATGAAGGAATTTAAGGATGAAAGGTTTTGATACTTTTCCCGGGGGAGTTACATAACCTACAATACTTTTCACGGCTTCAACAACGAACGCAGGTGTATTACCTGTGCCTTCCGCTACTGCTATCGAAACATCCAGCCTCTTGTCGCCAGGCTCATAGCTATCTATAAATTCCTTCGTTGGAACATTCCATCCGCCCATTTTGTTATTGGCGGCTATCCCGGTAATAATGGTCGTGTTTTCAGTGATGGGAATAAAACTATAAGCAAAATCACTTTGTTGCAGCTGGGTGCCTTCTTTATACTGGGCTTCGAAAATGGATTCCACGCTATTTTTATTAGCTAACGCAAATACCTGGGCATATTCAGGCAATAGGGCATATCCCATTCCGGTAACACTTTGCAGCTCAGTCGATGCTTCAGGATATTCTTTTAATGTCAGGTAGACATGACCAAGCAATGTTCTCGCCGAACCTTGCGACGCACGCCCGCTTTGCGGAAAAGCAACAGCCGGCAGCTTGGGGATTGCAGCCTGTAGATCACTGATAATCAGCTTATAGATGTCTTCGGCCGAAGATCTCGGAACAAAGGCCTTGTCAATAGTTGTTACTTCGGTTGTGTACAGGGACACACCGCCGAAGTAACGCACCAGTTCAAAATAAAATAATGCCCTCAAAAAAAGAGCTTGCCCTTCGATAGAATCTATTGATTGCTGGCTGAAAGTTGCATTTGGCAGCTGATCAAGAATAGAGTTCACACGTGAAATACCAACGTAACACTGATCATACTTATCGCCGGTGACCGTATTGGAGGAATTGTCCATGAAATTGGCGATATCTTCCCTCTGTACGAATTGGGTGCCGCGATCGGAAGCATTATAATCGTAGTGCGTATTGTCCGAGCGCATTTCACCCATTACCCACGAGGAGATCTCTCCGGTAATGGCATCCCGGACAGCCGCATAAGCGCCTACCAGCGCCTGCTGAAATTGTTGCTCGTTCTTATAAAAATTATCGGAAGTGATGTTGGTTTCCGGAGCTACTTCCAGAAAGCTTTTTTTACAGCCTGCCGTGAGCAACCCGGCGAATAGCGAGAGATAAATTATTTTCTTCATAACGGGAGTTTCATTTAGTAATTAGAAATTCAGGTTGATGCCGGCGGCAAAAGTACGGGGTACCGGATAGGAAGAAGCGTCCACTCCCTGCCTGTATCCATTAAGCCCATTACTGCTTACTTCAGGATTTGCCCCGTCGTATCCTGTCAGGACCAGCGCCTGTTGTATGCTCGCATATATCCGGAGCCTGCTGATACCCGAAGTGAACGGCGGAAATGTATAACCGAGGGTTATATTTTTCACGGTAAGGAAAGAACCATCCTGCACCCAGCGGCTGTTGGTTGTCCGTGGGAAAGCCGTGGTTCCGGGCAGGCTTCTTCCATAAATGCCGTCGCCGGGATCCTGCGGTGAACGCCACCTGTTTGCTAATTCTTTTTTCACGTTAAACAAACCGTCCAGCAATTCCGTCCACTCGCCTTCGGAATTGAGTATATCGCCACCGTAAGCGCCGGAGATCACGATATTCAGATCGAAGTTCTTATATTGAAAACTGTTGGTAATACCATACAGGAAATCGGGATTGGGATTACCGATGTAGGTCCTGTCCCGAATATCTATTACCCCATTATGGTCCAGATCTTTCATGCGCACAGTGCCCAATTGTGAGGTGGCCTGCTTTGGCTGTGAGTCGAATTCCTGCTGGGTCTTATAAATACCATCGAACACATAGCCGTAAAACATACCCATGGGTTTGCCCACTTCAGTTTTCCAGTAAGAATTTATTCCTGCATCATCTATGCCTCCCAGAGGTGTATTATTAGTACCCAGCCGTATCACTTTATTCCGGTTAATAGAGATATTCAGATCTGTTGTCCATTTGAATTTACCTGTCGTATTTCGGGATCTGACGCCAAATTCATAACCCCAGAATCTGAATTCTCCTATATTTCCCATTACGGTAGAAAATCCTGTTCCTGCTGGTATTTCAATCGGGTACAACATATTAGTGGTCTTCTTTTTGTAGAAATCGAAGGCAAAAGAAATACGATCCTGCAAGAGGCCGAGATCAAGTCCAAGATCAATTCCCGCGGTATTTTCCCATGTTAATTGGTCATTGCCCAGGGTACTGGGACTTCTTCCTGATACCAGCTGGTTCCCGAAAACGTAATTGGCAGTCCCGATCTTGCTTAAATGCTCATAATCGGGAATATTGAAATTGCCCACTTTGCCATAGCTTGCCCTAAGCTTCAGATAACTGATCGCTTTCAATCTTTGTACAAAAGCTTCATCGGAAACCAGCCAGCCCACTGATATCGAAGGAAAGGTACCCCAGCGGACATCACGGCCGAAACGCGAAGAACCATCACGGCGAACAGCAGCTGATAATAAATATCTCCCCTTATAACTATAATTCGCTCTGCCTATCATCGACAATAAGGTCCATTCCGTGGAATTGCTTGTGCCATTTTTAGTGGCGGCAGCTTCAATCCATGAAATGGCATCGTCGGGAAAATCGGTCCCGCTGAGTGAATCATTTTCTTCCCGGTATTTCTGGGCGGTGTATCCTGCCAGCGCCTCTATCTGATGATCCCCGATTTTCTTGTTGAAATTCAGCGTGTTTTCCACGAGATAGGAATAATAAGAGCGAGTATTGTATTGGGCGGTAGCTTTTACAGGCGGCGGCGCAAAGATGTCGCCGGCGCCGGTAGTGGACGGATTAAAGACCCGCTGGTTCCTTCCTTCCATGTCAACGCCCACCGCAGTTTTAAAAGAAAAATCTCTCAGGAAGCTGACTTGCGCATTAAGATTGGCCAGAAGATAAGAAGTTTTGAATCGGTTGGTCCGTTCGGTTAATACACGGTACCAGTTAGGTTGTGTAAGCAGGTCGGGACCTTCAAAACGCTCCTTCAGCGAACCATCCGCTTCTCTTTCAAAGGGGGAAAATATAGGTGGTGTGGTAAACAATGCATATAACATCTGCTGTGCGCCGTCTGTGTTAAAATTCTGTGTCGAGATAAAACCCGGTGCCAGGTTAAGCCCGATTTTCAAATGGTCATTCGGCCTGAACTCATTATTTGAACTGAGATTAAATCTTTCGAACGTGGTATTTAGCAGCGAGCCATCCTGTTTAAAATATCCTGCTACCATCGAAGAGGTGAATTTATCAGTGCCGGTAGATAGGGACAGACTGTAATTCGATACAGGCGCATTTTTATTCAGCACCACGTCAAACCAATCCGTGCTTTTGCCTGCGTATTGGGAAGGATTCTGGAACATGGCAGGAACCGGGTTGCCGTTGTCCTCATATATTTCTTTTTTGAACTCCGCGAATTCTTCGGCATTCATCAGATCAGGGCGGCCCTGCTTTGGCACCTGCTGAACGCCATAGCTGGAATTCAACTGAATGAGTGTTTTTCCCGGTCTTGCTTTTTTGGTGGTGATTAACACGACGCCATTTGCAGCGCGGGAACCATAGAGCGACGCAGCGGAAGCATCCTTAAGAACGGTGAAGGTTTCTATGTCGTCGGGATTGATTTTATTTATATCGCCTACTATTGGAATACCATCCACGACAAACAGAGGATTATTCCCCGCATTAAGGGAGGCCGCCCCGCGGATCCGGAAGGCCATGCCGCCGCCCGGCGTTCCCGATACCTGGTTGATCTGCACGCCGGGAATCCGTCCCTGTATTTTCTGGGCGAATTGTCCGACAGGCTGATCTTCGAGTTTCTTATCGGAGAGTGTGGCGATAGACCCTGTAATATCTTTTCTTTTTTGTGTGCCATAACTGACTACCACGACTTCCCCGAGGGTTTTCTGGGTTGTATCCATTCGCACATCGATCCGGCTACGTCCATTCACCGGCAATTCCTGTGTTTCAAATCCCTGATAGCTGTAAACGAGAACGCCGGCTGCTCCGGGAATAGTAATGGAATAGCCTCCGTTGACGTCCGAACTGGTGCCTGTGCCGGTACCTTTCAGCGAAATGCTCACACTTTGCAGCGGCTGACCTTTCGCATCCGTTATCTTCCCGCTAACAGTATGACGTGCAATTGGAGGATTAACCTGGTACAGTGGTTTACCCGAAGCTTTCACAGCGCTGATTACCGCGATCAGTAACAGAACCGGTAGTAGGATTTTACATGTCCACTCCGGACGTTGAGGCATCTTAAGCAGTAGCAATGGTTGCATGATTTGTAATTAAAGACGTGAATAAATTCTATTGAATTATGCAATGTTTCGGTACAAATAAAGATATTTTGATATGAAAATCCAAGTTTTTGGCGATAAAAATGTCTCATAAATTTATGTGTATCAATGATTTATGAAAATAAAAATCGCTTTAGGCGCGGTCGTATAATTTTGAGAATGAATGCATTATTATCTATACTTTTATATTAAAAACACACATGAGTCGCAAACTGGAGAAAATTGTCGAAAAACATCAACCGGCTTCCAATTCATCTATAGAGGCGTCATCTCATAGCCTTTCTTTAATGCAGGAAGTTTTCAATGCCATCCCGATGCCCGTTTATGTAAAAGACAGACAACACCGGTGGATAATGCTAAACGACGCAATGTGTGTTCTACAGGATAAACAGCGGGAAGAGCTATTGGACAAAAACGATTACGACTTCTTTCCTATAGCGCAGGCCGACGAGTTCTGGGCGAACGAGGAATCCATTTTTGAAATCATGGGTACTTTCTACCAGGAGGAATTTTCATACAGGAATGGACGGGAATCGGTGGTTATGAATAGAAAAACAATTATCGAAGGCCCGGATAAAAAACTATTCCTCGTGGGATGCTGTATGGATATAACTGAGCGCAAGAAAGCGGAATTGGCATTGGAAGAGAGTGAACGGCGTTTCCGATCGTTGGTCCAGCATTCACCGGATTTTATCGCGATAATTGAAAAAGATTATTCAATACGTTATATAACTCCATCTTTCTACAGAACATTCGAATACCAGGAAAAAAAGGTAATCAAACAATCATTGTTTGATTTTATTCATGAGGAGGATGCGCTTACCGTAAAAGAAAAAATAAAGGAGCTTTTATCGGAATCGGAACGTGGCGCTTCAATGTCTTTTCGCGTAAGAAAAGCCGATGGAACTTATATGATTCTGGAGTCTTTTTTTAAAAATCTGTTCGACTACCCCGCTGTCGGCGGCATTGTCATGAACTCCAGCGATATCACGGAGTTAAGGAACCAGGCCGATGAAATCAGGCGCATGAATCTGTTGCTTGAGAAAGATAATACCAGGCTAAAAGTAGATTTGAAGAATGAAGTGAAGGCTAGAGTAAATTTAAAAGCGGTAAACGTGGAGGAATTCAAGAAAATATACCCTGATGATGATACCTGCCTGCAATACCTTGCGGCACTAAAGTGGAAGGATGGTTATCATTGTAAGAAATGCAGGCATAACAGATATAGTAAGGGGAAATCTCCGTATAGCCGTCGCTGCACGGTCTGCGGATATGACGAATCTCCGGTAATTGATACCATTTTTGGCCGGATAAAATTTCCGGTCATCAAGGCATTTTATATCGTATTTCTTGTGAGTTCCCAACGCAGGACGACGGCGCGGCAATTATCACAATTGCTTTCATTGAGAGTAGATACCTGCAGGATATTTAAGCGGAAACTGTTGAATGAGCTTAAGCACCGGAAGAATGCGAATAAAATGATACAGGGATGGGAGAACTTGTTGTTGTCTGCACACAAGACGAGACGGTGATCAAAAGAATTAAATGATTATAGTCAATTTTTCACACCGGGCTGAATCATCTTGTAACCTGTTTTTGCCTTTTCATCGTCCACCATTTTTTTTACATCGGCCAGTAATTTTTTAGCATCGTAGATAATGCCGTCTTTGACCGTGTACCTTACTCCACCCGCCCGGACCACCTGGTTGTTTTCCACCAGCCGGATAACTCCGGTTCCATATAAAGTCTGGAGGTTTGTCAGCGGGTTCTCTCCGGTGATGACAAAATCGGCCAGCTTGCCTGGTTCAACGCTGCCAATTTCTTTATCCATTCCGAGTGCCTGCGCACCGCTCAAGGTAGCAGCCTTGATCACTTCAAGAGGATGAAAACCCGCCTCCCTGAGCAACTCCAGTTCTCGGACATAGGAAAAGCCATAGAGCTCATAAATAAAACCGGCATCTGTGCCCACCGTAACGCGACCGCCCCGGTTCTTGTACTCATTGACGAAAGTCATCCAGAGTTTATAATTTTCTTTCCATTGAATCTCCTGTTCGGTACCCCAGCTATGCCAATAGGAACCATGCGAATTCCAGCTCGGCTTATAGAATTCCCACAGGCTCGGCAGCGTGTAGTCCTGATGCCATTCGGCACATCGGGCCCGCATCAGATCCCGGTTTGCTTCATAAATGGAAAAAGTAGGTGACAGCGTGAAATCCAGCGAAATCATTTCTTTCATCACTGCGTTCCATTTCTCCGAGTAAGGCGGAGCAGCCTGCTTCCAAAGGCTTCCCGCCTCCCCAAAACGATCCTGCTCGTTTTGATAGTTATAATCGAGCGAATAGTTCTGCACCGTACGATCGGCAAACAACGCTTCCGGAAGTCCATACCAGTGTTCCATCGAGGTCAGGCCTGCCCGGGCGCTGCTCAGCGCATTCCAGCCGCCCACGTAGGTTTGGGAATGATGCAT
>JAATFV010000127.1 GCA_015655015.1 Chitinophagales bacterium | reverse complement strand
CGGCTATTGATCGGTTTTATACCCGAATGGCCAAAATAACGGAACCCATAAGGCCTAACAGAAAATACACCCGAAACCATCGGCCCAAAAGAAAGTATTATATGAATTATAAACCCGTTTAACCTTAAGTCAATGACATTGCACTACCCCTCCAAAAACACCCCTCCCCCCCCAAAAAAAAACATTCTAACAGGAACAGGTCTCCTCTCTCTCTGTTGGCGGCAGGAATGTTTGCCTCGCGTGACCGGCGATCATCTCTTCAATTCCAGGATCCACATTTGCATAGGTGCAATGACAGGAGCCGGTATTGGAATTCCGGCAGTCCTTTTTTCCCCGGCCCCGGATAAGCCTCCCGGTATCGTATACTCCGTTCCGGAGAGAATATCCACGGCCCTGGTAAACCGGGCCGTTCTTTCAGCGTAGCGGGTGAAATCGATGGTTGCCGTCCCTTCCCCGGTATTCATGATGCACATGATGGTTTGGTCGGCATCATACCGAAAATAGACATAGAGGCCGTCCTTCGGCAAATATTGCATCAGCCGGCCTGTCTTTAGTGCGGACGCATGTAACCGGTACAGGCCCAGCCGTCTCACCAGCTGCTGTACCGAATCTTCGGCTCCGCTGAGCCCCTCCCCCGTAAAGGCGTTTTTATGATCCCCCTTCCATCCTCCGGGGAAATCAAGGCGCACCCGCCCATCCGGGTTGGCAATTCCTTTCATGCCGATCTCCGTTCCATAATAGAGCTGTGGAATGCCCCGCGCTGTCAGCAGCCACTGAATTCCTATTTTCTGTTTGGCTGCATCCTCTCCTACCTGTGAAAAGAACCGGCTCATGTCATGATTGTCCAAAAAGATCACATTGCGCATGGGGTCTTTATAGAGAAAGTCGTTGCTGAGGGTCGTGTACAATTTATTCACTCCATCCATTCCTCCGGGCCGCTCCGTCAGCGCCGGAACGATGCCGGCAAAATTGCACTGGAAATCGACCACTCCCTGGAGATTGCTCTTAAAGGGAGTCCGGATATTATTATCCGCAAAATAAGCCTGGTTGGCCGTTCCATGCACCCAGGCCTCTCCGAACATCGTAATATGTGGATATTCATCCGTCAATGCCTTATTGCAGCGATTCATAAAAGGCAGGTCGCAATAAATGTAGGTATCGATCCGCCAGCCATCTACGCCAAAGGTTTCCACGCACCAGATCGCATGCTGGATAAGGAAATTGGCAGTGTAAGGGTTGCTTTGATTCAAATCGGGCATCTGGGGAGTAAACCATCCATCCGAAACCGTTTTTTTATCGGTCGCGCTGGCATAGGGATCCATCAGGGGCTGATCTTTATAAGTTGTCTGCGTGAACTGTGGCCATTGATGCAGCCAGTTTTTCGAGGGAGGGTCCAATACGAGAAAATGATAAGAGCCGACATGGTTGTATACCGCATCCTGGATCAGCTTCATGCCTCTTTTGTGTAATTCATCGCTTAATTTCTTATAGTATGGGGCGCCTCCCAGCCGGGGCTCGATCGTATAATGATCCGTGAAGGCATATCCATGTTCGGTGCGGTCGGGCATATCATTTTCCAGTACCGGCGTCATCCATAAGGTAGTTACTCCCAGGCCCTGTAGATAGTCCAGGTGATCGATGATCCCCTGCAGATCTCCGCCATGCCGCCAAAAGATGGAATCCCTGTTCAGGGACTGATCCCGCATTCCCGGGATCCGGTCATTGCCCGGATCGCCGTTGCTGAACCGGTCAGGCATCAGGAAATAGATAAAATCGCCGGAAGTAACTCCCCGGGCAAAGACAGTTCCATTGCCCGGCCGGCGAGCCAGTAAAGGATAGTTGATCACAGTGACCGGTCTTCCGTCCGTATGCTCGATCCGGATGTTCACCAGGCCGGGAGCCGCCGTTGGAGCCAAACGCAGGTTGAGGAATAAATAATTGGGGTTCTCTGCCGGCACAGCCTTGACCAATTGCACGCCCGGGTAAGACACTAATACGGAAGAGGCTTTTCCCACCGCGGTCGCATGGATCATTAACTGAAGGTCGGGATTCTTAAAACCGACCCACCAGTTCGTGGGGTAGACTTTGAGGGAGTCCGTCAAGACCGGTGTCTCCCGGCAATAACCATTACCAACAGATAAAATCAGCCAGTAAAGAGTCGGAATACTCCTTCTGCCGATTCTGCCAATACGTAAATTCATAGCTTGTTTGTTTGATAGATGATCAATGGCGTTCTTTCTCATCGATCAGCAGGTAACAGATCAGCGCGGCAAGGAACATCAGCCCGCCGCCGATCTCAACGGCCAGCAAACGATCGTTATGCAGGAGATGTTTCATGACCCATCCGAATCCCAGCGAGGCGATGATCTCCGGTAATACGATGAAAAAATTGAAGATCCCCATGTAAACCCCAATCTTATTCTCCGGCAGGACGCCGCTCAGCATGGCATAAGGCATGGACAGGATACTGGCCCAGGCGATCCCCACCCCGGTCATACATCCGTACAGCATGTATTTATTGGAAACGAATGCCACGCTGATCAGCCCGAATGCCCCGCATAACAGGCAAAGGGAATGGGTGGTCTTTCTGCCCAGTCTGCCTGCGATGGAAGGCAGCAGGAACGCGAACAAAAAGGTGATCACACTATAGTAAGACAAGGTCAGCCCGGCAAAACTGATCCCTTCACTGTACAAGACCTGTGTTTCGCTGGTAGCGCCGAATACATTTCGGGCCACTGCCGTGCTGTAATAGAACCACATCAGGAAAAGGCCCGGCCAGGTGAAGAACTGGACAAGGGCCAGCCTCTTCATACGGGTGGGCATGGTAGCGATCGACTCCATGATCTCCCTGGCGCCGGCGCCCAACCCTTTTTTTGGCTCTTTTATTTTATCACCGGCCGGGATATCGGCCGGCGGATACTCTCCGGAAGTAAAGACCGTATAAAGGACCGAGGAGAGAAAAAAGAAAGCGCCGATATAAAAAGACCATTTTACATTATCAGGGATCGTTCCGCTGGCCGCGGTATTTTTAAAATGCAGCCAGTTGGTCATCATCCAGGGAAGGGCCGACGCGATGCTGCCACCCAGGCCGACCATCAGGCTTTGCATGACAAAGCCCTGCGTACGCTGTTTTTCCGAAAGCTTATCGGCCACAAATGCCCGGAAAGGCTCCATGGCCACATTGCCGAAAGTATCCAGTATCCACAATAATCCGGCGGCCATCCATAAGGCGCTGCTATGCGGCATGATAACGAGCGCAATAGTGCTGACGACCGCTCCCGCAAAGAAATAAGGCCTTCTTCTTCCCCACCGCGGGTGCCAGGTATGATCGCTCATATAGCCAATAACAGGCTGAACCAGCAGACCCGTCAGCGGGGCCGCCAGAAAAAGCAGGGGAATAGAATCCGCATTGGCATGCAGGTATTCATAAATGGGCCCCATATTGGCTCTTTGAAGATCCCATCCGAACTGGATCCCGAAAAAACCTACACTCATATTGAGGACCTGCACCAGGCTGAGGGTTGACTTTTCCGGAGGAAGAGAGGGCATAAGCAATCGTTTAGATGACAAACCCGTTTAGATGACAAACCCGTTCGGCAGCACAGCCCCCTTCTTGATCACGACTATCCCTTCCTTCACATTGTACAGGGAATGATCTGTATTTTCCAGGTGATGCCCTCCATTGATGCGGACATCATCGCCAATGCGGCAGTTCTTGTCTACAATGGCATTACGGATATAACAACGATGGCCGATGCCTACGGTCGGCAGTCCGTGAGAGCGGGCCTGCTCGATCTCTTCGATCGTCTCATAAAAGTCCACTCCCATCAGGTAGCTGCTGACGATGGTCGTACCGGTGCCGATGCGGGTACGGATCCCGATAATGCTGTTCTCTATCCGGCTGGCGTTGATGATACAACCTTCTGCAATGATCGTCTTCTCCAGGGTGGTTCCGCTGATCTTTGCCGGCGGCAGCATACGGGCGCGGGTATAAATGGCTTTCTCGTTATCGAATAAGTTAAAATCCGGGATATCCTTGGTAAGTCCCAGGTTGGCCTCGAAGAAAGAAGGAATATTACCAATATCCGTCCAGTAACCGTCATATTGATAGCTGGCCACTTTATATTTTTCCAGGGACTGGGGGATAATTTCCTTACCGAAGTCCGTGGATTCCACATATTCATTCTGCAGCAGCTCGGAAAGCAGCTGCCGGTTGAAGATATAAATACCCATGGAAGCGAGATAATGTCTTCCCTGCGCCTGCATGGCATGACCGGTATCGCTGACCCATGGCGGCAGCATATCCTTTTTAGGCTTCTCCGTAAAGGAGGTGATAAATCCATTCTCATCCATTTTCATGATGCCGAAGTCGGAAGCCTCCTTATCATTCACCGGGATGGTAGCGATGGAGATATCGGCGCCCGTTTTTTTGTGATTATCCAGCATTTCCATGAAATCCATCTGGTACAGCTGATCGCCGGAGAGGATCAGCACATATTCACTGTCAAAAGGTCCCAGATGACGCAGACATTGCCTTACGGCATCGGCCGTGCCCTGGTACCAGGTGGGGTTGTCCGGAGTCTGCTCTGCAGCCAGGATGTCCACAAAAGCCGAGCTGAAAGCGCTGAAATGATAGGTATTCTTGATATGCCTGTTCAGAGAAGCCGAATTGAACTGGGTCAATACGAACATCCGGGTAATCCCGGAGTTCAGGCAATTGGAGATAGGGATATCTACCAGCCGGTATTTTCCGGCTATGGGCACGGCTGGCTTCGAACGGCTCGCTGTAAGGGGATACAATCTTGTACCTGCGCCTCCTCCTAATATCACGGATAAAATCTCTTTTGACATATGCACACGCTTTATTGATTGAACGATCTTGTTTACTATTCCTCTTAATTAAAAGTACACCTATTAAATTCTCATTCCATGCTGTCCATCATTATTAACAACGTTATGACGCATAAAGCTCCAGGTAAGACCGGACACTGGCTTCCCAGCTGAAATCCAGCTGCAGGATCCGGCGGCGGATATCCTTCCTCTTTTCGGATTGCTGGTATAATTCCACCGCCCGCCAGATGCCATGCGTCATATCGCCTACCGTTGCATTGTTAAACCGGATGCCATAGCCATTTTTATCGCCGTAATCGATCACCGTATCATGTAACCCCCCGGTATTCCGGACTACCGGGATGGTGCCATAACGCAAAGCATATAGCTGATTAAGACCGCAGGGCTCCACCCGGGATGGCATCATGATAAAATCCGCCCCGGCATATATCAGGTGGCTGAGTCCCTCGTCATATCCAATATATACATTATAATCTCCCCTGGACAATCCTTTCATGGTCAGCAACCGGGATTCTATTGCGGGGAAACCGCTGCCCAGGATGAGGAAATTCATTTTCCTGCCAATATAGTAAAAGGAATCTTCAATTGCCTGAGGTAACAGATCGGCCCCTTTTTCGCCCACCAGGCGGCCGATAAAAGTGATCAGCGGCTTTTTAGGATCCAGGCCAAAACGTTCACAGAGCAATTCCTTATTCCGCTGTTTGCCCTCCTCCACCGTATCAGGTGTATAATGGTGTTCAAAATAGATATCCGTGGAAGGATCCCATACGGTGGTATCGATCCCGTTGAGAATACCGGAGCATTTCCCTTTTTCATATTCCAGCAGCGCCTCCAGACCAGCCGCACTCTGCCGCATTTCCGCCAGGTAGGTGGGACTGACAGTGGTCACTTTCCAGGCGCATTTGATGCCGCTGGCCAGGGGATTGATGGCCTTGTTCCATTCCAGCAAACCTGCCTTCCAGCTATCCCAGGCCGGAATATAATGACTTTTATCCCATCCCATCCAGCCCTGGTATTGGGCATTATGAATCGTCAGCACGGTGCGGATCCCGGCAAGATGCTGATAAGCGTAACAATGCTGGAGCATGAAGGGGATCAGGGCCGTATGGTGATCGTGAACATGCACGATATCGGGATGATGTTTCCAGGCGGAAAGCCAGTCCACCACTGCCACCTGGAAAGCAGTGAAACGTTCCGTGTCATCCCCGTAACCGTATATTTTTTCCCGGTCCAGCAGTCCATTTATATCTACCAGGTAGAGATCGAACCCCAGCTTATTGGTCTTTTCCTTGATCACCGTATAATGATACCACCAGTTACCCAGATGCGTATACCCTTTATGAACGGTCTCCCATTGGTTATTATACAGGAACTTTGTCCGGTACATAGGCATGACGACCTTGGCGATATGCCCCAGCTCCGTCTGATATTTCGGCAAAGCCCCTACCACATCGCCAAGTCCCCCGGCTTTGGCCACCGGGTAACATTCCGCTGATACATGAATTATTTCCATTAAATCTTATTAACGCTGATGGTGGAGATTACGTGATAATTGCCATTCAATTTAGGAAGGTTTTTGCTTTAATAATGTTTCGGCGATGAAAAAATTTTTCGCTTCGCAAAATCTTGGTATTTTCAGCCCTTATTTCTCAAAACCGTGTAATACATGCCCAATCCAAAACAGCCAACTAATACCGGAGCCCTGGCTACTCTCGTTCTCGTTTTTTTCTTCTGGGGGTTCATCGCTGCTTCTAACAGCATCTTTATTCCGTTCTGTAAAACACATTTTCACCTTAACCAGTTCCAGTCTCAATTAATAGGATCAGCCTTTTACGGCGCTTATTTTATCGGATCTCTTCTCCTTTACCTTATTTCCAGCTTGGTGGGTTATGATATTCTGAACAAGATCGGCTATAAAAAAGGGATCATCTATGGTCTTTGGATCTCGGTGTTAGGCGCCCTGCTGATCATCCCTTCTGCCAATGCCCAATCGTTACCTGCCCTGCTGGGCTCTTTTTTTATAGTGGCGCTGGGTTTTTCCCTTAAGCAAACCGCTGCTCAGCCTTTTGCTATCGCGCTCGGTGATCCGAGTACAGGTTCGCACCGGCTCAACCTGGCAGGCGGCGTCAATTCATTGGGAACGACCCTTGGACCGATCATCGTAAGTTTCTTCCTGTTCGGATCCATCGGCAATGCCGCCAAAGAAGTAACGGTGACGAATATTAATAACCTGTATCTCATCGTAGCCAGCGTATTTGCCCTCGTGGCGCTCATCTTTACTTTTTCCAAGCTGCCGGCCGGTACGGACGATGCAAAGTTCGAAGCCTCCAAAAAAGCCTCCATTTCTTTAATTACCCTGACTTTGCTCGTCTTGCTTGTCATTCTTATCGGGCAGTATACCGAGGTCCAAAAACTGCCGCTGCTGATCGCTACGCTGATCATCGTAGTGGGGGTATTGTTCTATTCGAACCTCAGCGCCAACAAGAACCACGATGGCTGGGGCGCGATGAAATATCCGCAATTGATCTATGGCATGATCGGTATCTTCGTATACGTAGGCGTGGAAGTGACCATCGATAATAATTTCGGCGCCCTGTTGAAAACACCCGGTTACCTTACCGAACTGGGCCTCGATGAAAGCAAGATCTCTAAATATGTCTCTTTATACTGGGGCAGCCTGATGATCGGCCGCTGGACCGGCGCCATCGGGGTGTTCAACCTCTCCGAAATGGGAAAGAAGATCGCCACCATCGTAGTGCCTTTTGTGGCATTCGCCATTGTCCTGTTCGTCAATCACCTGTATGGCAGCAATGTTGCCGACTTACTGCCTTATGCCGCCTTTGTCGCCATAGCCATCGCAGCCTTCTTCTACGGACAGGAAAAACCAGTAAAGACCTTACTCACCGTGTCCATTCTGGCGACAGCCTTTATGCTGACAGGTGTGTTTACCAACGGCATCCTCTCCGTATACTGCTTTATGGCAGGTGGTCTCTGTTGCTCCGTCATGTGGCCCTGTATATTCTCCCTGGGCGTAGGGGGATTAGGTAAATATACCAGCCAGGGATCGGCTTTCCTGATCATGATGATCCTGGGCGGAGCAATAATACCTCCCTTCCAGGGCTCCGTCGGGGATGCGGTCAGTATGCATCATTCCTACCTGGTAGCCGCCGCCTGTTTTGCCTTCCTGGCCTGGCTGGCTTTGAAACTAAAAACAGTCCTCAAAGCACAGGGACTTAATTTCGACGAACAAATCGGCGGAGGACACTAAAATTATTAATCGTTCTTCCTATATCTTTGCACCCCTCTCCCGTCATAAGACAAACGAGAGGGGTGTTTTATTCCATTTTCTAAAAAATTAGCGCTCATGGCAAAGTCCTCTTCTTCCCTATCGTATGAATCATTAGCTATTGGCATTGATATCGGCGGCACCGGCACTAAGTTTGGCATCGTAGACAGGAACGGGAATGTATTATTCTCCAGTGAGATCTCCACGAGAGGCCATGGGGAGGTAGAAAGTTTTATCGACGCCTTACATGCGAGCCTGGAAGTGCTGATCGAAAAAGCCGGGGGGTCCGGAAGAATGAGAGGCATCGGGGTGGGCGCGCCCAATGGCAATTTCTATAGCGGCACGGTGGAATATGCTCCCAACCTCCCCTGGAGAGGGATCATTCCGCTGGCTAAGCTGGTGCAGAATAAGTTTCAGCTTCCTACGGTGCTGACCAATGACGCCAATGCGGCCGCCATCGGAGAGATGATGTACGGAGCAGCCAAGGGAATGAAGGATTTTATCATGATCACCCTGGGGACAGGAGTAGGCAGCGGGATCGTCGCCAATGGCAAGCTGATATACGGCCACGACGGCTTTGCCGGGGAATTAGGCCATACGATCATCATCCCCAACGGACGTCTCCACCAGGGAACCGGTAAAAAAGGATCCCTGGAAAGTTATGCCTCCGCCACCGGCGTGATGCTTACGGCTATCGAGATGCTGCAAAACAGCAAAGAAGACAGCCTTTTACGGCAGGTGCCTCCTGAAAAGCTGGATTCCAAAAAAGTATATGACGCTGCGATACAGGGCGATAAGCTGGCTAAAGAGATCTTTGACTTTACGGGAGGGATCCTGGGACTGGCCCTGGCCAATTTCGTCATGTTCTCCAGCCCCGAAGCGATCATCCTCTTTGGCGGCCTGACCAAGTCCGGAGATCTTATTTTAAAACCGACCCGGGAGAACATGGAAAGTAACCTGATCCAGGTGTTCCAGAATAAAGTGAAGATATTGGTCAGCCATTTGAAGGAGTCGGATGCAGCGATACTGGGGGCAAGCGCCCTGGTATGGGATATGAAAGGATAACCACCGCCGGCCCCGGGCAACAGGCTGTTAGCTGACACTATCCGGACGTTTTTAGCGGACACTATCCGGACGTTTTTAGCGGACAGTTATTGGGACGTTTGTTTAATCAAAAAAACCGCCGGCACCGGCCGTTCCCCTTCTTTGTCAGAAGGTTGGATGGTTTGTTTACCATTTATCAGAAGGCAGCTGCTGCCTCCTCCATCGAGGTTGAGCGCTTCATAACAGCCCAGCTCCAGTAATATTTTTGCTTCCTGTTCCAGGGTGGCTCCTTCGGCAATACCGGGAAACCGGCCCTGGATTGCAAGGATGAGCAGCCGCCCGTCCCGGGTATACCCCATGGCCGTCCGGGGATGTTTATCATGCTCTTCCCGGGGAAACAGCTGTTCCTCCCTATTGGTGATCCGGATCTTTCCATCATGGATCAGCACAGGCCCCCCTCCAACAGCCGTTCGCTCTTTCCACCATTTCCACTCAATATCTTTCAGGTCATAGATCGACGGGGCCTTCTCTTCACCCTTGGCGACAACAGGCCCGCCCTCGAAAGCATAGGGTTTGCGATGCGAAGAATCCGTATAGATCCAGGCCACATCCGCCTTTCTCTTCCGGTCTATTCCGATGGCGGCGCGGGTGGGATAATAGTACAACAGAGAATCCGGCCCCCTTCCCCGGAGAGAGACAATATTATAGGCGACCAGCTTCCCGTCCTTCATCACCATGTTCAGGTTCTGATTGGTCTGAAAAGAGAAAAACGTGCAATTCACCACCAGCAAAGGGAATTGCTCCAGCTGATAATATTGGGAAGGGGTGAACCGCTTCGTTTGCCCTACCTGGTCAGTGAAGATCAGCTTCTTATCCTTTAACAGAGCAGAGACATAATAAGCTGCAAAAGGATGCCCATCCAGTGAATCGGCTGACCGGAATACATGCATCGAAGATGGCAGCGGCCCAAAAGCCGTGTCCACATTCTTCCAGGGCCCTTGTGCAAAACATGCCGTCACAGGGATCGCGAGCAGCAGGAATGATAAAGATCGTAACCGGCGGAAAGAACGCATGGGTGCATGGATTGATTGACAGGTTGCACCGGCCGGCGGACTAAACAGCTTTTTGCTTCAGCCATTCGTTCCTGCCGTATCCGGGTATTACATGGCGTTCGCTGTGATAGGAGGATCTTACCAGGGGACCGCTTTCCACGTAATCAAAACCCAGCTCATAACCGATCTCTCTCAGCTCGGCAAACTCATCCGGATGAACAAAACGTTCCACCGGCAGGTGTTTTTTGGTGGGCTGGAGATATTGTCCCATGGTGATCACGTCTACCCCGCTGGCGCGCAGATCTTTCAGGGTCTGCACCACTTCTTCCTTGCGTTCTCCCAGGCCCAGCATGATCCCGCTCTTGGTGCGTACGTTTCCTTCTTTCAGGATCTTCAGCGTCTCCATGCTGCGCCAGTATTTGGCCTGTATCCGCACCTGCCGGGTGAGCCGTTCGACGGTCTCGATATTATGCGAGACGACATCGGGGGCCACTTCGATGATACGGGCTATATTCTCCTGTTCGGCTTTGAAGTCCGGGATAAGGGTTTCCAGCGTAGTGCCCGGGTTGAGGGCTTTTACGGCCCGGATAGTATTTTGCCAGATAATGCTGCCGCCATCCTTCAGTTCATCCCTGTCTACCGAAGTGATGACCGCATGTTTGACCTTCATCAGGTGGATCGCTTCGGCGACCCGCTGCGGCTCATCCCAATCCACGGCATCCGGACGGCCGGTGGCTACGGCGCAAAAACCGCAGCTTCGGGTGCATATATTCCCCAGGATCATGAAAGTGGCTGTTCCTTCGCCCCAGCATTCTCCCATATTAGGACAATTACCGCTCTCGCAGATCGTATGCAATTTATGGGTATCTACCAGTCCGCGGACATGTTTATAGCTTTCTCCAATAGGGAGCTTAACACGTAACCAGTTAGGTTTCTTTATCTTAGATTCTGATTGGACATCGGCAGGCGCCCCTGTGGAACAGGGAGCAACCATGGGTAATGATTCTTCCATAATGCAAATTTAGCTACTTTCTGCTACCAAAAAGTAGGCACACATACGCATTGAAGAAAAATGACTTTTGGGGGACTAAACTGACCTGGGGAATTTTCCCAAAGAAGTATTCACCGGTGAGCCCTACTTCAATGGCAGAGATCGTCTGGTTCAGGCGGCCATAATCGAAACGCATGGCGGTTTTGGCATTCAGACCCGGCTTGACGGAAAGGTGCCCCCAGCCTACAAAAGGCCCGGCAGCTCCCGTCACCTGGTCCACGGCAGACGTATCGTTTAGAAGTTCAGGAAAGGTCATATGGGTCGTTCGCTGCGTGACGGTATTCTGCACGTTGATATAATAAGGCTTCAGCAATCCCACGGATACCCCTCCCGAGTAGAGAGCGGTCACCGATACTCCGTTCTTGTTGCCTTTGCCGCCGATCAGCCGTTCTTCGCCGACGGCTGCTTTGAAAATGTAAAAGTTATTGAGCTTATAAGGCACCAGCGAGCTATAGTTAAAGCCATCAGGAGAGGTGGTGATCTTATGCTCCTTATTGTTTTTTTTCTCATTCAGCTCGAACTGATACAAGAGTGTCTTGCGGGGCGTTTTGAACTTCCCCTTTTCGAAATAAAGGCCATATCCGTCTGTTGCCAGCTTGATCCCGAAAATAGTATGCTTATTAAAGATAAGATCTCCTTCTTCCTCCATCTTCATCAGGTTCTGGATCCTTTCTTTTTTGGCGTTTTTCCTGTTTCTCGGCGCCTGCTGGGAGACGGAACTGCTATCCTGTGCCTGCAGGCTCACGAAAATGACCAGGGTGAGTATCGATAAGAAAAGTTTCTTCACTGGGGATGATTTAATTTATCTGGCGTAAATTTATGAAAATTTAAACAATGACTTCTACTGTTATTTACGAGGGAGATCTGAGAACGGTTGCCACGCATCTGCAATCGGGAACGGAGATAGCGACGGATGCCCCTGTGGACAACCAGGGTAAGGGGGAACGCTTTTCTCCTACAGACCTGGTTGCTACTGCACTGGGAGCCTGTATGGCCACTACCATGGGCATTAAAGCCCGGGATATGCAGGTCGACCTACGCGGGATGAAATTGTCCATCCTTAAGATCATGAAGCCCGATCCCCGGAGAATTGCCGGTATAAATGTAGTATTTCAGTTCCCGGATACCCTGCAGGTGGATGAAAAGCAAAAAGCCATCCTGGAAAGGACAGCGCATACCTGTCCTGTTATGTATAGCATTCATCCGGACCTGGAAGTGAAGGTGGAATTCAACTGGAATACGGCTGCGGTTACTACGGTATAATCCATCATTCCGACCCGGGCTGGCGCAGTAAAAAATTGCCGACCCCGCATTCCAGGCATTTTTTAGGATCGCAATAGCGGGTCTTTAATTCCAGCAAAGCCTGGGAATCAGCTGCATGCTCACAATATATGCCCTGGCGGCCCCATCCGGTTACCAGGGCATTTCTTTCAGCAGGGATCTCCGTCAGCCACCGAAGGGCTTTATCCTGGAAAGCCTGTTCTCCCCGCAGGTGACCATAGGCGAAAAGAAGGGATGTGCCTGTATTGATCAGGATACTGTCTTTCATTGGCTCTCCCAGGTTTTTAGGTCCGGAAGGCAAATGATGATCATCCCAGTAAGGACTGGCTGCCACGGTCATCAGCTTCTTCAATTCCCGGGGGGAGTCCATCTCTTTTATAAGGGCCCACCACGAAGTAGATATTGACAGCAGCGCGGCCAGCTGTGCCAGCCGGATGCCGGGGAAATTGCCCGGCCGCATGCGGAGGAAGAGAACGGAAGGATGGATGACCGGGAGACGGTATTTCTTCCGGAGGTATCGGAATTCTTTCTGCAGGGATAACGGATAGGCTTCCGTGAAATCTTTTTCCAGCAAGCCGGCCTGCCCCAGCAACAGCGCTTCCAGCTGATCTACCCTATTCCTGTGCCGGGCCAGCACACGGAGGGGCAAGCTGCGCGCGATCGCTTCAAAAGTGGCTGCATTCACCGGCAGCCCGAAGTTCCGGGCCAGCAGCCACCAGGCAGTTTCTTCCCAGTGCTGCTTATTTTGCTGCAGGCACTCCTGAATAAACCCAACTCTCCTCCGGAGCCGCTCCTCCAGCAATTGCTGTTTCCAGGCAGACCAGGTCTTTTCCCCTACCTGGGGCAATTGCCGCTCACAGGGGACAAAAGAGCGATGGTTCATCCATGCTGCGTATTTGCCCAGTAACAATTTCGGGATCCGGTGTTGCAGAACGAGCAGGGGGATATTCCGGTCTGTGGATGAGCCTGAGGGCTCATCCACAGACCGGAGATCATTCTCCCATACGACATGTAAAATGACATTCCGGTAATTCTTGTCGTCCTGATGGCCATGTTTATTCCAGTCCGAGGTCTTTACATGCAATTCGATATTGCCTGACCAGGTGGTATCCCCGATCCGGATACCGGCGTCCAGGAAATCCGGTCCCTGGTGGGTATTGATCGTACCCGGAGAAATGATCTGAAGGGGATCGCCGGCTTCCGTATACAATTGCCGGGGATTGAAATATTGATAACGCCAGATGAATTGCAGCAGTTGCTCCTTCATGGGCAGCGGATTTGTTTACCCGCTAAAGGTCTCAATAAATGCAATGAAAAGAATTCTTTTTTTTACACATTAACCTAACGGCCAGCCTGCATACGCGATAGCTCCTGCACGACCCGGCTGACGGGAAGGCCCATTACATTATAAAAATCGCCCCGGATACCCCGGATTCCCACCACCCCGATCCACTCCTGGATAGCATACGCGCCGGCCTTATCATAAGGCCGGTATTTATCTACATACGCTGCTATCTGCCCCAGCTCCAGTTCATGGAACCAGACTTCCGTCGTATCGGCAAAGGCGATCTCCGCCTCTCCCCTTACCAGGACGACCCCGGTGATCACTTCATGCCTGTTGCCTGCCAGGCGGGACAGGATGCCGATAGCATCTTCCCGGTCCCGGGGCTTGCCGATGATCTCTTCTCCCAGCACGACCACCGTATCCGCCGCAAGGATGATACGGTCAGGATCAACGAGTCCTTTAACCGCCAGCGCTTTATTACGGGCTATATGAACAGGGACTTCTGCAGTCGCCATTCCGGGAGGATAGGACTCCGGCGTTTCCTTTACCAGCACATCAAAATCAATCTCTGCCCATTCCAGCAATAACTTGCGCCTGGGTGAACGGGAAGCGAGGACGATACGTTCCATACAATTATAAAAATTCAATGAAGATCATAGATAAAATACCGGCCAGCATTACTCCTTTGATATAGGTGCTCAGCGAATGATAATCCGCAACCGTCCGGGCTTCGTATAATTTACGAAGGATCAGGAACAGGGGAACGATCAGCAGCAGGATGTTATAGAGTATCAGTAAGCCCCGGCGATATTGCAATACGTAGAACTGGATAACGATCAGGGATCCGATCAATACGACCAGCCAGGTGGCGGCAAACACCTTGGCCGTATTCACGCCCCAGACGATCGGCATGGTCCGGCAGCCATATCGCCTGTCTCCCTCCATGTCCTCGATATCTTTTACCACTTCCCGGATCAGGGAAATGATAAAGGCAAATCCCGCATAGAGAATGGCGAATTTAAAGAGCCTTGTCAATACCTTATGCAAGGCGGCATCCTGTAATTCACTGAAACGAAATTCACAGATGTACAATACCAGGATGACCCAGGCCGTGAGCAGGGAAATGAGCACATTCCCGATCAGGAGCTTTCTTTTAAACGTCGTACTGTAAAACCATAATAATACCACACATCCCAGGTTGGCCAGGCCAACGATCAGGTTCTGCACTTTCCAGCTGACATAAAAGCCCAGGACCACTCCCGCACCCGACAGTACCCAATGCCAGAGGATGGTGGACCTTCTTTTAATGATCTTGTCCACGACCAGCTTATCCGGCTTATTCACCCGATCGATATTCAGATCGAAATAATCGTTGATAATATACCCCGCAGCAGCGATGAGCACGGAGGATAAAGAAAGTAAATAAAACAGGGGAGGTCGCAGGATGTTCAGATAAACTCCCGGAAAACCGGAACGGAACCCCGGTAACAGAATGAAATAATAGAACAGGAACTGCGTAAGTGTTATGAAGACGAGATTGGGCCATCGGACAAGCCGGAGAAACGCGCCGAGCAGCTGGATCGTATAGGATTTCTTTCTTATGCCCGGGTTCATAAAATTAGTGTCGTTTGCGGTTAGGTATTGCAAGATAAAAGATAAATGAGCACCTGCGTGTTTTTTTGCCCGGGAAGGACTTATCTGGAAGCAAGAGAGGTATCCAATTCCCAATGACCGTTGAGCTTCAGGACTTTTTCTACTACATCCCTGACACAGCCATGGCCGCCGGCAAAAGAAGAGATATAGGTGGCGATGTGGCGGATCTCGGGAGCTGCATCCGCCGGAGCGCAGGCCAATCCCACCTGTTTCATCACCTGGTAATCCGGGATATCATCTCCCATATATAACATATCCTTTTCCTCAAGCCCATGCTCACGGGTATATTCCAATAATTTCTCCAGCTTATTTTCCACTTTCAGAAATACGTCCTGGATGCCCAGCTTCTGCAATCGGAGCCTTACTCCTTCCGATAATCCGCCGGAAATCACCACGATCCGATACCCCTTTTTTATTGCCAGCTGCAGGCAATAGCCGTCCTTGGTATTCATCGTGCGGAGCTGTTCGCCGGTGTCAAATACCTGTACGCTTCCATCCGTCATTACGCCATCCACGTCGAAGACAAAGGTCCTGATCGATTTGAATTTTTCGAGAATGCTCATTGCTGATTAATTTATATCCGTTCTGTTCGCCAATTATTAAAGGTGCAAATTATTAAGGGAGCAAAAATACCTTAATTCCTATAATCAGGAAGGAATTTCCGGGTTATTGTAAAATGCTTCAATTTTATTGGTAAATAATTGATAGAACTCCATCATCTCTTTGTAATTAGATAATAAATCCAAATGCTTTTGAATAGTGCTGTCATCCCCACGGACAGCGGGACCTGTTTGTACATCCCGGGGAGGAAAATGAGAGAGCCTGTCTGCCGTCTCTTTTATGAGGGGAAGCAGCAGCAAAAAATCAACCTTTTCGCGGCCACAGAAATCCGCGGCCATTGTATAGAGATAATTGGTGAAATTATTGACCATTACGGCAGCCAGGTGCAATTTTAGCCGTTCCTCATCACCAGCCTCCCGGACAAACGCACTGATCGTCCTGGCAAAATCGGCTAATCGCACCCGGTCACCCGGTTCACAGGCATCTATCAGCAGGGGGACTTCCGGAAAAGGAAAGATCTCTTTGCGCAGGCTTTGCAAGGGATAGAGCACCCCGCAGCGGGCGCTCACCGTCCGTAATACTTCCTTTGGAACGGTCCCGGCCGTATGGACCACTAACTTTCCGGGAAGGGAGAGTTGAGCCCCCATCCCGTAGAGCGCATTATCCGACAGCGCCGCCAGGTAGAGCTCCGCTTCCCGGTTAATCGCTGACAGATCAGAGGAAAAAGTACTATGCAGCGCCGACGCCAGGCGGGCGGCATGCGCTTGCTGCCGGCTGATCACCTGCAGGATCTCATGTCCGGCCTGAAATATTTTTGTACCTAAAACAGTGGCGGCATTTCCTGAGCCTATTATTACAACTTTCATCCGTACAAAATGTTTTTTATCCCCGGGTTATTATCCCAGGGTTCATAATTATATTACAGCCTGCATAGCTTATTTTTGTACAGATGAAGTTAAAGCAAAAATTAGCAATCAGCTATATACGCGCCCAGGTGAATATTCTGGCCCTGGTATCTCCCAGGGCAGCAGCCCAAAAGGCGTTTGACCTATTCTGTACCCCAAAGAAAAAAAACTCCGGGAAACAGGCCCATTTCCCCGAAAAAGGAGAAAAGCTCTCTTTTAAGCTCGACGGTCATACAGTTCGCGGCCATCGATGGCTTCCTCACCAGGCTTCGACAGACAGTCTCAAAAAAGTGCTGATCGCCCATGGCTTCGAATCCTCCTCCCGCAATTTTGAGCAGTATATCCTGCCCTTCCTTAAAAAAGGCTATGAAGTACTGGCATTCGACGCACCGGCCCATGGACAATCCGGAGGTAAAAAGATCACGCTGCCTTTGTATGTAAGGACTATTCAGACTATTTACGAAGAATATGGCCCCATTGATTCTTTCCTGGGACATTCTTTAGGAGGGCTGGCCATCACCTTGTTCCTGGAGTCGCTGCCGCCTGTCATGGAAACTAAATTCGTATTGATCGCCCCTCCCTGCGAAATGGTCAGGGCCGTGGACTCTTTCTTCCGGTTACTACAGCTCAGCAAGGAAGTGCGAAAAGAATTCGACGAGTATTCCAATGAACTTTTCGACCGGCCCTTCTCCTATTATTCCATCCGCAGGGCGATGAACCAGGTCCACTCGGACATATTATGGCTGCAGGATGAAGAGGATAAGATCACTCCCCTGGAGGATGCGCTCCTGGTAAAGAAAGACCAGCATCCAAATATTCAGTTTGTCATTACCAAAGGGCTGGGCCATCGGAGAATTTACCGGGATCCGGAAGTTATGCGGCAGATCGTGGATTTTCTGTAGCTAAGGCCTTACTTAACACCTGCTCCATTCGTATTACCCGAGCCTTCTTTTCCACCGAGCATGGGAACAAAGGAAAAATCAGCAAATATCTCTTCCAGGGCCGTACCATCCGCTTGTTTGGTCAGCCGTAACATGCGCTGCACCTTACCTTCCCCGACAGGGATCACCATTTTTCCTCCCGGCTTCAGCTGTTCCACCAGTTTCGGAGGAATAAAAGGCGCGGCGGCGGTGACGATCACCTTATCGAAGGGGCCATAGGTTGGCAGCCCTTCAAAACCATCCCCATAAAAAAATTTCAGGCTATGGTATTTTTTCAGGAAGAGAAAGGACTTATTCGTTTCAAAGAGCTGCTTTTGCCGTTCGATCGTATACACCTGCGCCCCCATTTCCGCCAGGACAGAGGCCTGGTAGGCGCTGCCGGTACCGATCTCCAGCACTTTCTCGTAAGGCCGTATATCCAGCAGCTGGCTTTGATAAGCGACGGTATAAGGCTGAGAGATCGTCTGCCCTTCCCCTATGGGAAAAGCCCGGTCCTCATACGCAATTTTGTCAAAAGCGGAATCCATAAAAAAATGCCGGGGAATAT
>JAATFV010000175.1 GCA_015655015.1 Chitinophagales bacterium | reverse complement strand
TCGTCAATCAGTTGATTTGTATTGTTAAGAGAACTTACCCTATAATCCTATCCCTTTTTGAATGAAACACAAATCTACACGCCATTAGGGGCATATCCAATAATTTTTAAAGATCTTTCCTTAAGTAAACGGCATTGGATTACAATCGGCTATCCATCCAAAGTGCACGCATTGTTCTACCTCCCAACCACCCCGCCTGAAATATTTTCTTTATTTTTAGCCATTACTAAACTATTTTATTTGCCGGGCATGAAAGCAGCTACCATTCAGGAGATTAAAAAGGAACTAAACAATCTTTCACCATCGAGGCTCGAAGAATTATGTCTTCGTCTGGCTAAATTTAAAAAAGACAATAAGGAGCTGCTTACCTACCTGTTATTCGAATCGGAGGATTTGACAGAATATATCGGCAATGTGAAAAAAGAGATCGATGACGGATTTAAAGAGCTGCCCAAACCCAATCTCTACCTCACGAAAAAAAGCCTGCGCAAAATACTCCGCATCACCGCCAAACAGATCCGGTATACCGGGTCGCCGCAGGCAGAGGTCGAGCTGCTAACCTATTTCTGCGCTAAGATCAAAGACTCAGGCATTCCCATTAAAAATAGCCCGGTACTTGTCAACCTGTATAACCAGCAGCTCAAAAAGATCCAGGGAGTCATCGACACCATGCATGAAGATCTGCAGTATGATTATTTGAAAGGATTGGCGGCGTTGAAATAACAGGACCGCCGGCCCGCCATTTATTTTGCACAGTTATTGCCTTAAATGATCCGTATAAAAAATTAACGGATGAAAGTTTATATCTGCGGGAATTGCCAGCAACCTCTTTATTTTAAAAACAGTGTCTGTATTTCCTGCTATCATCCTGTGGGGTTCGATGCGGCGCAGCTATCCATGATCACCCTGGAGAAGGAGGAGAACATACTCCTGCCTGCAAAAGGAAAGGCAGCGGTGACACAGAAGAAGGAAGAGAATGTGCACATGTCCGGAGCTGTTTTGCCGGAAAGGGGTATGACAGAAGCAGTTCCGCCAGAAGTGGCTGCACCAGGAGGGAATCAGCAGCAGGAGACAGTGACCCCTTATTCCGATATTACCAACAGGAAGGTGATCTACAAATTTTGCCAAAATGCCCATTTTGCCTCCTGTAACTGGCTCATTCCCATCAATCAACCCTCTCCTTTTTGTCTGGCCTGCCAGTTGAACCGGGTTATCCCGCCGCTGTCAGACCCCCAACTACTGGCCAGGTGGCAGCGCATCGAAGCAGCCAAACACCGCCTGGTCTATTCTTTATTCCGGCTGGGCCTGCCGGTAGTGCCGAAGGAAACAAAAGATGGGGATGGGATCGCCTTTGATTTCATGGCGCAGCTATCCGGGCAGCCAAGGATCATGACAGGTCATGCGAATGGGGTTATTACCCTGAATATCGAAGAAGCCGACGAAGCGGAACGGGCCCGGAACAAACTGGACCTGGGAGAAAAATACCGGACATTGCTGGGGCATTTTCGCCACGAAATAGGGCATTATTACTGGGACCTGCTCATCAGCGGCGGCCCTTTGCTGGATAATTTCCGGAAAATTTTCGGCGATGAACAGAAAGATTACGGAGAGGCGCTGAAGACCTATTATCAGAATGGCGCCCCGCAAAACTGGACGGACAACTTTATCAGCCCTTATTCCAGCGCTCATCCCTGGGAAGACTGGGCGGAGACCTGGGCGCATTATATGCACCTGATGGATACGCTGGAGACGGCTTATTCTTTCGGGATCAGCATTCACCCGGCAAAAGTGGAAGAGCTGGATGCCAATATCAGTAAGGATCCCTATGCGATAAAAAGCTTTCAGCGGATCATCGACATGTGGCTGCCGCTTACTTTTGCCGTCAATAGTCTCAACCGCAGCATGGGGCACTCCGATTTTTATCCATTCGTGATCTCGTCCGTTGTGGTCGAAAAGCTCCGGTTTATTCATGAAACGGTGAAAGGATACCAGCCAGGGAAGCCGGTGGTTAAACGGTGACGGGCGCCGAGTTAATACCCCCATTTCTTCATGATCTCCAGGTCTGCCCTGGAGCAGTCGAGCGGTGATTTGCCCTGGTAGGATTCCTGTTCGATGATGAAATGTTTGGTCCCCCCCGATTTTTTCCCGAGGTCTGTTACCTGACGGGTATTGACAATTCCTTCCCCGAGGATGGTGCTTTCATACTTTTCTGATCCGGAGGTAGCCTTGATCTCATCTTTGACGTGCATCAGCTCGAATCTCCCGGGGTATTGCATGACAATGGCGATAGCAATAGCTCCGCCATTGTACAAATTGCCCATATCCAGCTGTTGGGCTACCAGTTCGGGATCAGTGTTCTGCAAAATAATATCGAATACTTTCATATTATTCAGGACGGTGCTGAATTCAAAGTCATGGTTGTGATAGCCGAATTTCATCCCGGATCTCTTACACAGCTCCCCGCTCTTATTAAAGACATCCATATAATGCAGCAGGTCATCATAGGTCTTTCGCAGGCTGGCATCCAGCCAGGGGCTGATGACATATTGCTGTCCTGCGACAGCTGCGTCGTCCACCGTCCATTTCCAGGCGTCCGTAAAATCTTTTTTAGTTTCATCCCAATGCTGCGG
Organism: Chitinophagales bacterium; assembly: GCA_015655015.1. GTDB lineage: Bacteria > Bacteroidota > Bacteroidia > Chitinophagales > Chitinophagaceae > Puia. Next base: position 24,336 of record JAATFV010000175.1, on the reverse strand, counting down.
ATCCATCCGGGTATGGCCGCTGAGCATTTTAAGGCCCAGGCTATCCAGCAGGCTCTTGAAGTCCTTTGCGCTGTACCCATAGAATTTCCGGTCGATATAATTGGCATGCTCTACGTATTGATACCCCATGCCGGCGAGCTGTTTCAGCGTACCGGAGGGATCCTTTTTCATCTCATCGCGTACCGTATAGAGCTGGATACCGACGATCCGCTTTTTCCGGGCTGCGGCCAGGATAGTATCGGGAAGCATAGTAGAGCCAGCGACAGCCAGGGCGCTGTTTTTCAGGAAGGTTCTGCGGGAGTAAGCCATACGAGTAATATAATTTGATTGAGCTGACAGCTTGTGGTTAAAGATCATCAACCATTTATCGGCCGGTTGTACCCGACGAATTTAATTTTATTTGGTCCCTGCGCCAAATATATTTTTATCCCGACAACCGGCCTTTTCGGCTCGTTTCAGGATCAATTGCTAATTTCACTATGAACTATTGAAAAACGACCAGGGACTGTTATGGCTATCGAAAAAAAGATGAAAAAAGATGTGTGGAAGAACATTTTCCGGCTGATCCTTCCGCACCGGAAGAAGTTTTTATGGGTGGTGACCCTGGGACTTTTGAGCACGGGCGCCAGCCTGGTGGAGCCGCTGATCTATCGGGAAGCCATTAACGATGTAGCGGGGTTATTCGTAAAACAAGCGAGGGAGAACGCTCAAAAAGATCTGGGGCTCGATCCTGATGAAGAAGAGAGCATTCGCTCGATGATCGAGGAAGAGACTTCGCCGGGCGATTCGGACCGTACGGTTGCTGATTCGGCAGCAAGCAGTTCAGCCGTTCCGGGACCAGCCGGAAGGGTGACCGCTCCTAAAAAAGGGGCTGCCGGCGCCAAACATCCTGCGGCTAAAAAAACGCCGAAAAAAAAGCATGCAGTCAAACCGCGTGAACCGCATAAACAGGGGCATGTGGCGGCCCGTTCTCCGGAGCAGGCCCTCAATACCCTCTTATGGGCCGTTGCAGCGCTGTTCCTGATCAACCTGATCGGTACGCTGCTCTGGCGGGTGGGAGAGAATACCAATACCCGTCTTTCCTGCCTGATCGAGCAGAGTTTTATTCAGGGCACTTTTGCCCATGTACTCAACCTGCCGCTGGGATTTTTCGGCAAACGCTCCAGCACAGCTATTGCCAAACAGATCGACCAGTCCGAGGAAGTAACGGGTATCGTCAATGGCTTCTCGCAGCAGATCCTGCCCGAGATCATCAGTCTCCTGGGGATCCTTGCTATTATGTTCTGGCAGAATGTGGCGCTCACTTCCGTAGCATTGATCACGATCCCTTTCTATTTGTGGATCGCCTGGCGTTCGGCCAGTAAGCTGGAATCGGGGCTGGCTGATTATTATTCCAGGTGGGAAGAGGTCTCCGCCAGGATACAGGACGGCCTGACGGGCATCAAAACCGTAAAATTATCCGGGGCGGAAGATCGCGAAGTTCGGCGTCTGCAAGCCGTCGCGGGGGAAGCCTACCAGGATTATATAAAAAGGGCCAGGCTTTCGAATAAATATGTTTTCTGGGAGACGATGCTCTCTCACCTATCGACGGCGCTCGTATTTGGATATGGGGGTTACCTCACCCTGCAAAATAAATTGACGCCCGGGGATGTGGTCATGTTCGTAGCCTACCTGGACCGCCTGTATGGTCCTATTGATACGCTGGCCAGCTTATGGGTGGAGCTGCAGCAGAATGTAGCCTCTATTGCAAGGGCTTTCCGGCTGCTGGATAGCGGTGTGGAAGTTTCAACAGGTAAAAAGCTCGTTATCCGGGAAGGAAAGATAGACTTTGACAAGGTATTTTTCGGCTATACACCTGAGAGAGAAGTGCTGAAGGGGGTGAGTTTTACCCTGGCCCCCGGTCAGGTCTCGGCCCTGATAGGGACTTCCGGAGCGGGGAAAACGACAACGGTGGACCTGCTGATGAAATTATACGAGCCAACCAGTGGAAGGATCCTCATTGACGGACAGGATATCGGAACACTGGATGCATCCTCGGTGCGTGGACAGATCGGGATGGTATCGACAGATGGCGCCGTATTCCGGGGCACCCTGGCGGACAATATACGGTACAAACGGCCCGATGCCACCGATGAGGAAGTGCAAAAAGCGGCCCTGTCAGCCGGTATGCAGGCTACCTTGCAACGGTTGCCGGAAGGGTTGCAGACGCTGGTGGGAGAAAGCGGCATCGGGTTATCCGTCGGGGAAAGGCAGCGCATCCAGATCGCCCGGGTACTCGTAGCCCAACCCCGCATATTGATACTGGACGAGGCCACAGCCAACCTGGATTTTGCTACGGAGGCAGAGGTTAAAAAAACAGTTGCAGCAATCCGGAAGAACAATACCGTCATCATTATTGCCCATCGATTCTCCATGGTCAGGGATGCGGATCATGTGATCGTTCTTTCTGAAGGGATGGTGCTGGAAGAAGGCAGTCCGGCAGCGCTCCTGGAAAAAGGAGGCTGGTTTGCGGATTTTGCCGCCTCTGCGGAGGAAGTGGACGCGGAGGAAGAAGAGATCATGGCGGAGGAGGAGGCTGAAGAAGAAGAGTATGAGGACCAGATAGACGAAGAAGAAGAGCCGGAATAAGCGGGTCCATTGTTTCCATTCCGGCCATAGCCGGGGAGGCCGACCGGTGACGTTGATGCCAGTTTTATTTCGGAGTCTTCCGGTCTTATACTATTGTGAATTTTTTGGCTTATGGATTTCGGGCTTTTTTTCATCTTTATTGTATCTTTTGTTGTTGGTAGCATTGCATGTTATCATTATCTGATACGTCATTTGTTATCATCACCAGACGCCTTGTACATCTGATACTTTGTATAGAATAAGATATTTTGTACGCTGAACGAACACATTATAAATAATTGTATTGCCTATGCGCCAATCCTTTATTTTTCTCAACCTGCTGTTCTCTTCTTTTTTCTCTATTATATATTGCCATACGCTGGCTGCTCCTCCCGGAAAGAGTAGGGCTGCCTGTTCTCCAGTCCTGCAGCGGAATAAGGTTTTTTCCCTAAAACAGGATACCGTCGGATTAGCCTGTCTGCAAAAGGCCGACAGTCTGTTGGATGAAGCATTGACCTTCATGAGGAAAAACTATTATCGCAGGGATTTTATTCAATGGGATGATCTGACGGCCCGGGCAAAAATGCGGCTTATGGAATCCGGTAGCTGCGAGGAGGCCTATAATACGATCGGGTGGTGTTTCAGGCAGCTCAATGAACAGCATAGTTTTGTTATGCCTCCGGCAAAAGCCGCCCGGTATAATTATGACACGGCCAGTCTGTCAAAAGCGCCCCTTCTCTCCGACCTGGTAGGGGAGATAAAAGGGGAATGGATCAATGACAGCATTGCCTATCTCACCCTTCCCTGGGTGAGCACTACCGATTCTCTTATCTGTACGTATATTGCGGATAGTCTGCAGGCGCTGATCGCCCGATTGGATACCCGGAAGATCTCCCGGTGGATCATCGATCTGCGGAAAAATTCCGGCGGCAATTGCTGGCCTATGCTGGCTGGTATTGGTCCATTGCTTGGGGAGGGGGTTTGCGGATATTTCGTTGCCTCCGAAGAAAAGATACCCATCTCGTATCGCAATGGCGCTGCCTTCCAGGGCAAACATGTTCTTTGCAGGGTGAGCGGAGCCGGATACCGTACGCAATGCATCCGGAAATCCGTAATCGTACTGACCGGGCGCAAAACGGTCAGCGCAGGAGAAATTGTAGCGCTCGCCTTTAAAGGGAAGGAGCAGGCATGGCTGTTTGGTGAGCCCACTGCGGGGTATACTACGGCCAATGCCACTTATTCCCTGTCGGATCATTCCATGCTGGTGCTCACTGTCTGCCAGGAAGCCGACCATACCGGCAGGGTCTGTCAGGGAAGCATTCAGCCTGATAAGCTGATCCCGCTTGTTCCGGATGCTCTGGATGCGGAGGATTGCGTCCGGTCGGCGGCTGTGAATTGGCTGCTAAGATCCGCCACAGGCGGATCCCCTGAAGGGGCATCATTAGACACGCAATAAAAAATGCCGGCATTTTTTATTGCGCCCGTTCCAAACCTCCTATTTTTGTCCCTTCTCTTATATAAAATACTGCAAATGACAAATCCTTTCTTCCGCGTACTGTTTTTTTCCGGAATAGCTTGTGGGATGATGGCCTGCAATAATAACCAGGGCAAACAGGCTGAAACTTCCCCTGAAACGAACGCGCTGCTGGCTTCTTTTAATAAAGACAGCCTGGCCGCACATATCCAGGTGCTCTCCTCCGATTCTTTCGAGGGCCGCCGTCCCTTTACGACGGGTGAGACGCGGACGGTAGATTATCTTACGAAATCATATGCCAGCCTTGGCCTTGAGCCCGGCAATGGTACGAGCTACACCCAGGATGTGCCCATGGTGGAGATCAGCCCGGCAGGCGTCCCTTCCCTGAAAGTGCAGTCCCCCAGGGGAAATATTGAACTACAGCCCATGAAAGACTTTGTTATCTGGACGGAAAGGCCGGATTCCATCGCTACGCTGAACAAGGAGGATGTCGTATTCGCCGGCTTCGGCGTCGTAGCCCCCGAGTATAACTGGAATGACTATGCGGGACTGAATGTAAAAGGGAAAGTAGTGCTGGTGCTGGTAAACGATCCGGGATTCTATGATTCGACTTTATTCAAAGGCCATACGATGACCTATTATGGACGCTGGACCTATAAATATGAAGAAGCTGCCCGTCAGGGGGCAAAAGCCTGCCTGGTCATTCACAACACGGCTGCAGCCTCCTACCCTTTCAGTGTCGTGCAAAGCTCCAATGGCGGGGTGAAGCTGCATCTGGATACGCGCAAGAGCTCCCAGTATCAATTGACGCTCCAGGGCTGGATCACGGAGGAGACCGGCAAAAAGTTACTGGCAGCCGCCGGCAGGGACAGCAGCCTTCTTACGGCAGCTCATCATGCGGGCTTCAAGCCCGTTCCCCTGGACCTCAAGCTGTCGGGAGCCTTGCGGGTAAAGGAAGTCTATAATCAATCGCACAATGTCATTGCAAAGATCACCGGCACCAAAAGACCGGATGAATATGTTATCTATTCCGCCCATTGGGATCATCTCGGCATTGGCAAACCGGATGCAAAAGGAGATTCCATTTACAATGGAGCCGCAGATAATGCCAGCGGCACGGCGGCCCTGCTGGAAATTGCCCGGGCATATAAGAGCAATCCTGAAAAACCGGAACGTACGGTTATCTTTCTTTCCGTCACCGCAGAAGAGCAAGGGTTGTTAGGATCGGCATATTACGGCCAGCATCCCATTTATCCGCTTGCCAGAACGGCAGCCAATCTCAATATAGATGTCGTCAATACTGCCGGCAGGACGAAGGATATCACTTATAGCGGCGCCGGTCAATCGGAGCTGGAAGATTACCTGGCGGAGGAAGTGAAAAAAGCGGGCCGTTACGTGGCGCCGGAGACCCATCCGGAAGCAGGACATTATTTCCGTTCCGACCATTTTAATTTCGCGCGCGTCGGCGTTCCGGCCCTTACGGCAGATGGAGGAGTGGATAATGTAGAAAAGGGGAAGGAATATGGTAAACAAAAACAGGATGAATACACTGCCAGCTATTATCACCAGCCCGGGGATGAATACGATGCCCAAAAATGGGATCTGAGCGGCGGTCTGGAAGATATCGGGCTGGTCTACCTGATCGGCAGAAGACTGGCCTTCGGGGCAGAGTGGCCCGGATGGAAAACGGGGTCTGAATTCAAAGCGATCCGCGATACGACGGCCGCCGAAAGAAAATAAAAAATATTTGTGCTGCTACTTTGCTAAAACTTTAAATTTACTTTTTTTCAACGTTTAGCTTCAAATTACAGATTATAGATATGGGAGATCTCCAGGTTAAGAAACAATCAAAAAAATATGATGCTGTTATTGTAGGATCGGGTGCGGGCGGAGGAATGGCGGCCTATGTACTGGCGCATGCCGGTCTTAAGGTATGCCTGATCGAAGCGGGTCCGATGTTCGACCCCAAGACGGATTCCAACCAGCTGAAAAATGCCTGGGAGTCGCCAAGACGCGGCGCCTCTACCAAATTCAGGCCCTTTGGCGATTTTGACGGTTGTTATTGGGGATGGGAAGTGGAGGGCGAGCCTTATACGCAGTCCGGAGCACCCGGGACGACCAGCTGGGAATGGTGGAGAGCGCGTATGCTGGGCGGCAGGACCAATCACTGGGGACGTATATCGCTGCGTTTTGGTCCCAGGGATTTCAAACGCAGGAGCATCGATGGATTGGGCGACGACTGGCCGATCGGTTATGAAGACGTCAAACCTTATTATGATAAAATAGACAAGCTGCTGGGAGTATTCGGAACGAATGAAGGGTTGGAGAATGATCCGGACGGGTTCTTCCTGCCGCCTCCCAAGCCCCGTTTGCATGAGCTGTTCATCAAGAAAGCGGGCGCCAGCGTCGGAGTTCCCGTCATTCCTTCCCGGCTGTCCATTCTCACCAAACAGATCAACAGTGAAAGAGGACAGTGTTTCTTTTGCGCCCAGTGTGGCCGCAGCTGTAAGGTATACGGAGATTTCTCTGCGTCTTCCTGCCTGGTGATCCCTGCCCTGAAGACGGGCAATATCGACCTGGTGACCAATGCCATGGCGCGGGAAGTGCTGACGGATAAGGAAGGTCTGGCTACCGGCGTATCCTACGTGAATAAAGAGGATATGCAGGAATACCAGGTCTATGGACGGACAGTCGTCCTGGGGGCCAGCGCCTGCGAGAGCGCCCGGCTGCTGCTCAATTCAAAATCAGTCCGCCATCCCAACGGGCTGGCCAATAGCAGTGATGCGGTCGGACGTTATCTTCATGACTCCACGGGTTCGGATATGTCCGGCATCATTCCGGAATTACTGGACCGCAAACGATACAATGAAGACGGCGTAGGCGGCATGCATGTTTATACGCCCTGGTGGCTGGATAATAAGAAACTGAATTTCCCCCGCGGGTATCACATCGAATATGGCGGTGGTTTTGGCATGCCGATCTATGGTTTTAGCTGGGGGATCGAGAACCTGAACGGGGATTTCAATGTCATGGGCAGGAAACAGGAGGCGGGAGGTTATGGCGCTTCGCTGAAAAAGGATTATCGTTCCTTATTCGGCGCCCATGTCGGCATGGCCGGCCGCGGAGAAGCCGTTGCCCGCAGAGAGAACAGTTGCCTCATAGATCCGAATGGAGTCGTGGATAAATATGGCATTCCCGTATTACAATTCAATACCAGCCATTCGGAATATGAGATCAACCAGGCCAAACACATGCAGGAGACCTTTAAGGAGATCCTTCATTCGATGGGCGCCATCGTGATCCACGGGAACGACAATGGTCCGCATAATAATTATGGATTGCATGCTCCCGGCAATATCATTCATGAGGCAGGAACCGTGCGAATGGGCAGTGATGCAAAGACTTCTCCGTTGAATAAATGGAGCCAGGCCTTTGATTGCAAGAACCTGTTCTGTGTGGATGGAGGTCCCTTTACCTCACAGGCGGATAAGAATATCACCTGGACGATCCTGGCCTTATCCATGCGTACCAGCGAGTATATCGTCGATCAAATGCAAAAACACAATATCTAACCTCCCACCCCCGCCCCCATCCCCCTAAAGGGGTTGTAAAACGGCGGGATAAAGAAGATACTTTTAAAACGCATTCACTATGGACAGAAGAAAATCGATCAAAGCGTTGCTCGTAGGCTCGGTATCCGCAGGGGTGCTGGTGGAAGCCTGTAAGACAGACGATAAAAAGCCGGCTGAGGTGAAACCGGCAGAGACGGCAGGTCCTGCCAGTACGATCAACCGCATGAAAGAGGAGGCGGAGCATGAAAAAGACGTGAAGGCAAAAGGAACTTTTTTTACCCCCGAAGAAATGGCTTCGATCACTATACTGGGGGATATCATCATTCCTAAAGACGAGATCAGCGGAAGCGCTTCTGACGCCGGGGTGCCCGAATTTATCGAGTACATTGTAAAGGATATGCCCAAACATCAGATCCCTATGCTGGGAGGGTTACGCTGGCTGGATATCCAGTGCCTCAAGCGTTATGAAAAATCGTTTCCTGCCTGCAGCACACAGCAGCAAATGGAGATGGTAGATGAAATTGCCTGGCCCAAAAAAGCCAGGCCTGAAATGGCCCAGGGAGTGACTTTCTTTAATCTTGTACGCAACCTGGTATCGACCGGTTTTTATACCTCGGAGATAGGCCGGAAGGATATAGGTTATATGGGGAATGTGCCCAATCAATGGAACGGCGTTCCGGATGATGTGTTGAAACAATATAAAATGGCTTACACGGAAAAAGAGTTGAAAGAGTGTGTAAGTTTTGATGTTAAGCCTTCTTAGCTTTTAATTTCCGAGAGGTCGGGTATAAAACCCTTCTTCACTCAGTACAAAATTATTGGGAACAAGATTGAGGAGGGATTGTCTGACCATGGTTTCAGCCTCCTTTTGGTAGTGAACACCCACTTCGGGGGTTTTCATGGCGAATTGGAAGCTTTGTATTTTCAGCAGTGCGATCCTGCTTTCCTGTAACAGATAGTTCTCTGATTGGCGGAATTCTTCCGCCAGGTGGTCCTGATTATTCCGGATATTGGGAATCATAGGGATTAGTATTAGATTTTACCAGATATTGGATCATTAAAAAACGACAATTCGAGTATGAAATTGTGTTAACTTTCTTCTTCTTTTCCTTGTCCCGGAATTTCTTTCCCAAAACCGGAAGGAAAGATGAAAAATTCGTTATACATTTGGTTCTTTATCAACGCTTTAGAAACTGGCATTTCGTTCGATACCTGGTAAGCGTAACTTTGAAAGGAAAAATTTAAACGACATAAGATATTTACCTAAAAACAACTTGACGGCCATCAATAGTTAAAAAGGTACTTAGTTTTTTCAGGCTTACAGTTCAGTGTTTACTTGTACAAAAGTCCTTCTGCTCCGGCAGAAGGACTTTTGCGTTATGGCTGTTTATGGCAGGTTGAGGATTGCGCTATGGCAGCATGGGAGCTGAGTCAGCGGATAAGCGAGAGAGGTTTAACCGGAAAAGATCAGCGGATCAGCAGCGAAGTCCCTTTCAGAAAGAATCTCTTTCCTGAATCCCGGTCCGTGTATTGGAGCATCCAGACAAATGTTCCCGAAGGCTCGGGATGGCCATTGACGGTCCCATCCCATTTCTTTGTATAGTCCCTTGATTGAAATACCAGCTGTCCATAGCGGTTGAATACCCGGAACTCCAGGTTGTCCGCCTTAAAGGCATTTAGCGGATACAGGTAATCATTCAGTCCGTCCCCATTTGGAGTGAAGGCTGAGGGAACGGCGATATAACAGGATCTTAGTACATCAATCTGCTGAATAGCTGTGTCAAGGCATCCTTTGTTATCTCCGGCGATGAGCCTGACACCATATTTTGTTTCAATTCCTGTCTCCGGGAACAAATGGTCGGGAGGCAGGGAGTCAAAGCTGCGGGTGCCGTCCCCGAAGTCCCAGTTGAAAGAGCTGATCGGGCCGATGCTGTTATTTTTAAAGACGGCAGCATCTTTCGGACAAAGTATGTTCGGTGCTTCGAAAGCGGCATTGACAGCGTGCTGTAATGTAATGGCGACTGTTGCCGTATCGCTGCAGAAGCCATTGGAAACGATCAGGCGGGTGGTCACGACCGGATCATCGGGGACCGTATCGTTAACGATGGAATAGATATGCATAGGCGGGTCCTCCAGTAGACTGCTGTCTCCCCCGGCAAATCCCCATCGCCATTGATCGACCCCATTTTTCGATGGGTAGGAGAACAGGATCGTATCATTTTTGCATCCGTACAGGATCTGGTCATTGAAGGCGGCCGATACGGTGTCTTTAAGGGTAAAAGGCAGGGAGACACCTCCGACGGTAGACAGTCCGCATTCATCTATAATGGTGTTGCCGTCGACGCCCGGAGCCAGGGTGATCTGGTAATTCCCTCCTGTTACGATCGGGCCGGCTAATTGTACCCGGATCGTATTACTTTCGCCGTTGGCGTCGCACTGGCCGGAGGCGCCGGTAACGATGACCGGTGAAGGACCGGTAACCTTGAAATCGCTCCCGTCCGGGGAGATGGAGCTGCAAAGAATATTCTTCTGAAATACCAGCTGTAAGGAAGATGGCGCGCAGGCAGGGGGAGTAAGGCTGTCAAAAGGAGTAGGCTGCGGGGCAGCCAGCGCGAAGGTCAGGAAAGAATTGTCCGGTATATGGTTGTCGCAATTGTCTGACAAGCTCGTGCCATCGTCACCGCTATGGACCAACAGGGTATAATTGCCCGGGATTAAACCGCCATTGAGGGTCAGCATGATCGTATCCATATCGAATCCGCTGCTGCAGCTGTTGCCGGTCGCCCCTGTTATAGTTATATTGGGGAGCGAAGGGGTAATGGAGAAGTCACTGCCGTTCGCTCTCAGGGAATTGCATTTCATTCTCTTGTTCAGGATTACCCGGATGCGGCTGCCGTCACAAACAGGCAGCACGCTTTTAAGGGCTGGGGGAAGCGAATCGGTGATACTGGCCGTTCCTCCGGAGAAGGACAGGGAATATCCTTTTTGTGTATCTGTGAAATGACTTACCATCAACAGGTAAGTGTGACCAACTACCAGGTTTGGCATGGCATTTTGATTGGTAAAGGTCGGCCCGGAACAATTGATCGAACCCGTCCCTTTAGATGTGGCGCCTGTAGCATCCGGATTCGAGGACCAGTTGCCGCTAACAAACAGGGATGCGTTCGTATAGACATCTCCGGGATTGTGGCCGGTGATGTCGAAGAGCTGCCAGTCATAGTCGTCGGAGGGATTATCGGGAGTGATGAGGAAACCGAGCGTTCCTGCCGAAAAGCAGGTGAATTTATACCAGAAGGGATTCTTGTCAGAATATAAAGCGCCATCGCTGCATCTGTTCGGGACCGGCAGATTGCCGTTATTACAGATGGGCACACTTGCCTGCTTGAATACGGAAGTACCGCACACGGGAAAAGCCGTGGCGGGGGTCTGGCCCAGGGTGGTACAGCCGGATTGTGCCCGGACCAACAGAACAGAAAACAGGATCGCCCCCAGAAAAAGCAGCTTTTTCACAACCATGAAGAAGGTAAAGTTACTACAACATGACGATGTGAACTTCCGTGACGTTGCTTTCCCACATTTATTTAATAAATCCAAATATATTGATCAGGAAAGCCCATTTTGGGACAGGTATTCCAAAATTCGGAATAAATTAAGGGAAACAATATGATTTAAAATACTATTTATCAATATATTATATGATTGGCACATATTTCGTTCCTTTTAAGGCAGACCTGAATTACCAACCTCTGAACCCGGCCCGCCCACGAAACAATCTGTGAACATTTTTAAGGTACAAAGGCCATTAGTAGCTTACCGGTGAAAGTGTTTTCGCATTCAAAATTCCAAGGTTTCTGAAAGATCCTTTCGACTGAAGCGAAAGGATTTTTCTTTTTATCTCATTCGGAAAACGCCACCCGCGTTGTGGCTGAAAGCCCGGCATCAGACGTTACCCGGAAAGAAGTCACATTCCGGAAACCTTCTTTTCCGGGAACAATTGGATCCATATAGTAATTTTTTTACTTTTTCCCCCTTATATTTGCCCTCCTTTGAATCTTCCGGAAATATGGAGAAGAGACCTCTCTATTGCGGATGATAATCCTGTTTAACGACTATTACTTATGGACAAATTGATTTACTTAGTTCCCGTCATGGGGGCCATTGGCCTTCTCTACACATTTATCAAGTTTGCGTGGGTGTCCAAACAGGACGCCGGCAATGCCCGTATGCAGGAGATCAGCAAGCATATTGCAGAAGGTGCAATGGCTTTCCTGAAAGCGGAATGGAAGATCCTTTCTTATTTCGTGGTCCTCGCTGCGATCTTACTGGCCTTTATGGGTCATAGCAATCCCCGTTCACACTGGTCGATCGCCGTCGCCTTTATTTTTGGCGCCGTGCTCAGCGCTACTGCAGGTTATATCGGTATGCGCAGCGCTACCAGGGCGAATGTGCGTACCGCGCAGGCTGCCCGTACCAGCCTTCACAATGCATTGAAGGTAGCTTTCACCGGCGGATCGGTGATGGGACTTGGCGTAGCCGGCCTTGCGGTACTCGGCCTGGGCAGCTTATATATTATTCTTAAAGCTGTTTTCGCTCCGGGAGCCGCTGTGGATTCCGAAGAGATGAGCAGAACGATTGAAGTGCTGACCGGCTTTTCGCTGGGAGCCGAATCGATCGCCCTGTTTGCCCGGGTCGGAGGTGGTATTTATACAAAGGCGGCAGATGTGGGCGCCGACCTGGTGGGAAAAGTAGAAGCCGGTATCCCGGAAGATGATCCCCGCAATCCCGCCACGATTGCCGACAATGTAGGCGACAATGTGGGGGATGTAGCCGGAATGGGCGCCGATCTGTTCGGCAGTTATGTTGCTACGGTGCTGGCCACCATGGTGCTCGGACAGGAGACCATTTCCGATTCGACGGATCAGTTCGGCGGGTTTGCGCCGATTTTGCTGCCGATGATCATTGCGGGAGCAGGCATCCTGCTTTCCATCGTGGGCACTTTATTCGTCCGGGTAAGCGATACCGCCGGCATCAATACGCACAGTGTTCAGAAGGCATTGAATATGGGGAATTGGGGCTCGATCATCCTGACCGCCCTGGCCTGTATCGGCCTGGTATATTATATATTGCCCGAGACCATGACCCTTCGCGGTCTTGAGTTCACCAAGTGGGGGGTGCTCGGTGCTATCGGCGTAGGCCTGGTAGTGGGCGCCCTGATGAGCATTATCACGGAGTATTATACGGCCATGGGCAAACGCCCTGTGCTGAGCATTATACGGCAATCCGCTACCGGTCATGCGACCAATGTGATCGGTGGTCTTGCCATGGGTATGGAGTCTACCTGTTTGCCGATCCTGGTGCTTGCCGGCGGCATCTGGGGCTCCTTTGAGTGCGCCGGTCTTTACGGGGTAGCCATTGCCGCTGCCGGTATGATGGCTACTACGGCTATGCAATTGGCCATTGACGCTTTCGGCCCTATCGCCGACAATGCGGGTGGTATTGCGGAAATGAGCGACTTGCCCAAGGAAGTCCGTGAAAAAACGGATGTGCTCGATGCAGTAGGAAATACGACGGCCGCCAGTGGTAAAGGATTTGCCATTGCCTCGGCAGCGCTGACTGCGCTGGCCCTGTTCGCAGCCTTCGTAGGGGTGGCGGGCATCCAGGGGATCGATATATATAAAGCGAAGGTGCTGGCCAGCCTCTTCGTGGGTGGCATGATCCCCTTCATCTTCTCTTCCCTGGCTATCCGTGCCGTAGGTGAGGCGGCGATGGCGATGGTGGAGGAAGTTCGCCGTCAGTTCCGCACCATTCCCGGTATTATGGAAGGCACCGGTCAGCCGGAGTATGATAAATGTGTGGCTATTTCTACAGAGGCGTCCATTAAGAAGATGATGTTGCCGGGAGCGATCGCCATTGTCTCTCCCCTGATCATCGGGTTCATCCTGGGTCCGGAAGCCCTGGGCGGCTTCCTGGCGGGGGCTACCGTTTGCGGAGTATTGATGGGGATGTTCCAGAATAATGCCGGCGGCGCCTGGGACAATGCCAAAAAATCCTTTGAGAAGGGGGTTGAAATAAACGGAGAAATGTATTATAAAAAGTCCGAGCCGCATAAGGCTTCTGTCACCGGTGATACGGTCGGCGATCCTTTCAAAGATACTTCGGGACCTTCCATGAACATTCTGATCAAGCTGATGTCCATTGTTTCCCTGGTGATCGCTCCTACCCTGGCCACGATCCATCATACCAAAGATGCGGCGGGCTTATTACGTAGAAAATCAGAAAAGAGCGTGGTCATCAATCCGGCCGTAAAAGACAGTAAGACAGTGGCTCTGGCCGCGGCAACGGCCTTACCAACCGGAAAAAAGGTGGTGCTGGCGGGAAACTAACAAGGCTTTAACAAAAAAAAATCTGGAAAATATCATTTCGATTTTTATATTTGCTGTCTCAACGTAACACTAATCAGATCCAAATACCAAAAGTCCCGATGTTTCTACACCGGGGCTTTTTCGTTTTTATACGGGTCGTTGGGAAGACGGGCCTTGGGGAAACGAAGCCTTGGGGAAAAGGGTGGTTGTCCGGCCGGCGGTGGTCAGTTGGTTATTGTTCCGGATCAATTTTCTCCTGTCTTTGGGATGCTGTCCCAGAATGATCGGGCAGGATTGAGTATCTTGTAGGAAATGCTCGGTTGTTATGCCTCCTCCGCTCCTATATTATGCTATTCCCGGGTTTGTCATCCTGCTTTGCGTAGAGGCGTGGTTTTCGTACAGGGAGCATAGGCAGCTGTATGAGGTAAAAGATACTTTCAGCAGTATGGCCCTGGGAATCGGCAATGTGGCAACCAGCCTGATCACCAAGGCCCTGATCTTTGGATTGTTCACGCTGCTTTACCAGGTGCGGCTCTTCACGCTGGATGGTTCCAGTTGGTGGCATTGGGTGCTGGCTTTTTTTGCGGATGACCTCTCTTATTATTGGTTTCATAGAAGCAGTCATCACATCAATTGGTTCTGGGCTTCTCATGTGGTACATCATTCCTCCCAAAAATACAATCTGGCGGCCGCCCTGCGGCAGACCTGGACGGGCAATCTCACCGGCGCCTGGCTTTTCTGGTGCTGGATGCCGCTGATCGGCTTTCATCCCATCATTGTCCTGGGGATGCAGTCGATCAGCTTAATTTATCAATTCTGGATCCATACGGAGACTATTCAGCGGCTTCCCCGGCCGGTAGAATTTATTTTCAATACGCCTTCTCATCACCGGGTGCACCATGGCACCGATCTGAAATACCTGGATAAGAACCATGCCGGTGTTCTTATTATATGGGACCGGTTGTTCGGGACTTTCCAGCAGGAAGAGGAAAGGCCCCAATATGGCCTTACCCGTAATATCGGCTCTTTCAATCCTTTTATCGTAGCGTTCAAGACCTGGGGGGAGCTTTTCCGTAAAGTCCGGAGGTCCGGCTCCCTGAAAAATGGATTCCTTTATTTTGTCCGGCCGCCAGGCTGGAGTCATGACGGGTCCAGCAAGACGACGGCGCAGCTGAGGTGCCCGCTACCCCCGACTCAATCCGAACCCACCCAGGTTTAGAAAGAGGCCTTTTCTTCTCCGGCAGGCAGGAAAATTTTCGCACCTTCCTGATTTTAATTTTCTTTAACATTCATTTACGAAATATATCGTAATTTGTTTTCAAATTTTTTTTCTATGTCGACGACCCGGTATATCAAACCCACGGAAAGTGAACTGGAGATCCTCGGGGTACTCTGGGAAAGGACCTCGGCCAGTGTAAGGGAAGTACATGAAGAGCTGGCTCAAACCAAGGATGTAGGTTATACGACCACGCTCAAGCTGATGCAGATCATGAATGAAAAAGGATTGGTAAAGCGGGATGACTCTTTTAAAACGCATATCTACCAGGCAGCCGTCAGCAAGGAAAAGACGCAGAAGCATTTATTAGGTAAAATGATCAATACGTTGTTCGGCGGGTCTTCCACGGAGCTGGTCATTCATGCGCTGGGCAACCACAAGGCCTCTCCCGCGGAGCTGGAAGCGATCCAGCAATTATTAAATAATCTGAAAAATCAATAACCATGCACCTGCTGACCCAATCTGCTTTACTGAAGGCGCTGGGGGGGGAGTTGTTAAATAGTCTATGGCAAATGGCTTTGTTATGGCTGTTATACAGGGGGGGTATGGCTGTGTTCGCCAAGGCATCTGCGCATGTCCGTCATGGTCTGGCTTTATTGTTCTTAACAACCGGGGTGATATGGGCCACGGCCACTTTTTCCATTGATTATTTTTTCTCCGGCGCCCTACCCGGCGCCCGTCCCTGGTGGGATGTTGTTTCCCGGACAGGAGGATACTCCTTCCTGTTGACCGGCAGGCAGCTTATTGATGAAGCCCTGCCGTATTGCTCTTTCGGATACCTGCTGGTGCTGGCCTTTCTTTTTATCCGGTACTCCAACCAGTATTTTCATTCGAGGCAGCTAAAAGGACAGGGTCTGTCCAAAATTCAACCCGGTCTCCGGATATTTGTGGAGGAGACGAGCCGCCGGATGGGTATACGGAAAAAAGTGCAGGTATGGCTATCGTCCAGGGTGGAAGGTCCCGTCACCCTGGGATTTATAAAACCTGTCATTCTTATTCCTGTTGCGATGATCAATAACCTGTCGCTACAACAGGTGGAAGCGGTCCTCTTACACGAGCTGGCGCATATCAAACGGTATGATTATCTGGTGCACCTGGTAGTGACAATGATAGAGAAACTGTTCTTTTTCAATCCTTTCGTCCGTTGGATGGTCCGGGATATAAAGAAGGAGCGAGAGCACTGCTGTGACGATGTAGTTATACAGCAATTTCGTTACTCTCCGCATGTTTATATATCTGCCTTATTATCTTTAGCCGGCAATAATCCGGAACGGCAGCAGCTGGCGCTGGCTGCTGCGGGTGGGAGCGAGCAGCTGCTATTGCAAAGGGTAAGAAGGATCCTCCGGGTCGGGGAAGTGAAGGACCGCCCGGGTGCAAAAGCATTGATCTTCCTCCTGCTCACCCTGGCCGGCGTTGTTCTGTTATTATCCGGCCGGCAGACTCCCGGGGCAAACATCGCTATAGCCATGCCTGCCGGTATCCCGGCTTTTTCTCAAAGTTCCCACTTGCCTTCGACGGTTGTTTTGTCTCCGGAAGGCGATTTATTTCCGGCGGCCCCTGTTTCAGGCAGGGCCGGGAGGGTTTTCCGCCCGCAACCCATGACGCCGGGGATGGTAGCCATGATGCCGGGGATGGTAGCTATCCATATTGAAATGAAGGCGCCAAAAGTGGTGATACCCTCTTCTTCTATCCTGCATAAAAAGTTCCGGGCTGTTCTGTCTGATGATAAACGTGAAGCGTCGGGAGCGGAGGATAATGATGTGATCGCGGCAGAAAATGAAGCCCCGGAAAAGGGGTCCGGGAACGGAGAATTTGCTGCCATTGTCCAACCGGATGACCGGGAATATTCCATGGGTCCTTCGGAGAATATCACGATCACCGCTGCTCCGGCCAGGATGGCCATTCGCCTGCGCCAGCCTTTTGTTCCTAGTGCAAGTTTCTCTTTTCAGCAAATAGAGGATACCACCAGGCTGACAGAAAAATATGCCTATTTGCAGAGCCTGGCGGCTCACGACCTGGTTATGGCCGTAAAAAAAATGCAAAAAGAGCTGCAGGTCCAGTTACAGGTCCTGCAGGTAGCACGATCGAAAGATAAGCAGACTGCGCTGAAAGTTCAAAAGCAGCTTCTCCAGGAACAGCTACGATTACAGGAACAATTCCTGCAGAAACAGCAGGAATTGGAGAGGAAGCTGGAAAGGGCCGGAAAGATCCGGAGGATCGTGGTCATCTGACCGTGGTAATACCATTCATCGTATCGATCACTCTGATCATCGGGCGGTCATCCTATGCAGCAGGTTCCATCCGCAGCAGGTTCAATTTGTCCGGCACCGGCCCATTTCTGGTTGGTCAGTCAGCCTCCCAGAAGCACCCGGGCATTCTTCCCCTCACAGAACAAAAGATCGAGAATGGAGAGATTGGGCAGGAAGCCGATCCGTTCTTCGAATACCTGGCGGTATTTTATCCCCAAATCCACCCTCTTTTTTGGCAGGATCTTCCCCCGCCAATCTGCCCAATTTCCTTCTTCATAATTTTTGTGGTACTCCTGTGTCAGGGAGACGGAAACGGGTATTTTCAACATCCCGGTCGACCACTCAAAACAGGCAAGATTCCAATCCAGTAAAAAAGTGAAGTGCTTCCGGTAGAGTTCTTCAAGTTCATCCCGGTAGAATTCGAACCAGGGGGACCGGTTATAACAGGAGACGATGGTTTTCCAATGCTGCCCCTGCCAATCTTCCCGATCGGAAATTTTGACATCCTTCAATATGTTTCGCTGGTCGCGTCCTTTTTCCAGGGGAATGCTGAGATTGATCGTTCCTTCGGCCCCTGCGACCTGGCAACGGTTGCGAAAACTCATTTTTTGATAGTATTCATATTGTTCAAATACTATATTTGAAAATTTATTTAAGTTTTCGTATAATATGATCGATGGAAAATACTGTAAATCAACTAGTAAGTTCATAAATTATCGCGGGGTAGTTATTTTGTTTAACGTTTAGGTGAAATGGTGGTTTTTGAAAGGATTTTCGACTGTTTTTTATTTAAATTTAAATCGATATAGTATATCATAAATAATTGAAAATAAATTAATTAATGATACATAATAAATGCTATTAAAATTAGTTTCCATTTATCTGCCCCTGAATTATGTCCGCGGTCTCAAAAACCAACGATTTTAGTACAAATTAAAGATACGCATTTCTTCAGGAGGGCAGGTAAAATAAAATTTGAGATAGTGCACCTACCCCAAAAAGAAAGGGGCTTAAAAGGGCTGTAAATAGCCCTGGAGAGGATGCTGCCGGAGGTGCCAGGGGTTCCTACCCTGCCAGAATTGCAGGGAAAAGTTACTGATGGAAGTGAGATGAAAGTCGGATAGATGTGATCCGGGAGGATCTAAGGAGATTGGAGGAACTGTTAAGGAGGGGGTTGAGCTGAGCCTCACAACAAACAACTCTGAGCTTTCTAACAAAGCCTGTGATCATCAAAAGACGGAGCTTTGTTGAAAATTAAATACTATGACAAAAGCGAATAATGCGGGCAAAGTTTGGTTTATCACCGGCAGCTCCAGGGGGTTGGGACGCAGCCTTACCGAGGCGGTACTCGCCCATGGCGACCAGGTAACTGCCACCGCCAGGAATCCTGAACAGTTAAATGACCTGGTGCAGAAATACCCGGGGAAGATCTATGCCATAAAATTGGATGTTACCCGCAGTGAGGAGATCAAAAAAGCGGTGGAGGAAACCATCGTCCGTTTCGGAAGGATCGACGTCTTAGTGAATAATGCAGGTTTTGGGATCACGGGCGCCGCCGAGGCCTTTAGTGAAGAACAGGTGAGCAGCCAGCTGGAAACGAACCTCTACGCTCCTATTGAGATCACCCGTGCTGTATTACCTTATATGCGGAAACAACGTTCGGGGCGTATCCTGCAGATCAGTTCCGTTGGAGGCCGGGTAGGAAATGCGGGGCTGACGATGTATCAGGCCGCTAAATTTGGTCTGGGCGGTTTTAGCGAAGCACTTGCCAAAGAGGTGGCCCCTCTGGGGATCAAGGTCACCTGTATTGAACCCGGAGGGTTCCGTACGGATTGGGGCGGTGCGTCCATGAGTTTTGCTCCGGAGGTGGAAGGGTATGAAACAACGGTCGGCTGGATGGCAGGTTTTCTTAAAAGCGGGAATTATGTTCCGGTGGGTGATCCGGATAAGGCGGCAAAGGTCATGATCGACCTGGTGGGGCATCCCGAGCCTCCGATCCATTTGATCCTGGGCAGTGAGGCCGTAGGGATTTTAAAACAGGCTGACGCGGCCCGGCAGGCTGAATTTGAGCAATGGATTCCGGTGAGTATTTCGACCGATCATGATGAGTCGGCGAATTTCCTGGAGTCGGAGGAAGGGAAGGCTTTTTCGAAGGTGAACGGGAAATAATATTAACTGGAAATAGAATAGCCGATTTGACAAAGAAATTGCTGTGCAGGTTTGTACAGCAATTTTTTGTTTATTATAATATGGAATGCTTGCGCCAGAATACTGAAATGACCGGCTCAATTATAGGGCTTCTTCTTCTTCATAAACGGGTATCCCGTCTTCTACAGAATTTAACCGGTCATCGGCATTATAGACCTGAACTCTCCAGATAGACCGCAATTCTTCGTGAGCATTTTCATCAAGATATTTAATTATCCATCGGATCTCTTCGTAGCGACTTTCAACCTGGTTTGCAGTCTTTACATTCAGGACAACATATTTATCCGAGTGATACAAATCCCCGTAATCCACATCCGAAAGCCATACTTCCGAATATTTTTTTTCCGTTCTATTTATATCATAAAACACCTTTCGCAGACTCCTTATAAGTACTTTTCTATCCATTTTGCTATTTTCTCTACCGAAGTTAAAAAAAATTTACATCTTGAAAAGTTCTGCCCTTTAGATATCTGGCATTCTCACTCCAATCTCTGACCACAGACCAGTGCCCCATAAAATCACTATCATTTGTCGCATTTTCGAAGTCAGCATAAATTCCGGATAAAAGTAACAGTTCCTCAAAATCATGAACTTTGTAAGGTTTATATAGCTCTTTTTTTGCTTTATTGAATACAAAGAAGTTATCAATGCCCAAC
Organism: Chitinophagales bacterium; assembly: GCA_015655015.1. Lineage (GTDB taxonomy): Bacteria > Bacteroidota > Bacteroidia > Chitinophagales > Chitinophagaceae > Puia. Next base: position 3,932 of record JAATFV010000175.1, on the reverse strand, counting down.
GTTTTGCAAATGCGCGCCTTGAGGAGCAATTCGATTACATACCCGGCCAGATAATAAGCTCCGTCATAAAATCCATTGGCAAAAAGACAATTAGATTCATGCATTTTATTTTTCGCCAAAACTTGTATGTCTGCCTGACACTGCATTTTTCAAATAGGGTCAATATGATGGATGAAATATTTTATAATTATCGCAAAAAAATAAGGGCTACCTTTTTTCAAAGTAGCCCTTATGCGCTGGGATCTTACCCCTACTATTTTATTTAAATACCGCTTTCGCGTTTAGTGTTCTATTATTTTAATGTTCTTAACAAAAGTATATAATTTTATTATTGGCTTTCAAAAAAAGTTTTAATCAGCCAGCTTAAACTCCTTATGACGCAGCTCTTCCAGTTTTTTCTTACCGTAGGTCAGCCGGGTGATCACCACGAACAGGACCGGTACGATAAAGATCGCCAGACTCGTCGCTGCTATCATACCGCCGAGCACTGTCCAGCCGATCGTATTACGGGCGACGGAACTTGCTCCGGAGGCCAGCGCCAGGGGAAGTACGCCTAATATGAATGCGATAGAGGTCATTAAGATAGGGCGTAACCGCAGCTTCACAGCGTCAAGGGTAGCGGGAACGATCCCCATTCCTCTGTCCACCCTTTCTTTGGCGAACTCGACGATCAGGATCGCATTCTTGGCCGAAAGACCGATCAGGGTGATGAGACCGATCTGGGCATAGACGTTATTGGTCAGCCTGGGGATCAGGGTAAGCGCGAGAATGGCGCCAAACACCCCGATAGGTACCGCCAGCAATACAGAGAAAGGCACCGACCAGCTCTCATACAGGGCTGCCAGGAAGAGAAATACGAATACAATGGACAAGGCAAAAATGTAAACAGCGCTGGAGCCGGATTTGATTTCCTGCAAGCTGAGACCGGAAAACTCATATCCATATCCTTCCGGCAGCACTTTGGCGGCTGTCCTTTCCAGTGCCTGAATGGCCTGGCCGCTACTGAAGCCTTGTTTGGCGTTCCCGTCTATTTCCGCGCTGCGGTAGATATTAAAGTGGGGGATCAGCGGGGCGCTCTCCGTGACCTTGTAGCTGACCACCGTGCTCAGGGGGACCATCGTTCCTGCGGAATTTTTTACATAATACTTGCCGATATTGGAGATATCGTTGCGGAAAGCCGTATCCGCCTGTGCCACCACATAGAAATTCCTTCCGTAGATGGTGAGCTGGTTGATATAGGTGCTGCCCATGTACATCTGCATGGTGTTGTAAACATCGGAGAGGTCGATGCCCAGTTTTTTACATTTATCCCTGTCGACATCCACCTGGTAACCGGGCGTATGGGCGCTGAAGAAGGTGAAGGCTCCGGCTATTTCCGGTTGTTTGTTGGCTTCCGCCACAAAGGTATTCACTACTTTTTCAAAGGTTTTGATATCGTCATTGGACTGGCGCTGCTCCAACTGTATGCTAAACCCGCCTGCATTACCAAGACCTGGGATGGCGGGCGGCGGGATTACGACGATCTTAGCCTCCTTGACGGCGGCAAAACGTTTGTTCAGCTCGGCGATCACGCCCATTAATTGCTGGGACTTTTCTCCTCGTTCATCCCAGGGCTTAAGCTGCATGAAGATGGTGCCGCTATTGGATTTGCTACCTCCGGTGAGGATATTCAATCCTCCCAGGGCCGCTGTATGCAATACACCCGGAACGCCCTGGGCAAGATGCATGATGCTGTCCAGTGCCGTAAGGGCCCGGGTAGTAGAGCCTGCTTCCGGGATCTCGAAGGAGACGTACACCCGTCCATCGTCTTCCGTAGGGATGAAGCCGGTGGGTTTGCTCTTGAATAAAAACACATCCCCGGCTACGATACAGGCCAGGAGTATAAGCACCAGGGGCGCTCTCCTCACCCATCCTTTCACCCCTAAGGTATAGTTCAGGTTCAGCCAACGGAAGCCTTCGTTGAATTTATAGAAGAATTTATTGAGTCCCTTCGAATTCTTATCGATATGTTGCGGCTTGAGGAGCATCATACACAAGGCGGGGGTCAGCGACAGGGCCACAAAGGCGGAGATCAGTACCGAGATGGCGATCGTAATGGCAAACTGCTGGTATAAGCGGCCGACGATACCGGGTATAAAACCTACCGGTACGAATACAGCCGCCAGGATCAGGGCGATGGCGATTACCGGTCCGGAGATATCCGCGAGGGCTCTTGCCGTAGCGTCCTTAGCCGACAGACCTTCTGTGTCAATATAGTGCTGAACGGCTTCCACCACCACGATGGCGTCATCCACCACGATACCGATGGCCAGTACAAAGCCAAACATGGTCAGGGTATTGATCGTAAAGCCAAGGGGTATGAAGAAGATGAAGGTACCGATGATCGCAACCGGAATGGCCAGTACTGGAATTAAGGTAGAACGCCAGTTCTGCAGAAAGAGGAATACGACGATCGTAACCAGTCCGAGCGCTATCAATAAGGTATCGACCACATCGGAAATGGAGACTTTCACGACAGACACCGATTCAAAGGGGACGAGATAGTCGATATCAGCAGGAAAATACTTTTTCATATCGGCCATAGCCTTATAGACTCCCTCTGCGGTAGACAGGGCATTACTGCCGGGCGCCTGGTATACCAGCAGGTAACTGGCTCTTTTCCCATCGACGAAGGAGTTACTGCTGTAACTGACCTTTCCCAATTGTATACGGGCGACATCCCTTAAATAGACGATGGAGTTGGTCTGAGGGTTAGAACGAACGACGATATCGCCGAACTGTTTTTCCGTCGTGAGGCGGCTATTGGTGAATACGGAGAATTCGAAAGCGGAAGAGGAATTCTGGGGAGGCGACGCTACGGAGCCAGCCGCCACCTGTAAATTTTGCTCATTGATGGCATTCTGTATATCATTGTACGTAAGGCCCAGCTGGGCCAGCTTATCCGTTTGCAGCCAGATACGCATACTAAAGTTATCCGCACGGCTAAGCACGTCCCCGACACCGGGCGTACGCAGCAGCTGATCCCGCACATAGATATTGGCATAGTTGTCCATGAAGGGAACGCTATGCGATCCTTTAGGAGAATATACAGCTACCAGCATCAGGATGCTGGGGTTACGCTTGAGGGTAGTGATCCCCAGTTTTTGTACCTGGACAGGTAAAGTTGGGGTGGCGATACCCACACGGTTCTGAATATCCAGGGCTACGATATTCGGATCGGCGCCGATATTCAAAGTGGCGGTGATCTGGGATTGCCCGTTATTGGCGCTGTTACTCTGCATGTAGGCCATGCCCGGTACACCGTTCACCTGCGTTTCTATAGCGGTGGTGGTAGTCTGCTCGACGGTCTGGGCATCCGCTCCCGTGAAGTTACTCGTGATCTGTACGGTAGGAGGAGTAATATCGGGATATTGGCTGATGGGCATGGTCAAAATGGCCAGGGTACCCACGAGCACGATCACGATGGAAATCACGATGGCTGTTACAGGCCTTTTGAGAAATACGTTGGAAGAAGTCATATTCAGTTGATTATACTATTTGTTCTTTATTCATCACTGGGCAGTCTCCGGTTCATTTTCATTTACCCGGAAGCGGCCTGGCCTGTAACCTATTTCGCGGCGGGAGCGGCGCCGGGTGTTGCAGCGGGCGATGCCGGAGGGCCTACTCTGACGGCAATGCTGTCCCTTAATTTCTGTACGCCATCCGTTACGACGCTGTCACCTTGCTGCAAACCTGACTTCGCGACGATCCTGTCACTGATCCTTGTGCCAAGGCTCACTTTGCGCTGGAGGGCGTGTCCGTTACTGACGGTGTATACAAAATATTCTCCCAGCTGCTCTACTACGGATTTATAAGGGATCAGCAGGCTGTTCTCGCCGGCACCGTGTTTGACACGTATGTTGGTGGTGATACCGGGTTTTAATAGTTTTTTT
>JAATFV010000156.1 GCA_015655015.1 Chitinophagales bacterium | reverse complement strand
GCCTGCAGGAAATCCACGCCGGCTGCGCCTCCGAAGTCCACGACAGACAGTGCGAGGCTGATGATACTGCTGACCTCTCCGTATTTACCGGCTCTGGATTTCTTCCTGGCGTATACGGATACATTCAAGATCAACAAGGGGCCTTTAGGCTATCCGGGTATGCGGCAATATGTGTCCGTGCCGTCGGGCATACAGTATTTTTACGTCTACCTGAGCGGTACCTATGCCGGGATCTCTGTCTCTCAGCCTTATGATCTGAAACCTGGCGCCAGCTATACGCTGATGAACCCAACAACCCACGACAACTTTGGCTTTCAGAAATTCATGCAGGATGATCTAAGCGTGCCGCCGGATGGTTATGCCCGGGTGCGGGTGATACAGGGTGCTACCTATGGCGGGCCGCTGGATATATTCATACACGATGGCGATACACTGGCAAAGGGAGTGAGCTACAACGACGTTACGGCTTTCCTGCCGGTAAAGGCGGGCAGCTATACATTCGATGTGCGCGACAGCCAGTCGCCTTATGTCTTCAAGACAAGCTTGCAGGCGACGCTGGAGGCGGGAAAGAATTATACCCTGCTGGGGAAGACGATCCCGGTCGCGGATACGAGCAGGATCGTGGTGGGATTGGATCTGATCAATAATAATTAAAATAATTTTTTAATACCGATAGTATGAAACGATGTTTACGACAATTATTTTCCCTGCTGACCGTGCTGTTACTAACGGGATGGGGTGTGCGTGCGCAGAATATCAATACGGTAGCTGGTCAGACCGGAATATTAGGCCCCAGCGGGGATGGCGGACCTGCGACGGCTGCGACACTTTCGACTTTGAACTCGATGGCGACGGATAGGATCGGCAATTTTTATGTGGTGGATAACGGAGGGTTTACGATCCGTAAGGTTGACACGAGGGGTATCATTACAACGGTAGCGGGCATCGGGAATAACAATAGCTCTACAGAGACGGGAGACGGAGGACCGGCGACGGCAGCTCAGCTCGGACCTATTATTTCGATGGCGGCGGATTCGATCGGCGATCTGTTTCTTTTTGCTCAAGCTGGTACAGCGTACGGTACCACTTCGATCCGCAGAGTGGATGCCAAAACGGGCATCATTACGACGGTGACCAGTTCGAGGGGAACATTGCCCTGGGCGGACGGCACGGCGGCGAAGGACGCTATGTTTACCAATATTATCACTAACCCGTTGCCAGTGGTCGCAGATGCCAAAGGGAATCTCTATGTGGCAAATATAGATGTTTCCTATACTAAAATTTTTAAGATAGGCACTGACGGGGTGATCTCGACCTATATGGATTTTAACGGGCAGGCGGATGAGCAGGGAATGACCTTTGATGTCAGTACCCTCTCTCCCGATATGGTGATGGATCATGACGGAACGTTGTACTGGGCCGATCCCAACCGTGGTGTAGTCTATAAGGCTGGCAAGGACGGTATAATAACTAAAATGGCGGGAGTGATCTATGCCTATTCCTATGGTGGCGACGGTGGGAGCGCATTGGATGCCTCGTTCTTCGTTCCTTATAGTGTAGCTGTAGACGATAAGGGTAACGTATACGTGTCGGATACCTATAATTACCTTATTCGCAAAATAGATCGATCCGGAACGATATCGACGATCTGCGGGGTTCTTGGTGATGCCGGCCCTTCCGGTGATGGAGGACCTGCGATCGACGCGAAGGCTGGGACTGCGCAAGTAATCCGAACGGATATCGATGGCAATGTCCTGATCATGGACCCGGTGGATTATGTGGTGCGGATGATCGGCGCGCCCGTGGCGAAATTTTCTTTCGATGCGATACCTTCCAAAACATATGGGGATGCGGACTTTTTGCTGAATGCATCTGCCAGCAATGGGAGCGTGCCGGCTTTCAGCAGCGATAAGCCGGCGGTGGCGACGGTGGCCGCGGATGGAACGGTACATATTGTCGGTGCGGGTACGGCGACGCTCACGGCTGGTTTCCCCGCGGTGGGGGGTGATGCGGCTGTTACGAAGACACAGACCCTGACCGTGGCCAAAGCTGCGCTAACGGTGACGGCGGATGATAAGACGATCACTTTCGGGGATGCTCTGCCAACGCTGACGTTGACGTATAGTGGATTTGTGAATAGTGAGGATGCGGGTGACCTGGCTACGGCGCCGGCGCCGGCGACCACCGCGAATGGCGACTCGCCCTCGGGTAATTATCCCATTACGGTGAGCGGCGGAGTATCGGATAACTATGCTTTTACGTATGTGGCCGGAACTTTGTTTATCAAACAGCCGGTGGTGAAGCCGCAGACGATCACGTTCGGAGCGCTGGCGGACATGACTTATGGAGCGGCTGACCTTGATGCGGGTGCCGTCAGTGATAATACGACCATCCCGGTGGTGCTGAGCAGTAACAATACGGCGGTGGCTACCATTGTAGGGGGCAAGGTGCATATCGTGGGTGTGGGCAATGTGACAATTAAAGCATCACAGGCAGGAGATGCCTTTTATAGCCCGGCCGCGGATGTGTCGCAATCCTTTACGGTGAATAAGGCATTGCTGTCGGTGACGGCGGATAATAAGACGGTGGTTTATGGATCGGCGCCGCCGACGCTGACGCTGAGTTATAGCGGATTTGTCAACGGGGAGGGCGTGACGGTATTGACGACGGCGCCGCAGGCCAGTGTAACGGCGAATGCCGGTTCGCCGGCGGGAGATTATCCGATCTCGATCACTCCGGGCGCAGCGGTCAATTATTCCTTCGACTATTATCCGGGGGTACTGACCATTACGGCATCAGCGCAGACGATCACTTTTAATGCCCTGACTTCTAAGAATTATACGGATGGAGATTATCCAGCCGGTGCGGTGAGCACAAATACGACTATTCCGATCACTTATACGAGCAGCGATGTTTCGGTAGCGACGATAGGGACCGATGGTACGATACATATTGTGGGAACGGGTGTCACGACTATTACAGCTGCACAGGCGGGGAATGCCAACTACTCGGCTGCATCTGTGTCGCAGCCGCTGACGGTGGGGCCTGCGCCATTGATCATTACGCCGGATGATGTCAGCCGGGTCCAGGGTCAGGCGAATCCAACGTTTACGTTCCACTATTCCGGGTTCCGGCAAGGGGAAGATCCTGCTGTGCTGACGCAGCTGCCAACGGCTGTTACGCCGGCGAATGCGGATAGCTATCCGGGGGTATACCTGGTCACGGCTAGTGGCGCGGATGGCGGTGATCATTATACGATAAGCTACCAGACCGGGGCGTTGACGGTGACCCTGGACAGTACAAAACAGCATGACCTGCTGGAAACCTGGTGCAGCAGTCCGACGATGCTGGAGGTGAGTGTGTTTGCCACGGCGAATCAGAAAGCGACGATCGGGTTATATAGCCTGGGCGGACAGCAGGTGGTGACGGTGCCGGTGTACCTGGCGAATGCTACGAATAGTTTTCATATTCCGGTGGCGAACCTGGCGCCCGGTCTTTATGTGGTGCAGGTTCAGGGACAGTATTTAAAATTATCACAGAAAATACGCATACAATAAGATGAAAAAGATAGTAATCGCCTTTATGGCCCTATTGATATGGGGTCAGGGCCGGGTGTTTGCCCAGACTTCTTCGGTGAATATTGCAACGACGGCGGTGCCTTTTTTACGGATTTCCCCGGATGCACGGGCAGCAGGTATGGGGGATATGGGGGTCGCGACGCGCCCCGGAGGTGGGGATGATGTGTTTCATAATCTGGCCAAGCTGCCTTTTGCTGCGGAGCGGAGCGCCATTTCGGTGAACTATACACCGTGGATGCATGATGTGGTGGATGGGGTATACCTGGCAACGGTATCGGGGTATCACCAGCTGGACGAGAACCAGGCGGTGGGTATTGGGTTCCGGTATTTTAACATAGGGGACTATGCGGTGACCGATTATAGTGGGAATAAATTAGGGGCGGCCCATCCCCGGGAGTTCTCGTTTGACGGCGGGTATACCCGTAAGCTGTCGGGGGCATTGAGCCTGGGACTGGCCTTCCGCTATATTCATTCGGATCTGGCGAACGGGACGGTGAACGGAACGAGCTATAAAGCGGGGAACGCGCTGGCGACGGATGTGTCGTTGTATTATCATGGCGTATCGGGGTTGAGCGCAGGGCTGGTGCTGTCCAACCTGGGGACGAAGATCAATTACACGAATGATGCGACGATGAAGTCGTCTTTACCGACGACAGTGGGACTGGGGGTAGGTTATACAGCAACGATCGATGAGGTGAATCAATTGACGTTTGGAGTGGAAGCGAATCATCTGCTGACGCCTGCATCGGCGGAGGAGTACCAGGGCGCTGCGGGAGTGGAGTATGAATACGATCATTTGCTGTTATTGCGGACGGGGTATCATGTGGGAGATAAGGCGAAGGGCGATCAGTCGTTCTTTACGGCGGGCGCGGGTTTGCGGTTCCAGTGGGCGCAGATCGATATGTCGTACCTGGCGGGATCGGGCAATGGGGTGACACGTAATCCTTTATCCAATACGGTACGGCTGGGGTTAAGTTTTGCATTGGGCAAGAAAAAATAAATCTATGAGCATGCTGAAGCAATTTATAGGATTTGTATTGTTATTGGGACTGGCGTTGGCCGGCAGGGCGCAGGAGACGACGGGCGCATATGGCGGAGTAATTATGGACAGTACGGGAGCGCCGCTGGCGGGTGTGACTGTAGTTGCGATACATGTGCCGTCGGGGACGAAGTATACGGCAAGGACTTCCGGGGATGGACGCTGGCATCTGGCGAATATGCGGGTGGGCGGGCCATATACGATCACGGTTTCGTCGGCTGGAATGGCTGCTGTGTCGCAAGGGGATGTGCAGGTCGGGCTTGGAGTAGCGGGGACAATGGATTTCCGGTTGTTACCACAGGCGCAGGAGCTGGCGGGCGTAGTGGTTCATGCGGCGCCGCGCGGCACACGGGTTGACCGGTTTGGCGCAGGAAGTAATTTTTCCCGGGAATCCATCTTACGTACCCCTTCGATATCACGGAGCATTACGGATATCACGAAGATGGTGCCCCAGGCGAGCAAGGATAATAGTTTTATGGGCAGCAGCTTCCGGTACAACAATGTGACGATTGACGGCGCGATCAACAACGACGCGATCGGGTTCAGCCCGTCGGCTGGCGGCATCAGCGGAACGGGTGGTATGATGGGTTCTTCGACGCGGACGAACCCGATCTCGATGGATGCGATCGAGGATGTGCAGGTCTACCTGGCGCCGTATGATGTCAAGATCGGGAATTTTACGGGTGGGAGCATCAACGCGGTGACGCGGAGCGGAACGAATACGGTGACGGGTTCGGTGTATGCGTTTGGGCGGAATGCCACCTTGACGGGCAAAGAAAATGCAGGCGATAAAAGTAAGATCCCTTCTTCTTTTCATGAGTACCAGACGGGGATAAGGGTTGGTTTCCCGATCGTAAAGGACAAAGTGTTCTTTTTTACCAACTTCGAGATCACAGACCGGGTAGACCCGGTTACGCAGGGAGCGGCGTCGCCGGATGCGGCGCGGGTGATCGATGCGGCGGAGGCAAAGACGATCCGGGATTTTCTGATCAACAACTATAAATACGATCCGGGGACCTATGGGAATTTTGATACGTATTCCCGGTCGCAGAAATTCTTTAACCGGCTGGACTGGAATATCAATGACAAACATCAATTGACGATACGCAACAACCTGGTCTTTTCGAAATCGACGAATCTGGAGCGGGATGAGCTGGAATTCCGTTACTCCGGCATTGCCTATGAGCAGGTGAACAATCAGAATGCGACGGTAGCAGAGCTGAAATCGCGTTTTAGCGGGGCCTTGTCGAACAGCCTGGTGGCGGGGTATTCGGCTATTCATGATTATCGTGACCCTAATAATCCGGCCTTCCCGCAGGTACAGATCCAGGGGAAGACGCCGGGCACGACGATCTACCTGGGTACCGATCGGGAGGCAAGCATCTTCGATATGCGGCAGCGGACGACGGAGATCACGGATAACTTGACCTGGTATCAGGGGAAACATACTTTTTTATTCGGGACACACAACGAGCTGTACAATATTCAATACGGATTTGTCAACGCCTGGAATGGCCGGGTAGACTACCAGGACAATCCGGCGACGGGGGAGACAGCCCTGGAGACCTTGCTGGCAGGGGAACCTGCGCGGGTTCGCGGGGCGTATAATTTTGTCAATAACAGCCGGGAATCTATCATGGCGAATCCATCGGCCTTGTTCCATATCAATTTTTACAGTGTGTATGCGCAGGATGAGATCCGGGTGAGCCGCCGGTTCCGGTTTACGGGAGGACTGCGGCTGGACTATACCAATGTGCCGAAAAAGCAGACCATTAGTTACCGGATGCAGCATGCGGATACCGATCCTGTCCCGGACAGCAGCCTGAGCTTTACTCCCCTGAACCAGATCACCAATCATTACTTTACAAAACCTGCGGTCTCGCCAAGGATCGGGTTCAGCTGGAATATCGTAGGGAACAACGAGCTGGTCTTACGCGGCGGTTCGGGCATCTTTACGGGCCGGATACCGTTTGCCTGGCTGGGCTATAGTTTTTATAACAACGGAGACAGCTATGGGTATTATGATCAGCGGGCGACGAGCACTCCCTTTGTCAACGGGGGAAGCGTATTGAATGCGCCTGCCAATGGCATTGCGGCATTTGCGCAGCAGAACGGACAAGTGGTGAACAATAAATATATCGGTACTACGCAGGTGGATGCGGTCGACAATAACTTTAAGATGCCGAGGGTATGGCGGAGCAGCCTGGCGCTGGACTACAGTCGTGACGGCTGGAAGCTGACGCTGGAAGGGATCTATACGAAGACCTTGTACGATGTGAAGTTCACGCAGATCAATTACAAAGGGGTATATTCTTATTATGCCTATGATTCGGTGGCGCACCGGCAGCCGATATTTACGGGGACGGTCGATCCGAACCTGGCGGCGGCCTATGAGCTGGGGAATACGACTTTAGGTTATCGGTATACGCTGACAGGACAGGTGAGCAAGCAATGGCCGATGGGTTTGTTCGTGACTGCGGCCTATACCTATGGGCAGTCGAAGGATGTTTCCAACGGCATCCGGAACTCGATGGAATCGAACTGGCAGCTGAACCAGTCATTGAATCCGAATAATGCGGGGCTGGGCTTTTCGAATTTTGATGTCCGTCACCGGCTGACGGGGACACTGGCCTACCGGCTGGACTGGAACAGGCAGTGGGTTTCCCGGTTCTCCTTGTATATGCAGTCGCAGTCGGGTTCGCCTTTTACCTGGGGTTTTGTGAACAACAGTGTGCAGAATACGGCACAGCAGGTGAGCCTGGCCTATGTGCCATTCCGGGACGAGGCTTCGCGGTTCTTCCAGGATGTGTATGATAAGAATGGATCGCTGGTGACGACGAAGCAGGCCCAGGCGGATGCGTTCAATGCCTTTATCGATAAGAACGGGTATTTAAATAGCCGGCGGGGGAATTTTACAGAGCGGAATATGGGTCGGACGCCATGGAATACGACGGCTGACTTCCGGTTCGTGCAGGAGTGGCACTGGAAGAACGGGCATGTGATCAGTCTTACCTGGGATATCATCAACCTGGCGAACCTGCTCAACAAGAATTGGGGCTGGTCCTATTTTTCGCCAAACACCTTCAATTCCACGGCCAGTGTCGGGCTCACGCCTTATATTCCCAACAGGGTAGTGGGTGGGTATCCGCAGTATACTTTCCAGGATCCGGGCAAACCTTATTCGGTGGATTTTTTTAACAGCCGCTGGCAGATGCAGGGAGGACTACGATATACCTTTTAATCCTTTTCACGGCCAGTCCCGGACTAAAACTGAATGCCCTAGACCTCAACCTGTCCTACCTTGCGCAGGGCGATAATGGCGTGCCGAGGAACCCGCTGACCAATACGGTCCGGTTCGGGTGAACTTCCATTTCGGGAAATAGAACATCCCTGGGAAAGAGAATCCGTCGAAAAAAGTATCTTTGCGCAAAGGTTTTCTATGAAGAAATTACCGATAGGCGTTCAAAGTTTTGTCGAGCTGGTTGAAAAAGACTGTGTCTATGTGGATAAAACGAATTACATACAGCAATTGTTACAATCGGGAGGAAGCTCCTTTTTTCTTTCCCGTCCCCGTCGGTTTGGGAAATCCCTGCTGTTGTCCACGATAAAAGCCATGTTTGAAGGAAAGAAAGAGCTGTTTGAAGGACTTTACATTGCTGATAAAATAGACTGGGAACAACAATACCCGGTAGTGCATCTGGACATGAGCGGAATAACGAAGACAACGGCAGAGATCTTTTCCAATTCATTAGTTCATTATCTGAAGAGATTGGGGCAAAGAGCCGGTATTGAGCTAACGGCTCCCTCTCCTGCGGAGCAATTATTCGACCTGATTGAAGAACTGTATAATAAGACCGGTCGTAGGGTGGTGGTGCTGGTGGATGAGTACGATAAACCCATCCAGGACACCTTACATAAACCGGAGCTGGCCGCTGATATCCGGGATATTTTAAGGGAGTTTTATACGGTCCTCAAAAAACAAACCGAAAAATTACATTTTGTTTTCCTGACAGGCGTGTCGAAGATATCCCAGGTGTCGATATTTTCGGGCTTGAATAATTTGAACGATATTTCGCTGGACGGACAATATGCCGGTATCTGCGGGTATACGCAGGAAGAGCTTGAAACCAGTTTTACGGAACATATCGGACATTTGGCCGCCAGTGAATCGCTTGCCCGGGAGCAATTGCTGGAAAAAATTAAATATTGGTACAATGGCTACTCCTGGGATGGGGAGACCTTTGTGTACAACCCGTTCTCTACTCTGCTGTTATTGGAGAAAAGGAAATTCGATCCGCATTGGTTCGACACCGGCACTCCCACCTTCCTGCTGGAGCTTATGGCAGAGCGGGGTGATTTTACGCCGGTATTGAAAGATGAGCTTGTCGTAAGCAGAACATTTTCCAGTAGCCAGGCTCTGGAGGAGATGGATACGATTGCCCTGTTCTTCCAGACCGGCTATCTGACGATTAAAAAGCAGATAGGAGATAGCTATCAATTGGAAATTCCCAATAATGAAGTCCGGTTTTCCCTGTCCAATTTTCTGTTACCCCGGATGACAGGCAAGACGAGATACGAAGTAAAGACCCTCGTGGACGGCTTTCGTCGGGGATTGGAACAGGAAGATCAGGAGACCGCGATCGGGAACCTGCGGTTATTGTTTGCACATATCACTTACGATACGCATCTTCCTTATGAAGCCCATTACCATGCGTTATTACAAATGACACTGCTGCTGATGGGTATTTCAGGGCAGGCCGAAGTGCACACGGATAAGGGGCGACCGGATATGATCATTCAGTTGCCCGGGTTAACGTATGTGACGGAGCTGAAATATACAGCAACACCGGAAGAGTTGGAAGTCGCCCTTGCAGAAGGAATGGCACAAATCCACCGGAACCGGTACTATGAAACGGCCATTGGTAAAGGAAAGAAGGTCTGGCTACTGGCCCTGGCCGTTACGAAGGGACAGCTCGCTTATAGCGCGGAACGTTATGAACTATAACAACTGCCAGACGGTCGATGTACCTTTTAATCCTTCCGGATCCTGTCCCGTTCATCGCCGGACCCGCCATCCTGTTTTCGGGAGCTCTTCAACGTCCCGGCGCCAAGAGACCTGGAATAGGTCAGTTTCAGAATAGGTATTTTAGAAGATTCCGTATTGACAGTGACATGATTTTTGATGGAAAATGCCTCTTCTGTCAGGGTGCCATACCGGACATTATAACGTACGGTCTTTAACAGATCGGAAAAGGATAGCTGAAAAGTCCCTTTATCGTTCTTTAATTGTTTTTTCAACCCGGCATTCAGCGCTCCCAATCCGGCGACAGCTGTCGTCCCGTTATAAGCCCGGGAATTATACCACCCGGAAATTTCTGCAGAGAAATTTTGAGGCAGTGTAAAAGTCTGGCTAAAATTCAGCGAATAGCCGAAATAAGTCTTCTCAACGGGTTCTTTGGTATAGTCTTCCCTGAACTGCCTTAATCCCCCTGCAAAACTGTAGCTCATGCTCCACCAATTGTTGACCTTCCAGGGTAAACTGGTCTGAAAATTCAGGTTATTCTGCCAGCTGAGGTTTTGGGGAGAAACATAGAGCAGGTCCCTGGAAGGACTCTCGGTGATCTGGTATCGGGCGATCGGATTTTCATCCCGGCTGAACAGCAGGGAAAAGGAATACCCCCGGTAATTATAGCCCAGCTTTATATTGTGGGTGATGGTGGGCAGCAGGAATGGATTCCCGGTATAAACGGCCGAGGGATCACTGTACCCTACATAAGAGGCCAGATCATTATAGGAAGGCCTGCTGATCCTTTTGGTATAGGACAATTGCCAGTCAGCGAACTCATTGAGCTTTTTTGAAAAGAACAGATTGGGGAACAGTACCCCCAGCTTCCGGTCAACGATGCCCTGACCGGTCCTCCGATCGTCCATTTTAGTATTGGAATATTCATACCGGGCTCCTATGACGAGGTTGACCGAGGGTGTTATCCGGGCATTCAACGAAGCATAAGCGGCTCCGATGCCTTCCTTTATTAGGATATCATTCGAGGCTTCCGACCGGGCTGCCCAGGCTCCATTTACCAGGCTTTCTATCCCGGACAGGCTTGTACTCCTTGTGTAAGCTCCTTTAACACCGGCTTCCAGTTTTGTTTTTTTACTCAGCTGTTTCGTATAATCCAATTTAGCCACGCCCACTTGTATCGAAGTATTGGCATAGCCTTTTTGCCGGGGAGAAAAGAGACTGTCATTAGAGCCTGCCTGCGTCCCCTCCTTATTGAGAAAAGAGTTTTGTATATCGGTGGGGTCATGATTGGCAAAGTGGAGATAATCAAAGGTGAGCAGGACCTTTTCTCCTTCCCGGATCGTTTTTTCCCCATAAATGGATGTTACCAGGTTATTCCAGCGATTATTTCCGGTGACCTGGCCATCATACTGCAACAGGGAATCCGGCAGTACGTTGTAGTTGTTATGGCTTGGCGTGGTGGAAGACTCCGTGCTGTTATTATAGGTTACACTGCCGCCGACCGAAGTTTTTGCAGTTAGTTTACTATCCAGGCCAAATGTAGCATTGTGATTATTTCGTAAGGCCCTTGTCGTATCCCGGACGATCACATCCAATTGTCCCCCCAGGATCGGCATATTCTGCGAGCTGGTAATATACAGGTCGCTATAGGTCCTGTCATGAGAAAAAGTGTAGGAGCCATAGAGGCCGAGCTTATCCGTATTCTGCGCCAGGTTGAGGCTGCCCGTTCCTTTTTCTCCCTTGCCGTAACCTCCGGTGAGGGAGAGAGACCCGTTCGTACCTGGCCGCTTATTTTTCTTTAAGATGATATTGATGATACCGGCACTTCCTTCTGCATCATATCTGGCGGATGGCGTGGTCAATAATTCTATTTTTTCCAGCTCGTCTGCACTCATTCCATTTAGCAGGCTAACCACCTGTTCGACAGGCATATTCATCGATTTGCCATTGATCATCACCGTGACGCCGTTCTTTCCATTCAAATTAATACTATTGTTCCGGTGGTCTATCACCACACCGGGGGATCTTTCCAATACCTCCAGGGCGGAGCTTCCTTTTGTCAGGATGCTGTTTTCGACATTTACCACCGTACCATCCGGCCGTTGCTGGAAAGGAGGTCTCTCTGCCCGGACCACCACGGCTCCCAGCTGCCGGTTATCTTCTTTCAGGACCCGGGCTCCGAAGTCCTTTTTTTCAGAAACGATCAGCTCAAAGGGGGAGGCGTTCTCTGTGAGATAACCTACACAGCTGAACCGCAGCATATACTTTCCCGGTCGGATATTTTCTATGCGGTAAGCCCCTTTTTCATCCGTTACAGCAGCTTTTATAAGGGCGCTGTCCCCGCTTCTCAATAACAGTACATTGGCAGATGGAATGGGCTGGCCCCCGGGCGTAGTGAGTGTCCCGGCGACCTGGCCGGCGGCAGCTTGTAGAAAGCAGCAGGATAAGAGGGTAAATAGTATTTTCATGAGACAAAGAAAGCCGCGCGGAAAGAACCAAAAAAATGCGAATGACAACAGGCGGGAACTATTTGATGAAATGCATAAACAGCTAAAAGTCAAGGGGAATACCACTCATATATTCAGGCAGGTAGTTGGTCAATTATTGGGGTGAATTCATATAGTAAGGCTTTACAATCAGGCAGAAAATATGTACCTTTTCAAGAAAGCCTCGTGTTTAGTACATCCCCTCAGAGCTGGCTGATAAAATATAAGCTCTACCATATTCCATTCTGGTTATTATACCATTATCTCTGGTGGGTGGTAGCGATTGCCAATCCTGTCAAAGCAGCTCACGCAATACTTTTTACACCGTTCGCCATTAAATTTGGGTTTTATGTTGTTTTCCAGGTCCTGGCTGTTTACTTCAACTTATATTTCCTGATCCCCCGCTACCTGGAGAAGGGACGATTTACGGAATACATCGTCTACCTTCTTATAACCATATGCAGCGCCGCATTATTAATTATTCCCGGCTATTATTTAACTGCGCTTGCATCGAAGCAGACCGTTCAGGAACTGTACGGATCGGGGTCATGTATTTTTGGTTTTTTGGGTAATTCACTGCCTTCCACGTTGGCGACCATGACATTTGCCATGAGCATTAAGCTGACGAAGAATTGGATCCGGACGGAAAGAAGGCATCAGCAGCTCGAAAAAGAAAAACTGGAAACCGAATTGAAGTTTCTCAAGAACCAATTCAACCCGCATTTCCTGTTCAATACCATCAATTCCATCTTTTTTTTGATACATAAGAACCCTGATATGGCTTCCGCCTCCCTGGCCAAGTTTTCCGACCTGCTGCGGTATCAGCTCTATGAATGTAATGATACGCAGATCTCCCTGAGCAAAGAGATCACTTTTTTAGAAAACACGATTGAGCTGGAGAAGCTCAGGCTTAATAATAATATCGAGGTCTCCCTGTTCATCAACCAGCAGAATACCGGACATCTTGGGATCGCCCCTTTCATCTTGATGCCTTTCGTTGAAAACGCCTTTAAACATGTCTCCAGGTTTACGGATAAACCCAATTGGATAAGAATAAAGCTGCAGATTGAGCAGGAGCAATTGACTTTTTCTGTTTCCAACAGCGTATCTCAGGGGCCTTTTAAAGAAGTGATCCGGTACGGAGGCATCGGTTTAAAAAATGTCCAGAGAAGATTGGATCTGATCTATCCCGGGTTATATGACCTGGATATACAAAGTAATATGACCAGCTTTGAGGTAAGTCTGCAATTAAACCTTTCAGCGCTCGTATCATCACATACCCTGCAAAAAATAGCTTAACAATACCATTTACGATGATAAACTGTGTGATTATTGATGATGAGCCATTAGCGAGGGATGGGATTGCTAATTACGTAAGGCAGGTCGATTTTTTACAGCTGACCGGCACCTGTGAAGACCCTGTGGAGCTGATGAAAATATTGGACGAACATCCGGTGGACCTTGTTTTCCTGGATATCCAGACGCCCAAAATGAATGGGATTGACTTTTTGAAAATAGTGAAAGACCCTCCCCTGGTGATCATTACTACAGCATACCCCAGTTATGCCCTGGAAGGTTTTCAACTGAATGTCTTAGATTATTTATTAAAGCCCATTACTTTTGACCGGTTTTTTAAGTCGGCCGCAAAAGCGAGGGATTATCACCAGCTCATTACAAGACCCGCAGATCCACCCCCTCAGAAGATTGATCCGGCCGCTGATTATTTCTTTATAAAATGCGGGAGCAAATACGAAAAAATCTATTTCAACGACATCCTGTACATCCAGGGAACACAAAATTATGTCACTATTTGCACTAACAAGGGAAAATACCTTACCCTGCTGTATTTAAAGAACCTGGAAGAGAATTTAGACAGCCGGGCATTCATCCGGGTACATAAATCCTATATTGTCTCTATTGATAAGATCGAAGGCATCGAAGGCAACGAGATCTTTATACAATCCCATCATATTCCTATCAGCAGGAATTACCGGGAGCAGGTCATTGAAAAAGTAGTGGCTAATAAGCTTTGGGATAAGATAAAATTCTCCTAAACGAATTACGGAGTCAATCGTAAAAATTGGTTAGTCGTCATGTGAAAAAAATGTTAAAGCCCTTTGCTGACAAGCATTTCACAGGCACATTAACAGGTTTGACATAATAAAAAGCAGCAAAAGATGGTTTGCGGCAGGGGTATACGGTGTCTATCTTTGTACTGTAAATAAAAACAAACAGTATGAACACTAATTCTTTTGGTACCCGTGTAGTAAAAGCCCTTTCTGTGGCAGTTGTGGCTTTAGTATTCTTTATCAGCAGCCCGCTGACCAGCCTGGCTAATGGCGATAACAATAAAAAATCAGGTCTGACCGACGGACAGGTATCCGTTACATATGTAGGCGTTGACAATAACAGCGTCGTCTTCCGTGTTGAATTCGAAAACCCTACGGCTGAAAAATTCTGGCTGATCATTAAAAATGATGCCGGTGATGTGATCTACCGCAAACAGTTCAGCGATGCTCATTTTGCCAGGTCGGTATTTTTTCAGAAAGAAGAAGCTGACATTCATCCCACTTTCGTTATCCGGAATGGAGAGAATGAGATCGCCCGCCAGTTCGCAGTGACGAGGACTATTACGGAGAACACCGTTGTAACGAAGTTATAGGACGTTTAGTTTGGTGAAAGAATAGAAGTAGATAATAGAAATGGGGCCGCTCTTATAGAGCGGCTTTTTTATGACTTTAGTATGACAGTTGCCGGGCAGCAGAAACCTCCTTTTGATAATCATAGGGATACCGGTAATTTTAACCATGAGACTGACCCTAACCGCTTGTATCCTGCTGTTTTCTATGACCACCTATTCTCAAAACGAAAAAGTGATCGTCAAATTCTGTCCGCCTGCGCTGATCGATATCGTAGGCTTCCCGACTTTCCAGGCTGGTGTGGAATGGAAACTCTCCAAACGGTTTAGCTGGTATAATGAAGCCGGCATAGAACTATACCACTTTCCAAAATCCGACACCAACTTTATCGGTTCGGGCGGCTTTAAATTTAAAACGGAACTTCGCTACTATTTTAAAAATAGAGGCAAGTATGCCCGGGGTACCGCCTATACGATGGATGGGCAATATGCGGCGGTGAATGTTTTCTACACGCATAACACCTTTAATAAGCAAATAAGTTATTTTCCCAATGCCCGTGACAGCTCCGGAATGGCAGAGGACGCTTTTGGCGTTAGAAAATCTGTTTTAGGCCTGAACGGGATCATCGGTTTTCAACATCACCTGAGCAAAAAAATCGTCGTGGACTTTTATACAGGCATCGGTGTCCGATTTCGGTATATAACGGATATTAACAGGCAGTTCGTTCCCGGTAGGGATGCTGTATCCACCTCGATAGATGTCAATTTTGCCACATTGTTTGAGCAAGTAGATGCTGAAGGCGGCTATAGCATAGCACCTAATTTGTCACTGGGTTTTAGGATATCTTATAGATTGTAAAGGCAGGATGTCTCGTATTTTAATGGAATTCAAGGGTACCCAGGCTACCTATCGGGCGTATAAAAACTTACTCTCAAAAATCAAAAATTCGGGTCGAAATTGAAGTAGATCGGATTTGATAGTCCGACCATATTCCCGCTCAGCGCCATCGATCCGGGAACCTGCGGATAGGGGGTAGCAGGGCCTTCGACCGTTACGCGGTAGTAGGTCCGGCCAAGTATTACCGGTGTATCGGTGAACTCGACCATGGGCATTTTCCCGGTAGCCTGGAAGGTGCCGAAGGGGTTGCCATCCTTCACCACGCTGACAGTATAGGAAGAATCCGGAACCGTATGTCCTGTCAGCTGAACACGGAATTTGACGGGTTTGCCCGTCGACTTGACGTTGTCGCCCATCATCATGTCCATCTTGCCGTCCTGATCGAGGTCAGCATAGAATTCTACGCGGGGTGCAAAGGGGTTTGCGCTGACACAAACCCGCCCGTTCGTGAGGGCGTCTACGACCGCCTGTGGAGTCCGGGCCGTGGCAAATACCCAGGTCGTCGGGGTGCCGACATAGTTGGCCTTAGCCTGGTAACTGTTCTTTGTCGCCTTGTCCGGCGTATCCGGAACGCCATGGTGTGCGTCACTTCCGCCTCTGCCGGTCAGCTTACGGCCCGAAGAGAGCATGTCGTCCCAGATCATGATCGCATTGGCATTCTTGGGCCAGACGGCAGAATTCCAGACTTCGATCGATTCGACCATGTCATAGGAGTAGCCAAAATGATCTTTCCCGCTCGGATGGTTGGCCGACAGATGAATTCCCAGCTCTTTCTTCACAGCCCCGACCACCACGTCGCGCTGATCGCGGACGTCGTACAACCGCTGATGATCATACGGCCTGGCCGAGAATACATTGCCGTGGCCGCGGGTCGTCGTCCATTCCGCACCATACAGCAGCAGGACGGAATCTGACCTGAACTCCGGATCTGCCCAGGTGTTAAACGCGACGTCGCCATTTACATGGTTGTCGTGGTCGGTGATGCAGACATAGTCTATGCCGACAGCCCTGGAAAAAGCAATGATCTTTGCGATGGGATTGTTTGAGGACTCCTTGCTATGCCGGGAGTGAACGTGAAGCTCTCCCTTCAGCCACATGCCGTCGGAAAGGCTGGCGATGGGCGGCAGCACACCGATTTCCGTAGGCGCCCACGGATTGCTGTGGCTCGACTGTCCCAGAGCGGAACTGCTGATGCATCCTGCCATAATCACCTGCAATACTTGCCGAAACTTCTTTAGAAATTCGCGTATACTCATTTGTCGAAATTTCTAATAAGACAGTTTACAGGAAATTAAGGGTGACCCGGTTTACTGCAATTTCGGGGGAATCACAGCCATAATTTTGTCAACCCCTTATTTTTTCCCAGAAAAGGATCCGTTGCCGGTATAGGCAAGGCTGCAATATTTTTATCTGTCTGAGGGCGTTCACCATCGAGCCCGCGGTTTAAATCCCTGCTCCTTCCATCAGGATAGGCGCCCACTACCCCCAGGCCAGCGCCTCCCAGGTTTTTATGACCAACGCCGGCGGGAATAACAATGATATCTCCTGCCCTGACCTCTACTTTTTCCCCCTGTTCTCCGCCTAAATGTAATAATGCCGAACCTGAATAAATACCCAGCACCTCATGGGATGTGCTATGATAATGATGGAAAGGGTATACCCCATTTCTCCATGAATTAGTCCAGTTATTGTCGGCAAACCTTTTTTCCAGCCAGGATGCACCTTCGTTATTTGTTTGGGAAAAAGCATTTCGATATAGTAACAAGGGAAACTTGCTGTTCGGTATTTTTCCATCATCTTTGAAATAGAATTTGTCTTGTTGCATAGGGGACGATATTCTTAGTTTTGAATAGCTGAGACCCAGAAAGCCTATTCCGAATAAGGAAACGAATTTTTTTCTTTTCATATCAGGTGATTTAGGCCGACAAATACGTCCGGATAAGTAAAGGTAAACCGGTTATACCATAAACTGCTTTTGTCTCCTCCCGGATATTGGTGGCAAATTAGGTCCTCCGGCCCTTTATAGGTGGATCAGCAGATATAAGTATTTGATAAATAATTACTTGTATAAGTATGTAATAAAAATATTATTTATACTTTTTGGCAGCGAAGTATGTCATATCATATTGCGTTAATGTTAACTCCGTTGCAATTCCATCCGGTATTTTGGCAAAAAATCAAAAATGATTGAGCTGATTTATCAATAGGAGAAATATCTTTGGCCACGTGTCCAACAAAAAATTATGAATCTATTAAACGGTAAATTATTTACAGAGGCTGAAGCCGCAGTATTGCGCGACATCATTGCTAACAGGCGTGATGTGCGGGGCAACCGTTTCCTGGACAAACCGGTGGAAGAAGCCATATTGCAACAGCTATTGGATGCAGCCCTTTTCGCTCCTTCTGTAGGATTTTCACAGCCATGGGAATTCGTGCTGATCAGGGACAAGGATATCAAGCAGCAGGTAAAAGAAAGTTTTACTACAGAAAATGAAAAAGCAACTCCCGTTTTTAAAACGGAGAAACAGTCTGTATATGCACTTCTGAAGTTGGAAGGAATTATGGAAGCTCCGCTCAACATAGCGGTGTTTTACAGGCCTTCCGGCAAGCCGGTATTGGGACAGACATCGATGGAAGAAGTCGGGTTGTACAGTGTTGTTTGCGCTATCCAGAATATGTGGTTGATGGGGCGGGCTTTGAATATAGGTATAGGATGGGTGAGCATTCTTGATCCGGAGAAAGTGAAACGTATTGTAAACGCGCCAGTCGAAAATAAGCTCGTAGCTTATCTATGTGTAGGGTATACGGATGGTTTTTATACGCAGCCAGAGTTGGAGGTGTTGCAATGGGAGAAGCGTAAGCCTGAGCAGACGACGGTGTTTTACGAAACTTATTGATTATGTCACAATCCCCTGCATACCAATATTTCTTTTTACGTGATTGAACTTCTTTTGCCGTTGACTGCTACTTTATATAGTGCACTCATGAATGATACAAGAGGATAGCTTGCTGCAGAGCTTGTATGAGGATGCTGCCCTTCGGGCTAAGCTGGCGCTAATGAAATAAAGTGTAATATTGCCGGATGGCCCGCGCCAAGGCAACATATACCAAATTAACTGATGAACAATCGCTATTACAAAGGACGGCAGAAGGAAGCCGGGAAGCCTTTGCTAGGCTGTATGCACATTATTACCCCGGCCTTTACCGCTTTGTTTCCTTTGTGATCGGTTCCCCTGAAGACACGGAAGAGATTATCCAGGATGTCTTTTTAACAGTGTGGCTTAAAAAGGAAACATTGATAGGGATCCGGTCGTTTGACGACTACTTATTCCGCATGGCGAAGAACCGGATCTTTGACACCGCCAGACAATCTCAAACCCGTTTAAAGCTGGTCCGTCAGATCGGCCGGCAAATGCAGGAAACGTCCGATTCCACGTATAATGCCTTGTTCTTCCGGGAATACCATGCCATAGCGCAGGCAGCCATTGACCAGTTACCCCCTCGTAAAAAGCAAATATTTCTAATGAATGCCCGTGATGAGATGACAGCCCGGGAAATTGCCGAAGTTTTAGGCGTCTCCAGGGTGGCTGTAAAAAAACAATTGTATGAGGCCATTCATTTTATTAAGGATCATCTGCGCAGGAATGCCGGATGGCTGTTTCTCCTGGTTTCATTATTTTTTTTAAAAAAGTAAGAAAATCAGGTATCCTTTTGTTTTTCCGGCAGTCTTTATTATAGCGGGTCCATTATGAGCAAATCAACGATAATAGCAATTATTGAAAAATATTGTACCGGTACGTTATCGGCCGAAGAAGAAGTTATACTTAATGACTGGTTGGAGAATACGTCTGCGGATGAGTTCCACCTAACCCTCGACCAATGTGAAACCCTACCCGCCAGTCTTGAAGATTTTCGGGCAATTCCCCGGGATTTCGTCCATACACTGGAAACGCGTCTGAATGAGCTGGATGATCAGGATAAAAATGAAGAGCCGCCAATCCGTTCATTCTCCTGGAAAAAATCGATGGTTGCAGCGGCTTCACTTATTCTGCTGCTTTCCGCGGGAACAGGACTCTGGAATACCGATAATGTAAAACCTGCCATCGTTCAGGCTCCTGCGACAATAAATAATGATGTAGGGCCAGGTTTTGACGGGGCCATCCTTACGCTGGCCAGCGGAAAGCAAATTATCCTGGATAGCGCTAAAAATGGTTCTCTGACCACCGAAGGTACTACAAAGATCACTAAGCTGAGCAATGGTCAGCTTGCATACAATGGCCCGGATGAAAATACAGCAGAGATCCTTTATAACACATTGACCACTCCTAAAGGAAGAAAAACAAGTGTCGTCCTTGCAGACGGAACACAGGTATGGCTCAATGCAGCCTCCTCTATAAGATATCCCACCTCTTTTTCCGGCGGGGAACGCAGGATAGAAATAACAGGCGAAGCCTACTTTGAAATAGCTAAAAATTCCGCTATGCCATTCGTTGTCAGAAAGAGCGGCGGCGATTACCGGATACAAGTGCTGGGCACCCACTTTAATGTAAATGCATATGATGATGAAGATGTTATCAGGACCACCCTGTTGGAAGGGAGTGTGAAGATACTGAAAAAAGGTAGTAGCAGCACCCTTAAGCCCGGACAACAGGCGATAGCTTCCAATGGTAATGACAGGATCGAAGTCCTGCCTGATGCAAATATCGGGGAGGTAATGGCCTGGAAAAACGGTATTTTCCGTTTCGATCGGGCGGATATAAAAACCGTCATGCGTCAGATCGCCCGGTGGTATGACGTGGACGTCGAATACAAAGGAACGATCACCCAACATTTCGGGGGCACTATATCCAGAGACGTAAATGTCTCTCACGTTTTTAAAATGCTGGAAATGACCGGAGCCGTCAGGTTCACTATTGAAGGGCGAAAGATCGAAGTAATGCCCTAGCTGATCCATCCTATCGGGAAATTACATTAGACCTTTCACTATGACCTTTTTCGAATAAGGATTCAAGCTCGTTGGTCCAAAATAAAACCGGAAGTGCGACAACACCCCCGGCATATAATTGGGCTAACCGAATAATGATACAATCATGTTACGGACTGCTTATTGTTTAACCCAAACACTACAAAGGTATGCATTTAAAGGCTCTTTGCAAATTCCGACGTCTGCGATCGGGATTACTAACCAAAACTCTGCGTGTTGTGAAATTGACCGCGATTATTTTTCTGGCAGCCTGCCTCCAGGTGAGCGCAATGGGTTACTCACAGACAGTGACCCTTTCCCGCACAAATGTATCTCTTGATTACGTTTTTCAGGAGATACAAAAACAGACCGGGTATAATTTTTTATATACCTATGAAGAGCTGGAACGCGTTGGGCCTATCGATGTGGATCTGCGGAACGTATCTCTCCGGGAGGCTATGGACAGATGCCTTAGCGGCAAACCGCTCTCCTATGCCATCGTTGAAAGATCAGTGATCATAAAACATAAAATTCCCGCCGTTGACTTACCGGCTGTGGTATCAACTCCTCCTCCCATCGACATCCACGGTCGTGTCACCGATAGCCTCGGCAACCCGCTGGCAGGCGCTTCGGTGACGGTGAAAGGAGCAAAGAAGGGAACATCCACGGATGCTTCGGGCAATTTCGAGCTGAAAGAAGTCGATAACAATGTCACCCTGTTGATTTCCTTCACAGGTTTCGAATCCCGTGAAATAAAATTGAGAGGTAAGAATGAACTCTCCATTCAAATGAAACAGAGTGTCAGTTCCTTACAGGATGTGGTAGTGGTGGCTTACGGTACTCAGAGGAAAGTAAATCTTACCGGTTCCGTGGCCAGCGTAAATTCCGCCCAGTTGGAGGATCGCCCCGTCACCGGTGTGGCTAATGCGCTGGAAGGCGCTATGGCCGGCGTTACCATCGTATCCAATAACGGACAGCCGGGTAAGGATACGGGTACCATTAATATCAGGGGAAAAGGAACTTTGAACAATACTGCTCCGATGATAGTAATAGATGGAATTATTGCTACCCCGACAGATATGAACTCTCTGAACGCCGATGACATCGATAATATTTCTGTATTGAAGGATGCAGCCTCTTCTTCCATTTATGGTTCGCGCGCTGCCAACGGCGTAATGCTCATTACTACCAAAAAAGGAAAGAAGGGAACTTCCCAGGTAACCTATAGCGCGTACATGGGCAAGCAGTCGGCCACGGCGCTGCCCAATTACCTTCCATCCTGGCAGGCTGCCACTTTATATAACCAGGCCAGAATAAATGAAGGCGCCACCGCAGTTTATTCAACCGCCGATATCGATTCATTTAAAAACGGTTTGGATCGTGTCAACTATCCCAATACCGATTGGCTTGGATTGTTCTATAACGGAAGCGGATTCCAGCAAAACCATTATATCGGCGTGAGCGCAGGTACGGATAAGACCCAATACCACTTCTCGCTTGGCTATTTCGACCAGGATGGCATAGTGAAAAAAACTAACACGCAAAGATATACAGCCAGGTTCAACCTTACGTCCAGGGTGAGCAGCCGGCTCACGGTCAATGCAAACCTGGCCTATACCTATCAGCCATTACAGGAGCCCCGGAGCTCTCTTCCGGCCGACCCTTCCTTCAACCAGATGATCAGGCAGATAAACAGGATTTCGCCGATCATACCTTACCAATATGCCAATGGCGAATATGGACATATCTCGGATGGGAACCCGATGGCCTGGCTCAATTCGCCATCGTACAATAAGCAGCACGCCTATACCTTGCTGGGCATGGCCAATGCGGATTTGGAAATAGTAAAAGGCTTACATTTCATTCCTTCGCTGGCCTATAAATCGGTACAAAATCAGAATAAGAGCTTTATATCGTCTATCCAATATTATAATGCGGATGGAACCGTCAGCGGATCTGCCAACACCAACAGCTCTACCGACCACTATGATAATACTTATGTAATAACCCCCCAGGCTATATTGGATTACAGCCAAAAAATAAATGAACATACTTTTAGAGTTTTAGCCGGCTACTCGCAGGAATACACTAATTACTACCTGCTGGAAGGGTACAGGCAGAATTTTTTGAACAATTCGCTGAGCGACCTGAACGTAGCCCCTACCACCGGCGAAACGTCTTCGGGCGATTCTTATGAAAGGACCTTGAAGTCTTACTTTGGCAGAGCCAATTACGATTACAAGGGCAAATACCTGGTTGAGGGCAATTTGCGTGCGGATGCTTCTTCCATTTTCGCTCCGGCGAATCGCTGGGGATATTTCCCTTCCGCATCCGCTGCATGGCGTCTGTCCGAGGAGTCCTTTTTCAGCCGGTTAAGATCGACAGTTTCTAACTTAAAAATAAGAGGATCATGGGGACGACTGGGCAACCAGAACATTGGCGCGAATTATCCTTATATCCCTACGGTGAGTTCAGGTCAAAACTATTCGTTTGGCGGAGTGGTCGTCGGCGGCGTGTCTCCCGTCAATGGAGCCAATGTTGATATCAAATGGGAAACAACCACAGAAACAGACCTGGGTCTGGACGTTGATCTATTACATAACAAATTGAATTTTACGGCTGATTATTTTATTAAGAACACGAACGGTATCCTGTATGCTTTGCCCGTTGGCGCTACTTATGGATTGACTGCGCCGACTCAAAACACGGCCAGTGTACGTAACAAGGGTTTGGAATTGACCTTGGGATACCACGATAAAAAAGGCGACTTTAGTTACGGAGCAACCGCGAACGCTTCTTTTATCAGCAATAAGGTAACTGATCTGGGACCCAGTTCATCACCCGTGATAAGTGCGGCCACGATA
The DNA here is from genome assembly GCA_015655015.1 of Chitinophagales bacterium. Lineage (GTDB taxonomy): Bacteria > Bacteroidota > Bacteroidia > Chitinophagales > Chitinophagaceae > Puia. The sequence continues at coordinate 21,125 of JAATFV010000156.1, read as the reverse complement.
GTAAAGGTCGGGCTGCCCATTAATGGTTTTTGGGGATACCAGTCCCAGGGTATTTTTCAGACCCAGGCTCAAATTGATGCACATCCTTCTCAAACGGCTGTCGGTGGCCGTGTGCCTGCCCCCGGTGATTTGATCTACAAAGATATAAATGGGCCGGATGGCAAGCCGGACGGTATAATAGATGCCAACGACAAGACATACCTGGGCGCCAACTTCCCCAAGATCACCTTTGGTCTGAATTTGACCGCAGCCTGGAAAGAATTCGATATCGTCGGTTTTTTCCAGGGCGCAGCCGGAGTTACGAATATCATTTCAGGTCCGATATTGGGACAGATCGGCAATACGGTGGGCAAGCCGACTTCGGCATGGCTCGATAACTGGACGCCGGCAAACACCGGGGCTTCCATGCCAAGGCTGTTCATCAACTATAAACAGAACGATCCTGGGCAAACCCCCTCTTCCTTTTGGGTGAAAAATGCCAGTTACCTGCGCATGAAGAACCTGCAAATAGGTTACACGTTGCCGCAAAAATGGGCACAGGCCGCTCATATTCAAAGACTCAGGGTTTATTATAGCGCGCAGAATCTTTTTACGATCACCAGCTTTTATAAGTGGGTAGATCCGGAAGCGCCGTCCAATACGATTGGTTCGAGTTATCCGCAGGTAAAGATGAACACGGTCGGTTTGAACCTAACCTTTTAACATAAAGTAATTAAGATATGAAAAAGTTTCTCATTATAAATGCGGCGCTAACAATGTTGTTATTGACGGCCTGCAAAAAAAATTTTCTTGACCGGCAGCCCCAGGATGCCTATAGCAATTCCAGCTTATGGACCTCTGCCTCCGATGCCACAGCAGCCCTGAACGGCGTGTATAACGGTGAATATGATAGTTACTCCGCGGCTAACGGAAATGGATGGGCTGACGGAACCAACGTTATTTATTTTGACTGTTTATCGGACAATGCTTACAGCCAGTATGGCTGGGAAGGGTTCCAGGCATTTGGGAATGGGAGTATTACTCCGACCGTTACCGGTTATTACGCCGCGAATCTCTGGAACTATACTACCATACAAAAATGTAACTTCTTTTTGGCGAACGTCGGCCCTACACCGATGGATACCGCGTTGAAAGCCCAAATGATAGCTCAGGTAAGATTTATACGCGCCTACCGGTATCATTTGATGAGTCAGCTATATGGTGGTGTACCCCTGGTCACCACGGCGCTTACTACGGCGGAAGCCGACGCAAGTGTCAGAACCTCGAAAGATTCTATTACGCGATTCGTTCTGAGCGAGCTGACAGCCGCCATTCCCGAATTGGCGACAAGTTACACCGGCACAGATGTCGGGCACATCACGAAAGGAGCTGCAACCGCTCTTAAAGCGCGGGTCGAATTGTACGCCGGCGACTATGCAGCTTGTCTGGCCGATTGTCAATCGGTAATGGGCATGGGCTATTCCCTGTATCCCAACTATACCGATCTGTTCCGCGTAGCGCATGAAAATAACCAGGAAGTGATCCTGGATGTACAGTATGTCGATAACCCCTCTGCCAATTCTACTTATGTGTATGCGGTGATGCCCTCCAATTCCAGCGGCGGATATGCTTCTATCTGCCCTTTGCAAAGCCTCGTGGATAATTATGAAATGACCAACGGCAAGATAATTACCGATCCCGCATCGGGTTATGACCCTGCCAGTCCATATACAAACAGGGACCCGCGTCTGGCGGCCACCATTCTTTATCCGGGCGAGGCTTTTTTGCAGCCGGGCAGCACTTCCCCGACTTATTACGATCCGCTAAGCGCCTCTTCGCCCGATAATTATGCAAGTGGAAATAATACTTCCCCAACGGGGTACATTGTTAAGAAATTCACTTCCAACCTTAACGATTTTCCCAATTTATTTCAAAGTGGCCTCAACTCGATCCTCATCCGTTATGCAGAAATATTATTGTCCTATGCCGAGTGTAAGATAGAGCTAGGGCAGATAGATGCCTCCGTTTATAACGCCATTAACCTGGTAAGAGGCAGGGTCGGCATGCCTGCGGTCGACCAGGCGGTCTACAATAGCCAATCCGCCCTGCGTACGCTTATACGCCGGGAAAGAAGGACGGAATTCGCCATGGAAGGATTACGTTGGTTCGATATCCAGCGCTGGCAAATAGGACCGCAGGTAATGCCCGGGGCGGTATTTGGCGCATGGATGGGCACGGTGGATCCTGCCACCGGTAAGTACACTATAACAGGCAGTAATCTTCCATCCGTGGAAACGAGGCAATTCACTTCTAAAAATTATCTCTGGCCCGTGCCGCAGGCGGAAATCAATATCAATAATAAATTGACGCAAAATCCGGGATTTTAGAGCGGATAAAATCGGGTTTATATTGTATGAGACAAAGGATGAAACTGAAAGTAAGCGTAAGGCGCCTGCTTGTCGCCATCATTGTATTCCTGTGTACGCAAGGAAATTCATTCGGCCAAAAAAATATCGATGCCAGGACCAACCTGAACTTCAATACTCATTGGGCATTTTATAGAGGTGATATCGATGGCGCCGAAGCCGCAGGATATGATGATAAAGATTGGAATGCTATCACCATTCCGCATACGATACGCCTGGAAAAGAAACATTGTGGAGGCGGCGAAATTTATCGGGGAATTGGTTGGTACAGGAGGCATTTTATAGTTCCGGCGGCATATAAGAATAAAAAAATAACCATTCATTTTGACGGTGTACAAATGAATTGTGCTGTTTTCCTGAACGGTGAAAAGCTGCAATCCCATTTCGGAGGATATATAGGTTTCGTGGTAGATATTACCGGCAAAGTGAAGGTTGGCTCGGACAATATTCTGGCCCTTCGTGTTTCCAACATGGATGACCCCCTGACCCCTCCCGGAAAGCCGCTGACAGCCCTGGATTTTAATTATTATGGAGGTATTTACCGGGACGTAAGATTTACTGTCACCAGTAAATTGTATATCTAGGATCCATTGCAGGCAAATAAAATTGCCGGAGGCGGGTTATTTATAACATATCCTGAAGTAAACAGGCAAAAGGCGAAAGTGAAGGTGCAAACGCATATAGTGAATGAGACAGGCACGCAAATCCCCGTTGAGCTTATTACCGTTATTAAGGACAAAAAAGGGGGCGTGGTTGCAATAGCAAGCAGCCATGACACAATGGTAAGCAATACTGATAGGGAATGGGAGCAAACGTTGACGGTGACCACCCCGCATTTATGGCATCCCTACCATCCCTATTTATACCAGGTAGTTTCGCAGGTTTATAGCAAAGGGAAACTAGTGGATATCAAACGTTCCAATGCGGGCATACGCACTATTGCATTTAGGTCTCCTGAAGGAAAGGCGGATGCATTCTATATCAATGGGGAAAAATTATATCTGCGTGGGGCCAACAGACACCAATGTTACCAGAATGTCGGTGATGCAGCCGCGAATTCGATGCAATACCGGGACGTGGTACAACTAAAAAGAGGCGGATTCAATGCTGTCCGTGCTGCACATTACCCGGCATCCCCTGCCTTCCTTGATGCTTGTGATAAGATCGGCTTACTGGTGATCGAATGCGAACCCGGCTGGCAATTCTTCAATAAGAAAGACACCGTATTTGCAGAACGGACATATGCCAATGTAAGGGAGATGATACGCCGGGATCGTAACCGGCCTTCTGTTTTTTTGTGGGAGACCTCCCTCAATGAATCCCCATCCCCTGCCTGGTGGGCAAAAAAAATAGTAGATATGGCACATGAAGAAATGCCCAACGATCAACTTTTCGTTTCCGATGATTTTGGCGCCAATGGGAAAAAGTACTATGATGTGTGTTATAAAGTGACTAACGAAGACGGTACCGACCCGATGCCCCAAATGCCTTTTATTACGAGGGAATGGGGGGACACCTGGTTGGCCGATCCTGCAAAGGAAAACAGCTTGAGGGATTCGAGGAGGTATACCGAAAAAGGGCTCCTGGCGCAGTGTATGTTGCGGCAAACCGCATTGAACGGAGATGTCCGCGAGGAAAAGGGCGGCTATTGGGATCATGGAAGATTAGATGAAAATCCAAGGATCTGCGGTTATTTCCTTTGGAGTTTCAATGATTATCCCCGTGGCTCGGACAGTATTACCGCTTTTTGCGGGAGCGTAGATATTGACCGATATGAAAAATTCGGTTATTACCAATTGCAGGCCATGCAAAACGCACGCAACCCGGTCTACGGCCCCATGGTGTATATTGCGAGTTATAACAATCGTCCCGATCTTGATTCCAACATTATTGTGTTCTCTAATTGTGATAAAGTGAAGCTTTATCACAACAACAGGTTCGTGCAGGAGATAACCAGGCAAGGCAACGCCGGTACCGCGTCTTTCATCGCTGCGAAAGATGGTAGTCCCTATTATCTTTTCAGGCTGGGCTCCTATCATGCCGGCGAACTAAAAGCCGAAGGCATCGTTGATGGAAAAGTGGCATGCCGGCATATAATCAGAACGCCGGGTAAAGCAGACCATTTGGAGATAGAAGTGGATGCCCTTGCTGTCAAGCCGGTAGCCAATGGTTCAGATATGGTGCCGTTTTATGTAAAGGTTTGCGATAAGAACGGAACGGTTGTCTGTAACAAAGAGCCGTTTCAATCCTATACCTTGCAGGTAAGGGCGACCGGCGACGGAGACCTGATTGGCGCCGATATCGCACGCGTCCATATTGCGACACAGCAGACAGAAGGGGGGATCGGCTATGGAATTGTTCGCACTACATCGCACGCGGGGATAATTACCATTACAGCGACAGGTACAGGGTTGACAGCTGCCCAAAAGATCATCCATACCTTACCCTATGCCGGTCGTTTTGTTGCTGACGGTCGGCACACAAAGTGGATGGACGAAAAGGAAATGGTAAGTCCTGAAAAGAATGATGTAGCGCCGGTATTCAATCTTATCCCATTATCTTGCTCCATGCTGACGGTTTCAGGAGAGAGAAATAATACGGACCTGGCAGGTTTGATAGATGGCGATCCTTCTACAATCTGGAAACCAGCCGATAAGTCATTGCCGGTAATTATCACTATTTCTCTTGGTAGGAAGGTGATCTTGCAAGGTGATAAGATAGCCTGGGGAAAGGATAGTGATTGGTACACGTACACGCTGGAAGTTTCTTCGGATGGAAGAGAATGGACCAAGGTGATAAACGACAAAAAAATTTCCGGCCAGGAGTATAAGCCTGTACGGTATAATTATAGTAATGTAGGATTTGTCCGGATTTCCATATCAAATGTGCAGCCGGAAAACAGTGGATTGGCTATCAGGGACATTGGCTTGTTCGGAACAAGCAGCCTGCCATGATGCAGTCGGTAAAATTGCAACGGGAATTCAGCATGCGCACTGGATAACTAAACCGGCTTTTGACTCTTTGGGCGCCGTAGCAAAGGGTATAAAGAAAGCTTAAACAGTAACTTATGATGCGACCACCGGCGTGAAAGCCGAAGCTTTCCACCCGGCCATGTCCTCGTATGTCTTCCAGCGCAGATCGACCTGCTCCTGGGCTATCTTTAACAAGTATTCCGCTTCCGCCGGATGAGCGACAGCAAGGCTGGTATAACGCAATTCATTCTTCGCATAGTCTCTGAACGGGATCACGGGCCGGGGAGAATCCAGCACGAAGGGATTCTTACCGGCTGTCCGCAAAGCAGGGTTATACCGGATCAGGGGCCAGTACCCGCTGGCTGCCGCCAGCTTCTGCTGGCCCAATCCCTTCTCCATATCGATCCCATGGGCTATACAATGACTATAGGCCAGGATCAGGGAAGGACCATTGTAAGCCTCGGCTTCCCGCATGGCCAGCAGGGTCTGCTGGGGATTGGCGCCCATGGCTACTTGGGCGACATAGACATTTCCATAAGAAATGGCCTGCAGGGCCAGATCTTTCTTGCCCACTTTTTTACCGGAAGCTGCAAATTTGGCCGTGGCTCCCGTAGGCGTGGCCTTAGACATCTGGCCGCCGGTATTTGAATAGACTTCTGTATCGAGCACGAGTACATTGATATTACGTCCTGTGGAAAGTGCATGATCGAGGCCTCCCGCACCAATGTCGTAGGCCCAACCGTCGCCGCCTATTAGCCAGACGCTTCTTTTCACCAGCTGATCGGCTACAGACAGCAGCTTTGCTGCCATTGCCGCTACCTCAGCCGCCCTTTCCCCGGCGCCGCCCGCCGCGGCCAATTCAAACAGTTTCTTTTTAAGTCCGGCCACCCGCTGCCGTTGTTCGACTATCTCCGACTCCAGTTGCTGTGGGGAATTCAGCAGGGAATCCGCTATTTCGGGACCAATATCCGGCCTCAGCTGCCCGACCAGCACCCTTGCGATCGCCAGCTGCTTGTCGGTCGAGATTCGCATACCCAGACCGAATTCCGCATTATCCTCGAACAGGGAATTGGACCAGGCAGGCCCCCTGTTCTCCCCGTTTACCGCCCATGGTGTAGTAGGCAGGTTTCCCCCATAGATCGAAGAACATCCGGTAGCATTGGCCACGAGAAGACGATCTCCAAACAATTGGGTCAGGATCTTGATATAGGGAGTCTCACCGCAACCGGCACAGGCCCCGGAAAATTCAAACAAAGGCTCCAGGAATTGCGCTCCTCTCACAGATGAAAAATCCACCGCTGACCGGTCATTCACAGGAAGAAACTCGAAGAAACGGATATTCTCTCTTTCTTTTTCCGGATCTGGCTTTTGTTCCAGGTTGATTGCCTTGCGATTCCCGTCGCGGACATCGATGACGGGACATACCTGCACACAAAGATTGCATCCCGTGCAATCTTCCAGGTATACCTGTAAGGTGTAATAAGTTTCCGGGAACCCCCGCGCATTGATAGGGGCCGACCGGAATTGCAATGGTGCGTTGTCCAGGTTAGCCTTATGATAAAACTTCGATCGGATGACGCTGTGCGGACAGACAAAGCTGCAATTGCCGCACTGAATGCAGCTATCAGGTTCCCACACGGCCACTTCATCCGAGATATTCCGTTTCTCCCACCGGGTGGTCGCACTGGGATAGGTGCCGTCAGCAGGCAGCATGCTGACAGGCAGCGAGTTCCCTTCCCCCGCCAGCAGCACAGCGGTGACCTTTTGTATAAAATCAGGCGCCTCCGCGGCAACGACAGGCGAAAGGGTCACCGTACCCATGGCCTTACCGGGAACCGCCACCTCGAATAAATGCTCCAGGCTGGCGTCCACTCCTTTGAAATTTTGCCGGACCATCGCCTCTCCCTTGGACTCGTAGGATTTGCGGATCGCTTTCTTGATCCTGTCAATGGCCTCCTCACGTGGCAATACGCCGGCCAGCGCAAAAAAGCAGGTCTGCATCACCGTGTTGATACGCTGGCCCAGCCCCGCAGCTTGCGCCACCTTCGATGCGTCGATGATATAGAACCTGAGCTTTTTATGGATGATCTGCTCCTGAAGTGTGCGCGGCAGCCTGTCCCAGGTTTCCTCCCGGTTATAAGGACTGTTGAGTAAAAAAACGGCCCCCGGCTTTGCATATCGGAGCATCTCCACCTTCCCAATGAAATTGTATTTATGACAGGCAATAAAATCGGCCTGTTCCACGAGATAGGGTGCGCGAATAGGTTCTTTGCCAAAACGCAGGTGGGAGACGGTTTGAGAACCGGACTTCCTGGAATCATACACAAAATAGGCTTGTGCATAAAGATCGGTTTCCTCGCCGATGATCTTGATGCTGTTCTTATTCGCGCCAACCGTTCCATCCGCTCCGAGCCCGAAGAACAACGCACATACCCTATCTGCCGGCTCTATGGTAAAGGAGGTGTCGAAAACCAGGCTGGTATGTGAGACATCATCATTGATGCCGATGGTAAATCCGTTCAGGGGAGCGGGAGCCTTCAGCGCGTCAAAAATGCCTTTTACCATGGCAGGCGTAAATTCTTTTGAAGACAATCCATACCTGCCCCCTACCACTTTCGGCAAGCCGGGGATACGCCCTTCGCTGAAAGCCGTAAAAAGACCGGTTACGATATCCTGGTACAACGGTTCGCCGCCTGCTCCTGGTTCCTTGGTACGATCCAGCACGGCTATTTTTTCAACGTTACGGGGAAGAGCTTCCAGCAGATGGGCCAGGGAAAAAGGCCGGTAAAGCCGCACCTGGATAACACCTACTTTTTCCCCTTTTGCCCGCAGGGCTGTTACTGTTTCTTTCACCGTTTCCGCCCCGGAAGCCATGATCACGATCAGTCTTTCCGCATTCGGGTCGCCTGTATACTCGAACGTCCGGTAATGGCGTCCCGTAAGGGTGGCGAACGTTTCCATCGTTTGCTGGACGATATCGGGCGCCGCAGTATAATAGGGATTCACTGTTTCCCGGCCCTGGAAATACACGTCCGGGTTTTGGGAAGTGCCCCTGATAAAAGGATGGTCGGGATTCAGGCTGCGCTCCCGGTGCGCGTGGACCAGCCGGTCGTCGATCATGGCCCTGATCTGCCCTTCGGAAAGAAGCCTGATCTTATTGATCTCGTGAGAAGTACGAAATCCATCGAAGAAATGAATGAATGGAATACGCGATTTCAGGGTCGCCGCCTGGCTGATGAGGGCCATATCATGCGCCTCCTGCACAGAGGCGGAGGCCAGCATGGCAAAGCCGGTAGTCCTCGCCGCCATCACGTCGCTATGGTCTCCGAAGATGGACAGAGCCTGTGCTGCGAGAGATCTTGCCGCAACATGAAATACCGTTGAGGTGAGCTCCCCGGCGATCTTGAACATATTGGGCAGCATGAGCAGCAGGCCCTGGGATGCCGTAAAGGTGGTCGTCAAGGCCCCTGTCTGTAAGGAGCCGTGTACGACTCCCGCTGCCCCTCCTTCACTTTGCATTTCTATCACTTCCGGGACATTGCCCCAGATATTGATCTTGTCCGATGCCGACCACTCATCGGCAAATTCCGCCATGGGCGATGCCGGCGTGATCGGGTAAATGGCGCAAACTTCATTCACGCGGTAAGCCACGATGGCAACTGCTTCATTCCCATCCAGGGTAGCCATTTCAGGTAGGTCATTCATGATCTTTGTTTGAATTGATATTTCAGGTTACGGAAGAACCGGGAACCATTTCTATTGCATGACACGGGCATTGCTCATAACATATCGCACAGCCTGTGCATCGATTGTAATCGATCGTATAACGTTTGCCCCTGCCCAGCTTGATCACAGCGTCTTCAGGGCAGGCTGCGAAACAGCCGTCACATTCGAAACAATTCCCGCAGGACAGACATCTCTTCGCTTCGAATACAGCTTCCTGCTCTGTCAGCCCGGCTTTGACCTCGTCAAAGCCGCCGGCCCTTGTTTCTGCCGGTAATTCGGCCTGCATAACCCGGGGCGCCCGCGTCGAATACCAGCGATGTAAACGTTCAAAGCCTACCACCGGATGTTTAGGAGAAGGCTGGTAAGATTTTTCCAGCAGGTATCTGTCGATGAACCGGGCAGCTGATTTACCATGCCCGATAGCCACCGTCACGCTTCTCTCGCCCGGTACCATATCTCCCCCTGCAAAAATGCCCGGGCAGCCGGTCATCATATCCGGACCGACGATCACCGTTCCGTCAGGCTTGAATTCGAGGCCGGCCGCGTTCTTTAAAAAATCCGTATCGGCATCCTGGCCCAGAGCGAGGATCAGGCTGTCGGCCTCCAGTGTCTCGAACTGGCCGGTAGGCATGGGCTTGCCATCTACCAGGCGCATGACCTCCACCGTAAAGCTGCCGCCCTCCATCGCTTTGATGGTACGCAGCCAGTTGATCTTCACTCCCTCTTCCAGGGCTTCCTGCGCTTCAAAGTCATGTGCAGCCATATGTTCCCGGTCCCGCCGGTATATGATTATTGCTTCTGTTGCTCCCAGGCGTTTGGCCGTACGGGCAGCATCCATAGCCGTGTTGCCCCCTCCATATATTGCTACCCGCCTGCCGAGACTGGGCGCACTCCCCTCGTCGACCTGCTTCAGGAAGGTCAACGCATCCAGCACCTTCCCTGCATCTCTTCCGGGAATGTCTATTTTCCGGGAAAGCTGAGCGCCTATGGCAATAAAAACTGCGTCGAATTGCCCCTCTTCCTTTTCTTTCATTATATCCTCTACCTTGTGGTTGAAGACCATGGATACACCCATTTCCCGGATACGCGCTACTTCCTGCTCCAATTCCCTCCTGGGAAGCCGATAGGCCGGAATTCCGAAATGCATCATTCCGCCTGCCATCGGCCCAGCTTCACGGATCTCCGCATAATGCCCTGCCAGGGCCAGGTGATAGGCTGCCGACAGCCCGCTCGGACCGGCTCCCACGATCAGCACCCGTTTACCTGTTGGCGCCGGCATCTTTTCTGTTACTTTCCATTTCCTCTTCAGCGCCTCATCTCCCAGGAACCGCTCTACGGCATGAATATTGACCGTGCTGTCGATATGCGCCCGGTTGCATTGGTCCTCACAGGGATGATAGCAAACCCTGCCCACCACGGCCGGCATCGGGTTATCAGCCATCACAACCCTCCAGGCAGCTTCATAATTGCCCGCCTGGGCAAGCGCCAGCCAGGCCTGAATATTCTCGCCGGCCGGGCAGGCCTGATTACAGGGCGGCAGCAAATCCACATAAATGGGGTGTTCCTTTCTTACGGGACCAGTGCCTTCGCTATGAAGCGTAAGGTCCGGCGGGGAAGTAATATCGTGGACGGGTATCATGGGAATAAAGATAAAAAACCACTAACGGGCAGAACATGACCTTTATCAGCCAGCATGGTGATGCTAATCGCATCCAATAGTCTGTATTATAAAAACGAAACGGCTTCCGTGAGCTCTTCAAAGAATTCTACCTTATTATTTCGCAGCCAGGCGCCCGCGGGTTCCATCCTTTCCCCGCCCAGTAGGATCGGGAATACTTTTGTCCTGAAGTGATTTTCAGTAAATATCCTGCTGATCTTCTCTGTATTGGTCATGAATTGGGGCGTTACGATGACGTAGATAGCGTCGGCATTAAAATTGTCGGCTACCTGCAAGGTCTTCAGATATCGGTCCTCGCCCGCATCCCCGATAATATCCACGGGATTATTTTTTGACCAGTTGGCAGGCAGCACTTCGCTTAACTTTTCAATCTCTCCGGGGCTTAAGGCGTAAAGCTTATCAGGGAGCAGGTCGCTTATCACCGTTCCTGCACCGCCCGCATTGGTGATGATCAGTATTTTTTCAAAATGATAAGGATATAAAAGCCCGTTGATGTCTTTTAGGATCCGGGCGCCGGCGCTTTTTAGCAGGCCGACAAACATTTCATAATTTCCGGCCATATTCCCGGTATGTGAAAACGCGGCTTTCCTCGCCACCTCACTGTTTCCCGCTTTGAATACCTTTATTTTCGACTGGCTTTTGCGGATAGCCCGGAGCAGGTTTTTGCCATGCGAAATTCCTTCTATGTATAAATTGATCGGGTTTTCGCCGCCGTAGGAATGGATGAGATCGGCAAAGTCGATGTCTGCCATGTTGCCAACGGAAACGATATTCTCAAAACCGATATTCTTTGAAGCTGCCTTATCCATCAGTTCTGCCACGATGGCGCCGGATTGGGAAAACAGGTTGACATTCCCTTTCCTGATATTGCCGGGGCCAAAGGTGAGGTTCACCCCGTCGGCATAGATGCCGATACAGTTTGGCCCGATGATATTAAGGTGATGTGTTTCGGCCGCTTTGGTCAGGAACCCTTCGTCTTGTCCGACTTCCTTAAAGCCTGCTGTAATAATAATGATGTTCTTCACGTTACCGTCAGTCAGCTTTTGGATGGTGTCTTTTATACCTGCTGCGGGAATCGCAAGGACGGCAGTATCCACAGGCGGCAATTCTTCGAGGCTATTGTATACCTTCTTTTCAAACAGCATATCGAGATGAGGGTTCACAAAACAGATGTCCGGGCTGCCGGAGGCATTTTTGGCGAGCGCGTATCCGACTTTATCCGGGTGCCGGCTTACGCCGACAATCGCCACCCTCCCGGGGGTAAATACCCCCGGTGAATATTTCATGATCTTCGCACTGGCAAAACCTGTCCCGGTTAACACGCGGGCATCCACCACGGTCAGGGAGTCCCCCGATAGGATAACCGGGTTGAGATCCATCTCTTTTACGTCCAGCTGCTGCAGCTTTTTTATAAAGTCGACGATGAGCCGGAGATCATATTTCTTTCCTCTGAAGCCTTTGGTGAAAAGCGTGGAAATTTTGGTCTGGGCAATGGCGCACTCTATTTCTCCCTCATCTGCTTCGCTGTCAATAAAACAAATGTCTCTAAAAAGCTCCGTAAAGGTCCCTCCGGCTCCGAAGACAATCACCTTTTCGAAAACCGGATCGCTGACGACGCCGAAAAACAGCTCAATGCCCGCGTACATGCGACTCACCAGGAACCTGTCATTCCTGTCGGTTTGAATGCCATGCAACCGGAGATTGGAGAGAATGTCCTCTCTCGCCTTCTTTAGCTGCGCCGGATTTTCCAGGTTTACTGCTACCGCACCCACTTCGCTCTTGTGAACTACCTTGGGGGATTCTATCTTCAAAGCAACCGGGTAAAAATCCACATCGGGTTCCTCCTCCAATCCAAATAACCGGTAATCAGGGGTATTGATCCGTTGTTGCTTCAACCAATCATATATTTCACTTTCAAGCATTTATTTTTTTGCCGAAGATATTTCCGAACACAAATAAATCTTATGATCTCAATCAGAACAGGACATGACAAATGTTAAATAAAAGCACTTATCAATTCCGCAATCCTTTCAGGTTTTTGCAACATGCTCAAGTGGCCAACCCCATCAACAATCACCATTTCCGATCCGGGGATAATCGACTTCACTTCCCGCTCCAGGCGTTCGGGCGTATCTACGACGTCATTTTCACCGGCGATGATCAAAGTAGGGATGGAGATACTATCGACACCTTTTGAAACGTCTTCCGGTAAAGCAATATTTGTCCAGCCAAGCCTTGAGCTATCGATCTGCTTTTCCATGTCAGCAACCAGCCGGGCCCTTATCTCAGGACTGAGGTCACCAGCCTTGAACACATGGTCAATAGTGCCGTTAATCCCTTCGGGAGAGGTATATGCATTCCTCATTCCTTCCAGTATTTCCGCAGGCAAAACAGTAGGACCGGATGGAGATGGGGCTACCAATATTAATTTTTTTAATTGGGCTGGTTTTTTTGCTGCAATATATTGTGCCACTTTTCCACCCATCGAATGCCCTACCAGTATGTAATTGTCCAGCTGAAGTGTTTCAAGCAGCGCCAATGTATCACTTGCAAGCGATTCAATGTTATAGCCCGTTTGAGGTTTGTCTGATCTGCCCCAGCCCCGATGGTCATAGCTGATGCAACGGAATTTATCTCTGAGTAAGGCGGTAACACCATTCCATGTTTGTGATGACCCGCCCCAAAAATGAAGGAATACTAGCGAGGGCTGGCCATTTCCTTCGTCTTTTACGAAGAGATTAATTTTATTTACTGTATAGAACATAAAGACAAAATTAAATGGTGCTATTCCAGATTTTCGACTGGTAATCTTTCAACATATCCTCTACGAACCCGGGAACAACATTCCTGAATTTACCGGTCTCGGAAGGAACGATGTCGATCATTGCGTCGATCATTTCCTTTGGATCGAGTCTACCCTGCGGAGTACTTAACATATTATCAAAAAAAGCACGGTATTCCGCTCTTTTCGTAAAATTCTTAGTGTCGTCTAACCACCTGAAACAATTGTCGGCTGCAGTCTCGTTAAAGCCGGTCAAATAGGCGCCGGGGTTCACTGTCTGGATCTGAATATTATATTTCTTTAATTCAGCCGCCAATCCTTCCGCGATAGCTTCCAAAGCGTGTTTGGTGGCAGAATAAATCCCATAACCATCCGGGACAAAGATGCCTGCCATAGACGATGTGAAGATGATCTTTCCACCTTGTTTCCTGGTAATCAGCTTTGCAATAAATTGTTGCGCGAAACTCAGGGGCGCAAATACATTCGTTTCAAAATTCCGTCTCACCAGGTCCATCGGAATCTCAAAAGCAGGGCCGCCTTCTCCTATTCCCGCATTACTTAGTAAAATGTCAAAATCCCATGTCAGAGCATACTTAACATCATAAGGGTCCAGGATATCCAATCGCTCAACGCGCAAGTTGTCCAGCCCCAAACTTTTAGCCTTATCCTTTAATGGGGTGATCTGAGGGGAGATCTGTACACCCGCAATTACCTCGTGACCCAATTTTGCCAGTCCAAGAGCGACGCCTTCTCCGAAACCGGAGCCTGCCCCGGTGATCAGAATTCTTTTTTTTGCCATTTTTTGCAGTTATTATATATTAAAAAATAAATGATTCTCCCGGCCTGCGTTTTATTTTGCAGCCGGCCATCGTCTTATCCAGGGATAATCAAACAATGGTCGAATAAATAAAATGTAATCCGGTTAAATTAATTTAAGAAGTGAGCTTAGCCTTTAATTTACTCAGCCAAACCGGGGAAATGCCCATAAAACTGGCAATGTTTTGGGCAGGAAACCGCTGGAACAGAAAATTATAGTGTTGATAGAGCCAAATCAAATATTCTTCGCTTGTCAGGCCCAATTGAAAATTGCGAAACAAGTCCAGTGTGGTTAATAGCTGTTCTGTCCTTTGTGTAAAATAAACCAGCAATGGTAGGTTTAACTTTACCCGTTGATACAAAAAATCATAATCAAAAGCTATTACGATCGATTTTTCGTTTGCTTTGATTTCATAATTTGTCTTCTCATGGAAATAGATGGTATCATACGCTTTCATAAACTCATGGAAGCTCTCGGTATGAAACATCACCGTTTTTTCATCCCCTTTTGACGAAATTATATTCCGGATAAAACTGCCGGCCACGATAAAGAACATTTTCTTATTATCGGCCTGATGGCTAATAAGAGTTTCATTCTTCTTTAATTCCATTACAACACATTGATTTTCCAATTCTTCCAAAAACGGATCATTGTCAGCAACAGGAAATTTCTGGCGTAATGTTTTAAAAAAGCTATGGTTATTCATACTATATTATCCGGCGGTCTGAAAAAGACTGGGTTTTGCTAAATTTGCTGTTTTAATACTGATAAAGATACAACCCTGCGTGTTATCCCGGTCTAATACGGTAAAATTATTGCGGTTTACGATTTTTCCGCTTTTCAGTCCTGCCATGTCTTTTCCGACAATGATAAATCGGCATTCTTTAATTCTTCCTCCTGGCTGTGCCCCCATATATGTACGCAAAGTAACTGTTGAATGCTTCAGCCTTGCCATCTTTTAATTTAAAATATAAACAAAGTGGGCGGATCTTATCACCAATAAATGTACCATTGCCTTGAAACAGCAATCTCGTGCTGTCTGCATGTCCTCTTTCTATCGAAAGCATCCACAATTGTTTTTCTTTTTTGTAGGTAACTGTGTTATGCCGGTCATCCCATTCACCGGTATAACCGTCAATTTCATTTTGCGGAATGGGCAGATCCATGACTGTTGGCGAAGGTGTCAACGGCAGCTGAACAAGCCAGTTTGCTAACGGGTCCAAAGCATGGACCTTCACGTTGCCGGCAATTAAATACATACAGAGCGTCAGGGGAAATACCCACCGGCCATTTTTTTGTTTTCTTTCAAGGATAATCAGTGTAATTAACAATAGAGAAACTATTGCCACCGTAATATAATAGGCATTGGGATTAGGGATATGAACCCAATGTAATAAGCGTATAAGAGCTGGTTCTATAAATATAATTCCCGTGGAAACCATAGCCCTGGCATGAACATTTACATTGTGCCTGTTCCATATGGCAATGATAAACAGTATTAATAAAAGAAGAATGCCTTGACCCATGACAAACATGAAATCTGCTTTTCCGGGAAATAACTTTCCTATGTAATTGTGCATCAGAAATATGGATAGAACCAGCAACGGCATGAGCAAGTAAGAAAGTTTTCCAATGGATCGGTGAGCGTTTAATTTCTTTTTCCTGATGAGTATTGGTTGCACGATCAGCATTACTATCCAAAGCGACACCATCGTGGCATGGAAGTGGAAATAAAAAGCATAATCACTGGTAACTTCTTTGAAAAACGATGAGAAATAGGATTTCCAAAATCCTGATAGAACGATCGCTACCAATCCGATAAAATAATAGCCCGATTTATCAAACCCGCTGCGTTGGGCAATGGGGCTCGAAATCTTTTGCATAGAAGTAGTTATATTTGATGATCACTTGATATTGATAATAGTAGCCTGGCGTGCAATGATCTGCCAACCGCTTTTGCCTTTAAGCCATACATCAGTATAGCGGCGGGTAACTGTTTTTCCGGCGTTGTCGGTAGCATTTTCGGGCTGGTTCACTTCATAGCCCATGGTAATGGCCACGTTGGCGGTAATGGTCACCTTTTCGATTACCCGGCTGAACTTTGAATAGGCAATCTTGCCTTCTTTCATCAGCTGGCGTATCTGCTCAGCATTTATGACCGTATTGGCAGGATTGTTAACCACGTAGTTTGGTGACCATAAATGTTTCAGCGTTATGGTGTCACCCTTTATAGTAGCCTGCGCTTCCAGTTGATCCAGCCTGCGTATTTCTTCTTCAGCAGGATTTTGGGCCATTGAACTTTTTGCCGCAAGCAGCAGCAGGAACAATATTAAGTTCTTCATGATGGGGTGTTTTCCTCAAAGCTAATGACAGCGACAATGCTCATTTTTAAGAATAGATGGACGCATTGATTGGCAAAACATAGGACCGGAAATTATCTGGTAAAGCATTTCGTCGTCGACGAAATGATCTGGTCATTTAAAGCCTCGATTTGGTCTAAAAGTGCCTGGTAACGGCCGGCTTCTCTTTTTCAATTCGTATTTTAGCATTTAAATGGATCAGCCATGCCACAATTATCTTTTATCTATTCCAATGCGCCGCGTTGGCGTTTGATGAGGCACCTCAGTTTCTGGCTGCTCTGGTTTCTGTTCCAGGTGTTATTGTACTCTGCTTCGCCATCTCCTGCGCTGCAGCAGCAATCTTTTTGGCAGCGCCTGATGATCACCTGGCCGGATACCCTGGTCTATATGTTACCCAGCCTCTTTCTGTCTTATATGCTGATGTACCTGGTTATCCCCAAACTTGTGCTGCCTGGCAGGTATTTCATGGCGACGCTGAGTACCATAGTGCTGATAGCGCTTACAGCCGCCATATCGGCCCTGCTGTCTGTCACAGTGATCGGAGAATTGAGGCATCGGTATGCAGGCAGCATTTATCGCGACGTGGCTAAATTGGGTGATCCGCCGTTTTACTATAAGTTCGGCGTGGCCATGCTGGCTGGTTTGCGCGGCAGTATCACGGTAGGGGGAGTGGCCGCTGCTATCAAGCTGATGAAATGTTTTTACGAGGAGCAGCAGGCTGCCCTGCAGCTCGAAAAGGAAAAAGTAAATGCCGAACTGCAAATGCTCAAAGCCCAACTCCATCCGCATTTCCTTTTCAATACACTCAATAATATTTATTCTTTTACGCAGGATGTTTCCGATAAAGCTTCGACTATGATCATGGGTCTGTCCCAACTGTTGCGGTATATGTTGTATGAGTGCAATAAGCCGCTGGTGCCGCTGGATAAAGAGTTGAAAATGATCCGCGACTACCTGGCACTGGAAACAGCTCGTTACGACCAGGGGTTGGAAACAACACTGCAAATGCCAAAAGGCAGCACTAATCTGCTCATTGCCCCTTTGATGCTTTTACCATTCATTGAAAATGCGTTCAAACACGGCGCCAGTCAAATGACGGAACACCCCTGGATCAGCCTGACCTTAGATATAAAGGATCGTGAACTGTCGATGAAACTCATCAATGGAAAACCGGCCGGCACAGGCAGCGCAAAACCCGGCATAGGTATAGCCAATGTGCATAAACGGCTCGAACTGCTCTACCCGGATGCGCATGAACTGCAAATTAATGACGAAGATGAGATGTATATTGTGAACCTCAAACTGGAATTGATGCCGATGAATATAATAGCCGTAAAAGAACTAAATGATGAACCTGTCTAAAAAGTTTAACTGCCTGATTGTAGATGACGAACCCCCTGCCCGCGAAGTGCTGCGCAGGTATATTCAGCAGATACCGATGCTTGGGCTGGCCGGTGAGTGCGGCAATGCGCTGCAAGCTTTGGTAGTGTTACAGCAAGCTCCGGTAGACCTGCTATTCCTCGATATCCAGATGCCGCAGATCAGCGGTATAGATCTGATCGGGACACTGAAACAGCCACCCAAAATTGTGCTGACCACTGCCTTTGAGCAGTATGCCGTGCAGGCTTTTGAACTGGACGTAATCGATTACCTGGTGAAACCCATCCGGTTTGAACGCTTTTTGAAGGCGGTGATGAAAGCTTTACCCGAGCATGAGTTGTCTGCCGCCCAACAATCGCCGGTTGCTGCGACAGAACCGGTTAATCCCGCTTTCCTGTATTTTAGGGCGGATCGTAAGATGGTGAAAGTGTTCCTTAATGATATACTGTATATCGAAAGCCTGAAGGATTATGTGAAGATCCTCACCGTCCGGGGGACGGTTGTCACCAGGCACGCCATGACCGCATTGGAAGTTATGCTGCCGGGAGCGTTGTTTTTGAGAGTGCATCGTTCATTTATCGTAGCACTCAGCAAGATCGACTCCTTTACGCAGGAGGAAATAGACATCCAACAAAAACTTATTCCAATCGGCAAACTCTACCGCCAGCAGGTGCTTAAAGTTTTGACCATGACAAACAACACTTAATGCTGTCGGCCGGTTTGTTTCACGTCCCCGATCCCCTAAAATACTATAATGACTAATAAAAATAGTCGTAAAAATATGATAACAAAAAACGACAAATAAAATTTCATTCAATTTGTAAATAAAATTGGCTACGATATTGGGGAACATATGCCGGAAAACGTAAAAGTGCAGTATCAAAAATGCTTTGATTTTTTGCCCGAATTAGCTATGTTCATTGCTTCGTATGTTGTAAAAAAAACGTTCACGCGCCAAACAACCGGTGCGAAATATATTAAAGACAGTATTTGCTTTTCCTCGTCAATATGTTTGATGACGATGAACAGACAAAAGCCGAAGAAATATAGTAAGGAATTGACATAAAATGCACGGCTGCCAACATTGGTTTCACGTTATGGTCGCTGACGGAATACTAATGCACTACAATGGTAGTGCTTTTACCCGCTTTTGTTTTTTTCAATAAGTTGCACCATATTTCTATTGAACAGCGGAAGTTTAGTGTCTAATGTAGCAAAAAAAGCTAAGTCGGTATTTTCTACTTCAATGATGGCTTTTTGCAAAATAACTTGACCGTTTGTTGTCAGTCGAATCGTTTTCGCTCGTGTGTCTGTTTCATGTTCTTGTCGTGTTATAAATCCTTTTTCTTCTAACGTTCGCAATACTTTTGATACCATCATTCTATCGGCATTGCTTTGGTTGGCAATGTCAACTTGTGTTACAACCTCTTTCTTTTTTGAAAGCCAGCCTAATGCTGCCAACAATACAAATTGCGTATGTGTCAAGTCTAATGGGTCTAAACTCTTTTTTTGTTTACGCTGCCATAACATTGTTAGTTGTCCAAGTAAATAACCGGGGCTATTATTCGGGCTTTTAAAATGGAATTCAATTTCTTTAGGCATAATGAATATTTTTTTTCTCTATTAATCATTGTTGGTTGTTTTAGTTTGTTCCAAAAATGTAATGATGTAACCGTCCGGGTCTTTAACCAGCAATGTTTTACCAAAAGGCGTATTATTGATTGTTCCTAAAAGTGTTACGCCTTTTTCAGTCAGCTGGCTTTGAAGTTCCTCACATTTTTCATCAATAGCAAACCAAAGTGAAGCACCAACACCAAGTTCCTTACCTGCTAAATTTCCAATTGGTTTTCTTATTGCAAAACTTGCTTCGCCTTTGTTATACTTAAAAATACAGGCCCCGGGATTTGTCATTTCTGATAATTCAAATCCTAATTTGTTTGTGTAGAAGGCTTTTGATACTTCTAAATCTCTAACTTGAAGAGATGCAAAATCTAATTTTCTCATTTTAATTGTTTCTGTTGTTGTGAATATAGTATATTCGACAACAAAATCCCGGTTTTTTTCGATTTTTTTTATATTAATTTTGCAGAAGACGGACTTATTATCCAGGGGGTTACTGTCGTGTAATTGTCCGGAACGGTTTTGATGCCGTTTTTACTGTTGTTTTGCATGATTTTTATATTTATCACACAAAACTAGCAACGGTTTGTGACAGCCTTATGTCAGGGGTCATTATCCTCTCGGTATCGCTGGGGAGGTTTTTGTTTTTTGTAATGATGGTCAGATCTTCTATCAATCCTTGCGTCCGAAACATCAGGTTAGCCGGACTAAATTTAACGCCAACCTAACCCGGGTGCAACATGCTTCAAAATAGAAGACAGCATGTGTACATTGTAATCAACTCCTAACGTATTTGGTATCGTCAAAAGGAGCGTATCCGCTTCCTGGATGGCCTCGTCCTGAGCCAACTCCCTGATGAGCTGATCCGGTTCCCCGGCATAACTTCTCCCGAAAATGGCGCGTTTGTCATTTTCGATAATACCTATTTTATCGACTCTATTGGTTTCCTGCCCAAACAAATATCTGTCTTGATCAGTTACCAATGCAAAAATAGACCGGCTCACCGAAACCCTGGGCTCGCGCTGATGTCCTGCTTTTTTCCATGCTTCTTTGTACAACCTGATCTGTTCTGCTTGTTGTACATGGAAAGGCTTGCCGCTTTCGTCGAATTTCAAGGTGGAACTTTGAAGGTGCATTCCGTTTTCGGCCGCCCAAATAGCTGTGGCATTAGAGGCGGCTCCCCACCAAATACGCTCCCGTAATCCCACAGAGTGGGGTTCTAATCGTAATAAGCCCGGTGGATTGGGAAACATTGGGGACGGGTTTGGCTGGGCAAATCCAACACCTTTGAGTTTATCCAAAAATTGCAACGCTTTATTGCGTCCCATATCTGCATCAGTTTCTCCTTCTGCTGGTTCATACCCAAAATAACGCCACCCATCGAT
>JAATFV010000152.1 GCA_015655015.1 Chitinophagales bacterium | reverse complement strand
TATGACTGGCTCCATGATGTATTGAAAAGACTCCCTAACTGCAAACAGAAAGATATCAAAGAACTTTTACCGCATCGCTGGAAACATGTGCAAGATAAGCCCCTAATACCTTCTGATCTCTAAGGGGTTCGCTGGACGTTTTCTCATAACCCATTAAATAAAACAATTGTAGCTGTGCCTGTATATGAAAATGGCAGATTATTAGCTTATCCTAAGGAAACTAGTGAAAATATAATGAAAGTTGGACAACGTAGGTACTCTACTTCAAAACTATGTAATATATAGTGCGTTTATGAGTTAGCCGAAAGAATAAAACAACAAACAAATAAAAATATTACGGTAAACGCTTTTGATCCTGGAAAGATGCCCGGCACAAATTTCTCCCGAACTTTTCCTCCATTAATGAAATTTGTCGTTTCCCATATTATGCCTATTCTTTCAATATTCCGACCCAATGCTGATTCTGTCGGCAAATCAGGTAATACATTGTCAAAACTGGTGCTTGACTCTGAATTTAACGAAATTACAGGGAAATATTTTAAAGGTACAAAGGAAATAAAGTCGTCGGAGCTTTCCTATAACAAAGAAAATAGAAAAGATTTATGGAAGACAAGTGTTGAATTAACAAATCTAAACCCTACTGAGACCATATTAAACCTGGAATAAGAATAATATAAAATATGAAAAAGGAGAACTTATTATGTCTGCTAAGCAGATAAAAAAGAATTCACTTCTTCAAACTGCAATGAGTAAGGATAAGAGCAATGTCACTAAATATATAAAATGGGGTTCTGGATCAAACCATTTGTTCGCAGTATTGCCAACCCATGCGTAAATCTTCTATAAAAAGGATTACCTGCCATTATTCGCGGATGCCCGTTTGGGGCCGGCTGCATAAGCGTGCCGACCCGGGCTAATTAACTATAAAAATTGCCTGTGCCCTTCCCCCGGTTTTCTGATATACTTTTAGGGTAGCGTCGCTATCGCCGTTGTTCAGTACCCCGGGTACGCCATCCTGCCACAAAAGGGGTACGCTTATGGTGTGTACACCGAGGTTATCACCATTAAAAAAAGTGCTCCTGTAACCTGCAACATATAAAACAGACTTGTCATTCATGCTTAAAGACTTAAGGTACGCGCCGGTGGTCGTATTGGTACCGGTTTCGGGTACGCCGGTAGTAAGGGTGGTCGGAAGCCCGTTTTTCCACACCGCGGGCAAAAGGGCCGCGTCCTGCCCGGCCACGTAAATGTTGGTATTCTCAACAAAAAGAGAATTTGCCATGCGGCAGCTGTTAATAGTGCCGGCTGCGCCGTTCTTCCATAGTACACCGACGGTATTATCACCCGTAGTAACGTTCCCGGCTACAATCACATCATTGCCGGATAGAAATACCCCATTAGCCAAAGAGTTATTCTTACCATCCCCCAGCCGCGTAGCAACCCCGTTTTTCCATACGGTTGCCACCTGTATCCCATCTTTATTAAGCTCGAAACCGGCGGCATAGTCCCATTATTTTTACCGCACGATATGATGCCCCCAAACAGGAATATCGCGCTGAATAGTTTACATATTCTCATGGTGTGATTATTTAAGAGCGTTTGTTTAGCATGTTAAGAACCCTGAATTATTTTTTATGCTGCCCCGATCTGTAAGTCAAGCCGATATTCAATCCCCTGTTTGTGATTTTAAAATGGGGCCTGTTACGATCACAAATATTGGGCTTCATCTCTTCGCCCATAATACGTAATTAGTCGTATATGTCATGCGATTGTGGCTGGGCTTTTAGCGCCTATTTTTTTGTGGAAAATAAGGCTTCACGGGAGATCCTATTAGAATTGCATGATATCTGCAACACGGTAAAAGAAGACTGTTGTCTGATTATTTACTATACCGGCCATGGGGTCATCGGCGGGACGAAGGATCATGCCTGTCCGAACGTCCATCAGCAATAGATCGCTCGTAGCGAACGCCTTCAAATCTGGACCCGTAAAAGTTTTATAACGGGAGTTATAATCGCCATTAGCTCAGTCTATATCTATACTCAGCTTCTGAATCCGCTCTTGCTTATTGGGGAGCCGAATGATCGGAACAACATGCAGCAGCAGGCCAACGGAAAGATTGATAATACCTGCTGTCGTCATCCATATATTCTCTTTATAGAAGCCCAGTATAAAAAAGCAACCTGCAAAGAGCAGGTGGAACCATCCCGGTACGATCCAGCTCAGACCCGGAACCGGTTCTGCTGAGGCTTTTCTAAACCTCCATCCCCGGACGAAAAGAGCTATAAGAAGAAAACACATGGCCAGGAAACGGTGAATTCCTAAAATGCCCCACCTGATCAATGTGGGGAAGGCCATTTCCGTGGCATACAGCACTCCCAGCGAACAAACGATAGCCAATAGCGCGATGCCCAGGCTCATGCCTACTCCCGCCCGTAATCGTACCAGGCGGCGCTCCAGGAGCCGGCTGAAGGCGGAATAACAGAATACGACTGTCTGCCAGCCGAAAAAATTTCCCCAGGGAATGCCGAACCACTGCGCCGTCAAGGGGTTTGCAGTTGTGTGCGACCAATCCCAATTCCACATATGCATGCGATAAGCCACCACATCGATGCTGAAATCGATATTCAACGCCAACAGCGTGTCGAAAGCCGCCGCTGCCCACAAAGGCAATCCCAGCGAGTCGCTCAACAGCCGCGCGGTATACATAATGATGCTCCAGGCTATACCTACGCACAGGGGAACATCGGCCGGCGCCTTACCCAGCATCAACCAAAACCGGCCATAGGTATAGCTGCCCATCAGCACCTCCAGGAATTCCAGGAGAAGACCAAATACCAGACCGCCCAAAAGGTAGGCCACCGCCGGGCGGCCCCTTTTATAGGCATGCCAAAAACATAATATGAATAACAGATACAGACCAAATTCAAAAATTGCAAAAGACCACGCCGGTGCAGGTCCATAAGGCATTCCAGGGAAAGGGGGCATATCAGGAGGTTTTACCGTGAATATACTTTTTTATGAAATATTCTCCGGAAAATTTTCTAATTTAAAATATTCGAATCCAGTTTAATATTTATTTGGCTGATAATCGCTAATCCAGGAATGGTCCGGCTCGACAGTCTGGTTCGAGAACCTGCCTTACTTTTCCAGTTTGTTCAAAAGTGAAATGGGGGTAAGTCCCAATCAGCTTAAGGGAAATGCGGCGAATTGATTATCTTGCACCACCATTTATTCATACCGTATGAACCTCCATAGCTTATCAACCTCTCTTTTGGCTGTTTTGGCCTGCGCGCTATTTTCCTGCAAAAAAAACCATGCTGAACCGTCCGGAACGATGACGATCAATTTCTCGGCCCTTCGCGTAAACAAAGGAACTTCAGAGTTGATCATCAGCGAGCCCGGAGGGAAAATACTCCTGGATGAGTTGTCTCCATTTGACCAGGTAACTGCAACGTTGAAGACCGATAAAAGCTTGGTGGATGTTACGATGATCGACAGCACAAGTTCAGGCACAAACCCCTTAGGGGCCGCCTACTACGTTCGCAGCTATATGGGTGTGGATCCTGGCAGCTGGACAGACTTCAATGACCAGAATCCTTCGATGCCCGTGATGTCGGTCCCGGAAAAGAGTGCGAACATCCTCTTTAAGCACTTTCCAGTGGGATCGTTGTCCGGAATGGTGCTGTCCGACAATGGGAATGATTTTACGACACATTATGACAGCGATCCGCCCATAGATTTGGAGGCTGACTATGTCAATATAGCTTACAGGCAACATAGTACCCGCAACTATCTCTATTTCCTGTTACCTATTCCAGGTCTTTACAAATTCCATCTTATCACGGGTCTCACAGATACGGTTGACCTGGCTCAGATGGACACGGTAGTAAAGATGAACTTTAGAAAGCCATCAAATTACGTAATGAATCAGATCATGCTGACGGGGTTCCCGGATACAACCAACTATGACCAATCAGTAATGTTATACGACAGCGAGTTGGCGCCAGCGGGATCTCCGGACCTGGAATACCCTGGTACACAGATACAAAAAATGGAGCTTTATGCTTCGGCGAATGATGCCGAAAACCAAATTAGGGCCGACTATTACAGTTTTGAAAGGTCGATACCCACCTCTCTTCCCTTCCCTGAGGCCAGTTCCATAGGCTTTCCTGCATTGCAGCCTGATAAGTTCTCGGCAAAGGTCAACGCTCCTTTCGCGCCTTCTTATTATATTTCTACCTGGAAGAACAGTAAAGTAGGGGGATCGGTATTTTATTCGCCTGACGTACCAGCCGTCAATTTAGCGGGCTTTTTATCTTCCCTCAAAAGTAAGCTGCTAAAAGGGCAAAGTTTTTCCGATCTGAAGTATATCTCATTTCAGTTTGGCAGTATAGACGGGTTGGATTATCCGTCTTATAGCGCATATGTGCACAATTTAGACAGGATCGTGCAAAGGCGGGCGGCTGTTACTACATCGGTCTTAAAGTCATTCCAATAAGCAGCAAACGGATAAGCAATAAGCTAACGCCCGATAAACAAGGATTTTCCCTCATGATATTCTATACAACTGTTATATTAGTCCTTGTTTCAACGCTTTTCCGATAAGAATAGCCGTATTTCTTGCCTCAAACTTTTCCAGCAGACTCTTACGATGAGTATTGACAGTAGGAATGCTGATGAATAGTTTCGTTGCTATTTCCGCATTGGTGAAGCCTTCAGCGATCATCGCCAATACCTCTTTTTCTCTCCTTGTAATTACAGGAGAACTATTCACAGGATTTCGTAAAGAGAGCGCTGCTTCAAAACTAAAATATTTTTTTCCCTGCATTACTGAGTCGAGAGCTTCCAGTAGTTCTTCTTTTGTTGCATTTTTCAATACATATCCCGAAGCCCCATTATCCATCATGCTGCGAATAACAGGTTGCTGGTTGAATGTGCTAAGCCCCAGGATATGAATTTCAGGGTATTGTTTTTTTACTTCTTTGCATAGATCAAGACCGCTCATATCCGGCAGGTTTATATCCATCAATATTACGTCAGGCAATTGCTGCTTTAAAAAACTAAGACAGGAAATCGCATTGGTGGCATGCCCCAGCCATTCAATATCTTTTTCCTTTTGCAACAAGGAACGGATACCTTCAATCACCATGTAATGATCGTCTACTATAAATAAACTCGCCTTCATCCGCATGTTGCCCGTTTATGTTCAAGAAAACTACACATTAATTTCAATCAGCACAGAAGTGCCTTTGCCTGGCGCCGAGTTTACATCCAGCTTTCCTTTCAGGAAATCTACCCTGTTTTGAATATTGTTCCACCCTATGCCAGGCGATTGTTTCAACAACGCAATGTCAAACCCTTTTCCATCATCTTCTACTGTAATGGTCATCAGTTGCTCCGGCCAGGCCAGGTGCACCTGTACCAGGACATTTGCAGCAGCAGCATGTTTGATGCTATTGTTCACCAATTCCTGCACAATGCGGTAGAGGGTAACGGCAACTGTTTGATCAATGGCTGCTTTGTCCATGCCAATAGACTGATAATCGGTATGAATGACACCGCTGCGATTGACTTCATTGCAAAACTCTTTCAACGCGGTGTTTAGTCCATACCTGACCAGCATTTCGGGCATCATGTTATGCGCCACCCGCCGCATTTCACTAATAGAACTGTCCAGCATATCTATGCTGCGGGCAAATGCCTGCGCATTATCCGGCGTCATAATAAGGTTCTCTTTCATGTTATTTAAAGAATATTTTATGCCGCTCAGCATTCCGCCCAATCCATCGTGAAGATCTTTGGCAAGACGGGTACGCTCCTGCTCTTCACCTTGCAAAACAGCTTCCGTGGCAGCTAATTTTTTTTCTGTTTCCAGCTCGCTTATTTTTGCCTGCTGTAATTTTTGGCCGTGTTTGAAATTGCGATAGCCCAAACCTGCAATAATAAATAGTGCAGCGGCAATTCCTGCAAAAAGGTAATTAAGTATTCTGCGCTGTTTTAAAGAGGCCTGCTGTTCTTTGATCTGGTCGTCTTTTTTTGCAGTTTCGTATTTTTTTTCATAGTCGGTGGTTACTTTCTGCAAATTATCATTATTAATACTGTCGTTTAGCTGGTCGGCTTTTAGGTCGTATGCATTGGCCGATTGCAGATCCTGATTTGCATACGAAATATCTGAAAGCAGTTTGTATATTTTTAATCGCTGCTCTCTGATGCCATTTCTTTGGGCAATTAATAATGCTGAATCGGCATACTTCCATGCCCTTGTATAGTTTTTGGTTTGCAAATAATACATCCCATACCCTTTTAACGAAATGGTTTCCGTCTCGGATAAATTTAGTTCTCTTGAAATTTTTAGAGCCTGTTCAAATCTGCGTTTACTGTCTTCATATTTGCCTTGCTGGTAATCAATATCTCCAAAATTTAAGTACAGGGAAGCTTCTGCATATTTGTCGCCCAGTTTTTGACTAATGTGGAAGGCTTCATCAAAACATGATAATGCCTGTCCGTAGTCTTTAAAATCATTATAATTTACGCCAAGATTGGTGAGATTATACTCCAGGTTAACGGAATCTTTCATCGTCCGAAAAATAGGAGTAGCTTTTTTCCCGTATTCAATTCCTTTTTGGTATTGGCCAATATCCCTGTATATCATGGTTAAGTTGTTATACACCACTGCCAACATTTGCTCATTAGCCATTTTTTCCAGCAGGGGTAGTGTTTGCATATAATAGTAGAGCGCGGAATCGTTTTTGCCCGATAAATTATAGGAATTGGCGGTATTTAAAGTTGTTTTTACAACAGCTAATGGATTGTTCAGCTCTTTGGCCAGTTGCAGTGCGTGTATGTTTATTGCAAGAGATGAATCAAAATTGCCCTGAAGATTCAAAACCGTGGTATAATTAGAAGCATATTTTACCTCACCCAGTGTATAGCCTATTTTTTTACTTAGTTGCAGCGCCTGCCTGTAATACTGTTTGGCGACTTCGGGCTGTGAATTTTCATAAGGCTGTCCTATATCATAAAGCAGCTTCACCTTATTGGTGTCCTCCCTGGCAGTTTGGAGCAATAACAGCAGGCTGTCTTTATTCGTTGACACCTGCGCCATTACATGGATCCCAACAATCAAAAATGTAATGAAATAGTACAATAGCTTCTTCATGAAGGGATCGTTGAATAGGTTTAGCTATTGCAAAATAAGCATTTATACATTTTTAACACTCATGCTTTTTAATGATTTTTCATGCCTGCCTGCAAAATCATCTTTTTTAACGATTGTACCGTACGGCATTGCCTTCTACTTTTATGGCATCATTTTAAACTAAATGCCCGAAATAGAACCCTACAGCAAGTCCTTAATTCATCTCAAACCCCCAAAACTATGCTATATCAAAAACACAATTCTAAAACTATTCAAATGAGATCAGCATTTTTAAAACCCGTACAAGTCTTAACAATAGCCATCTTTGCCTCTATGCTTGCGGTATCTTCCTGCAAAAAAGGTAATGACGCTCCGGTAACTCCGATAACTCCTGTAACACCGCCGGATACCACACTGAAGATAAACGCTCTTTCAGCAACCACCTTGCATTATGGCGATACACTTACCATTGACGGCAGCCACTTTTCCGCTACAGCCGCTAATAATACGGTTACCATTAACGACGTCGCTGCCAATGTGCAATCGGCTACAGCGACGCAACTGAAAGTCATTGTTCCCGCGGTGGGAAATACCAGCGGAGAATTGAAAATAAAAACCGGCAGCCAAAATGCAAGCGGCGGCAATGTTACTTATGTACCCGATGTATTTGTAGCGGGTTCCCAGAACAATTCTGCCCACGCGTTAGCCACCTATTGGAAAAACGGAACGGCTGTTACGCTAAGCTCAGAAGAATCTGCGTTGACTTCCATTTTTGTACGTGGTATTGATGTGTATGCGGCTGGGAATGAAAGAATCGCCAACTTACAATTGGCCAACTACTGGAACAACGGCGCTAAGACTACGCTCGGTACATACGAATCATCTGCCAATACCATTTTTGTAAATGGGAATGATATACACGTAGGCGGCTGGGAAATGAACAATGGGTTCGATAATGCCCGGTACTGGAAAAACGGAACAGGCGCCTGGATGGATTATGGCAATTCTACCTGTACAGGTATTTATGTAAAAGACAACAACGCTTATTTAGTTGGCAGCAGAAGGAACTCTCAGGGGAGGTTTGAGCCCTGGGAATCCATAAATGGCACAACACCCGCCAATACCATACCCAATAACGATAAACACTGCTATGCCAACGCCGCATTTGAAAGCAGCAGTGATAAGTATGTCGCAGGTACGCAAAACAATCCAATAACAGGATTGGCTATGGCCACCTATTGGGCTAACGGGAATGCTACTAACCTTACAGAAGGTTCCGTTTCAGCAGCAGTTGCTGTTGCCATTTTCGCGTCGGGTAATGATGTGTATGTGGCAGGATGGGAACAAGAAGACTATTATCACGTAGGACCGGGCTTTGCTAAATACTGGAAGAACGGCGTACCTGTAAAATTATCAACAGTATCGTCTGGTGCTACCGGCATTGTGGTTTGGGGGAATGATGTATATGTATCCGGATGGGAAAACAACGGAGCTTATAATGTAGCCAAATATTGGAAAAACGGCGTACCTGTCAATTTAGGTAATGCCGTACTTACTTCGTCCGGCAATTCTATTGTCGTACGGTAAACAATAGCTGCGAATGGCGCCTGTCAGTAGGACAGGCGCCATAATTGCCTGACGCTATTGTAATTTATTCAACGCAGGGTGAGGACCGCCAGCTTTTTCGCCAGGGAACTTCCCATCAGGCTTTTGGCAATGATCCGGCCATCAGGTCCGATAAGGTAGTTCATCGGAATGCCGACTACATTGTACTGTCTTGCGACCGTGCTCTCCCACCCTTTCAGGTCCGAGACCTGTGTCCAGGGAAGACTGTCGGCCTGCACAGCTTTGATCCATGCCGGTCTTTCTTTTTTGGAATCCAGCGAGACCCCGATCACGGTGAAGTTATGGTCCCTGAACTGATAATAGGTTCTGAGCAGGTTAGGGTTCTCTGCGCGGCATGGTTCGCACCAGCTGGCCCAGAAGTCGATCAGGACATAATGGCCGCGCAGCGAGGAAAGTTTTACCATTTGGCCGCTTGTATCCGGCAGCTCGAATGCTGGCGCGACGGCACCGATGGCCAGCAGCTTCATCTTGTCCTGGAGCCGGGCTAAGGCCTTTCCTTCGGGGCTTTCCGCCAGGGCGGGCGACAGAAGACGGAAAAGCGCACTCGACTCCCGGTAATCCACACCATGGGTGACGGCGGTGAGCGCCCCCAGGCTGACCGCCGATGACGGATATTCCCTGACAAAAGCCGCCTGGACGGAATCTTCCTTGTTCCCCAGCGCCGTATACATCGAATCGATCTTATCCTTGAAGGCTTGGCTTGCCCGGAGGTCCGTCCCGGCATTCTTCTCCAGGACTTCCACCCGTGCAAATTCCTGCCGGATGGGTCTTAGCCTGGCTTCCAGGGCCTCGTTCTCCTCATTGACCTTGCTGCCCGAAACCTTCACCTGTACGGCAGAATCGGGGCTTTGCATATAGACGGAGCCCGTATCGACGTAAAACAGCTTACGGTCATTCGTGCGGCGGATTGCGCCGCCTTCCCTGTTGAGAAGGAGATAGGCCCTCTTCGGCCGGCCGGTCTTTCCCCGGAACGTAAAGCTGCCGTGCTGTAACCCGCAGGAGTCGATGATCCTCTGGTCTCCCGCATACCGGATCAGGTAAACTTTGGCGGGCGCGTCGTAAGAGCCGATCACTCCTTTTACCGTATAGTCAAAAGACTGCGCTGCAACGACCAGCGGCAGCCAAAAAAATATACAACAGATAGACTTTATCATATGATCCTGTTATAAAACCGGGTATCAGTTATACCCGGGGTTTTGTGTAAGATTGGAATTGCTGAGGATTTCGGTCAGGGGAATGGGCAATAGCGCCGCAGTGCTTTTCCAGGTACCGCCCTTTGCCGCGCACACGCCACCCGGCACGCCCATCACGGCATCGAGGTTACCGGCCCGTTTCAGGTCGAACCAGCGATGCCCCCACTCGCTGAACAGCTCGACCTGCCGCTCGTGAAAGATGGCGGCCAGCAGGCTGGCATTGTCCGTCGGACCGATGTAGTCAGCCAACCCGGCCCGGTTCCGGATAACATTGAGATCGTCGACGGCATTGCTTTCCTCCAGCTGTACCCTTGCCTCGGCCCTGATCAGGTATAACTCGGCTAAACGCAGGACCATCAGATATTCGGTAGTGGGCACGGAAGTCTGACTGACCCTGTACTTGTAAGGGAAATAATAGCTGGTGCTGCCTCTTTTGTATAAGCCGATCCAGTCGCTCATCCGGTTGTCGCCTGCTTCGAAAGCATTCAGGATATAAGGCAGGAGAGATACATGACTGTTGACTCCGGGCGTAGTGGTAAGGATGAACGTGTAGCCGTCCAGGGTATTGGTAATGATGGGACTCACCGGCGCCAGCTGCCAGATTGCCTCGTCGCTGTTCTTCAGGAATACCTTGTTCAGATCCGTCACCAGGCTGTAGCCGGCATCCCCGATAACCGCCGAAGCCTGTATTTCAGCATCCCTGTAGTCGCCCGAATATAAATACACGCGGGCCAGCAATGCCGTCGCAGCGACTTTATTGGGACGTATCTTCTCCCCCGTAACGGCATTCTGATTATCCTTGTAGTCCTCCGTCAGTTTCGACTGCGCCTGGAGCAGGTCGGCGATGATGGCCTTGTATACATCCGTCTGAGGGACCCTCCTGAGCGTATTGTTGATAGGATAGTCCGTAGACGTCGGCAATGGGATGTCTCCATAGAGATTAGTCAGATAGAAATTGAGGAATGCCCTTGTAAAATAAGCCTCGCCCAACACCTGCTGCTTCACGTCCGCAGAAAGGGCGGCCGATTTGCCGGCGCCTTCGATGACGGCATTGGCCACATAGACATTCTGAAATAGCTGCGGCCAGAAATACGAGC
Organism: Chitinophagales bacterium; assembly: GCA_015655015.1. Classification (GTDB taxonomy): domain Bacteria; phylum Bacteroidota; class Bacteroidia; order Chitinophagales; family Chitinophagaceae; genus Puia. The sequence continues at coordinate 17,253 of JAATFV010000152.1, read as the reverse complement.
TGGGCGTGGTAGTCAGATTATTCGTGTAGAACTGGTTGGCGGAGACAGAAGGATAATAATTCTTCATTTCATCGGAGGCAGTACCCATGAGGGTGGAGATGCCGGAAGTCCCATCGGCGAAGCTGGGGCTGGTATTGAAGTTGTTATAGATCCCCGTCATCACCGCGGTTGCCGTCTTCGGATCGTTGAAGACGTCGGCGCCGATAAGGCTGTTGCCGGGAGAGCTCACCTCCACCGCCTTCCTGCAGGCCGCCATATTGAGCGCCAGCAGGATGCCAAGGAACAGGGTAATTGTTTTATCTTTTAATTTCATGATAGTTCTGTTTAAAGTGTGACATCTAATCCCAGCGTCCAGACTTTCAGCGGCGGCAAGGTCACCTGGCTCTGGTTCTCCGGGTCATATCCTTTGTAAGGCGTGAAGGTCAGCAGGTTTTGCCCCAGCAGGTACACCCGCGCGTTATGCAGGCCCAGCCGTCGCTGCCAGGTGGATGGCAGCACATAGGAGAACGACAGGTTCTTCAGCCGGAGATAAGAGGCATTCTTGTATAGCTGGTCGCTCAACGCAGCCGCCCCAAGGGCCGTTTCCGCACTGCCATCCTGGCTGTACCGCTGGATGGGAGCCTTATCCCCCGGTTTTTGCCAGCGGTTCAGGACGGTCACGGGCTCGTACATGCTGAACATGCCGGGGTCGTCATACAGGAAGTAAAGACCGGTCTGCTTTACATACTGCCACAGGAAGTCCAGGCTGAAATGACCGTACGTGAAGCTGTTCTGCAGGCCGCCATATAGAGATGGCGCCGTGTTGACCGTAGCGATGTCGTCGGTGACCGGGATCGGATCGGAAGTCAGCTTGCCGTCCGCACCCAGCACCTGGTAGAGGCCCGTCTGCGGGTCTACGCCCGCGAATTTATAAACCCGCTGGATGGTGATAGGCTTGCCGATGATAAACCTGTTCCGGTAGCTGGAGTTTTCCAGGCCCGGGTAGGCGACAAGCTTGTTGCGTGGAATGGTCAGGTTAGCGGAGGCCGTCCATTTGAAGCCGGCGCTCCGCAGTACGGTCGCGTTCACTACCAGCTCGAACCCTGTATTCTGTACGATGGCCGGCAGGTTTTCCGTGATGGATGCAAAGCCGGTCACAGTGGACAGCGGATAGCCCAGCAGCTGGTTGGAGGACCGGTTCCGGTACCAGCTGCCACTGAAGCTGATCCGGTCGTTCAGGAATCCAGTCTCCAGACCGATCTCCAGTTTCCTGTTGACCTCCCAGGCCAGGTCGGGGTTGTACAGGGATACCGGGTAAAGGCCCTGGGCGCCTCCGTAAGGATAACGGGTGGAATTATACCGGTCGAAGAAGGTATAGTCAGCTGCCTGGTCGTTGCCCGAGCTGCCATAGCTCGCCCGTAGCTTGCCGAAGCTCAGAAAGGGCAGCCCGTCGCTGATCCATCGCTCTTTGGTAAAGACCCAGGCGACACCCGCAGCGCCGAAATTCGCGAACTGTTTTCCCGGGCCGAACCTGCTGCTGCCGTCCCGGCGGGCAGTGAGATTGACGACGTATTTGTCGTCCCAGGTATAGTTGAGCCGGGCGTACAGGGCATTGTATTTATAAGTGATATCCGTGGACGGACCGACCGTTACCGTCGAGGCCGCCTGGATGTTGCTCAGCAAGGCGTCCGAAGTGTAGTTGTCGCCCGACAGCTGGGTCCCCTGGTTGCGGTTCTGCTGAAAAGTGGTGCCTGCCAGCGCGGAAAACTGCCCCTTCCCGAAGCTCACTTTGTAGTTAAGCTGCGGCTCGGCTATCCACGACCTCGAATTGGCGGTATTGTATACACCCTCGCCCGATGTCAGCCCCGCGGCCGGATCGATCGTTGACAAAGGAAAGATCTGGGTCTGGTCGAATTGCAGGTTGTTGTACCCTACGCTCGCCCGTACATCCAGTCCCCTGACGATCGTATAGGATAGCTGCATGTTCGTCACCATATTGGTGGTACGCCCTGCATAGGGTTGTTGGAAATAGGACCAGGGATTTCCATACGTCCACCCTTCATTGGCCCAGTTGAGGCTGCCGTCCGGGTTTAGCGGGTTGGGGGCATCGGGTGCAATGAACATCATCTGGTTCATCGGTTCGACCACCGGCAGGCCGGTCTGGTCATAAACATAGTTGCCGGCAAGGGTCAGGTGGAACTTCCTGTCTTTCGAAGAGGTGTTCAGGTTGAAGTGCAGCGACCCTTTCTGGTCGGATGTGCTGAGGGGGAACACCGTGGTCTCGCGATGATAGCCGAGACCTACTTTATATTGCGTCAGCTCCGAACCGCCCGACACGCTGCCCTGCACATCCGTGTAGTGTGCGGTACCGCCATTCAGCAGTTTCTGCCAGTCGATCGTCCGGGTCGTGTCCCAGCCGTTTTCGTTAAACAGATCGTAGTCGATGGAAGGATCGGGATCGGCCCCGTCGTTCTTGAATGCTTCGTGCCTGATCTGCAGATACTGCGGTGTATTCACATACTGAGGCGCTCGCGTGATCTTGCCCATGCCCTGGTAAACATTTATACTGACCCGGGGATCGCCCGCCTTCCCTTTTTTGGTAGTGATCAGGATAACACCATTAGCCCCGCGGCTTCCATAGATAGCCGTCGCATCGGCGTCTTTCAGCACCTCTATGCTTTCTATATCCCGTGGATTGATGAAGTTCAGCGGGTTGCCGCCGGCCGGATTCAGATTGTTGTTAGCCAGCAGTACCGGAGAGCTCATATACGGGACCCCATCGATGACATAAAAAGGATCGTTTCCGCTGGCAATGCTGTTCTGACCGCGCACCTGTACGGTAAAACCTCCCCCCGGCAGGCCGGTGTTCTGCGTTATCAGCAGGCCTGGCACCCGTCCCTCCATGGCGGCAAGCGGGTTGCTTACCGGCTGCTGTTCGATAGCCTGGGAGCTGACGGTGCTGACGTCACCGGTGTTGAGGGCCTGGGTGGTGCTGTAGTAGCCCTTGTTCACTACCACCTCTTTCATGGACAGGTTAGCGAGCCGGAGCCTGATCGTCTTTTGTGCAGCTACCTTGCGGACCGGCAGCAGCAGCTTCTCATAACCGATATAGGAGAACTCGATGAGGGCATCGTCCGCCACCGTAAGCACAAAAGATCCTTCCTGGTCGGTGGTCACGCCGTTGTCCGATCCGTTTTCCCGTACGGAGACGCCGGCCAGCGCCTGGCCCTGCTCGTCGCTTACTGTCCCCTTCACAGTCGTCCGGACGAATGCTTCCCGCAGGCGATCCAGCAGCGACGGACTCTTCTCACGAATGATGATCGTGTTCTCGAAGATGGTATAGGTCAGGGGCTGGTCTTTAAAACAGGTATTGAGGACATCCCCTAGCGGTTTGTCGACGACGTCTACCGACACGGGAACCGTCCTGTCCATCATCTGCGGGTTATAAAGGAACCGGACCCCCGTGCGGGCGTGCAGCTGATCGAATACCTGCACGAGAGGGGCATTTTTAAGAGAGAGGGTAACCTTCTGCGCCGTCCCTTTGGCGGAGACGTTCATCAGAGCAATAAAGAAGAAAAATACAGTCAATCTCATAATGCGTGCTACCCTGTTTAGTAGGCATGGGGGAGCCTTAATCAATAATGAATCACAAAATTTCATACATTTGATCGTTTGGGTTTTGGTTGTCAATAATTGTTACTTACAGATCGCCAGCAGTAAACCCATCCCTGTCCGGTAGCAGCCGGGCGACACGGTGCCCTGATAGCAGTCAGGGCGCCGATTTTTTAACGGGAAGAATTCACGGGCAGGATGCTGCGCTCATCCGGTTTTATTTGGTTATTACCATAATCCTCCTTCCTTGAATTTTGAAATGAATAATCCCTGTCAGCTGAAGGGTATTTAGAACTTTGCCGACATCTGAAAAGCGGGAGACCGATCCCGAAAAGTCCTTTCCCGCCGTAGCTCCTTCGTAGGCCACGTCTACGTCATACCACCGGCTTATCTGCCGCATGATGGACTCGATATTGTCATTGCGGAACACGAATTCACCCCTGGTCCAGGCGATCTCTTTGTCTCCATCCGCAGGCCGGACTCCAGGCGTCCCACCGTTTTTGTCCGAAAGAGCGGCTTCTCCCGGCCGCATCGTCACCGCCTGACCATTTCCGCCGACCCTGACGCTTCCCTCGATGAGCGTTGTCCAAATATACTGCTCGTCCGGGTAGCTCTTTATGTCGAACCGGGTACCCAGCACCTGTACCGTCTGGCCCGGGGAAGTGACGGTGAAAGGGCGGTGGCTGTCGGGGGCAACCTCGAAATATGCCTCGCCTGTAATGGATACGGGACGCCTGGTCCGGCTGAAATGTGTGGGGAAGGTGATGGATGAAGCGGCATTCAGCCAGATACGGCTGCCGTCGCTAAGCTGCACCTGGTATTGACCGCCGCGGGGGGTCGTGATGGTATTGTATGACGTGGTATCAGCGGCGCCGTCCTGCTGCGGCAGGTAGACCAGCAGCCCGTCTTTGGATTTTATCACCCGCGTGGCGCCCTGGGCCGCCAACTCTCCGTCTTTGGCGCCGGTTAAGGGGATGCGGCTGCCATCCGCGAGCACCAGCATGGCCTTGTTGCCGCCAGGCACAATGACCTCCGACCCCGAAATGGAAGGCCGGGCCGACCGGGAAACGATCAGGTAAGCCGCTCCGGTCATGAGCAGCAGGATGGCGGCGGCTGCACTCATACGCCTTAACGTGCCGAACCGGCGGAGCAGGCCGGAGGATTTCGACGCCGTTTTGTGGTCGATATGGGCGTCGATCCCCTGTTTGATCTCCTTTCCAAGCCGTACCCGCTCGTCCGGGACCATACTCCAGGCATGCGACACAAGCCGTTCTTCCAGCCACAGGATCACGATAGCCCGCTCTTCTTCCGTGCATTGATCGTTGCTGAACCGCTCCAGCAGCTGCAGCGCTTCTTGTTCATTCATAATAAAAAACGCATTTGTACTTTTATATAGAGATATTCCAAAAAAGGGGGGAAGGTAGTAGGCAGGGATAAAAAAAATCAACCTTTTTTTATCAGGTGCAGGAAAAAAAAGCCAATTGTTGCCACAAAATCCTTTCCGAGGGAGGATGTGATCACTTTAATGGCATTATTAATTTGTTTTTTGACCGTGGATTCGGCAATGCCAAGCCTTCCGGCGATCTCTTTGTGAGATAGCTGCCCTACCCGGCTGAGAACATATACCTCTTTCATTTTCGGAGGCAGCGTTTCGACGATCGCATCGATGCGTTGCTGAAGCTGTTTGAAGTGCAGGAGGTCACCGCCGGCATCGCGGACTTGCTTTGCCGCTGCCGAAAGCTGTTCGAGGATCTGGTGCCGGTGAATATTATCCCGGATGAATCGAAGCCCCAGATTACGGGTGCTTCTCATCAGGTAGGGGGCGATGGGTATCTGGTCATCCAGTATCGTCCTTCTGTTCCATATCGAGATGAAGATATCCTGTACGATGTCAGCCGCCTCCTCTGTAGACCGGGTAAGCCGAACGGCATAGTCGGCCATTTTTTCCCAGTACCTGTCATAGATTTCGGTGAACGCAGCCCTGTCTCCTCTCTTTAATAATATGAGTAGTTCCTGGTCGGTTTGAACTTTATAATTGGGCGTAGGACTCATCATTGCCTTAACAACAAAAGGTTAAATATACAAAAAAGGAATTGCAGGAAATCACTTCTTCTTAATTCTCTCCCTGTGCTGCTTCCCCCATTTCTCCATCGCTTCCAATACTTCTGTTACGCTGTGGCAATAATCGGTAAGGGTGTATTCTATTCTCGCGGGATAATCGTCGTAAACCTTTCGGGAAATCAACTCATTTTCTTCCAGGTGCCTTAATTCCTTTGACAAAACCCGGTTTGTTATTTTCGGGATCGACGACAGAATTTCATTGAACCTTTTATTTCCGTGATAAATGGAAATAATAATGGGCAGTTTCCATTTACCGCCAATTACATATTGCGTGTCTTGTACGAACTTGATTTTATTCTCAAAATTCCATGCTGCTGTTGCGCTCATTTAAGTATCCTTTTGTATACAAGTATCAAATGTATATCTTTTTTACTATAATTTCGCCATTCACAATTAAACGGATCAGTAATGAGAAAAACCTGGTTTATTACAGGGAGCTCTCGCGGACTGGGCAGAAGTTTGACAGAAGCGGTTTTGGCAAATGGTGACAATGTTGCAGCAACAGCAAGAGATCCTAAACAGTTAAATGAGCTGGCAAAGAAATACCCGCATCAAATTCTCACGTTACAATTAGATGTGAACGACTCAGCACAGATTCAGTATGCCATCGGGCAAACCGTAAATCACTTTGGACGGATTGATGTTTTAGTGAACAATGCAGGCTTCGGCATTACAGGCGCAATAGAAGAGTTTACCGATGAGCAGATGAAAAGTCAACTGGAAGTAAACTTATACGCCCCTATCGAAATTACAAGGGCCGTATTGCCCTATATGCGCAAGCAACGTTCAGGCAGTATTTTCAATGTTAGCTCCATCGGGGGAAGAGTTGGTTCCGCAGGACTTTCTATGTATCAGGCCGCAAAATTCGGTTTGCAGGGCTTTACCGAAGTCTTAAGTAAAGAGGTAGCGGATTTTGGAATTAAAGTCACCTCTGTCGAGCCTGGGGGATTCCGTACCGACTGGGGCGGGGCTTCCATGAGTTATGCAGCGGAGATGGAGGAGTACGATACGATATTACAACCACTCAAAAATTATCTCGAAACTGTTACTCCTTTGGGAAATCCTCGAACGGCCGCCAAAGTAATGATCGATTTGGCAGAACATCCTGCGCCACCTGTTCACTTGGTATTAGGGTCAGATGCCGTCGCTATCCTGGAAGCAGTAGAGGCGGACAGAAGATTGGAATTTGAAAAATGGAAACCCATAAGTGTTTCTACGGATTTTGACGATGCTGAAAATCCATGGGCTTCGGAAGAAAGAAAAAAAGATATTTTGAAAGTGAACAAAAACTGATCACCAGGAATATTTTAAGGGTCATTAAATAAAAAGGGTCATTAAATAAAAAGGGTCAGTAAAATAAAATGGGTCAGTAAAATAAAATGGAGCAGTAAAATGGAAAAGCTCAGAAAATATAATAGATCAGTAAGATATAATAGATCAGTAAGATAAAAAGGAGCATTAAAATAAAAAGAAGCATCAAAATCAAAAGGGCATTAAAATAAAATAACAGGATTTAATATTCAAAAAAAATCAAAAAATGGAAACAAATAATAAAGTTTGGTTTATCACAGGGGCCTCCAATGGCTTTGGCTTAACACTGGTCAAACAATTACTGGAACATGGACATAAAATTGCCGCAACTTCCCGGGATAAAACCGGCATTGAAGAAAAGACAGGCAAAAATCCTAATCTACTGGCGCTCACAGTTGACATCACCAACGAAAATGAAGTGAGGTCGGCGATTGAGGAAACAATAACGGCATTCGGAAAAATTGATGTTGCTGTGAACAATGCCGGCTATATGCTTCTTGGCGCTCAGGAAGAAGTTTCAGCCAAAGAGTTCGAACAGTCAATGAACGTGAATGTATTTGCATTCCAAAATGCGATCAGGCATGTAATGCCTTATTTCCGCAAACAGCAGAGCGGGCATTTCTTCAATTTTGCTTCGTCTGCAGGATATTCAGCCGACGCATGCGCCGGAACTTACAACGCTGCTAAATCGGCTGTTATAGGCTTATCTGAAGCTCTGGCGTTGGAGGTAAAACCTTTCAATGTAAAAGTGACCATTGTGTCGCCGGGGCTTTTCAGAACAAATTTCCTGGGAGCATTTCCGATAGCCCGGCATAAGATAGAAGCTTACGGCACACAACAACTGGTTGACGCTATGAATAAATTTAACGGACATCAACCGGGAAATCCTGATAAACTGGTGAAGATCTTAATTGATATCGCAGGAAAGGACAATGCTCCTTTGCATTTGTTGATGGGAGGAGATGCCTACGAAAGAGCCGTCAGGTATTACAAATCTCAGCTTGAAAAATTGGAACAGTTGAAAGAGCTGAGCTTTTCAACAGGATTTGAATAAAATACAATAGCTGCATACAATCCCGTATTTGAACATAATCCCCATTTGCATACAATCCGGTATTTTAACACAATTCCCTCTTTGAACACAAACCTAAGAGATTTGAACACAAACCTAAGAGATTTGGATACAAACAGGCTTCTAAAAGTGCTCAACTTTGTTTTATAATTAAAAACGATCATTATGAGCAATCATCAAAAAGTCCTGACGGTGGATTATCAACAGCTAAAGGAGGGGAAAAATAGGGTTTATTTTATGAGCCAGGGTTATAAACTGGCTGGCGATTTATATCTGCCAAAAGGATTTGACAGCGGAAAAAAGTATTCTACCGTTATATATACACGTGTAGGCACCCAGGTGAAAGAGCAGACAGGGGCGACTTATGGCAATAAGCTTGCAGCCAAAGGTTATGCATTTCTTGTTTTCGACCCAAAAAATTTTGGCGACAGCGAGGGAGAGCCCAGAAATTATGAATCAATGCACAACATGGTTCCGAATACCACGGATGCAATAAGTTTTCTAAGGACCTTGAAATTTGTCGATAGAGACAGATTTTATGGTCTGGGAGCTTGCGCCGGCGCCCCTTATATCTGTAATGTAGCCATTGGAGATGCCCGCGTAAAAGCAGTGGCAACCCTTGTAGGTAATTTCGACGCGGCCGCCAGTTTGTTCGGAGCTTACCCGAAAGAGCTGCTTGATAAAATGCTGCAAACAGCGGCGGAAGGAAAACAGAAATATTACGAAACCGGGGAATATGAAACGGCGCCTATTTTTGGCGGAATGCCTTTACCCCCTCCCGACAATGCGTCAAAAGCAATTAAAGACGGATATGAGTATTATTTTAAGAGGGCCGGGCACGATAAATGCCCTAACTATACGCCTTATTATCCCACAGTAGGGTTGCCTGTTGACCCGGCAAGGGTATTCATGAACCAGGCAAAATATTTTACCACTCCATTTTTAGTGATCGCAGGCAGTAACGCATTTACCCGCGATATGGACAAGCAGGTTTTTGATATGGCGGCGGGGGAAAAAGAATGGATGGAAATAGAAGGCGCATCGCATATGGATTTGTATGATATAGATAAATATCTCGATCCCGCGATGGACAAAGTTGATGAATTCTTTAAAAAACATTAATTGATAAGACAGAAGGATTGTTTCACCCAAACAGCCCTTCTGTTTTTTAGCTATTATCCAATCATGGAAAATGGACAATCAGGCAAAATGAACGATCAAGGAAATGAACATCAAACAAAATGAACGATCAAAAAATATGGTTTGTTACCGGAGCTTCAAAAGGAATGGGACTTTTGCTCACAAAATTATTATTGGATAAAGGCGATAAAGTTGCCGCAACTTCACGAAATACACACCAATTAAAGAAAAGTGCGGGCATAGAAAACGATAACTTCTTGCCGATTGAATTAGACATTACCAACAGCGACAACGTTAAGCAGGCAATCGATCAGACCGTTGAACATTTTGGCGGATTGGATGTTGCGGTGAATAATGCGGGGTTTTCGTCTGTCGGAAGTCTGGAAGAGCTGACCGATGAAGAATTCAGGAAAGTTTTGAATGTAAATTTATTCGGAACGGTCAATGTGATCAGGGCTTCCATGGCGCATTTCAGGAAGCAGCATTCAGGACGCATCATAAACATCGCTTCCGCCGCGGGTTATGTCGCAGGCGCGCATATCGGCAGTTATGTTACGTCGAAATTTGCAATGGTGGGGCTTACGGAATCCCTGGCTTTGGAAGCATCTCCTCTTAATATAAAAGCGACTGTTGTTTTACCAGGATCTTTCAGAACTGAGTTTTTGAACGAAGGTTCATTGACTTACACCAAACATCCGATCAGCGAATACAACAGCGATAAGACATTTCAGAGCTTTTCCGTAAGAGCAGGCGCCCAGCCCGGCGACCCGCAGAAATTAGCAGCGGAATTATTCAATCTGGCAAATATGGAAAATCCGCCTGTACATCTGATCTTAGGACCGGACAGTTATAAAATGATAACTGAAAAAAAAGTGAAGGATCTGGAGGAATTTGAGGCATACAAAAATATCTCAATGTCCACAAATTTATAATACATTCACTAACCGAAGATCGTTTTTACCTTTATGGGCACAGTCTTTAATTTGCGGGCCCAGTCTTTAATTTATGGGTCCAGTCTTTAATTTGCGGGTCCAGTCTTTAAAAAAATCAGGATGAAAACAGAAAAACCCTACAATATAAAATCCATTTCGGAATACCATCGTTTGGTGGGTGTTGAAAAACCTAAACATCCTTTGATCAGTATCATAGATCACGCAGAGATCAAATATTACAACGATGAAAAGCTGAAGAACAAAACATATGATTTTTACACGATAAGCCGAAAGATCAATTATGATGGAACAATGAAATACGGACAGCACTATTATGATTTTCAGGAAGGCGCAATGGTATTTCACTCGCCTAAACAGGTTATCGTATCGGAACTGGCGGACGATGTACATTTGAAAGGATGGACGTTGTCTGTCCATCCTGATTTTATGAGAACCTATCCCCTGGATGAAAAGATCGATCAATTCAATTTTTTCTCTTATGCTGTAAATGAAGCGTTGCACTTGTCGGATGAAGAATCGAAAACGATCGAGAGCGTGATGGATACGATCCGTAAAGAATATAATTCGGGTATTGATGTTTACAGTCAGGATATTCTAATCTCCCAATTAGAATTGCTTTTGAATTATTGCAACCGGTTTTATAATCGTCAGTTCATTACAAGAAAAGCCGTTAACAACGAATTGCTGGTGCGCTTTGAAAAACTTTTGGCGGATTATCTGAACAATGAAGGTTTGCAACTAAAAGGCATTCCTTCCGTTCAGTATTTTTCTAAAGAATTAAATATGTCTGCCAATTACTTGAGCGATATGCTGAGAAACCTAACCGGGCAAAGCACGCAGCAACATATACAAGACAAGATTATTGAAAAAGCAAAACATATTCTTACTACAACTAAACTTACCGTAAGCGAGATCGCTTATGAATTGGGCTTTGAATATACACAGTCGTTCAGCAAATTTTTTAAGAACAAAACAAGCTTGACACCCCTGGAATTCCGCCAGTCATTTAATTGAATTTAATAACAATCCTATTCAAAGTTTGACGGTAGATTTGGATTCCAACGTCACCGCGTTGCGCTTCATCATGTTAAACTGCGTGGAATTCGCTCCGTGCCCTGATAACAGTCTCCAGGGGTATCGATTGGCTTTCCATTTGCCGCCCAGCACTTCTTTGGTGACAGTGAGGCCGCATTCGAGCGGTAAGGACATTTTTTTTTCGTACATCTTCCATTGCTTTATGCAAAGATAGGCATAGATACAAAAATGTACCATAGGGGTTAAAATTCCATCGGCTTTCTCAATATCCCGGGGATCTTTACCGCAGCGCAAACAGCAGCCTGGAAAAAAGTAACCGACGCGGTTCATCGGGAGAACGGACTAATTTTCCTGCAGCTGGCTCATATCGGAGCTGCATTGCCTTTCTGGAAATCGTAGCTCCGGCCGTTGAACTCACCGGCACTCCTATAGCGTCCTGGGGAGATCATTACTATTCGTTCTTTCGTAATAACTATAAGGGGACTATTGTCGCAAACCTGGGCTTTAATTATGATTCCGGCAATAAGATCATCGCAGACGGATTAGCGGACCTCGTTTCATTCGCAACGCCTTTTATTGCAAACCCGGACCTTGTTGATCGGTTTAGGTTTTCTCTTCCATTAGCTGTCGCAGATCAGAACACCTACTATACAGGCGGTGAAAAGGGTTTTACAGATTATCCAAAAGCCAGGTGCATCTATCAATGACGCCGACGCCCCTGCCCTGCTCAGGACGAATTCCGTCCTGCCTGGTCGACAGACATGATCAGCACAGCCTCCGCATTGCGGAGGCTGTATCACTGCGGATTTGTATTTTCTATTAGTTTTGTGTAGACCAATTCCCGAACTTTTATGAACTCGCTTCCTCGTTCTTCATAGAACTCCTCCACATAGTGGCCATTATCGATGACCTTTAGCAGCCTTTTGTTTCTCGTCTTTTCCCCTGCGATAAGCTCGCTCTCCCAATAATAGGTGAACGTCTTTGCAACCGAGTCATAAGTTCCTGTCTGCACTTCAATATCACTGCCAATATGATTGTTGATGGAAGTGCTTACAAATTCGGCTTTCCCGTTGTCATAACCTTCAATTTGTAAGCTTTTATAGTTGTCTTCCTTCATTTTACCATCGGCGACCGGCAGCGGCAATTTGCCGCCGATTATCTCTACCTGGTAGAATCGACCGTCATATAGAGATTTTCTGACTATAGTCCCCTTCACAAATGCCCTATTTTTATCCTGAAATGCCCACGTTCCGGCAATGGAACCGAGAATCGCGTGATGGCTATTCGGTCTGGAATATTCAAGCATCTCCGTAAACTTATCATTTTTATTCTTTTCGGTAACGGCACCCTTGCCTTTGGGCATCGTCCCATCTTGCGCCAGAACAGAGAGAGTTGTACAAAAAAGAAGTAACGTCACCAGGATAAGTTTCTCCCTCGCTTCGTTCATCATGTTTGAATTATTGGTTTTAAAATAATAAAAGTAATACAGCCAGCTTATCCATCCTCAAAAAAAGAAAGGCCTGGAACGACCCCATTTACCAACACAGCAAGAAAGACATCGCCCTTTATCATGGGATCAATCCAGCTCTTTGAGCCGGATATCTTTCCAGCGAACTTTGATCCCGCCGCCGCTGTGTATCTGTAAGGCAATAAATCCTTTTCCTTCCCCGATCTTTTCATCTTTTAAATGGACCATTTGGTGGCCGTTTAGCCAGCTGGTCACTTCATCGCCCATTACCTTGATCTGCATCTTATTCCAGTCACCCATTTTAAGGATACCCTCATCCTCCGGCTTAGGCAGGATCAGCCAGCCCCGACCGTACGACTCATAAATACCGCCAGTATGTTTTTGTGGCGGAGCTATTTCCACCTGCCACCCGCTGATCCTGGTCCCTTCAATGCCTGAACGAATGAATACGCCGCTATTCCCATCGGCCTCCTGCCTGAAGCTCAATTCCAGGATAAAATTGTTATAAGACTTTTCCGTCGACAGATACCCATATTGCTTATCAGGCCCGCTCTCACAAATCATTTCCCCATTTTCAACGTACCATTTTTCCGTCCCATGAATATTCCACCCGGTGAGGTCTTTGCCGTTGAAGATCTTCTTGAATCCTTTCCCCAGAGGAACGGCCGCCAATAAGACGCAAACAGGTAGAATCAGCAAATATTTCATATGTTTTATATTTAACATGTCAATATGTAAACCGATATTAACGATTTTCGATATCAACTTCTCTTATTTTGAGATAAAAAATTCAGCGCCGTTCCATAAGACAGGGCAGCCTCCTACCGCTGCCAGACAAAAATCCCTGTTGCTCACCTTAATAAGCAATAGTAGTTTGCGGCCAAATAAAATATGCCCGCGGGAATTATTGGCAAATATATCGGCTATCTTCTGACGTATTACCTCCGCGGCCATGTCAAAGTCCCTTAGGACCACCACAAGACCTTCCCCGGAGATCTCTACACCGGAAAGACAATCATTTAATGCATCCAGATTATTGCCATAATAATCCGGAAAGGAAAGTTCTCTTTTGAGGGATTCGTGCATAACATCAGGATTATCCCAATCCGAACAGTCGACTTCTATGATCTTAAAATTCGCGCTTCTAAACCATGTAAGATCTCTTTCCAGTACGTCCTGTTTGCTGTAAAGACTTGACCAGCCATTTTGAAGAATTTGCCAGTCTAACCGGCCATTTAAATAGGCTGAATCATCAATGAAGATTGCCATATTTATTGTTTACGTGCCCTGAATGCTTTTTTTACTATATCACCATCCCATCGACAAATTCATTTACCGGGGTATTTATAAGCTGGTGGTAGTCCAGCGAATGCCCTAAGATGTTTTGCTGCTGTTTTTCCGGAAATTTACGCGCCAGGTTGATCTTGAATTTCTCCAGCAGCTTCGGGATACCCTCTTCCCTTCTCAGTCGATGACCGATCGGATATTCGACGATGACCTCATCGAGGACCGTGCCATTATCAAGGGTAACCGTCAGCGCATTGGCAATGGAGCGTTTGGCGGGGTCATGATAATCCTTCGTGAATTGGGGGTCTTCCACACAGACGATCTTATCCCGGAGCAGATCGATACGGGGATCTGTAGCCACATTATCTTCATAGTCAGCCGCGGTCAATCTTCCAAATAGCAGCGGGACGGCAACCATATATTGTATGCAGTGATCGCGATCCGCCGGATTGTTCAACGGTCCTTTCTTATCGATGATCCGGATGGCGGCCTCATGCGTTCTGATCGTGATTGCCTTTATATTCTCAGCCGACACTCCCTTCTGCTTTAATTGTTGGTGAAGGGTCATGGCGGCTTCTACAGCCGTCTGGGAATGGAACTCGGCGGGAAAAGATATCTTGAACAGAACGTTCTCCATGACATAGGAACCGTATCCGCGTTGGAACCGGAAGGCATTTCCCTTGAAGGACACATCATAGAATCCCCATGTTTTGGCGGTGAGCACGGAAGGATAGCCCATCTCTCCGGTTTTTGCGATCAGGGCCAGGCGTACAGCCCGGGAAGTAGCATCTCCCGCCGCCCAGGACTTCCGGCTGCCGGTGTTGGGGGCATGCCGGTAGGTGCGGAGCGACTGACCATCGACAAAGGCTAAGCTTATTGCATTGATCAATTCTTCCCGGGTGAGCCCGATCATCTTGCCGACCACAGCTGTTGATGCGACTTTTACCAACAGGACATGATCCAGTCCCACTTTGTTGAAAGAATTCTCCAGCGCCAGCACTCCCTGTATCTCGTGTGCCCTGATCATAGCGTCCAGCACGTCTTTCATGAGCAGCGGCCCTCTTCCTTCCGCTACGGAAGTCCTCGATAGCCAGTCGGCCGTCGCCAGGATGCCGCCAAGATTATCAGAAGGGTGTCCCCATTCCGCGGCCAGCCAGGTATCGTTAAAATCGAGCCAGCGGATCATGGCGCCGATGTTAAAAGCCGCCTGTATGGGATCTAGCTGAAATTGGGTGCCGGGAACCCTGGCGCCGTTGGGCACAATGGTGCCCCTGACCACCGGGCCCAGTAATTTTGTGCAGGCCGGATAGGTCAGCGCCTCCAGGCCGCAGCCCAGTGTGTCCAACAGGCAATAATGCGCAGTCTTCCAGGCCAGTTCATTCTTTATCTCATAATTGAGCACGTAATCGGCTATATCGGTCAAAACCTGGTCAGGCTGTGGTCTTTCGTTCGGGATATGTGATGACATGGATCCTTGATTATATTTTATGATTTTTATGATTAACGTTTATTCAAAGGCACGAATGCTCTATTGTCAGGCCCGGTGTAGTTTGCGCCGGGTCTGATGATCTTACCGTCCTGGCGTTGTTCTATGACATGAGCGCTCCACCCGGTGATCCTGGAGATAACGAACAAGGGAGTGAAGAAGGCAGTGGGAATACCCATCAGGTGATAGGAGACCGCGGAAAACCAATCCAGGTTGGGAAACATTTTCTTCTCGTTCCACATGATCGTCTCTATCCTTTCCGCAATATCATACAGGAGCAGGTCACTCGCTTCTTTTGACAGCGTATGGGCTACCTGTTTTATGATCTTATTCCTGGGATCTGAAATGGTATAGACCGGGTGGCCGAACCCGATGATAACTTCTTTATTTTTCAGCCGGCTGCCGATATCTTCGGCTGCTTCATCGGCGGAACCATACCGGCTTTGTATCTCAAAAGCCACCTCATTTGCCCCTCCATGTTTGGGTCCCCGCAGGGCGCCGATGGCTCCCGTAATGGCGGAATACATATCGGAACCGGTGCCGGCTATGACCCTCCCGGTGAAAGTAGACGCATTGAATTCGTGTTCTGCATACAGGACCAGCGAAGTTTGCATCGCTTTTTCCCAGGACGGAGAAGGCTTTTTACCGTGCAGTAAATGTAAGAAATGAGCCCCGATGCTCTCGTCATCGGTTTCTACTTCAATGGTACGGCCATTGTGCGAATAGTGGTACCAGTAGAGTAATGCCGAGCCAAAGGAGGCCAGGAGCCTATCGGCAATGTCTCTTGCACCGGCAGTATTGTGATCCTCTTTTTCCGGTTGGATGATGCCAAGGAGAGAGGCCGTGCTTCTCAGTACATCCATGGGATGCGCAGCGGCAGGGATCTCCCTTAAAACACGCTTTAGCGTTTCGGGCAGACCCCGGAGCGACGCCAGTTTCCGCTTGTATGCCTGCAGCTGTGGTTTGTTCGGCAGGCTTCCATGGATAAGCAGATAGGCTATTTCTTCGAATGTTGCCCCTTCGGCAAGATCGGAGATATCATAACCCCGATAGTGCAGGTCGTTGCCGCTTTTACCGACGCTGCATAAGGCTGTATTGCCGGCTACGACGCCGGACAGCGCCACGCTTTTCTTAGGCTTGAAAACGGATGGCTGATCGTTAGCTGTTGACATTATTGCTTGTTCTTTTTAAAAAGAGTATCTAATTTTTCCTCATACGCATGGTATCCGATGCTTTCATACAGCTCCGCCCTTGTCTGCATGGATGCCAGGACATTTTTCTGGGACCCTTCGGTGCGGATGGTGTGATATACATTTTGTGCGGCTTTGTTCGCCGCCCTGAAAGCAGATAAAGGATAGAGGACCAGCCCCACTCCCGCCGCCTTCAGTTCGTCGACGGTATAAAGAGGGGTCATGCCAAATTCGGTAATATTCGCCAGCACAGGGATGCCGGTAGCGTCAACGAATCGCTGGTATTGCGGCAGCTCGGCAACCGCTTCCGCGAAAATGAAGTCGGCGCCTGCTTCTTTATAGGCTACGGCCCGTTCGATGGCTTTTTCGATCCCTTCACCGGCGATGGCATCCGTCCTTGCTCCAATGACAAAACCATCATCCGTACGGGCATCCACCGCCGCTTTGAGCCGGTCGACCATTTCCTCTTTGGATACAATTTCCTTACCTGGCCGGTGACCGCAGCGTTTGGCGCCTACCTGGTCCTCGATATGGAGCGCCGCCGCGCCGGCTTTTATAAGGGATCTTACCGTACGGGCTACATTAAAGGCCGATGGGCC
>JAATFV010000219.1 GCA_015655015.1 Chitinophagales bacterium | reverse complement strand
CTACATCAAATGGCTGAACCAGATCGCACGGACTCCATTGCTAATCTTAGACGACTTTGGATTACAGCCGCTGGAACATAACATGAAGCTCACGCTGCTCCAGATCCTGGAAGACCGGTACGGAAAGGGCGCAACTATTATCACTTCTCAGTTGCCGGTAAAATCTTGGTATGAATACCTTAACGAACCAACGCTCGCTGATGCCATAATGAACAGGTTGGCAGCTCATGCACACAAAATTGAATTAAAAGGGGAGTCGCTGAGAAAGAAGAAAAATCACTAATTTTAGCCCTTCAAATACGTCCTGTTACAGGGCCGCTTTCTTCCCGGAAATAAATGGCTCTGTTTGTGCGGAACCGGTGGCTCCCTTTAACCGGAATATCTACCTTGATTTGGAAAACCGTAGAGATTTACAAAAAATACAGGATATTGAAGCCTTCCATGTAGAAAACAGCGACAAATTAATCGTGCTTGATGAAGTTCAACGTCTTCCTGAAATATTCGCTCCATTAAGAGGCATTATTGACCAGGAGCGCCGCAAAGGGAATAGGGCTGGGCAATTCTTGTTTTTAGGCTCCGCCTCCATTGATCTTCTGCAACAATCCAGTGAATCCCTGGCTGGGCGCATTGCATATATGGAACTCTATCCCATAGATGTGACAGAATATGCAGATAATAGCCTGGAGAAATTAAACAGCTTATGGGTCCGTGGCGGTTTTCCGGAAAGCTTGTTGTCGGCTTCTGATCAGAACAGCTTAAACTGGCGCCACGATTTTATCAAAACCTACCTTGAGCGTGATATACCTCAACTGGGGCCACGAATTCCTGCCGAAACGCTTGAGCGGTTTTGGACCATGCTGGCTCATAATCAAGGCTCTGTATTAAATGCCTCAAATTTCGCAAGGAATCTCGATGTGTCTAGTATGACCGTTGGACGTTATCTTGACTTAATGACCGATCTTTTATTAGTCAGGCGCTTAAAGCCCTGGACAGTAAATGTGGGCAAACGCCTGGTCAAATCCCCTAAGATTTATGTACGCGATAGCGGTATAACGCACGCACTGCTCAATATATCCGACTACAATGGCCTTCTGGGTCACCCTGTAGTGGGAGGAAGCTGGGAAGGCTTTGTTATTGAAAACATCATGTCAGTATCTCCTTCAAGGGTGCAGCCTTATTACTATGGCACGCCCGGAGGCGCTGAAATAGATTTAGTGCTGGAGTTTCCTGGCGGTGCAAAGTGGGCTATTGAAATCAAGCGTAGTTCAGCCCCATCGGTTTCAAAAGGTTTTTATAGCGGATGCGAAGATATAAAACCTGACAAGCGTTTTGTTATTTATTCAGGTATGGAGAGTTTTCCTATGGGAGAAGGTATTACAGCGATTTCTTTACCGAATTTGATGCAAGAACTTTTAAAGCAATAGAAAGTAGAACCATATGAGTGTTCTAGCCGGCGGGTTGAAGTGAGTGGTGGTCCCGGACGGAGGTTTTTCGAACCAGTTTGTTTTCGACTTGAGTTCAATCCTTGATTGGCACTGATTACCAACAAATTTTTCAGTATTTAAACGGATCATCGTCAAATTCTACTTTTTAAAGCGGATATCAAGTTTTTGTATAGTGTCATTTTTGACTTCAATTTTACAGTTAAATAATTCATTGTCTGACTCAAATGCCCAATTACCATTTGCGTCGTCATCACCGAAATATCCTGGCAATGAGCCTTTCAACGAAGAAATCCGGTCTCCTTTCTTGAATTTTGGAAGAGTGCGAGCCACTATAGATCGTTGTATTCGCCCAGGCATAAAGCGAAATACCTCACTCGGAAACAGCGATGGTAATAACCACCAAAATAAACCCCAAAAAATAAACGGAGATATGGGCGAAAGCAGTTGTAATGCTGGCTTTCGATTCACGAGCCGCAAGAGTTTATTAGATGAAATAAGCAGTGAATAGGTAAATCCAAAAATCACCCCTATTACTATAGCCCAAACCCAAAACATTATTATCACTTCAGTGGATCGAAAAAGTCCGCCTATAAGCAAAGTGTAGACACCCCCAGCGTAAATTCCTGTAACAAATGGGAATACTTTTATTTGGAATATTTTCCGGGAATGGTCAAGTCTGGTAAGAGGAAAGATGATAAAAATCACCCAGCCGATAAATACAAACAAAGCTGACCAAAATAGCATCATCTCCATGTCTTCTGTTTTCCCATATTTTATCACCTGGTAAACAGCATAGATGATCATCGTGCTAGCCCACGCGACGGAGATTGAAAAGAATCCCAATATTTGCTTTGGTATTTTTTGTGTGCGTATTGGCATCAACTTACCTCAATATAATCAAAAGAGTCTATCCTTCGAAATTAGCTGAAAAGAAGATTTTAAATAGCCTCGTAATGTTTAGATTTACAAGGCATTGGAGAGGGTTGTGGTCCTAACCGGACAATTATCTAACCAAATCCTTGTCGATCTAATCGCTTTCACCCAATTATCACCAAATACTGTAAGCCTCCGGCGAACCCCCAGTTTTTTATGACGTACAATATTGTATAGGCTGTGAATATATGGAAGCAATTCCTGGATCTTGCTGATGGGGTGCGAGGAGTCGCATAAACGATAACAAGTAAGCTGCCTGGAGCACAGGGGGCAGGTTCAGCTTGATAGTTTTATTTTCTGATTTGGCTTAAAATATTCGATATATTTTGCCAAGGTCATTCCAAAACCAAAAGGATTTAAGCTGACAAAATTTGTTAGGTCGTAACTTTCATAAGTTGACATATTAGGCATTGCAATAACTAAATACTTATAGGTTTTGTTTCCTCCAGCCTTGCTCATTATTGCAGTTTCATAAATGTTATCCCATTTATACTGCCTATCGTCTATGCTTATTCCTGAATGATCAACCCGGATGATGAAATTCATTGCTGTGTCAGTGAAAAATTGCCTTATTACATTTGCTCCGATAATGAAGGAAGCAATATACAGCACGACAAGCCCGCCAATCTCAGAATCCGTTAGTTTTTTAGGTTGAAATGTTTTGAAAATTGCGAGAATAATTAATCCGGCTATAAAAATGAGAATAAACGATTTAAACAAGATGCTTGGTTTAAATGCTTTATAATTCAAGGCGACCGTAACAATTAGTTTCCGTGTGCCGACATATTCACCAGTTGCTTTGATAGCGCTACCTTGTTCCACTTGTAGTATTTCCTCTAAGAAATTGTCCATAATGTACATCCAGACGTTTGGTTTTTAAAAATGCTCAATGTGGGAGAAGTTCTTGAATCCTGTTGATAGGATGTGAAGGTATTATTTCTAAGGTGTGCTTTAGCCAATCGAAGGGATTGGCACCATGTAGTTTACAAGTTCCCAACAGAGAGTATAACATTGCGCTGCGCCCGGCGGCTACGGGACGGATGCAATTTTCTACCGGGTTGTTGTCGATATTCAACTTTCCATCCGTGGCGTAGATCATTAATCGCGGCCATCTTTGGATGCTGTAGGCCAAAGCCATTCCGATGGCGCTCTTGGGTAATACTTCCAAATAGGCCTGCTGCATCCACTTGCCGAGCGCTTCCAGGATAGGTATTGCCTTCTCCTGACGTAGTTGTAAGGTATCCGCTTCAGATAACTGCTCATCAGCCGCCTTTCGTTCGATGGCGTACAACTGCTGGATTTGTTCGAGGGCATAGTCCGCACGAGCTTTATCATTTGTTCCGGCTTCCACAAACTTTCTTCTGGCGTGGGCCATGCAATGCAATAGGGTTACGTCCTTTTGCGTATCAAAGATATTGTAGGCGGCATATCCGTCTGTCTGTAAGTGGCCCCGGAAGTCCTTAAGTAATTCAGAAGGGCCTTCCCGGCTCCGTCCGGGCTGGTAGTCAAAGAAGACCATATCCTGCAGGCTGTTATGGTACACCCAGAAGTAACCCCGGTGGGTCTCGCCTTTTTTGTCTTTGTCCAGCACTTTGATCGGTGTTTCGTCCGCATGCAGGTAATCACTGGCCAGCACTTCTTTTTTCAGGGCCTCATATAAGGGTGTGATCAGCCCGCAGGTGTTGCTTACCCAATCGGTAAGTGTGCTGTAGGGGATATTGATCTTCTCCCGGCTAAAGCGTTGCTGTTGACGGTGAAGCGGTAAATGATCTACATACTTGTCAAGGATGATCTGGGCCAGCAGTCCGGGGCCGGCAATGGCTTTGGGTAAGGGCCGCTCAGGCAGCGGCGCCATTAGGATGGTCTGATTGTCGGCGCTGGCATATTTGGGCCGGATGTAGCGGTTCACATAAAGCTTGCCAGGCTCATATTCCAGTTCTTCGGTGATGTCCCTGCCGATCTCCCGGCATCCTTCTTTCCTGGCCACATCCACCAGGATCTCCTTGCGCTCCAGGTGATCCGGCAACTTCATGCGGCCCTGCTGTGTGGTGATGGGGTTGGCTGGAACAGAACCGACACGGGTATATTCAATCTTTTTGGCGTTGATGAGCGAAGTAGCTGCTACCTGTTCGGCAGGAAGGCCCATCGATAATTGTGTGGGATCAGTAGACTGTCCGGAAATAAATCGCTCCTGGCGAGAGCCGAAGATCATTTTTTTCAGCTGATCGAGTTCATGGCGCAATTGCGTAATTACGAGTTGGGATTCTTCGTAAAGCGCTTTGTAATCAGTATGTATGGCTACCTCCTGCATAGGCAGGACAAATGTATTGAAATGCAGCAATAACGCGGCTTCAGCAGGCTTGGTTATCCACATTTTTAACCCCGTGTTGGTATCTTTTTCGCCTGCGGATATGGCGAAGCGATATCCCCTTGAGCAGCAATAGTAATTGATCGGCCTCTATAGTAACGGCGAGTTCGCCATCACTGCCGGCGGGAAGTTCATAGCTGCCTTTTTCCAGCCGCTTATGGTATAAAGAAAATCCATCCCCTCCCACAGCAGCAGCTTCACCTGGTTGCGGCGACGGTTCAGGAAAATGAAGATGGCAGCACTGAGCGCATCGGCTTTTAGTTCATTCTGAACAATGCCAGTAAGTCCATCAAAGCTCTTTCGCATATTGACCGGGCTTCGATACAGGTAGTACTTGCAGGAAGAAGACAGATGCAGCACGGTTAAAACAACAGGGTTTTTAGATACTGAGCGGGTATCGCCTCCTGAAAAATGATCTTTGTCCCATCCGCAAAGATTACTTCGCAACTGGCACCCGCTTCCGGTTTAACAGCCAACTGAACAAAAGAATTACTACCAGTTGACTCCGAATGCTCATCCCGATACTTCCGGTACCAGTAATGAAAAATATGATAGGCTATCCCCTGTTGCTGGCACCATTGCTTTTGAGAAAGTCCGCTGACAGCCATGAAGCAATACTGGCAAACATCTGTTCCCGGATCGAGTTATCTTTGACCATACCTGCTTTTGCCGCAAAATTATTGACGACATCAACACGGAGCAATAGGGGTTCACCGGAGGCTTACCAAATACTTAAGTAAGAGACAAAAGAAGGTTGGCTATATGTGAGGATTGATACTAGCCAGTCATCTTACTTAAGAATTCTAGTATTTTCATAATCGTATCCGGCTTGAACATATTTTCTGCAAATTTTCCGCCTGCAATTTTTGTCTGGCTTAAGTAACTATTCATTTTTAAGGATTTCATCTCCTTAACAAAAAGGCTAGAAAAGGTGATAGGATCATTTTCTTGATACAACCGAATTGATCCGTCCAGTGATTCTTCTAACTTCTTTTTTCTTGCCACGTAATTTCGCTTATACTCCAAGAATTCAACTAGAGTCTTATCTAACTCAATTTGTACAGCATCAATTAGATGCTGGTTTTTCTTTTGATATTCTTCACTAATCTTTTTTTCTATTATTTCAATATCAGGTAACAATTTATGAAAGGTGGAAATCAATTCTGTTTTTCTGCTTCGCAATTGTTGAATCCAAATTTTTACTTCACTTTTATTAATATCATTTTCTATCCCTTCAGGTAAGCCCAATAATGGAACAACATGCTTTACATAAATTAATCCAAGTCGATCTTTCCATAGGCTTGTTACTTCATCTTCCTGTAAATAACTGGTTAGCGCATCAATTGTGTCACCACATTTTTTTATAATGATGATTTCCTTATCAAAAAATGCCGAAATCGCTTCTTTTGAGTCATTGTCAAAATCAAGACCAAAGTTGTAGGGGTTGTGTTTTTTGAAACTTTCTCCAAACAGTGCAAGTCTCGCTTTTCTGGAAGAGCCGTTTTCAATATGAAGTCTAGCCAAATCTAATCTTTCTCTTATATGATCGACCCCGGTTTCAGATGGCTTTTCTCCTTTCAATCGGGCGAGATCATCGTTCATTTTTTCCATTCGCTTTACGAAATCTTCATTTTTACACTCCCACTGTTCTAAATCGCTCTGCGCATCAAGAATAGCGCTGGTGTAAGAAAAAGCGTTAGGCTTATTTTGTGCTTCGTTTAAATATCTGTGTATAGATTGTCGGATTATTTTAACGAGATGATTACAAATTATATTCGTAAGCTGTACAACATGAACATTGCCAAATGGTATGGGGTCCAATAATAACATACATGGCAACTTGTCTATAACTTTGAATTCCCTTGCCACAATATCGGTGGCATAAGTAATAGCCATCACTTCGTCACCGTTATATACATGTTGATGAATATGACTTTTAATAACTCTTTCAATGGAAAAATTGTCTCCCTTTAATCCTTCAGCAGGAATAGAGGCTGCAACTTTAGGGCGATGTCCAATGGGTTCCGAGTCAATTTCTAAAGGAATTTTCAGGCTTTTCATAAAAATGCCGAAGGCGAATTCTGCTCCGGTTAAAGAGTCCAGCGATACAACATTTTTAATCAACCAGTCCATTGCTTCATCATCCGATGCACCTACCAAGAACAAAAGGTAACAGTGATATCTACGTTGAAAAATTTCCTCTGGTGAAGTTTTAAGCGTTCTGAGTATTCGCTCAGAAGATTTATCGATTCTGATATGGAAGCCCATCTGTTAGTTTCGATTTTAAAATATTAATCTCCCCCTCCGCTTATCCAATTTAAGTTGTTTTATGAACTTTCGCCCACAGAAAAACCAGACTATTATCCTCTTCACAGATAAGTTATGAGGATGATTAATCTAATGTAGCTATTTCATGTTTCACATTGCCCCGTGAAAATACCCTTTTTCTGCCGGACATGAGAATTATCCTAAAAGGAATCGAACCAGTTAAGGTTGAAAATGAAGGGCTAGTAAGACAGCTTGGAATCTGACAAAATAAAAACTCGTTTAAAATCAGCGAGTTTGAGCGAAGTGTGGTAGGAACAGGACAATTATCTAACCAAGTGATGACTGATTTTTTGGCTTTTAGCCATTTGCCAAGGTGACATGTTGGTTGTTAATGGAAATCCGCGCGGCAATTCCTTGCATTCATGGTTTAAAATAAAGCTAATTAGGGTGCTTTTACTATCGAAAATGGAACAAAATAAATGAACTTTCCCATGTTCAGTCACCTTGGAGGGCAACAACTAATTTTTTATTTCCAAAATGCTCTTCCTAATCACTCCTAAGTTTTAGAAAATTAGGAGGGTTCGCTAATTATATTAGCTAAATTTCGCTGAGAGTCAGCTAAGCACTGCAAAAGCGACGACGATGTTGTTAAGTCAACGCAAATCAGTGAAAATTAATCCCTTAGCGGAATTGTTGGCAATTAAATTTTTTTTATTCTCTCCTAATTTAGAAAATATTAGGAGAAATTATAGCCAAAACTCCTAATTTGTGAAAAATTAGGAGATAATGCGAAAGATTGAAAACCCACCCTACATCAAAGAAAAGTGGGAATTTAGCGATCTGTTAGATGAACTTATTGTTATTCAAAAATACTTGGAGGTTTCAGAAATAAATGACTCCAGCTACCCATATTGGGAAAAGTGGAAATATTGGGCAAAGGAGTGGGATTTCGACGCCAGAAAACTTTGGAAAATAATTAAGATCAAGCGAAGCATTTCCCAAAAGAAAATAAACTTTAATAGTAAAGAAAAATTTGATCTGTATATCAACACTCCATCCATCATGCAGCAGAAATTGCATGAACTCGATTTGAGTCTTGGAGGAAACTTACATGCAAGCGATATTATTCCCACTGAAGAGAAGCAACGTTATCTGATAAGTTCGCTAATGGAAGAAGCCATAGCATCCAGTCAACTCGAAGGAGCCGCTACCACTCGAAAAATTGCGAAGGAAATGCTTGAAAGCAATAGAAAACCAAGGAATTTGTCAGAACAGATGATCGTCAATAACTATGATGTAATGCAGTGGATCGTCGAGAACAAAAAAGCCAGTATCAGTTCTGATACTGTATTACAAATTCATAAAATCATCACCAACAATACACTAGCTGATAAACAGGAGGAAGGCGCATTTCGCACAACAGATGATGTTCGTATAATAGATGTACAAACTGGAGCCATCTTACATAACCCGCCACCGCAAGAGGATTTAGAAAATTTAATGAATGAATTATGCAAATTTGTAAATGACGAAAATAAAGAAGATTTTTTTCTTCACCCCATTTCTAAAGCCATTATCATACATTTTCTAATAGGCTTTATTCACCCTTTTGCTGATGGAAATGGCCGAACAGCCAGGGCCCTATTTTACTGGTATTTAATTAAGAAGGGTTATTGGCTGATAGAATACATGTCCGTATCAAGAATTATTCTCGGTTGCAAAACTCAATATGCCCGAGCCTATCAGCACACTGAAAAGGATAACAATGATCTTACCTATTTTATTCTTTATAATCTTAAGTGCATAGAAAACTCATTAAACGAACTCAAAAAATATATCGAAAGAAAAAACCGGGAAAAGAAAAATATTCTTACACTCTTAAGAAATACCGATTACAACGATCGGCAAATGGAGCTAATACAAGAAATACTTAATAATAAGAAAACCCTTTTCTCGGTATTAGAGGTAGAAACAAAATTTGGAGTAAGTAATCAAACTGCAAGAACAGATTTAAATTATTTGGTATCAAAGGGTATTCTTGAGGCTAGAAAAAATGGAAATAAAATCCAGTTCCTACTGACTGAGGGAGGAGAGAAAAAGATCATTGGGGCTAGATGATTATGTAAGCGATTCGAAAACAAAACCCGGTGCAAATCAGCGGGTTGAGCTACTCGTGGTCCTAACCGGACAATTAACTAACCAATTAATGGCCGATTTCCTGACTTTTGGTAGTCTGCCGGGTGACTTTTTACCGGTTGATGAAAGCCAACATAAGTTTTCGCTATTAAATAACAATTGGTTTTCAAATCTCTGAGCAAGTTTTATCAATTAATAACATTTGATTATCAATCAAATATGAAGGTTTCGTAAGTCTAATTTGATAAGTAAGCCTAGTTGAAGTAAATTGACTTCAGAATGGAGGGATTTTTCCAAAAAATTATTGATGTACTAAATAGTTGCGAGATTCCTTACATGTTGTCAGGAAGTGTTGCCATGAGTTTATATATTGTCCCTCGAGCTACTCAAGATTTTGACTTCATTATTCATTTGAGACCTCAAGACATTGATCGATTTGTAGAAAATTTCAAAGAGGGATATTACTGTGATAAAGATGCTATCGAAGATGCAGTGCAAAATCGAAGTATGTTCAACATCATTGACCATGCCACTGGCTTTAAAGCAGATTTTGTCGTTTTGAAAAGTGACCCATTCCGGCAAATTGAGTTCACCCGTAGAATCTCAATGGAATTTTTCGGGAAGACAATTTACGTGGTTTCCCCGGAAGATCTTATCATCTCCAAATTGATTTGGATACAAGAACTTCAATCAGCAATTCAAATGACGGATATTAGAAATCTTGTTATATCCGACAATCTTGATTGGGAGTATATCAATTTGTGGATAGGAAAACTTAACTTAAATACCTTTAGCCTTTTGAATCATGAATGACACACCACAAAATATAAAAGATCTGCAGCTAAAAATTTGGCTTTCGAAGCCCCCAATGCAGCGACTTAGGCAAATGATGGAAAACAATGCCATGTTATACCAATTTTGGTCTAACGCGCGTAGATCTGACAACAGACAAGAACAGAACTCTTCAGCTCCGAACTCTCAAGAAACCTTAATTATCTAACAAATTACTGGCCTATGTTACAGACGGTATGCTGCAGATCGATAATAACCAGTTGGAAGGCCAGATCCGGGCTATTGCCGTAGGGAGAAACAACTTCCTGTTTGCCGGGTCGCATTATGGAGGTAAACTTGCTGCCATCATATACAGCTTACTGGCTACCTGTAAGCTGCCAAAATAGATCCTGCCAAATGGCTGGATGATGTATTACGAAGGATACCTGATCAACCCTAAGAGAAGCTTATAGAATTATTACCACAGTTTTGGAAACCATCAGGGCAACATAACAATAGGCAAGTTGGTCCAACCACTGCATAGTGCTGCTATCTATCGGCTATTTAAGGATCGCAGACCGATCGATCACGTTATGATTACCTACTTCCAACTGGACATCTGTAAAACCGAGTGATTGACGCAGAAACTGATCCATGGTTTTCATATCATCGAAGGTCTTCACGCCATCTTCATAACTTAGCAGGTATTTATCCGTTATTTTCAAATGGACAACCTGCACGCCAGGAGTAAACAAATTGAAATCGCTGAAGAGGGACCATTGGCTTTTTTTGTTAAAAGTATTTACATCCGTTTTACTTAGACAGGCAACGTACCACTCTGCCGCTTCCCGCAGTGCCCATGTTAGCTTAGTAGTTGCCCGGTCTATATTTTGAGAAACAAGTAATAGATATACCTGTTCGATGCCATCTCCAGCTACATAACGAAATAACACATTATAGCCATCATAATCCAGATCCTGCAATGGCCCCGCAGGATCTATCTTCAACAGCCCCGCTAAAAATCTGGGCTTACCGGAATGATATACATAGCCTACACACCCTTTAGGAAGAACACCAATCGGATTATGGCATAAGAAAAAGGAAGTCTTCATGGCAACTAAATAGTTTATCCCCAAAGATACTACCTATAGGTAAAACAAGAAATGAGCCGCTATTTTGAAGATAAAACCAGATCCTTAAATGGGGTGGGTGGTTTACACAGCCTCCAATACAAAATCCCACCTAATAAACAAATATGGGGTCGGTTGGAGGTTTACACTCATGATGCGATTACTAAAAGAATAATTGACAATATGCACAAAACGCTTATTGTCCCTCCCGAATTAAAGGTCTACTTCGGTGAGCAACCGGCCTAGGACAATCGTAGTAGTACAGTCATAAGCTATCAATGTAATTAGCCTCTTTTACCACACTATCTATCCCATAGAAAAGTTCCTGGCTATTTACTCCCATGTAAGTGATGACATCAACGATTTCTTGAAAATGCGCACGCGAATACACCGTCTCTATTATATTTCCCATTCCAAAACAAATAGGCTCATGGTGGGCAACCCTGTTCCTAATAGAATTGATCTTATCCAGCTTATGATAAATAAACCCTTGATTACTACGATGAGGAAGATTAGGAAAGATGCCAAGTAACGTACTACCGCCAGCTTGAAATTGCCTGCCTGCAAACATAAACTTCCAGAAACCAAAACTCAATTCTGCAAGCAACTTATCATGGGTATAATTTGATCCTAAGTCTGCGTATGTCCTCAATACTTTATTAAATGAATTTTGACAGCCATTATGTGTCAGAAACCCACCTGGCAGAATTGAAGAGAGTAACCATCCTGGACTATTAGGAATTTTGGACCTATAATGGTCATCAATTTTATTTCTCAGGACCACTTCAAAAATGCCTAGAACAGCAAGAAAAGCTTGCGACATACGTATATTTGCACGGTAAAGACTTAATGTTTTCCGGGTATTGTTGTTGCAAGCAACTTTATATCGATTGAGCCGTTGCGGGGATATCAATCTCTCAAATTCAACGTATTTCATTGACAACCAATTTCAATATTTAAAAATAGAACTATTAAGAAATCCGAAAAAATAATCTTATATTTGCATTGTTATTCCCGGTTTGCCGCTGCTCTGCATGCATCCGGGTTTTTTTATGCCTCTACTGAAATTTGCATCTCCCCTCTTTTTTCCCAAATCTCCTGGATCTTCTTCCCTGCCTCCTCCGGTGTAATCCGTATATACTTATAAAAATCCTTCAGGCTCTTATGCCCGCTAATCTTCATAATCAACTCAGGCGGGGTACCGGCCAAGAATTCATTCGTGCAAAATGACCGCCGGCAGGTGTGGGTCGTTATCCAGGCATATTTCGGCTTTGTTACTTCTATGTCCTTATTGCCCTTCTTATAAGAGGTCTTGATGAGAGTGGAGATACCCGCCAGCCTGCCGACTTGCTTAATGTGACGATTTAATTCCGGGTTGCTTACCCTGGGCACGTTATTCTTAAACCGGTTGATCAATATTTCAGAGGCTTCGGGGCGCAAAGGGATGACCACCCAATGATCAGACTTTCCCTGTTTCTTATATAACATTCCCTTGCGGATGTCCTCCGGTTTAATATTGCTGAAATCCGAAAACCGCAAGCCCGTAAAACAGCCTAAAACGAATAAATCCCTGAAACGGGTCAAATGGGGATGCGCTGACAAATCCAGGTTATACAAGGTTCGGATTTCCTGCACAGTGAGGTAGATGGCGTCCGTTTCTTCATCTAAAATTTTAAAATCACTGAGATCGATAGGAGCAATTATCTTCCGGCGCATCCACTTGCTATTGAAGGGAAAAAGAAACGATGTCCTCCACAATCCGGAGCATTTGCTGCAGCTGGCGATTTATTTGATCCGCTTTCCCGAATTCAGCCGGGAGATCGGAAGAGATCCGCATCAGCTTTTTGTTCCAATAACGCGCAGGAACGGAAAGACCCGTGAACAATAAAGTACGTTTATCGGAAGAGTAGCAATACTGAATGGAAATCACGCAGGTACCATCACGCCGGGGGCGCCGATCACAAATTGGTTTGATAGGTAAAAACATAATTTTGTCGATTTTTTTGTCGATCTAAATAATGTTTACCTGAATAAAGATACGAGTAAGAAATTTTGAGCCCTTGTTATAAAATACTGAAAATCAGCACCTATAAAGTAAGATCGGATAAAATGAAAAAAGGATCACCACCGGTAATCCTTCATTTTGGTGGTCCCGACAGGAATCGAACCTGTATCTAAAGTTTAGGAAACTTCTATTCTATCCATTGAACTACGGGACCCATAGTTTGGGGCGCAAAAATAATACTTTCCGTCCTTTTTACCCCATTAAATACCGGCTAATAATATAATTTGTGCCGGGAATCACACCCTGCAAGGGTTTTTCTGTTTGTTAGCTGCCGCTTATTCCCTACTTTGGCTATCTGAAACTATTCATTTATGAAACGATTGATACGCCGCCACCTTCTTATCCTGGCCGTCCCCCTCCTGATAGCTCTTTCCGCCCGGTCTCAGGGTATCCACTTCAGCCATACCACTATTTATGTAGTAGACCTGGACAAGTCCGCCAATTTTTACGAGAATGTCCTGGGACTGAAGAAAATAGCTGAGCCCTTTCATGACGGCAAACACGTCTGGTTCCAGGTAGCCGACCACAGCCAGCTCCATGTGGTGGCCGGAGCTAAGGAAAAAGGGCCGCACGATATTAATATCCACCTCGCGTTCAGCGTCCCCAACCTCGCCACCTTCTGCAAACACCTGGATCAGGCCCATGTGAAATATGGTAACTGGGCCCAGGACAGCACCACCCCCCAGCTGAGACCCGATAATATCAGGCAGGTCTACCTCCAGGACCCGGAAGGATACTGGATAGAGATCAATGACGACACCTATTGACCCCCGGCCAGACCGGCAGACCGGCAAACCAGCTATCGGGCGGTCCTGCGCCGGACAACCACCCGGACAACCACGTGGTATCGGCCTCACAGACCCTGCTGCTATAGCCGGCCCTATTCGCCAAATGACAGGCGACCTCCTGTAAATCGCCAACACTAATTCAAGGCATAGCCCTATCTTTGCAATCCTTTTTAAGGCAGCCCAACGGTCTGCCAGAAGGAACAAATAAAAGTCGGACTATGAAGTTTTATAACATCGTCATTAAATATCGCCTCTCTATAGCCATCGCCTTACTGGTCTTCGGTATTATCGTGAATGTCTCTTCCGGTTTCTGGCCCGCATTTTTGCTTTACCTGGTAGCCGTTATCCTCCTTTTTGGCTATTTCTTCTTCGGTCCCCTACGCCTGATCCAGGAACATATGGAAAGCGGCAACATGGAAGCCGCTGAAAAAGTACTGGCCTCCGTCAAATGGCCCAACCTGCTGTACAAGCCCATCCGCTCCGTCTATTATACCCTGAAAGGAAATATAGCCATGATGAAACAGGACTTCGACGGCGCTGAAAAGAACATGAAAAAAGGCCTGGACCTTGGAATGCCCATGAAAGAAGCGGAAGGCGCCAGCCTCCTGCAAATGGGGATGCTGTCCATGCAGAAGAACGATATCCGCCAGGCAGAAAGTTATATCCGCCAGGCCCTCCGCAAGGGACTCCCCGATAAGGAAAACCAGGCCGCAGCCTTCCTCCAGCTCTGCTCCATCATGATGACAAAAAGGGAGTTTCGCGCTGCCAAAGAATTTTTCCGGAAAGCCAAAGCCCTGAAGCCTACCACCCCCCAGATCGTCGACCAGATCAAACAGATCGAAAAATACATCTCCCGCATCCCCGGCTAAGCCTGGACCAGGACCCATATCCCGGGCTAAATTCGGCCCCCAAAGATCTCCCCGACCTGCTGACGCCGGTATTGGAAAATCCTTTCCAGCTGCCGTCGCACAAAGAGGATATTCGCCCAATCCCCGATAGGCCCGAACGGGACTTTGTAATGCACGATATCCGTCATCTCGATCCCTCCGTCTTTCTCCTTAAAATGATGCTGATGATGCCATAGGCTATAAGGGCCATAACGTTGTTCGTCGACAAAATAGACGCCTTCCTGTACATGGGTGATCTCCGTCATCCAATCTACCCGGATACCCGGCAATGGACGGAGTTTGTATTCGATAACCTGCCCTGCATAGATCCGGTCCCCCTGGTATTTCGAAAGGATCCGGAAATCCATTTCAGGGGGCGTAATAAGCGGCAGATTCGCCGGACTGGAAAAGAAATTCCAGGTCTGATCCAATGAAGCAGGTATAAATTGTATCTTTCGTAGTGAATGAACAGCCATAAATGCTGATAACCCGGCTGCGGGGAGAAATGTTTGCCGGAGACTAATTTCCCACAGATTTGTCGCTGGTAATAACCCCATTGACCTTCTGCTGTAAGGCCCGTAAAGACAGGTTATTCTTCTCCAGGAAATCGAAGTTGCCATCCTGCAGGAAGATCTCTTTCGTATTCAGCCCTTTCTGGCTGGAAAAAAGGATCACATAAACGTGCTGGTTGATATGCCTCACCTGTCTCAGCGTATCCAATCCATTCATCTGGCCTTCCAGGTTGTAATCCAGCACAATCACGGAAGGTTGTTTATCCAGCTCACTCACACAGGCCTCCCCGGTGGTATAAAAATGAATGTTATGGCTGATAGATTCTAATTCCTTAGCGATAAGATTCTGATACATCAGATTGTCTTCCACAACAAAAATTACGGGCTGTCCTGTTAATTCCATGATATTTCGCAAGTAGTGCGAACGATAGCCCGGAAAATGGTGCCAGAAAAAAACATTCTTTAATCATCTGGGTATCAACAAATACCCGCTGGTGCTCCTTGCCGGATACTCTCCATTTGGGAATGATATCTGTTAATTTGGGAATAAATGAACCAAACCCCTCCAGCGTTTTAGCAAGAGATCTGCCCGCTATTTCATGATCTCCCCGCGCAGCTGTACGATACACTGGTCGATCACATCGGCTATTTTTTTCACCAGGGACGGGACCTCCTGAAGAGATGACTTCTGCTTGGCATTGGCCTCTACCGCCCGGATCTCCTGCCGGATGGATTTAATACCCATCGAGTCCACAGTAGATTTTAATTTATGGGCCGTCTTACCCACCTGCTCCCAATTCTCCGTCTGCGTAGCCTTGCTCAGCTCCTCCACATTCTGTGGCACCGTCTCGATAAAAAGGGCCACCATTTTCTTAATAAAGGCTTCGTCCCCTCCCGATACGGATTGTACCATGGAGAGATCATATAAAGGAGTATTCACGGGAGACATATTAGTATGGTTGTTTAAAGGCACTTCCTGCACCATGGTGACCGCCTGGGACAAGCCCCCTGCAGCCGACACCGGTCCGGCTACCCCCGCCCCTACGGGAGAGGAATATTTCGCCAGGTTCCGGGAAATCACCCGAAACAGCCTTTCTTCATCAAAAGGTTTGGCCAGATAATCATTCATTCCGGCTGCCAGGTACTTCTCGCTATCCCCTTTCAGGGCATTCGCCGTCAAAGCAATAATGGGAATTCCGGCTTTCACAGGGTCGGGCAGCTTGCGGATATGCTGCGTAGCCTCTATGCCATCCATTTCCGGCATCTGCACATCCATGAGGACACAATCGAAAGACTCCTGCTTCAGCGTATCCAACGCTTCCTTGCCATTGTTCGCGATAACAACCTCAAAATCCCAGGACTCCAGGATATGTTTGGCGAGATATTGATTGAGCTCCACATCTTCTGCGACCAATATTTTTTTATGTCCCAGGCTCTTATAATCTATTTCCTGGCTTGTTTCATTTTCCTGCATAGCTTCAATACTTAAATGATATGGGATCCTGATAGTAAAGGTCGATCCCCTGCCTTCCTCGCTCCGCACCTGTAATTCCCCATCCTGCATTTCAATCATATTCTTGCTGATGGTCAATCCCAGCCCCGTTCCCCCATATTTACGGGAAGTAGCCGCATCGGCCTGTTCAAAGGGCTCAAAGATTGTCCGGAGGCGATCCTTGCTAATGCCGATCCCCGTATCGCTGATCGTCACCATAATGACTACCCAATCCCCGTGATGCTCAGAGACGCCCGTTGCAATAGTAATATGCCCTGAATTGGTGAATTTCAACGCATTGCTTAAAATATTATTCAATACCTGGCTCAGGCGATAAGGATCTCCTTTCACGACCATATCCGCCGGTATGGAATTCTGGAAGATCAGGCCCAGTTCTTTCTCCTCTGCCTTATAGATAAACGACTGAATCGTCGTTGCTATTTTGTCCACTACCTTAAATGCGATCTTTTCGAGCTGTAATTTGCCCGCAATGATCTTTTCCAGGTCCAATATATCGTTGACGATCACCAGCAGGCTGCCGGCTGCCTCCTGTATCAGCTGCAGGTAATTCCGTTGCTGACTGTCCAGCCTGGTCTTCCGCAGCAGGCTGGCGATCCCCATGATGCCGCTCATGGGAGTACGGATCTCATGGCTCATATGGGCCAGGAAAGACTCTTTGGCCTTTGCCCCCTCATCCGTCATCTCCTTGGCAAAACGCAGCTCCTTCTCCATCTCGATCCTCTCCGTAATATCCTGTGAGAACCCTATCACATAAGGCTCCAGCCCCGGCTCCTCCACCCGAAAATTCTTGTATAACAGATAGATCTTATCCTTCTCCTTGCTAAGCGCGCAGAATACCCCGCTCACCGCATTCGAACTATTCCGGATGGCATTTAAATATTCTTCTTCAAATTTTCCCTGGTGTTCCTTCGGGATAAAATCCTGGATCTTCCGCCCCAGCATCTCCTCTTCAGTATATCCCAGCACCCGGCTGACTTCCGGGTTGATCGCCAGCAATCTCCCTGTCATATCATGCGTACAGATCAGGGCCTGGCAATAGTTGAACAAGTCCCTGTACCTTTTTTCACTCCGCCGGAATTGCTCCTCGAATTCCTTTCTTTCCGTGATCCTTACGGAATAAATGACCACCCATACCACATCTCCCGCCTCATTCAATACCGGGTATACCTGCTGTAAATAATGTTCAATGGCCCCCTTTTCATCCCTGCTCTCTTCCCCCCATTCCACCATCTGACGGGTACGCAGCACCTCCTCAAATACCCTCCCCCGGGACTTTGCCGTCTCTTCCGACCGGCCGGCCCGGCGGCAGAATTCCTCATTGGTCTTCCCGATCATCCATTCCCGCAGGGCCTGATCTTTTACAGCGCTCGTATTCACATACTGGTAACGGTGATCCGCATCGGCAATAATGATCTCCGCTGGGATCCTGTTCAGGATCTCCTTAAAAAATGCGAGCTGCCCTTCAGCCTGCTTGCGCGCAGCCCTCTCAGCTTCCAACTGCTCCTTCAGGAGGACCAATTCTTCTGACACATTCATGCAGACAGTGATTACTTACTAGAGAATAGGGTTTACTTTACCTCATCTTCAACTCACCGTTCTGGATCATGCGGTAGAGCGTGGATTTTCCGACATCCAGCTTCTTCGCCACGAGCAGAACATCCTTTTCATATTTGTCCAGGTAATGCTGCAGGATCTGTATTTCGAATTCTTTAAGGGTCATTTCTTTATTCAGCAGGTCGGCAATGCTGGCTGTAGTATTGAGCGTAATATGCTCGGACTGGATCAGATCCTCATCCGCCATAACGACGGCCAGCTCCACCACAGACTTCAGCTCGCGCACATTCCCCGGGAACGGATACTGCAGCAGCTTCTGCTGAGCTTCTGCCGAGAGCGTCTTTTTTTCCAGCTTGTTCTCCTTACAAAAACCATCGATGAAATGTTTGGCAAGAATCAGGATATCGTTGCCCCTTTCACGCAGCGGCGGCAAAAAGATCGGCAGACCGATCAGCCGGTAATAAAGGTCCTCCCTGAAAGTCTTGTTCTTTACCTCCTCCAGGAGATTCTTATGAGTAGCCACCACAATGCGCGCATCTATCTTGGTTACTCCATTGGCGCCAATACGGGTGATCTCTTTTTCCTGCAATACCCGCAGCAGCTTTGCCTGGAGATTGATATCCAGCTCCCCGATCTCATCCAGGAACAACGTGCCCTTATCGGCTTCCTCAAATTTCCCGATCCGGCGGGTAACGGCGCCCGTGAACGCACCTTTTTCATGCCCGAATAATTCGCTTTCGATCAGCTCCCGGGGGATAGCCGCTACGTTTACCGCTACAAAGGGCTGTTTATGCCGTTCTGAATTATAATGAATGGCCTTGGCGATCATTTCTTTACCCGAACCCGTCTCCCCCGTAACAGACACGGTAATATTCGTTTTCGCTGCCTTTTCTATAAGAGAGAACACCTTTTGTATAGACTCGCTCTTGCCAAGGATCATCTGGGAGAAGTCATACCGGCGGCTTACCTGGCTCTTCAGCGTCTCCACTTCCAGCTTCAGGTTGCTGATCTCCCGCAGATGCAGGATACTGTTCCAGAGACGATCCTTGGTATCATCATCCTTTACAATATAATCGAATGCCCCGTTCTTTAATAAGTTGATAGCCGTAGCAACATCTTCCTGGCCCGAAATAACGATCACCCGTATATCCGGATTATGTTCCTTTATCTTCTTCAGAACCTCAGCCCCATCACAATCAGGTAAGGAGTAATCCAGGGTGACCACATCGGGATTTTCATGCAGCGCAGCGAAAAAGTCGCGGGGAGATTCAAATCTTTTAACCTCATATTCCGGGTTGAGAGAGAGATAATGCTGGAGCATGGAACCGTACCATACATCATCTTCGACGATAAAGACTTTAAAGGAGTGCTGGTTTTTCATATTTACGTTTATATAGGATGGACTTAAAATGCTAAACGTCGAATTGGTAAATTTATTCCCATATTAAGACATTTTCCAATTTCATTCCCCTCTTTTTCCAAAACAGGGATAAAACCCAAGCAATAATCTAAGTGTTAACACTTATTCGATAACCGCAAGCCATTAGCAATCAGCTATTAGCTGCTGTTTACACTTACCCCAAGCCTTTATACGTACAAAAGGCAGCCTGAAGCTCGCAGCCCATAGCTATCTTTACGTTATGGCCACTGACCAGGAGAAGCTCCAGTCGTTATTCCGGGAAAAATACCCCCCGGCCGGGACAAGACTCCTGGAAAAGGACATTATTCCCGATAAAATCCTTTGTCTCTCCGATAAGGATGTGGCAACCGTCCTTCTATGGTTACAACCCCTCATCGGCCCCGATGCTTATCGGGTCAATATACATACTTTCCACTCCTTTTGCAACGATACCATCCGGCAAAACCCCTCTCTTTTCGAAAACAACCCCACCGGACTTGTTTCCCCACTGGAAAAGGTCCGGCTCTTCAAGATGCTGATCGACGGTTTTCCGAAGGGACATCCCCTTAAAAGCCGCCGGGGAGACATCTATTCCGGGATAGGATACCTGCAGGACCTTTTCGATACCATGAAGCGGGAAGGATGGGCTCCCGGGAATCTCCCTACAGAAACAGATAACACAGATAAAAGTAAAGAAGGCCCTGAAACGGAAACATCAAGGCTGTTACAGGCCGCCATGAACGAATTCACGCCCTTCCGGGAGCTGATGTACCGGAATAACCGCTATGATCCCGATGACAGGATCGATTGGGTGATCCGGGCCCTGGAGGAGAATCCTTTCCTGCTGGCCGGCTTCCGGGAACGTTATCCATATATATTAATCGATGAAGACGAAGATATCGGCCGCCTCCGCAGCCGGCTCGTCAGCCTGCTCGGCGGAAACATAAGTCTGCCTGGCGGCAACATCAGCCTGCCTGGCGGAAAGGAGCGAAGACCGGTCCTTCAATATCCTCCCGGGGAGAGCCCGGATATTGGTTTGCCAATCCAGCGGCAGATCCCCGAAGCAACCTCTTCCGCAGAAATCACCCTATCGGGCCGACACGGCCCGAACCTGTTCGGGATCCCTTTTGCACAAAAGATCCTGCTGCTCCTTCGCTACCTGGCTGCCGAACACGATACCCCCGATGGGGGAGATGCGTTCTTATTCGAGATCCTGCATTTCGATCTATTTTCCATCCCCCCTGTTGAAATCGCCCGATTATCTGTGGAAGTGGCCGGCCGGCAATTCGGCGATCAACGAACTTCCATCCGGCGCCTGCTCTATGAAAAAGCCCATCGTCCTCCCCGGGACCTCTTTGACAAGGGACTGCCGGAAAATCTTAAAAGAGCCAGCCGGATCCTGGAAAAGCTGATCAGCGACATCCCCAATCTGACGCTGCCGGCCCTCTTCGAAAACTGTATCCTGGATACCGGGATCCTGGAAGCAGTCCGGCACAACCCGGATAATAACCGGCAGATGCAGGTGCTCACGGCCCTGTCCACTCTCATAAATGAGGAGTCCCGCCGCAATCCGGACCTGGACCTGGAAGCGTTCGTAGAAGGGATCGACCTGATGAAAGCCAACGGTATTCCCCTTCCCCTTGCAACGGAGGAAGACGAACTCCGGGACCCCGAAATCCCCCTTTTC
Source organism: Chitinophagales bacterium (assembly GCA_015655015.1). Classification (GTDB taxonomy): domain Bacteria; phylum Bacteroidota; class Bacteroidia; order Chitinophagales; family Chitinophagaceae; genus Puia. The sequence continues at coordinate 16,712 of JAATFV010000219.1, read as the reverse complement.
AACAATACCCTCGCCCCTGAAATCAACGATGCCCTCGCCCCGGAGATAGAGAAGGCAGAGGATAGCCTCATCAGCCCCATACTGGAAAAATTCGTAATGAACGTAACCGCCCTGAACAACTATCTCAAATGCCCCCTGGAATTCTATTATAGAAATATTGTCCGCATCCCTTCCCCCAAAAATGAGGCTGCCGAATTCGGCAGCGCCGTACATTTTGCCCTTCAAAGACTATTTGAAAAAATGCAGGCCGGGGCCTCACGGTTGTTCCCTTCGAAAGAAGAGCTGGTAGAAGATTTTACCGGCTACATGATCCGTCAACGGAGAAGCTTCACCAAAGAGGCTTTTGCCCGCCGGATGGAATACGGTCCGGAAGTATTGTCTGATTATTATAAGAAATACCACTTTCAGTGGAATAAGGTCGTCGCCATCGAGAGAAATATCCGGAACGTGATCGTAAGAGGAGTTCCCCTTAAAGGCAAGCTGGACAAGCTGGAATTCCAGGGAAAGGAGGTCAACGTAGTAGACTATAAGACAGGCGATGTGGACAAAGCGAAGTCCAGGCTGTCCCCTCCCCATTCCGGCAACCCCAATGGAGGAGATTACTGGAGACAAGCCGTCTTCTATAAAATATTAGTGGACAATTATGGCCAAAAAGACTGGAAGGTCGTCAGCACGGAATTTGATTTTATCGAACCCGATAAAAAGAAGGAATACCAAAAAGTAAAGATAGCCATTACCCCATCCGATAATACGACGGTCATTCAGCAGATCAGGACGACCTGGGAAAAGATACAGAGCCGGAATTTCTATACCGGTTGCGGTAAAGCGGGCTGCCACTGGTGTAATTTTGTAAAGTCCAACCGGCTGGCCATCGCCTGGCATGAAATAAAGGAGTTATCCCCACTACATGAGCCGAAGGGGACTACTTTCGCGAAGCCCTCCTGAGATCCTTTGAAAAGACAAATATGAACCGCGAATAAGCCCTCATCGAGTCCATTAAGAGACATTATGGCCCAGATAAATAACAAAATTTTCCGAATGAAACCCCCTAAGTTTGCCAATAATTTAAAAAAGCTTCGATAAGTCCATAATATGAAGATCAGGAACGGCCTCTTATTTTTCATCATCCCTTCCCTCGTTATTACCGGCATATTGAGCAGTCCCGGCTGCGCCAGCATTGTACCCCCGCTGGGTGGTCCACGGGATACCATCCCTCCCAGACTGGTAATGGTCAATCCGGAGGATTCTGTCAAACGGTTCAACGGCAATAAGATCATCTTCAATTTTGACGAATACATCGATCCGAAGGATATGAGGACAGAGCTCATCGTCTCGCCTGTTCCCAAGATAGAGCCCATCGTGGACGCCAAGCTCCGTATCCTTACCGTGCGGCTGAAAGACACATTGGAGCCCAATACTACCTATTCGCTTAATTTCGGCAATGCCATCCGGGATGTCAACGAGGGTAATATCCTGAAGAACTTCACCTATGTCTTTTCCACGGGCGACCATATCGATGCCGGGACGCTGGAAGGGAATGTATACCTGGCAGCCTCGGGCAAGATCGATACCACCCTGATCGCCATGTTACATCTGCGATTTGATGATTCGGCCGTCGTCAAGAACCGTCCCCGGTATATCACCCGGGTGGACAGCACCGGTCATTTCACCTTCCGGTATATTCAGCCGGGGGCTTATGCGCTGTATGCGATGAAAGATGAAGGAGGCTCCCATAAGTACATGTCGAAGGGCCAGCTATTTGCTTTTGCCGACTCCGAAGTCGTTGTCGGGCGGAGAACGCCCCCGGTCACCCTCTATGCCTACGAGGAAGAAGCCGAGAAGACGAAACCCACCTCCAAGAACACTTCGGGAACGACAAAGCCCCCCTCCAAACAATCGGAAAAAGAAAAGGAAAAAGACAAAAGACTGCAGTTCCAGACCAATATCTCCAATGGACAGTTCGACGTGCTGGATACCCTGCATCTCCAGTTTGCCAATGCCCTGAAAATCTTCGATTCCACTAAAATAAAGTTCACGGACAGGAACTTCGTCGATATCCCTTCCAAAGAGTATTATTTCGTGCGGGATTCCACTAATAAAAAGTTCTCTTTATTCTATCACTGGCCTACGGACAGCAAATTCTACCTGATCGCCGCCAAAGACTTCGCCCAGGATTCGGCAGGAAGAAAGCTGCTGAAGATCGACACCGTCGTTATCCAGACGAAGAAAGACATAGATTACGGGGAAGTGCGTATCCGGATCCCCAACCTGGACCTTTCTAAAAATCCTGTCCTGCAGTTCGTACAATCGGATGCCGTAAAGTTTTCTTACTCCTTCGTCAATAGAAAAGAGTTCAAGGTCCTGCTGTTCCCACCCGGCGAATATGACCTGCGGCTCCTTTTCGACAATAATAAGAATGGTAAATGGGATGCCGGGAACTTCTTCGGCAAACGCCGGCAGCCCGAAAGGGTAATCCCCATCGGCTCCCGGAAGAAGAAATTTACCGTTAAAGCCAACTGGGACAATGAAGTGGATATAACTTTGTAGTTATCTTTACACCATGCAATTCTCCTCTTCTTTACTAGAGAACGCTGTCAATGAATTCGCCAAACTGCCGGGTATTGGAAAGAAGACGGCCTTAAGGCTGGTATTACACCTGCTGAAGATGGATGCCTCCAATGTGCAGGGTTTTGGAGAGACCCTGATCAGGATGCGGCAGGAGATCAAATTCTGTCAGCGCTGTTATAATATAGCCGATGCCGATATCTGTTCCATCTGTTCCAACTCCATGCGCAAACAGGAGCTGATCTGTGTGGTAGAGAGCATCCGCGAAGTGATCGCCATCGAGAGCACCCAGCAATATAACGGCATCTACCATGTCCTGGGAGGGATCATTTCCCCCCTGGATGGGATCGGTCCCGATCAATTGAACATCGAGCCCCTCGTCAGCAGGGTGCTGAAAGAACATACCCAGGAGCTCATTTTCGCACTCAACCCGAACATCCAGGGCGACACCACCATCTACTACATTCAAAAGAAGCTCCAGGGTTCCGGCGTCAAGGTGACTACCATCGCCCGGGGCATCGCCTTTGGCGGTGAGCTGGAATATGCCGACGAGATGACCCTGGCCCGCTCTATTACCAATCGTCTCCCGGTAGAAAGCTATCGGACGGGCAAGTAAAAGCTACCGGACGGGCAGGTAAGGAGGGCAGGATACCCAATGCCGGCGTAGGCCGGACGTACCGGTAAAGGAGGCCGAATCCATCCGGAGATTGTCAATCTAACATTTTTATGTACCTTTGCATTCCGGATACAGGCGGATTTGTTTATTGTTCAGCCTGTGCCGGCCAAGTGCGCTAAGAATTGGAAATAAGAACTGAACTAATAAACGTTTGAAATAATCTTCGTCATACAGCTCCTGTTGGTTATTTCCCTCGTTATTATTCCTTCGGAAAATTTATTTCTCTCTACAGCGTTTACGGTAGGCTATTAAGACATACTATAAAACTAAATTCCCCAACCGGGGAAGGGGGTAATATGAAGACAATACAAGACTGTCTGAAAGAACGCATACTTATCATTGACGGAGCGATGGGCACCATGATCCAGCGGCATAAGCTGGAAGAAAAAGATTATCGCGGACAGCGGTTTGCCGGCTGGCCGATCGATGTCAAGGGTAATAACGACCTGTTATGCCTTACCAAACCGGAAGTCATTGAAGGCATCCACCGGGAATACCTGGAGGCCGGCGCTGATATCATCGAGACCAATACCTTCAATTCCCAGCGGATCAGCATGGCGGATTACCAGATGGAAGAGCTGGCTTTTGAGATCAACGTCGCCGCCGCCAAAATCGCTAAAAAGGCCGCAACCGACTATACCAGCCGCAATCCGGACAAACCCCGTTTCGTAGCCGGCGCCATCGGCCCGATGAGCAAGACCCTCTCCCTCTCTCCCGATGTGAACAACCCCGGCTTCCGGGCCGTCAGCTTTGACGAAGTGTCCTCGGCCTATTACGAACAGGTGAAGGCGCTGGTGGAAGGAGGCGTCGACCTCTTGCTGATCGAGACGATCTTCGATACCCTGAACGCCAAAGCAGCCATTTTCGCCATCAAAAAGTATTTCCGGAACAGCGGACAGCCTGAACTGCCGATCCTGATCAGCGGGACTATCACCGATGCCAGCGGACGAACGCTCAGCGGACAGACTTTGGAAGCTTTTTATGTCTCCGTCATGCATGCCCGCCCCCTGAGCATTGGCTTGAATTGCGCGCTGGGCGCCCAGGAAATGCGTTCGCATATCGAGGAGCTGAGCCAGATCTCCGCCTGTTTCACATCCGCCTATCCGAATGCCGGACTGCCGAATGCCATGGGAGAATATGACGAGCAGCCCGAACAGACCGCCCATTTCATCGAGGAATGGGCCGCTAACGGCTGGGTGAATATCGTGGGAGGATGCTGCGGCACCACGCCCGATCATATCCGTCATATCGCGGAACATGTCGCTGCCATCGTACCCAGGCAGCTGCCGATAGTAGAAAATGTGCTGTAGATGCTCTTTTAGAAATAAAGATTTGGTTTAAAAACATTCAATTATAAAATGTCAGCAAGCACTACGATCAAACCCTTTTTACGTCTGGCCGGACTCGAACCCCTGGTCATCCGCCCGGAAACGAATTTTGTCAACGTTGGAGAACGCACCAATGTCACAGGATCAAAAAAATTCGCCCGCCTGATCCGGGAAAACAAATACGAAGAAGCCCTGAGCGTGGCCCGCCAGCAAGTGGAAAGCGGTGCGCAGGTGCTGGACGTCAACATGGACGACGCCCTGCTGGACGGGGAAAAAGCAATGCAAACCTTCCTGAACCTCCTGCAGGCCGAACCGGACATTGCAAAGATCCCCATCATGATCGACTCATCGAAGTTCGCCATTATCGAGGCGGGACTGAAATGCGTACAGGGCAAATGCATCGTCAACTCCATTTCCCTGAAAGAAGGAGAAGCAAAATTCATTGAACAGGCGATCATCTGTAAAAGCTATGGAGCCGCCGTGATCGTCATGGCCTTTGATGAAAATGGGCAGGCCGATACCCTTCGCAAAAAAGTGGACATCAGCGAAAGAGCCTATAAAATATTGACGGAAACCGTCGGTTATGACCCCCAGGATATTATTTTCGATCCCAATATCTTCGCGATCGCTACCGGTATCGAAGAGCACAATAATTATGCGGTAGACTTCATCGAATCGATCAAAGAGATCAAGCAAAAAATGCCCCTGACCCGGATCAGCGGCGGGGTCAGCAATATGTCCTTTTCTTTCCGGGGCAACGACACCGTCCGGGAGGCCATGCACAGCGTATTCCTCTACTATGCCATCAAAGCCGGCATGGACATGGGTATCGTGAATGCAGGGCAGCTGGTCGTATACGATGAGATCGAGCCTGGTTTCAGGAAATTATGCGAAGATGTCATCCTTAACCGCGATCCCGAAGGAACAGATAAGCTGCTTGCCTTTGCAGAGACCGTCAAGGCAAAAGGAAAAGTAGAAGTAAAAGATGAAGCCTGGAGAAGAAATCCCGTGGAAGAACGCCTGAAACATGCCCTGGTGAACGGCATCACCGATTATATAGACGGGGATACGGAAGAGGCCCGGCAGAAATATGACAAACCGCTGGACGTCATCGAAGGCCCCCTGATGGCCGGCATGAACGTGGTCGGCGACCTGTTCGGCAGCGGTAAAATGTTCCTGCCTCAGGTGGTAAAGAGCGCCCGCGTAATGAAAAAATCCGTGGCCGTGCTCACCCCTTATATCGAGGCCGAGAAAGAGCTTCGGCGCCTCGCCCATGAAAAAGCAGGCACCCGGAATGAAGAAGGCGCGGGAGCCGCTAAAATCTTGCTGGCCACCGTAAAAGGAGATGTACATGATATCGGGAAGAATATCGTAGGCGTCGTATTAGGCTGTAATGGCTATGATATCATCGACCTGGGCGTAATGGTGCCTACCGATAAGATCCTGGACACCGCCAGAAGAGAAAAGGTAGACATCATCGGTCTGAGCGGCCTGATCACCCCCTCTCTCGATGAAATGGTGCATGTAGCGCGGGAAATGAAAAGACAGGGCATCGACCTGCCCCTGATGATCGGGGGAGCTACCACCTCCCGCATGCATACCGCCGTAAAGATCGCCCCGGAATTTGACCAGGGAGTAGTCCATGTGCTGGATGCTTCCCGTAGCGTAACAGTGGCGGGATCCCTGCTGAATAAAGAACAAAAAACCGGTTTCCTCCAGGCGATCCGGGAGGAATACCGCAAGCTGAAAGAAGACTTCGGCAACAAGAAATCAGCCAAACAATACCTGCCCTTTGCAGCGGCACAGAAAAATAAAGTAAAGATCGACTGGGACCAGTTTACACCGGTCACCCCATCTTTTACCGGCACCCGGACATTCGACGGCCATGACCTGGGCGAGATCGTACCCTATATTGACTGGGGTCCCTTCTTTATAGCCTGGGAATTACATGGAAAATTCCCCCAGATCCTGACCGATGAAAAAGTAGGCGCCGAAGCCACCAAACTATACAACGACGCCCGGGCCCTGCTCAAACAGATCGTGGAAGAGAAATGGCTGAAAGCCCGGGGTGTGATCGGGTTCTGGCCGGCGAATTCGGACGGTAAGGATACTGTGATCGTAGATACTCCGGAAGCTCCCGTACACCTTGAATTCCTCCGCCAGCAGATCAAAAAGGCGCCCGGCCAGCCCAATATCTCTTTAGCCGACTTTATAAAACCCGCTTCCCCCACCCCTGCGGCCGGCAGCAACGGATTGGAAACAAAAACACATCCGGGGAAAACGGATTATATAGGGGCATTTGCCGTCACGATCGAAGGCATCGAACCGCATATCAAAAAATTCGAAGCCGCCTATGATGATTATAACAAGATCATCTTACAGGCCCTGGCCGACAGGCTGGCCGAAGCATTCACGGAGCTGCTGCATGAAAAGGTGCGCAAGGAATTCTGGGGTTATGTCACGGAAGAACACCTTTCCAACGAACAGCTGATCCAGGAAGAATATATGGGGATCCGCCCGGCTCCCGGTTATCCCGCCTGCCCCGATCATACGGAAAAGCGCAAGCTGTTCCAGATGCTGGATGCAACCCGGCACACGGGCATCATCCTGACGGAATCCCTGGCCATGTACCCGGCATCCTCTGTCAGCGGCTGGTATTTTGCCCACCCGGACAGCAAGTATTTCGGAGTAGGCAAGATCGAAAAAGACCAGGTGGAAAACTATGCAGCCCGCAAGGAAATGGCGCTCGAAGATGTGGAGAGATGGCTGAGGCCCGTGCTGGAATATGATGCCTGATCCGGCTGTCACAAGACGGCTGATCCGCAGAAAGAGATAATCAATTGTTAACTGTGAACGATTTGTTCGATTTTAGTTAGCTTTGCACCCGCAAACAGCCTTATTAGAAATTGGTACCTTTTAGAGTTATGAGAAAAAAAATGATCGGCCTTCGCATAGCAGCGTTTATATTAGCTGCCGCCCTTCCCTTCGTCAGCCTGGCACAAGAGAAAAAAGAGAAGAAGAAAAAGCATTTTATTAAAGAGATCTATGCATCCTGGGGGTATAACATGGAATGGTATACCAAAAGCAGTGTGCATGTATCGCAGCCTTCCCTGGGGAATGATTATACCTTTGAACATATTAAAGCACATGATCATAAGGGATGGGATGAAGGATTGTTCCACGAAGCGATCAGCATTCCTCAATACAATTACCGCCTGGGCTTTCTTTTGAACGAAGAGAAAGGATGGGGCTTCGAGATCAACTTCGACCATACGAAATACATCATTTCCGACCAGAATGCGCATATCAAAGGGACGCTGAACCATCACCCGGTCGATAGCACCATTGCCTTCAACGAGGCCAATGGATTCTATTATTACCTGAATAACGGGGCTAATTTTCTTCTCTTTAATGTGACGAAGAAATGGCATGTTCTGAAAACCCGCGATGAAAAAGTAAAAGTGGATTTCCTGGGCAAGTTCGGAGTCGGACCTGTTATCCCTCATACACAAAACAGCTTATTCGGCCAGGCTAACAAACAGGGCTTTCAGCTTGGGGGTTGGAATACAGGTTTCGAAGGATCCCTCCGGGCCACTTTCTTTAAATATGTATACCTGGAATACTCCAGCAAGCTGGACTACGCACGATATTCCGGACTGAACTTATACGAAGGCAAGGCCAAACAGGCATTCGGCACCTATGAGATGATCCTCAGCCTGGGATTCGTTCTTCCGACGGGAAAGAAGCATTAACCGGTCGAAACAAGCATTAATCGGTCGTATACTTCCTGTATTTTTCAAATAGCCACCATTTCCTTTTAGGAGCTTTGGTCCGGTAATTCTTTTTGATAAAATTGCCGATATGCTGCATCGCTTCACTAATGCTGTCTGTTAACAATACCAGGGAAAGATCCTCTTTTGAGATAGTGCCCTTTGCCGCCATGTATTCCATATAATCCCATAATTCCCGGTAATATTCCTTACCGAAGAGCACGATCGGAAACTGTATAAGTGTTTTAGTCTGCACCAGGGTCAGCGTCTCAAAAAATTCATCCATCGTCCCAAATCCTCCCGGCATGATGACAAATGCGTAAGAATATTTTACCATGATCACTTTTCGCACAAAAAAATGCTCGAAGGTAATCGAAGTCTGCACATAGGGATTGGGCTTCTGTTCAAAAGGCAATTTAATATTACATCCGACGGAATAACCGCCCTGCTCAAAAGCCCCGCGGTTAGCCGCTTCCATAGCCCCCGGGCCGCCTCCTGTCAGGGTGGTGAGGCCTATCCCGGCGATCTGCCTCCCGAATTCCCGGGCGGACTGATAATGCGGATGATCTTCGCCAAACCGGGCCGAACCGAATACGGTAATACAGGGACCCACAAAATGAAGGGTCCGGAACCCCTTGATGAACTCCCTGAATACCTTCCAGGCAAAACCCAGTTCATATCGCCTGCTCTTAGGCCCGTCCAGAAATACAGTGTCTTTTGCGGGGATGATCCTCTCTAATTTTTCCATAATTAAGCCTGCCATATAATGACAAATAGTAAATTGCAGGCTCCAAATTTAACGTAAAGAAACATATGTCATCACTTCGCATCATCAGTTATAATGTTAATGGCATCCGTTCAGCCATGAATAAAGGCCTGATCGAATGGCTGAAGACAGACCCGGCCGATATCATTTGCATACAGGAGACTAAAGCCCTGAAAGACAATGTAAATCATCAATCATTTACCGATCTGGGATTTCATGACTACTGGTTCTCGGCGCAGAAGAAAGGGTATAGCGGAGTGGCTGTATTCACAAAGATAAAACCGGATAACGTGGAATACGGCACGGGGCATAAGGTCAGCGACGATGAAGGAAGAGTGCTGCAGCTGGATTTCGGTGATATACGATTGATAAATGCCTACTTCCCTTCCGGGACATCCGGAGAGGAAAGGCAGGGTTTCAAATATCAATGGCTGGATGAATTTTTCAGCTATCTGGAAAATCTGAAAAAGAAATATCCCAGGCTTATTCTTTGCGGAGATTATAATATCGCACACAGGGAGATCGACATTCACGATCCGAAAGGCAATAAAAAATCATCCGGTTTTCTGCCCGAAGAACGGGCATGGATGGACAAATTCATAGGAGGCGGGTGGGTCGACACATTCCGCGAGTTCCATGAAGAGCCCCACCACTATAGCTGGTGGAGTCAGCGTTTCCCTACCGTCCGCGAACAGAATAAGGGATGGAGGATCGATTATATAAATGTAACGGATCCCCTGAAAGGCAATTTGCTAAAGGCCGAGATCTATCCCGATGTCCGGCAGAGCGACCACTGTCCTATCTACCTGGAGTTGAATACGAATTAGCTATCAATCATTATCACCTGTCAAATCGCTTCGTTAAATTTCCAAATACCCATCTCAGGTATCTTAAACATATCGGGAAAACATGATCGTCTATAATATTACTATTAAGGTCAGCTGGAATATTCTGGAAAAATGGCTGGTCTGGGAATTGCAAGAGCAAATACCGGCTGTCCTGGCTACCCGGCTGTTCGACGACTATAAGTTCTTCCGGCTGCTGGAACAGGATGAGGAAGAAGGCCCCACCTTCATTGTACAATATTTTACCGGCTCCCTGGAAAATTACCGGAAATATATCACGGAATATGCCCCCGCCCTGCAGGAGAAAGGACGGAATAAATGGGGGGAGGCAACCATTGCCTTTCAAACACTGATGAGTTCGCTGGATACGGGTTTTTAATAAATGTAACCCGTACTCAGATTCATACGCCATACAGAAGTTGCTTTACAGAGGTTGCCTTTTTGACTTGTGCACTAATTGTGGAAAAGAATTAAAAAAATATTATCGGATTAGATTTTGTTGTAAATTCTTCCCAAAGCCTTCACTGGCAAGCATTTCAGGCCGCATCGCGTGAAACACTGTACAGCACTGTATTTCAGACATATGTCGTAAGTTTTGCATCGGATATTTACGAACAGAAAATTCGTCTAATCCTTGCCCCACGTGGTTTAGCGCAGGTTATAACAGAGCGTTAAAAAACTAAAAAAATTTTGTTGGATTCAAAAAGCGGGTATATTTGTTGCAGCTAATTAAAAAAAAATTACACTATGAACAAAGCTGAATTAATCGCAAAGATTGCCGATGATGCTGGCATTACAAAAACTCAGGCAAATACTTCCCTGGATTCATTTGTTGAAGCAGTTACCAAAACACTGAAAGGTGGCGGTAAAGTTACTCTGGTAGGCTTCGGTACTTTTTCCGTATCCAAGAGAGCTGCCCGTAACGGTCGCAATCCTCAGACTGGTGCTGTTATCAAGATCAAAGCCAAGAAAGTAGCTAAGTTCAAAGCAGGTAAAGAGCTGTCTGCAAAATTATAATGCTGCTACAAAATTGAAAGCTCCGCTACCAGGCATTCGTGCACAGGTACCGGAGCTTTTTGTATATATTTGCATAGAATTTCAAAAGAGATCTAAAAAACATTCATATGGGACGCGGAGATAAAAAGACCAAAAAAGGGAAAATATTCAAGGCTTCTTTCGGCAAAAGCCGCCCTGCCAGACCTGCTAAGAAGGTTACGCCTGCAGCAGAAGCAGCAGCTGATAAGAAAGAGACCAAATAGTTGCTGAGATTTGAGGATTCGAGGGATTCGGATCCTCAAATCATGTTTAGGGCGCCAGGCGCTCGATCTTCCAGCTTCCGGTCTTTTGCAAGCTGTAGAGGATCCTGTCGTGCAGACGGTTAGGTCTTCCCTGCCAAAACTCGATACGGGTAGGCGTGGTACGATACCCTCCCCAATGAGGAGGACGGCTGATCTTACCATCCGAAAATTCCTCCCGGAACTTTTGCTCATTTTCTTCCAGCCACACACGGCCGCCGATCACTTCACTCTGGGGCGAAGCCCAGGCTCCTATACGGCTGCCTTCCGGGCGGCTATTGAAATATTCATCACTCTCCTGCTCACTGACTGGCGCTACCAGGCCGCTGATACGGATCTGCCGTTCCAGCTCTTTCCAGAAAAACACCAGGCAGGCCCGGGGATTTTCCAGCAGCTGCTGTCCCTTGGAACTATGGTAATTGGTAAAAAAAGTGAACCCTTTGTCATCAAAACCTTTCAGCAGAACGATCCTGCCATCCGGCATTCCATCAGCGGAGGCCGTGGCCAGGGTCATGGCATTCACCTCATCGACGCCTGCGTCGAGAGCCTCTTTCCACCATTTCCCGAATTGGGTAAAAGGGTCAGTCAGGGCTTCCTTCTCAGAGAAGGACTGTAGTTTGTAGTCTTTTCGGATAGCAGCGATTGTGTCCATGACACAAAATTACCGAAAATGTCGGTCTCTTCCTTTTATCCGTTGTGGAGGTCATCATCATGGCTGGAGCCCGTAATCTTTGCCAAAAGGGTCTCCATATCGCTGACACGCCGTAACTGGCTTTCGATCTTTTTATTATGTTCGGATATTTCCTGCAGATCATGATTCAGTTCCTCCAGGAATACGGACCTCTTCTGAAATTGCTGGCGTTGAAAATTGGCCTCTTTCAGCTTCTCTTCAGTATCCGATAAGATCCTGGCCAGGCGTTGATTTTCTTCTCGCAGAGAAATATGCCGCAATTTCATTTCATCATGCTCTTTGCCCAGCTTGAAGTAAGACTCCTTTAGCTCCTCATAATCAGCGCTCTTCTTGTAAGGTTGTGTCAGGTAGCTTTGCAGCTTTTGCAATTTCTCCTGCAGGGAGTTGTATTCTTCATACGCTTTATCCAGGCGCAGGCTCATCTCCTCCGCCAATTTCTGCTGATGCCGGAGATAGCTGATCTCGCTTTCCTTTTCTATGAGCACCTGGCCGGAGCTGCGCAGCTCTTCATTCAGCTGTTCATTCTGCCGCTGCAGGTCCTGGTTCTTCTTCTCTGCCTCTCCCAGTAATTGGGTATGTTCCAGCAGGCGATAAATGCTGTTATTGTGTTCGACCAGCTTTACCTGGGCTGCTTTCAGCTGAGAAAGATAGTCGGCGGCGGGATCATTCAGCAGACTGGCAGAGAGGGCAGCGGCGGATTCCTCCTGCGCAGTGGCGATGGTGGCAGCGGCATATCCGGCCTCTTCCAGGTCCAGTCGCGTGTTTTCCAATTCCGCACGGACTTCCTCCAGCTCTTTGCGGAGCTCTTCCAGCTCAATGGCCTGGATCTGTTCATTCTCCTGCACCTGGCTCAGGCGGTCCCGCAATTGCTGCTGCGCTCTCTCCTGCATATCCATATCATTATAATACTTCAGCTTCCAGTTATCATTTTCACTGATACCGGCCGAAGCAGCAGGGTCGCTGATACGCAGAGTCTTTTTTGAATTCCAGAAAAAATGGATCGTAAAGCCGAGAATCAAAGCTCCCAGCTCACAGATAATGATTTCCGGCAATCCCATGACCAATTGAAATCCCAATATTACGTCCAGGTTGTTTAAGGTGTTCATAACGGTTCGGAGTGAATGGTTACCAAACTTACTACTGTATACTGTTAAGTAGCATTGCTTTCAGGGATGATCAACAAAAACGCTGTTTTTTCAAGGGAATATTGACAGGGGGGAGGAAGCAACAATGAAAACACCATAGGTGTCCGGCTCAACATGCCATTAAATTACTATGCTTTGGGCAGATATACAAATCGTTTCACCTTTCTATCATAAACTACATATAATCAATCTCTTACAAGTGTCCCAACCTTCTCTCCCCGGACGACTCTCAGTAAATTGCCGGGTCTGTTCATATCAAAGACAATAATAGGCAGCTGATTTTCCATACACAGGGTAAAGGCGGTCATATCCATTACCCGCAGATTCTTGGAAATACATTCCTGGAAAGTAATGGTCTCAAACTTCCTGGCAGTAGGGTCTTTTTCCGGATCGGCCGTATAAATACCGTCTACCCGGGTGCCTTTCAGGATCACTTCCGCATTGATCTCGATAGCCCGTAAGGAGCCGGCGGTATCCGTAGTAAAATAAGGGTTGCCCGTCCCTGCTCCGAAGATCACAACACGACCTTTTTCCACATGCCGGATGGCCCTGCGACGAATATAAGGCTCTGCGATCTGTTCCATCTTAATAGCACTTTGCAGACGTGTATACACGCCGATCTTTTCCAAACCTGCCTGCATAGCCATGCCATTGATCACGGTGGCCAGCATGCCCATATAATCACCATGGGCCCTTTCTATCCCTGTCTCAGCCTCGTTCATACCCCGGTAGATATTACCGCCTCCGATAACAATCGCCACTTGTACGCCTAATTCCGCGATACTCTTGATATCCTTCGCATATTGAGCAATAACTGCATTGTCAAATCCGAAACTTTTATCTCCCATTAAGGCCTCACCGGACAATTTGAGCAAAACGCGCTTGTACTTAGGCACCATGTCTGAAATATGAAAAATTGAAAAACGAAAATAAATAAAAAAAGCAGGTAAGTCACCTGCTTTTTATTTAGATTTTTTATCCCAGCTGCACGCGTTTGAATTGCGTCACTTTCGCTCCTGCATCCACACTCTTCAGGTAATCCCCTACTGTCTTGGAAGCGTCTTTCACATATGCCTGTGCTGTCAGGGTATTTTCTTTAAAAAAGGCATTCAGCTTGCCAACAGCGATCTTGTCGATCATCTCATCGGGCTTGCCCGCCATCTTGGGGTCGTTCTTGATCTGGTCGGTAACGATCGCTTTCTCCCTGGCCACTACTTCGGCGGGAACGGAGTCAGGATCAACCGCGACCGGGTTCATGGCAGCGATCTGCATAGCCAGGTCCTTGCCGGCATCCAATACGGCCGGAGTGTTCTTGCTGAGGCCTACCAGGACGCCCATACGGTATGCGCCATGAATATAGGCGGACACACCTTCAGCATCTACTCTTTCAAAGCGGGCCAGCTGGATCTTCTCTCCGATCCGGGCTACCTGGTCATTGATCTTATCAGACACGGTAGCGCCATCCAGCGGTGCGGCCAGCAGCTCTTCCAGGGTCTTTACATTCCCGGCAAGCGCCACATTGACGATACTTTGTGCAAAGGCAACGAAGTCCGCATTCTTAGCGACAAAATCCGTTTCACAAGCTACCGTAACGATAAAGCCTGTTTTATTGTCGGGGGTAGTGGTGGCGATGATCACACCTTCCTTGGCTTCGCGGTCACTGCGCAGGGCAGCCACTTTCTGGCCTTTTTTACGCAGGTAATCGATCGCTTTTTCGAAATCCCCGTCACTCTCCACCAATGCCTTGCGGCAATCCATCATACCGGCGCCGGTTGTCTGGCGCAGCTTATTAATATCGGCTGCTGTTATTGTTGCAGTTGACATAAAATATAAATTGAAGTTTTGAATATTCAAAAATAGGATCGGCCTTTCTGAACCGAAATGACGGTTCAGGAGCTTCCCCAGGTAACCTAACGAGGACCTCCCGGACGTCTGGGACCGGAATTCGGTACCCGGCGTTTAGGCTGGCTGGTTCCTTTTACCTTGTCACCACGGCCACGAGCTGCTTCTCCCTCTGCCTCAGCCTGCAAACGCGCTGCTTTCTTTTCATTCTCATCAGCTCCCGCATCTTCGACATCATCTTCCTTGGCGGCTTGTCTTTCTGCCAGGCCTTCGGCGATGGCGGCAGTGACATAGTTAGCGATGATAGCGATAGACTTGGTAGCATCATCATTGGAAGGGATGGCAAAATCCACTTTATTAGGATCGCAATTGGTATCGACCATGCCGAAAGTAATAACTCCCAGGCGTTTGGCCTCAGCCAGCGCAATATGCTCATGACCGATATCCACGATGAAAAGCGCTGCCGGTACGCGACCCAGCTGAGCGATACCGCCCAATACCTTCTCTTTCTTGTCCTTATCGCGGGAAAGGGTCAGCCTTTCCTTTTTAGTGATGCTGTCAAAACTTCCGTCATTCAGCATCTTATCGATATTCTGCATCTTCTTAACGCTCTTGCGGACCGTGTTGAAGTTGGTGAGCATTCCGCCCAGCCAGCGTTCAGTTACGAACGGCATATTCACTTTCTTGGCGCATTCGGTAACGATCTCTTTCGCCTGCTTCTTGGTGCCGACGAACATGATCTTTTTACCGCTCTTGGCAATCTGCTTCAGGGCCGATGCTGCTTCCTGCAGGCTCTCGGTAGTCTTGTTCAGATCAATGATATGGATGCCTTTCTTTTCAGCAAAGATGTAAGGCAGCATCTTGGGGTTCCACTTCTTACGCAGGTGACCGAAGTGGACACCGGCTTCAAGGAGTTGTTGCTGTAATGAAGTGTTATTTTCCATTGTATTATTTTAATATTTTTTTTACAGGTACTGTTAACGTTTACTGAACTGGTAACCTCTTCTTGCTTTCTTACGGCCTGGTTTCTTACGTTCTACTGATCTTGGATCGCGGCGTAAAAGACCGGCAGCTTTGAGGACCGGGCGAAATTCAGCATTTACTTCCAGCAGCGCACGGGCAATCCCCAGCTTGGCCGCTTCAGCCTGTCCCTTCATACCCCCGCCGGTAGCATTGATCTTCACATCATACTTGTCTGCCAGCTCTACCGTTTTCAAGGGCATTTCTACCTGGTTCTGCAGGTACACCAGTGAAAAATATTGTTTGTAGTCCTTATTGTTGATCGTGATTTTCCCTTCGCCTTTGCTCAGGAACACCCGGGTAACAGCCTGTTTACGGCGACCAACTGCATTTTTTTGCTTTTCCATTTATCTGAAAAATTAGAAGGTTAATGTTTTAGGTTGCTGTGCAGCGTGCGGATGCTGGGCACCGGCATACACGAATAATTTCTTGTACATCTTGCGGCCCAGACGATTCTTCGGCAACATGCCCTTAATAGCCCTTTCAATGACGGCTTCGGGGCGGCGTTTCAGAAGGCTCTTGGCAGATTCTTCTTTCTTACCGCCGGGATAACCGGAGAAATTGATATAGATCTTATCTTCCAGCTTGTCCCCGGAAAAGACGACCTTATCAGCATTGATAAATACGATAAAATCTCCGCAATCTACGTGAGGAGTGTAATACGCTTTGTTCTTGCCCCGCAGAATGGCGGCAATCTTGGAACACACGCGGCCAACGGTTTGATTAGTACCGTCCACAACATACCAGTCGCGTTTAACGGTAGCCTCGT
>JAATFV010000115.1 GCA_015655015.1 Chitinophagales bacterium | reverse complement strand
TAGGAGGGATTCCAATAGGCCGTGGGAGTAAGATAGGAGATGGTGAATTCGGTCTCTCCTGCCAGGGGGCTCAGCAATTGCAGGAGGATGCGGCCGGAAGTTTTGGTATTTTTTTTCTCTTCTTCCAGGATCTGTGCGTTCAGCTTATCGATCGCTGTGTCCAGCCGGTCTTCTTTTTCTTTTGCGCTGCTGAGCTCAGCGCGCAGCTCCAGGGATTTTTGCCGGTAATAATCTACCATTTTCGACAATTCGACCAGGCTCAGGCCATTCTGCTGGCCGCCTACTTTTTTATTGGAAGCCAGCAAGTCGAGGAGATCGTTATCGGTTTTCATCAGCAGGCTGCCTTTTTCCACTTCTTTTTGCAGGAGATCCAGGGAATCCTGTAGTTTTTTGAGAAGGGGGGATCTCGTTTCCGATTTGAGGTATTCTTTCGAGAACTCCACGGACAGGATGGTGACATTTCCCGTGGATCCGATCCGGATGCTGTTGATATCGATATTGTTGCTGATATCACCGATGATCAGCTCGTTATTGCCCTGCCGGAGGGAAGTTTTTGCCGTATGGACCAGTTCTGCGCCATTACGGTAGATGGTAGCCGATCTCAGAATGGCCGGGATTGGATTGCCGCCTTCGGCTGCTAAATTCCGGGAGTTGGCGGCCAGGCCCTGTAAACGGATGGTGGTTATGAATAATAAGAGTATGCATTTCCCAGATAGCGGAAGGGACTGTTTCAATGACGGAATGACCTTGTTCATGTTGCCTGATTTAAAGTTTAGAAAACCTATTATCAGGCTGATGCAGGGAATGCGGAGATTACATAAAAAAAAATCCGCCCTGACCAGACGGATTTTTTTTTGGACAGCTATTTTTTGACAGCTATTTATAATATGTTGAGCTATTTCCAGGCGTCTGCCTGAAGCCCGGAGTTATTACTACTTGTACATCAGATCATAGTATTCATGGGCCATCCGTCCCGCATCGAACTGGTAACGGACATCCCGCATACCGTTCTTGGCGATCTGGCGCCAGGTATCGTATTTATCGTAATACAGGGGAAGTATCTGATTGAGCAGGATGTCATAGATCTTATCAAAATCGTAGTCGTCCTGTTCCTGTACGTGCATATTGGCGTAGTCGGCTTTAGGCACAACGAAACCGTTGTTGCCATGATTGACAAATTCCGGGATCCAGCCGTCATCGGTGGAGAAGTTGACGGCTCCGTTCATGGCTGCTGTCATGCCGCTGGTGCCGGAAGCTTCCCGGGGCACCCGGGGATTGTTCAGCCAGCAGTCTGCGGCCTGCTTTAGTCTTTTGGACAAAGACAGTTCATAACCGACCACTACGGCGACATTCTTATATCCTTTGCTCAAGTGAACGAGGTGATTGAACTCATTGATGGCGGGGTAGTCCATCGGGTAAGGTTTGCCTGCCCAGATGATCTGTACGGGATGTTTGGTATCGCTGGTGAGCTTATTGAAGCGTTCGATGTCCCGGGTAAGGAATTCGGCTCTTTTATATCCGGCAAATCGGCGTGCCCATACGATGGTGAATATATTCGGGTCGAATATTTTACCGGTCTGGTCGGCGACGATCTCGAAGGCCCTTTTCTTCATATATTTCTTACGGTCATCGAACCAGTAGTCATTTCCTTCTTCCATTTTCCGGTAGAGCTCTTTATCCGCCCAGTAACGCCAGTTCTGTGCATTGGTGATGGAAATGATCGGGCATATATTCGGGTATTTGCTCCACATGGCGCGGGAGACATCTCCATGCAGCCTGGAGACTCCATTGGCGATATGTGCAAACCGGAGGGCTACCAGGGAATGGTTGAAAGCGTCGTCTTCCAGGCCGGTCAGCTTTTTTGTTTCATCCACGGAAAGTCCGCAGAAGTAGCTCATTTTATGGCAGAGGTAGATATCATGTTTCTCATTACCTGCCTCCTCCGGCGTATGGGTGGTGAAGACCAGTCTTTTGCGGACCTCTTCTATATTTTTATTGAATTTCTGATAGAGGTAGAAGGAGGCGCTGATGCCATGCGCTTCGTTTAAATGGTAGATCTCGGGGTTGAATCCCAGCTCATCCACCAGCTTGGCCCCTCCCACTCCCAATAGTATGAACTGCGCCACTTTGGTAGCTACGTTGGCGTCATACAGGCGATGGGTGATGGTCTGGGAGACATAATCATTCTCCGGCAGATCGGTGCTCAATAAGAACAGGGGGGCGCTTTTGAAGGTTTCCGGGTTCAGGTACCAGACTTTCACCCAGACGGGGTGTTCATGGATCGTCACCTGGAATTTAATGCCCGTATCCTCCAGGAAGCTGTATTGTTTTTCCATCCAGGCAACCTGCAGGGTCTGGTCCTGGTTGCGACCCTGATCATAATATCCGTATTTCCAGAGGATCCCGATATTGATCATGTTCTGGCGTAATTCATAAGCGCTGCGCAAATGAGAGCCTGCTAAAAAGCCCAGGCCGCCGCTATAGATCTTTAGCGGCTGATGTACGGCAAATTCCATTGAGAAGTAAGCCACTTTCTTCGAATATCGCTCTTCTACAGCGTAAGGGACATTATAATTTCTAAAACTCATAGCTCTTTCTGATTGATTTATCCATGTAAGAAGTACGCAATATAACGGATAATCCTGAATTGAATTGTTCCGTGACCTTGCTTGTTATGTTACTTTTAAAAGAACGGGTATTCGGACTGCTGCTCCGGGTAACCAGGCGTAAGCGATGGCAACCTGGGAGAAACAGGAAAGGGTGCTGCGGCGGAGGTTGTGAGCCGGGTCGTGCTTCGTTCTGGTCAGGGTGCAAAACGATGTCGCGGATCAGCATACAAAAGTCAGGCCTTTTTTTTCAACGGTTTGGTTTTAGGGGGAGAACGCCGTTCATAATAACCTTCAAAAAAACATTTAATATCCCGGTGATTGCCGCAGCCTTCCAGCTCTTTCATCGCAATCCCGGCGGGGTTGAAGACGAATTCTATCGAGCAGGGGTCTCCATTTGACCGGTAGCGGGCCGTGGTGGCGGAAATAAATTTCGCTTCCCCTTTTAGCTCTCCTTTACAGGCCCCGTCGTCTTTTTCAAAGTGAACAAAAAATAAAATGCGGGAGGGGTCTTTCCCGTCTCTTACGGAAATAATATTCCGTTTGTCCTGTAAGTAGTCTCCGGTAAATTTATGTTTATGGGAGAAGGTGTCGATAGGGTTATAGATGGGGGGCGTCTTCGTCTTTGCCTCGTTGGATTCAGTCAGGATCAAGAGGAAGCCGGTTTCGTCGTTGAAGATATAGGCATCTTTTTTATACAGGACCTGTCCGTCTGCTGCTTTGCGCTGATGAGTAAGGGTGAGGGTATACTTTGCGTCCATGACGGCCTGGCCGGATATTCCCGGTTCATTGTCGGAGTAGAGGATGGGGCGGGCTGCTGCGAATTTGTTCTTCCTGTCAAAGCATACGACATAGAGTACCTTTCTGGACGTTGTGACGGCTTTGATGAAGAGGTAGGTTTCGTGTTTGGGCACGTTTACTTTGCCTATTGCATAGAGCCGGGGCTTTGCTTCCTTGCCGAAATACCGGGTCACCACGGTATCGGGCACGAGCCGGGTAAATATTTTATAGTTGATGAGGGAAGTTTCCGCTTCTTTTCGCCTGAGCATGGTATCCGTTACCTGGAAAGGCAGTTTCAAAGGCTGGAAAAATTCGACAAATTCATGTGTATCCACTTTGTCATCGTTCTCTGCCAGGGAGGTCTTTTTGCTTTTACAGGCGAATAAAAGTCCCGGCAGCAGGATCAGCAATAGATATTTGTTCAATTGATGGCTCATACAATTCGTTAAAAGTACCCATTAATGGGGAAGAAGGGAAAAAATGATTGTTGTGTTTATGATTTTTTAATTTTAGATTTGTCTAAATTAAAATTTAGTTCTTCTGAAATATTCAGTCAGTAAAGAAAATCATCTGAAAGCCATTTTCCACTTGCAGAGCGAGCAGGGGATGGTGACTACCAATGCCCTGGCAGCCGCTTTGCAGACCCGTCCGGCCTCGGTAACGGATATGCTGAAGAAGCTGAAAGAGCAGAAATTATTGTTATATGAGCGATATAAGGGTTTTAAACTGAGCAATGAAGGCAAAAAAGCGGCGATCCAGGTCATCCGCAAGCATCGTTTGTGGGAATATTTCCTGGTAAAAAAGCTGGATTTCGGGTGGGATGAAGTGCATGAGATCGCGGAGGAGCTGGAGCATATCAGCAGTAAAAAGCTGGTGGACCGGCTGGATGCTTTTCTGGGTTATCCGGACACCGATCCTCATGGGGACCCTATTCCTGACAGCCAGGGCAGGTTCAATGTTCTCCGGCAATGCAGCTTATCGGAGCTGGCGCTGAACAAGGTGGTGGAAGTATCCGGCATAACCAGTCAGACAACGGAGATGCTGGAATTGCTGCAGTATAATCATATTGAGCTGGGCACCTGCCTGGAGGTAAGGAAAAGGTTTCCTTTTGACGATAGCCTGGAGGTGAAAATCAGTAACCGGCCGCCGGTGACGATCAGCGCCCGGGCGGCAAAAAATATTCTGGTAAAGGATGAACTTTCCCCCCCTACCCCCCTGAAGGGGGAAACGAAAAAGACACTTAAAAAATGAGTGAAAGACACACAGATATCAGCGGCCTGCCTACCCCCCCCTTAAGGGGGTCGGGGGGACTTTCTCTTGGTGAAGTACATGGAAGTGTAGATGCTACGGGGAAGGGCCCCTGGTGGAAGCAGCTTTTTGTATTTTTCGGTCCTGCCTACCTCGTATCGGTCGGTTATATGGATCCGGGCAACTGGGCTACCGATCTGGCGGGCGGCAGCCAGTTCGGCTATTCGCTGATCTGGGTGCTGTTGATGAGCAATGGGATGGCGATCCTTTTGCAAAACCTTTCGGCCCGGCTGGGTGTTGTACGGGGAAGGGACCTGGCGCAAGCCAACCGGGAGGTCTATCCCCGGTATGTCAACCTGGCGCTCTATGTCCTGGCCGAGATCGCTATCGCAGCCTGTGATCTGGCCGAGGTGCTGGGCATGGCTATCGGCATCCAGCTGCTTACGGGATTACCCCTGATCTATGGCGTATGCATTACGGTCCTGGATACTTTCCTGTTGTTATTCCTGCAAAGGCTGGGAATGCGCCGGATGGAAGCTTTTATTGTCGGGCTGATCGCTGTGGTGGGGCTTTCGTTCCTGGTGGAGATCATTCTGGCCCATCCATCGCCCCGGGAAATAGTAACGGGTTTTATTCCGATCCTGCATGGAAAAGAGGCATTGTATATTGCCATTGGCATTATCGGGGCTACGGTCATGCCGCATAATTTATACCTGCATTCTGCGCTGGTGCAGACCCGGAAGATCCTGCCCGGAGCTGTACACATGCGCAAAGCGCTTAAGATCAATTTCCTGGATAGTGCTATCGCGTTGAACCTCGCATTTTTTGTAAATGCTGCCATTCTGATACTCGCGGCAACGGTCTTTTTTAAGACAGGCAAGACCAATATTGCTTCCATCAAAGATGCGCATGAGCTCCTGGCGCCTTTGCTGGGCAGCGCGCTGGCCCCCAAGCTGTTTGCCATTGCCCTGATCGCAGCCGGGCAGAGCTCGACCATTACCGGCACGTTGGCCGGACAGATCGTCATGGAAGGGTATATACAACTGCGTATCAATCCTTTGTTGAGAAGGCTGATCACCCGTCTGCTGGCGATCATTCCGGCTGTTGCCGTGATCCTGATCGCCGGGGAGGAAAAAGTGGATAGCCTTTTAATTTTCAGCCAGGTGATCCTCAGCGTGCAATTGGGGTTTGCCGTTATTCCCCTGATCCAGTTTGTCAGTGATAAGAAGACGATGGGCGATTTTTCCATCCGGCCTTTTATCAGGATCCTATCCTGGGCCGTGGCCAGCTTGCTGGTCTATCTCAATATCAGGCTGGTCCTGGAAGAGGCGTCGCCTCTTTTTGGTCAGGGGGGGTATGTGGGGGTGAAGATACTTATCAGTGTGGCGGGGGTGGCGGCTATCTTTTTGTTGCTGTATATCGTTTTACATCCCTGGCTCACCCGGCAGTGGCAGCGCAAAAGGCCTTTTGCGTTTAAGAGCGACCCCATCCAGCTGCATCCCCAATCGGGGGCTTTATCGGACTGGTCGCCGCCAGTATTCCGGAATATAGCCATTGCCCTTGATTTTAGCGTCCACGACGAAAAGCTGCTGGCTTATGCCGTCGGGCAGGGAGGGAAAGAAAGCGGGTACCTGCTGATACATGTGGTAGAGAGTGCGTCGGCGCATATGCTGGGGCATGAAAGTGATGATTATGAGACCAGAAGGGATCAGGAGAGACTGGAGCTTTACCGGGCGGCGCTGCAGCAGCGGGGGATCAGCAGCCAGACGAAACTCGGTTTCCGGCACCGAAGCCGGGAGATCGCACGTATTGCAAAGGAAGAGGGGGCGGATATGCTGGTCATCGGCTCCCATGGGCATAGCGGGCTGAAAGATTTTATTTACGGGGAGACGGTGAATGCCGTGCGGCATGAGCTGAAGATCCCGGTATTGATCGTGAGCTTGTGAGGAAGCTTCCCGCCCCGGGAGGGGGCCTGCTATTTCCAGTCTTATTTCAGTTTCACCAGGTGCTTCAACCGGCTGAAGGTCTCGGGCTTGATATTTAAATAAGACGCAATATATTTTTGAGGAACCCGCTGTAAGACATGCGGATGCGAACGGATATATTCCAGGAAGCGTTCCCGGGTGCTCTTCCTCAGCTGATCGAAGTAGCGGAAATCCTTTTTAATGAACAGGTCCGATATGATCAATCTTCCCAGGCGTTCGATCTTGGGGAACCGGTCGTACAATTGCTGCAGGCTGTCATAGGTGATGGAAAAAAAGACCGTAGGCTCGATCGTCTCTACTATCGATCCGGAAGGTGTGCGATAATGAAAGGAGAGCTCCGAGTGAACAATATGGCCTTCTGTAGCGATCTGGATGGTCGCTTCCTTATCGCCGATGGGAAGATATTTGCGCACCAGGCCGCGGGCAATGATATTCAGGTATCTTTCCACTTCTCCTTCCCTGATCACCTTCGCTTTTTTTTCAAATTCCCGGATCTCTATATAGGGTAATAAGTCGTTGAATTCGGCTTTTGACAGCGGAACGAAACCGGAGAGATATTTGTAGAGATCATCCAGGGAGGCCTGGTAGGAAGATTTCTTTTTTGTCATTTGTGTTCGTTTTCTGAGAGCAAGCCTTCGGCTTGCCGGAGCGGGCCATTGGCCCGGTAGGCCTCAGGCCCGTGTCTAATGATTGCAGAACTTCGTCGGAGCTTCGTCCCTCGCTCCTCCTCGTTCGTAACCTTCACTTTGTTCGGTTAGGGCCGGACACCCGTGGTGTCCGTTGTGGTGTCCGTTTAAGCCGGCTAAAGGTCTCCGGCTTCATATTCAGATAGGAGGCCAGGTATTTTTGGGGAACCCGTTGCAGGAGGTCAGGATTGTTCTCTACGAAACGGAGGAACCGTTCGCGGGTATCCATCCGGATGCATTCATGCTCCCACTCTTCTTTTTGCAGGAATAAATGGGTAATGACCAAACGTCCGATCCTTTCAATACGGGGGCTGGCCTCATATAGCTTTTCCAGGTGTTGTCTGGAAATGGAAAAAACGGTAGCCGGCTCAAGCGCCTCGACAATATAGGGGGAGGCGATCCCGGATAAAAAGGAGGCGGAGGAGCTGATCATCTCTCCTTCCCGGGCGATCTGGGTGATCACTTCGGTCTTGCCTTTATAAAAATACTTACGGGCAAGTCCTTTCACGATAAAGTTGAGGCATGTTTCCACCTCACCGGCTTTTACCAGCTGTTGTTTCTTCTCAAAGTTCCGGATCACGAGCTTATCTGCCAAAAAAGCAAATTCTTCGTTGGATAAGGCTACATACCTGGATACGTATTGCTTTAATGCATCTAACATCCACGTTGGTTATGAAACGCAAACATACAAAAAAGGACACTTCCGGAAGGGGTCGATGCGGATCGCTCTATGAGGAAAATAACTAACAGGCAGGCGGAAGGTTAAATTTCAAAAAAAACTTGTCTTCTTCGCCCAAATTCACCATATTCTTGTAGGTTTGCTCTCTTTTGTATATAAAATAGAAGAACTATGGCCAAGAAAATCAAAGTTGTAAATCCTGTTGTAGAACTTGACGGGGATGAAATGACCCGCATTATCTGGAAATTCATTAAAGACAAATTGATCCTACCGTACCTGGAGCTCGATATTAAATATTATGATCTGGGGATCGAATACCGGGACGAGACCAATGACCAGGTGACGATCGATGCAGCCAATGCCATTAAGCAATACGGCGTAGGTATAAAATGCGCTACCATCACCCCTGATGAAGCCCGTGTAGAGGAGTTCAAGCTGAAACAAATGTGGAAAAGCCCGAATGGGACTATCCGGAATATTTTAGACGGCACCGTCTTCCGTGAGCCGATCGTCATGCAAAATGTTCCCCGCCTGGTGACGAATTGGACAGCGCCTATCATCATTGGCCGTCATGCGTTTGGCGATCAATACCGTGCCACCGATGCCGTCATTAAAGGGAAGGGCAAGCTGACCATGACCTTTACTCCTGAAGATGGCGGTCCTGCCCAGACCTTCGAGGTGTATAATTTCAAGGGGGATGGAGTCGCCCTTACGATGTACAATACGGATGAGTCCATTACAGGGTTTGCCAGAAGCTGTTTCAACATGGCGCTGGCGAAAAAATGGCCGTTATACCTCTCTACCAAGAATACCATTCTGAAGAAGTACGATGGACGGTTTAAAGATATTTTTGAAGATATCTATCAAAAAGAGTTTAAGGCAAAATTCAAGGAAGCCGGCATTGTGTATGAGCACCGCCTTATCGATGACATGGTTGCCAGCGCCCTGAAATGGAATGGTAATTTCGTTTGGGCCTGTAAGAACTATGACGGAGATGTACAGAGCGATACGGTAGCACAGGGATTCGGGTCATTGGGCCTGATGACGTCTGTGCTGATCACGCCTGACGGCAAGATCATGGAGGCGGAAGCTGCACATGGCACGGTCACCCGGCATTACCGCGATCACCAGGCGGGCAAGCCTACTTCCACGAATCCTATCGCCAGCATTTTTGCCTGGACCAGGGGGCTTGCCTTCCGCGGGAAGCTGGATGGCAACCAGGAGCTGATCAAGTTTGCAGATGCGCTGGAAGCTGTCTGTATTGAGACGGTAGAGAGCGGTAAAATGACGAAGGACCTGGCTGTTTGCATACATGGTAATAAGGTCGAACATAGTAAGGATTATCTGTATACGGAAGAGTTCCTGGATGCGATCGATCAGAATTTGCAGAAGAAGCTGGGATAGTAATACAAGAGACCTATAGGTAATAAAAATGCCGGATGTAAAACTCCGGCATTTTTATTTAAGTGGTCCTGAAAAAAGGTACTTGCGGGCGGCACTTATCCCGTTTCATAACCAATCTATCCCGGAGACTGCTGTTTGCTTTCAGAATATGAGATCTTAGCAGAGAATTCAGGACCTGATTATTCCCGGGTATCTCATAACGAAATAAAACTGGTTACGGGGCAGATGGAGAAAATGGCTATTGTATTGCTGCAATAGATCGATTCGTTTATTTAAGATATACCGGCAAGGATCATTGTGCAAAAAGGCAAACTTGAAATCAGGTCGGACGTCATTATCCGGGATTTCTTCTTTAAGGAATGTTGAATCATAAACCAATAAAAACAGATAAAATGAAAAAAGTAATCTTAAATGTAGCGACTTTTGTATTCGTCTCTTTTTCCTTAACCAGCTGCGGCAGTTCCATTGAATCCGATGCAAAAAAGTCCGCCGAATTGGCGTGTAAGGCAAAAAAAGCTGCTACAAAAGGCATTAGCAGTGCGCTTTCAGGGGATAAGTCCGCTATGGATGAAACCACAAAATTAACCACGGAAGCAGCTTCGTTCGCCCAGGAAATGCAAACCAAGTACACTAATCCTGAGGACAAACAAAAATTCACCACTGCCTTTTTAAAGGCTTTGAATGATTGTCAATAGAATGGCCGAAGACAAACAGGATCTTTCCGTCTTATAAAGATACAACAGTCGTCAATGGATCAGGGTAGATCTTTCACTAAGCACCGGGTTGTCCTGAGGGCTATGGAAGCGGGTCATTGCTACGAGCAGGGATACGAGAATGACCGTGATCCCGATATAGGTAAAAGCCTGAACGTAAGAGAGGGATTCCGACTTGAATAAAAATCCGAAGCACATTCCTCCCAGGTTGCCCCCGGCGCCTACGATCCCGCTGACAAGGCCCACATTTTTTTCGTTGACAAAGGGGACTATCCCATAGGTGGCTCCATTGGCCATCTTCAGGAACAGGGCAAAGGACAGCATGGAGATTATCGCCCATACAAAGCTGCCGGCAGCGGCAAAAGCAATCAGGCCAAGGCCTTCCAGTAATAAAACACCCGCCAGCAGCAAGCCTTTTCCCTTCATTCCCCATCGGTGGCCTGCCTTGTCGGATACCCATCCTCCCAGGGCGCGGGCAAAAATGTTCATAAAGCCGAATACGCCGGCCCAGAAGCCGGCATAATTTTGTGAAAGGTGGAAGGTGTCTGCAAAATGCAGGGCTGCCACGTTATCAAAGGTGATCTCCATTCCAAAACACATGGCGTAAGCCAGCACCAGCGCTGTTATTCTCCAGTCGGAAAGAACGGACCAGTCTGTTCTTCGCATCGCAGGTCTTGTATTCACGGGATCATCATTATTCACGAGGTCATCATAGTTACCGGCGGGGGTATCTCTCGTGAAGGTATAATATAAAAAAGCGACAAGCAGCATCAGCAGGCCCGGCAGGATCATAGCATAACGCCAGGCCTCATGCCTGGTATATCCGAAGCCTACGATGGCGGAAAAAATGAGGGGCATTACCATATTGGTCACTCCTCCCCCCAGGTTGCCCCAGCCTGCAGTGATGGCATTAGCCGTACCCCTGATCTTCGCGGCAAACATCAGAGAGGTATGGAACTGGGTGATCACAAAGGAAGACCCGATAACGCCAATGGCCAGTCTAAATAATAAGAAGCTGGTATAATCTTTTGAGAGTCCTACCAGGAAAACAGGAAGAGATCCAACGAGTAACATCCGGACGGCAGTCTTACGGGGTCCCCAGACATCGCATAATTTTCCGATAAGCAGTCTGGCGAAGATCGTGGAAGAGACCGAAGCGATCATAATGCTTCCGATCTGGGCCTTACTGAGGCCCAGGTCAGTCCGGATAGCGGGCATGAGCGGGGCCAGTCCAAACCATCCGAAGAAACATACGAAGAACATGAGCCAGGTAATATGGAAAGTGCGCATCTGGACGGTGGCCAGAGAAAAGATGCGGATCTGTTCCAGGGGTCTGGTGTAATTTATCATGAAGGAACGTTTGGTTATTTTCCAGCAGGACAGGCAATCGGCAAACAGACAAGCGGCCGGAAGTGGATGAACAAGACCGGGCTCAGAAATTTCTTAGTTAGACAAAGATGGGGGGAAATTCTATATTACAAATAACTACATTTAACATAAGCAGAAAGCATGAAGCGAATATTTCATATATAATATCGTATATATCATAAAAAAAGAGGCATTTTTGTGTTTTTCGATTAATTTTGGACAATCTTCATATATTTATTTTATTTATTTGTGTAGTTTTCAATAAAATACGCCCCATATAATTTGCATATATAGGATTAATATTGCATCGAAAATAAAAAACCGGGCGGATTGCCGGTTGGACTTAAAAGAGCCGGACATGAAGCGAAATAATCATACCTGTGACCTGAAAAGCTGTTTCTTATGCCAAAATTGCCTGCCAGAATGGTTACCAGCCATCGACTCGAATAGAAAGAACCTTCATTTTAAAAAGGGTGAGCTGATCTTTAAAGAGGGAGAGAAGGTGAACGGCATTTACTTTGTTTATACTGGGAAAGTGAAAGTTCATAAAAAATGGGGAACGGAAAAAGAGCTGATCATACGTTTTGCCAAAAAAGGGGATATTTTTGGACATCGGGGACTGGGGCATGAAAGCTATTACCCTATTTCCGCGACGGCTATTGAACCGGTAGATACCTGTTTTATCGATCTGGATTTTTTCCGGGCTACCCTGAAAGTAAATTATGAATTTATCTACCAGCTGCTGTTATTTTTCGCCGATGAATTACAGGAGTCGGAAAGAAAAATGCGTAACCTCGCCCATATGCAGGTAAAAGGGCGCATTGCCCAGGCTTTACTGGCGTTGAGAGATAAGTTCGGTCTTAGTCCCGAAGGAGCTATCGATGTCACGCTCAGCAGGCAGGACCTGGCTTTTTTTGCCGGCACTACTTATGAAACTGTTTTCCGTATCATCAATGAATTGGCACAGGATCATATCATAGTACTCGATGGGAAGAATATTGCGATCGCAGATCCTGACAAGCTGCTGGATCTGACGAAGGAAACGGAGGGGTGAAAAAATTTGTATCTTCCTTCTTTCAGACGAAAGATATGAAGGCAGGCAAACAACTATTTTTTTTCTTATTACTTATATTAAATTCCTGTTGGCTCCCCGCGCAGGATCGTCCACGCTGGCTTCGCTATTGCTCGATCTCTCCCGATGGCTCCACTATTGCCTTTTCGTACAAAGGCCATTTGTTCCGCGTGCCGGCAAAAGGAGGGGAAGCTGTTGCGCTTACGGGCGCGGGAACAACCAGGGGAAGATCCGGATCAGGAGAAGGAGGCGGGAAAGTATTCTACAGCGAAGCTGCCGACCTTTATGATTTTATGCCGGTATGGAGCCATGACGGCCGATCGATTGCGTATGCCAGCGACCGGTATGGTAATTTCGATATTTTCATTATACCGGCAACAGGCGGGGAGCCCAGGCGGCTGACCGCTCATTCCTCCGATGAATTCCCGTATGATTTCGCTGATCATGACAGCACAGTCCTGTTTGGCGCCGTACGGATGGACGCAGCCAGCAACCGCCAGTTCCCATCGGAAGCCCTGCAGGAACTGTATAAAGTGCCTGTGGCCGGAGGGAGGGTGTTACAGGTACTGACCACACCGGCAGAAGATGCCCGGGTAAGCCCGGATGGCAGGTATATTATTTATCATGACCGCAAAGGGAGGGAGAATCCCTGGCGGAAGCACCAGACCTCTTCGATCGCAAGAGATATCTGGCTGTATGATACTTATAGCGGCCATCATACCCGGGTCACGTCTTTCCGGGGAGAGGACCGGAGCCCTGTTTTTGCCGGCACGGATACGGCTATTTATTATCTCAGTGAAGAAGGCGGCACTTTTAATATCCGGGAGCTGGCTTTACAGCAACCGGGCGGCCTGGAGAAAAGCATATTACCGGATACGGGAAATAATAGACCGATCACGGCTTTCAAACGACATCCTGTTCGTTTTTTAAGCATCAGCCGCGGACAGACCCTTTGTTTCGGATATGACGGAGAAATTTATATAAAGAAGAAAAATGCAGCCCCCGTGAGAGTGGCGATAAAAATTCCGGAGACATCCGGGGGCGGCATGACGGAGGATGCGAAATCCGGAATTAACGCTAACGAAAAGAAAGGGAAAATAGCCGGAAAGGCAGGTGAAGAAAAAATAATTTCAGTCGAAGGAACAAAGAGGAAAAAAACAATTCCGATCGAAGAGACAGAAAAAACAATTCCCATCGGGGAAGCAAAAGAGATGGCTGTCTCCCCGGACGGAGAAAAACTGGCCTTTATCTTTCGCGGGGATGTATTTATCAGCGACCTGCAAAGCAAGACCGTCCAACAGATCACGCATACGCCGGGGGAGGAAGCTGGTATCCGTTTTTCGCCTGACGGTTATCATTTATTGTATGCGGCTGAGCGGGATAGCTCCTGGAAGATCTGTGAGATGGATCTCAATGATAGGAAAGAAATCCTGCTGATCGCAGACGGGCAGGAGAATTATCAGCCGAAGTATTCCCCTGATGGAAAAGAGATCGCCTATATCGGGAACAGGACCAGCCTGAAGATCTATTCGATCGGGTCCCGGCGTAGCCGCATTATCCTCGACAGCGCTCAGCTCTACAGCAGAAGGGACCAGGATCAGACCTTCGAATGGAGCCCGGATGGCAAGTGGCTGCTGGTGCAATATGACGAGCAGGGGGCCGGTAATGAGGAAGTGGGCCTGGTATGCGCCGATGGGAAAAGTCCCCTCGTTAATCTCACGCAAAGCGGCTTCAGCGATACCCGTCCAAAGTGGATGATGGATGGGAAGATGCTCTTCTGGCTGAGCGACCGGAACGGGCTGCACAGTTATGCGAACAGCAGCACAAGGCAGCAGGATGTCTACGCGATGCCGGTGGGCGAAAAGGATCGGGATCCCGAAAAGATGGACAGGAGCGGCCGGAAACAGGAAAGGCTGAGCACGCAGTCCTCTCTGCTCGCGGATGCACTGGTCAGCAGGAACGGAGATACGTTGTATTACCTGGCTGGATCCGATAGAGGGTATGATCTGTGGAGGACGGACCTGCATACCAAACAAACAAAATTATTGTTGCCGCTGCATGCGGATG
Source organism: Chitinophagales bacterium (assembly GCA_015655015.1). Classification (GTDB taxonomy): domain Bacteria; phylum Bacteroidota; class Bacteroidia; order Chitinophagales; family Chitinophagaceae; genus Puia. The sequence goes on along the minus strand of JAATFV010000115.1, from coordinate 13,803 downwards.
ATCCGGTGATGGAATGGGACGGCGCACAAAAAAATATTTTCTTATTGTCTGATGGACGGATCTGCAGGATCGACCCGGTTACTACCCGGATGGATTCCGTGAATACCAGGGGGAGAATGATCCTGGACCCCGCCGCTGAACGAAACAGTATGTTTGAGCATGTGTGGCGAAGGACAAAAGAGACCTTTTATACTCCCGGTCTGCATGGCACCGATTGGGATGCCTGCAAAACAGCTTATTCCCGTTATCTGCCCTTCATCGGCAACAACTATGACTTTGCCGAAATGCTGAACGAGCTGCTGGGGGAACTGAATGTCAGCCATACAGGAGCTACCTACCGCCCTTCCCGAAAGGATAAAGATATTACCGCCTCCCTGGGAGCCTATTATAACCAATCCTACCGGGACACGGGTATTCAGATCGGAGAAGTGATCGCGGATGGGCCGCTGGACAATCCGGCATTCGGTATCAGGCCGGGAACGGTGATTACCGCGATCGATGGGGTTCCTCTGACGGCGGACAGGGATCTTGCCTTTTTTCTGAATCGAAAGGCTGGAAAGGAGGTGCGGCTTACGCTACGGGCAGCAAGCCGGTTGGAGGAGGCAGGGGGCAATGATTCAATTGGAGAGGCTGGGAACAGAGGATCGGTAAAAGAGATAACGGTAAAACTTATAAGTCCCGATGAGGAGAATGAGCTTATATACAAGCGCTGGGTGCGACGTAATGAAGAGGAGACGGACAGCCTGAGCCATGGCGAATTGGGGTATGTGCATTTATACCGCATGAATGATGCCGCGTACAGGAATACCTACGAGACCGTATTGGGCAAATATGCCCGGCGAAAGGGGATCGTAGTGGATACCCGGTTCAACAGGGGCGGTGATCTTGCGCCGGAGCTGACGGTGTTCCTCAGCGGCTCGCGGATCCGTGATAATGCGGCAGGCTCTTTTTTGATAAACAGCGAGCCGTCCTTCAGATGGACCAAGGCCTCCATCGTTCTGGCCAATGAAGCCAATTACAGTGACGGCAGCTGTTTTGTCTATGATTATCAATTGCTGCACATGGGGAAGCTGGTGGGCATGCCGGTACCGGGAAGCTGCACTTTTATGACCGGTCAATCCCTGCCCGACCCTACCCTGACCTGGAGCGCTCCGACCGTTGGGGTGAAAGACACCAATGGCCGATATCTTGAAAATCATCAGACGGAACCCGATATTCGCGTTATGAATGAGTATGGCGCCGTGGGTGCGGGGCGGGATCAGCAATTGGAGGAGGCGGTCCGGCAGCTGTTGAAGGAGGTGGGGACTGGCGGGGGGAAATAGGTTTGTGAGAAGACTTGGCCGTGGAAGCAGCCAGCCGAAAAAATAAATTGAACAAACGGGAATGTTATGACGGATGAAGAACAGAACAGGCTTTATTGGCAACAGATGAGGGAAGGCGATAAGGAAGCTTTTTTCTCGTTGTACAATAATACCTATTTTCATCTGGTTCGCTTTGGATTGAAGATAACAGCCAAGGATGAATTGGTGAAGGATTGCGTCACCCAGCTCTTTTTTCAGCTTTGGGACAAACATACCCGGCTGAACCCGGTGGCCAATGTAAAGGCCTACCTGTTCACCTCGCTGCGGAGGATGTTGCTGGACCAGCTGAGCTATCACTCCAGGATCGATGCGGCCATTACCCGTCTGGCTGATAAAGAAAATCCGAATGAGCTATCCTATGAAGAAATCATCATAGGCGTTCAGCACGACGAAGAATTGAAGAGCAAGCTGCATAAGGCCCTTGCGCAGCTCACTCCCCGGCAAACAGAATTGATCCGCCTCGTTTTTTTTGAAGGGCTGACCTATGAGGAGGTCGCGGCCCAAACTTCCCAAAGTATTAAAACGGCTTATAATACTATTTATAACGCGATAAAGCTGCTGCGAAAACTGCTGAAATAGTCGGGCGAAAAAAAATCTTAAAAAATAGTTTCCGATTCCTTGGGAAATCCTGCCGTTATTGCCGTCTGTATTTATAAAGGCACTGATCTGATGGACTTAAACAATTATACCGCAGACGATTTTGTCTGTGATGAATCCTTCCGGCAATATTGTGCAGGCAGTAATCCCTCCGCCGTGGCTTTCTGGGAAGCCTGGATCCATTCGAATCCCCTGAAGTCAGCAGAAGTGCAGGAGGCGCAGCGTCTGATCTCCATTTTAAATGCCGGACAGGGAAATGTGCAGGAGCAGCTCCGGCAGCTGAAGGATGGCATCGAACGTTATGACCTGTTCAAAGAGACGCTAGGCAGCCGGGAAATGGCAGCCGCACTCCCCTCCCCTGCTGCAAAGGTGAGTGTCTTTCGTTGGAAGGTATCTGCCGGTTTTGCAGCCTCATTACTGGTGGTTGCGGTCCTTATCTATTTCCTTTCTTCCCGTTCCCTCTCTTCCCGGAAAACAGTGAAACTTCCGGCTGAGGTTGCCACTGCCTACCCCATCCGGATCCAATCGGGCAAAGAGCCCCGCAAGACCGTTGTGCTGCCTGACGGCTCGGTTGTTACGCTGCACAGCAATACTACGATAACGCTGAGCAGCCATTTCGGTCAGTCCGGCCGGGAAGTAGCATTGTCAGGCGAAGCATTTTTTGATATAACCCATAACGAGCAACATCCGTTCATTGTGCATACGGCAGATGTCAATATCGAAGTGCTGGGTACGCTGTTCAATGTAAATGCGTATCTGGAGGGAACTTATACGGAAACCTCTCTCTTCCGGGGGAAGGTGGCGGTATCCATAAAGGACCATCCGGAGCAAAAAGTCTTTTTGACCCCCAGTCAGAAATTAGTGATCGCTCATGGAATCGGGAAAGATAGCGCGACTATAGCGGAAAGCCTCCTGAAAAAGGTATCGCTGGCGGTAGACCCTGTGGATCATAAAGCGAAGGAGATCGCCTGGGTGCGCAGCCGTATAAAGATCGAGGACGAACCGCTGGGGACGATAGCAGCCAGGCTGCAGACCTGGTACGGCATCCCCATCGTCTTTACCGATGATGAAGTAAAGAGCTTCCGCTATTCCGGGACCTTCGAAAGTGAGACGGTGGTGAAAGCTCTTGAAGCCTTGCAGCTTTCCTATCCTTTCAATTTCCGGGTGGAAAACGAAAAGATCATCATCGGCAAATAAGGAGAGAAGGATAAACGCCGGAAGCGTTCTGTCCGAAGGACTGACAGTAGACATTCGTCAGTGATGCGCTGAATTTCAAAAAGGGCATCACTGAGGCATTAATAAACAACCACCAAACTAACGTTATGAAGAAAATTCAAGCAGGCATACTATTACTGCTCATCGCATGTATGGAGCTGCATGCTACCGGCTTCGGGCAGGTAAAGATCAGTCTGCAGCTGCGGGAGATCAGCATCAAGAAACTATTAAATGAGGTGGAGAAACAGACTCCCTACCGTTTCGTCTACCACACCGGGACCTTGCCCGAGGACAAAAAAGTTTCCATTCATGTCACCAATGCGGGGCTGGAAGAGGTGCTGTCAAAAGCGTTTGCGGGATTGGCGCTTACCTACTCCATCAAAGAGGACAACCTGGTAGTGATCTTCTCTTCTCTCAAACCGGATAAGATCGATAAGATCATCAAGGGGCGCGTCACCGGAACGGACAATAATCCGCTGACGGGAGTGTCGGTAAAGATCAGCGGCACTACGACCGGCACCGTTACGGATGCGAATGGCATGTACAGCTTAAACGCACCCGATGAGAACGCCACGCTGGAGTTCTCCCTGGTGGGTTACCAGGATAGAAAATTCGTCATTGGCAAGCAATCCTTTATCAATGTCGTTATGGAGACTTCAGCCCGGAACCTGGGAGAGGTAGTCGTGACGGGTTATACGATTTATAGCCGCAGTAAGTCCGCTTCAGCCATTACGACGGTGGGCGCGGATAAGATCAATGAAGTTCCCATTGCTTCTTTCGAGCAGGCCTTGCAGGGACGTGTTCCGGGATTACAGGTATCCTCCGTTTCCGGTCAGCCCGGCACCAGCGCGAATGTTATCTTACGGGGGGTGGGCACCATTACCGGAAGCTCTTCGGTGTTGTATGTTATGGATGGGATACCGATCGAATCCAATGAATTCCAGGCTATCAACCCGGCGGACATCGAGTCTGTGACCGTATTGAAAGATGCATCCGCCAAAGCGTTGTATGGATCCCGCGGGTCGAACGGGGTGATCGTGATCACTTCCAAGAAAGGGAAGGCGGGTAAGGTGGTGGTGAATTATTCTTCGCAATATGGCGTATCAACGCTGACTTCAGCTAAGTTCCGGATGATGAATACGGCCGAGCGGAAAGAATTTGAAGAAGGGATCGGATTGGAGACCGGGGCAACGGCAGGCCCTTTCTGGACCTATTCCAGGCTCAACCCGGACTATGCCTCCGAAACACCGGCTGAGCAGGCGGAAGCGGACCATATTGTAGACAGTCTCAGCCATGTCAATACGAACTGGAGGGACCTGTTCCTGCATAATGGAACTTTTATGGAGCAACAGATCAGCGCCAGCGGCGGGAATGAGAATATCCGTTTTTATTCTTCGTTGAATTACTTCGATCAGAATGGGATCGCGCGGACTACCGGGTTGAAAAGATATACGTTAAAGAACAATATCGACTTTACGGCCGGCAGGTTAACGGCGAATCTCAATGTGAGCCTGGGTTATTCCCATTCGAATTTCCTCCAGGGGGAAAGCACGAGCAGCGGGGCCAGGAATCCGTTAGCTGCGGTATATTATGCCGAGCCTTATGAATATCCTTATGCCCCGGATGGCAAGCTGGTCACTTCCGGAGATGGCACTCTTTACCCTGTGCTCGACCAGCGGGAAGGCAGCGACTCCTATGAACGGATGCTGAATTCGACGAACAATCAAAACCAGTTCAAAACCATTGTGGGCACTTCGCTGAATTACAAGCTGGCGAAAGGATTGTCTGCCAGGACCCGGCTGGGCATCGATTTCAGCCACCGGGTATCGGATGCCTGGATCAATCCCGACTCTTATGCGGGCAGCAATGTCGATCCCGGCGGATTGGGGAGTTATACCGAAGGTTTTGTTCAGCATTATTCTTTGGTGTCCACTTCGGGCCTGACCTATAACAGAACGCTCAATGGCGTGCACGACCTGGAAGTTTCCGGGTTGTTCGAATTCCTGCGCAATACGTATCAATCCTTTGGCTATACCGGGTATGGACTGGATGCCCGATTGCCGCAAACACCTGCAGGAATAGGCAATTCCAGTACCTATACACCGGACCTGTCCGGGTCGAAGACACAGAATGCCACCGCCTCTTACATTGCGCTGGCGAGATATACCTACAACAATAAGTATACGCTAAACGGCAGCTTGCGTTATGACGGTTCATCCACGGTGCCTTCAAAGTCCCGCTGGCATGAATTCTATTCCATCGGCGCCAGCTGGGAGATGAAAAAAGAGAATTTCCTGACTGCGGTGGAAGTGATCTCCAACCTGCGCCTTCGGTCAAGCTTTGGTACGACGGCCAGTCCTTTTGCGAATGATTTCGCTTATGTCACCACTTTCAGCCGTTCGTCCTACGGCGGAAATTCCGCTATTATCCCTTACACGCCGGGCAACCCTAATTACGATTGGGAGTATGCCAAGGAGTTCAATATAGGGTTTGATCTGGGATTGTTGAAGAGCAACCGGATCCGTCTGACGGCAGAATTCTATAACCGGCTGACCTATAACCTGTTTTTCCCAAGGGCTGTATCGGCTACCGCCGGCATTATCGAAACGGGTTCCAATGATGCCAATACGATCCCGCTCAGTTCCGGGAAAATGCAGAACAGGGGGGTCGAGATCGATCTGCAGGGGGATGTGATCAAAAGTAAGAACCTTACCTGGACCCTGGGTTTCAACATGGCTTACAACAAAAACAAAGTGCTGGATTTAGGAGGGTATGATGAATTCCAGTATGGCTATACGGGAATTATCCGGGTAGGTCTTCCGTTCGGCTCGCAGTATGGTCCCAAATGGGCGGGTGTAGATCCGGCCAACGGCAACCCTTTATATTATGACCGGAGCGGGAAAATAACCACGTCCTATAACGAAGACACCATGAGCGTTGCGGGTTTCGGTACGTATATCCCGGTAATCACCGGCGGCTTTACCTCTGCTCTCTCATACAAAGGCTGGTCCCTTAATGCCCTGTTCAGCTTCAATGCCAGGGTGACGCGCTACAACAATGAGGATTATTATAATGAAAATCCCAGCTTTCTTACGAGCAACCAGTCTACGCGCCTCTTATATGACCGCTGGAAAAAGCCGGGCGACCATGCGATACTGCCCAGGATCAGCGCCAAACGGAATTTCTCTTCCAGGGACTTCCAGGATGCTTCCTACGTTCGCCTGAGGAATCTGCGGCTCGGTTACAATTTTTCGGGCAGTCTGCTGAACAGCCTGAAATATGTCAGCAGTGTCCAGGTATTCGCGCAGGCGGAGAACCTGCTGACCTGGACCAAATGGCGGGGTTTTGATCCTGAGAACGGTAATGAATATGCGAAATTCAGCTACCCCAGCCCACGGACCTATACGCTTGGATTAAACGTTAACTTTTAATTGTACCATCATGTCAATACTATATTCTCTATCTAAAAAGATCGTTCCGGCCATTTTTGGGATTTCGGTGGGAGTGGTCTCCTGTTCGAAACAGCTGGATCTGAAGCCAACGGACAGCATCGATCCCACGAAAGCGTTTCAAAAGGTAGACGATCTGAACCAGGGTCTGCTGGGCGCCTATGCCAACCTGAGCTATTATTCGAGCATTTATTATACTTCGATCGTCACCGATGAATGCATGCTGCCTTCGGAGAACAGCAGCGGATCGGGCGTGGCTACTCATCGCTGGCAATATGACGGCAGCTTCACGCATCCTGCCTGGCCGGACAATTATGTAGCGATCGATCGGGTCAACAGGGTGCTGGCTGCGATGGACGGCGTGACGGCCAAACCGGGGGAAGAAGTACTGAAAGACCAATATAAAGGGGAGCTCCTTGCCTTGCGCGCATATTGCCATTTTGAGCTGCTGCGGAACTTTGCGGAAAAATATGAGCCCACGGCCATGGGAGTTCCCTACATGGAAGTATCGAATGTCGACGGTACTCCTGCCCGGCTGAGCTTCAGTGAGACGGTGGATAAGATCAATGCCGACCTCGCGGCGGCCAAGGGACTGATCCCGGCTGATTTTTCGGATAATACCCGGATCACGTTAGCCGCCGTATCGGCTATGCAGGCCAGGGTTGCGTTATACGAAAAGAACTGGGATAATGCCATTACCTATGCTACGGAAGCGATCAATGCCCTGCCGCTGGCTGCACGTTCCGTGTTCCCGAAGATCTGGAAGGATGAAAGTGAAGACGAAGTATTCTGGAAGCTGAAGAGAGTAACGGGTGATGAGGCGATCGGAGATCTTTATACGCATACCGGTTACCTGGACGATCCGGGCGGGTCGAAGATCAACTATGCCGCGTCCTACAAGCTGACCAATTTATTCGACCAGGCGAATGATATCCGGTTCTCTTCCTACATCGTTATCGATGCGGGCAGGCTGGCAGCCGGCAAGACGCCGAATGTAGTGGTGAAATATATGAGCGACGATCCTTCGGACAGGAACCTGGTAGATATTAAGCTATACCGTACCGGGGAGATGTATCTTATACTGGCGGAAGCGAATGCACAGAAGAATTTGCTGCCTGCTGCCGCTGACGCGCTGAATACCCTTCGTGCGGCGCGTATAACCGGTTATTTACCTGTAAGCTTTACTGCCAAAGAGTCCGTGATCGACGCTGTTATGACTGAACGTTTCAAGGAGCTGGCTTTTGAAGGTCATCGTCATTTTGACCTGAGGAGGCAGAACCTGCCTATTTCCAGGAATCCGGAGGATGCGATCAATGCATTGGGGGCGGTGTTGTTGAATCCCACGGATGCGCAATATGTTTTCCCGATCCCGAATACGGAGTTGAGGGCCAATAAGAATATGAAACAGAATGATAGCTATTAAGCCGGTTGAGATTGAATGGAGATTAATTTGGATCGGTTGGATTGACGGAACCTGATTTGGTTACGATTAAGCTGGTTACGATTGGCTTAAGAGAGATTGACTTAGCCAGGATTTGCTTAACAGGGAATGAATTGGCTGCGATCGAATTGCCTGCGATTGGAAATATTTCTGTGTATGAAAAAGTATGTAAGAATGAGAATGCTATTTTTTGGAAGAACAACAGTAAGAATATTGTCAGGCTGCCTGATGATCGGTATGGCCTTCCTACTCCCTGCAGCTATGCAGGCGCAAACGAATTACCGGCGTATGGCGTCCCTGGGTATTACCGGGGACACGACCGATGTCAAGACAGTTACCAGGGGGGGCGTGGCGCTGATCGGCGGCGGCGGGGATGTCGAAGGGGCTTTTAAATGGATGATCGACCGGAGCGGCGGCGGAAATGTGGTCGTTATAAGGGCTTCGGAAAACTATTTATATAATGAGACGATCAATAAGCTGGGGAAAGTACAGTCGATAGAGACGCTGCTGATCAATTCCAGGGAGGTAGCGAATGACGAAGAAGTGGCCACCGTGATCCGGAATGCGGAAATGCTCTTTATCACCGGGGGCGACCAGTCGAACTATATGCGTTACTGGCGGGGCACCAGGACCGGCGATGCCATCAATTACCTGCTGAATGTAAAGAAAGTGCCGGTCGGAGGCACCAGCGCCGGGACCGCTATCCTGACGGGCTTTTATTACAGCGGTGAGGGGGGCAGCGCTACTTCGGAGATCCTGCAAAATCCATATGACAGCATAGTGAAGCTGTATAACAATGATTTTTTAAAGGCTCCTTATTTATCACAGGTGCTGAGCGACATGCATTTCCTGAAGCGGAAACGTGCCGGCCGCCATGTTGCATTTTTAAGCAGGATCATTACGGACTGGAAGGTCTTTCCCAGGGGCATCGCCATGGATGAGAAAACCGCCGTTTGTATCGATGAGAAAGGGAATGCAAAGGTATTCGGGGTTAGCAAGGCCTTTTTTCTGTCGACGGATGCGAAAAGGCCGCCGGAGAAATGCCAGGCGGGCCAGCCTTTACAATGGGATGCGGGACATCAGGCGATAAAGGTGTATGAGATCCAGGGTTCGGAAACCGGCAATGGGAATTTTTCCGTTTCCGATTTCAAGGCTGGTAAAGCCAGGGGGGGTGAATGGTCCTGGTGGTGGGTGGAAAATGGGGAACTGAAATTTTCGAAGTTACCCGGGAAATGATCACCGGGAAGTGATCTCACGGAGACAATGAGACAATGAGAAGACATTATGATTTGAAGTAAAAAAAGAAGTATGAACGTAAGACATTTTATACGGATGAATTATTTTCTGACAGGAACGCTGGTTTTTCTGGCAGGAGCGCCGGCGCTGGTTTTAACCGGCTGCAACACCAGTACTCAGCCAGCGGAAAAAGACAAGCCGCAGATGGCAAAGGGCGATTATGTGCTGGTGATCCATGGAGGGGCGGGCACGATCCTTAAGAAAGATATGACGCCGGAGAAGGAAGCAGCCTTCCGGGCCGGGTTGCAAAAAGCGCTGGAGACGGGGTATGCCGCCTTACAAACCGGAAAGTCCAGCCTGGATGCGGTGGAGGCCACGATACGGGTGCTGGAAGACGATAGTAACTTCAATGCCGGGAAAGGGGCGGTCTTTACCAATGACGGGCACAATGAGCTGGATGCCGCCATTATGAATGGCAGGACGCTGGCTGCCGGGGCGGTAGCCGGGGTACGAACTATCCGCAACCCGATCACGCTGGCAAGGGCTGTCATGGAGAAGTCGGAGCATGTATTGCTGACTGGTCGCGGAGCTGAACAATTTGCCCGGGAGGCAGGTGTTGAGATCGTCGACACTTCTTATTTTTGGACACGACATCGCTGGGATGATCTGCAGCAGGCCATACGGGAGGAGGACTCTGTTAAGGCTGCGAAGGGGCATACATTCCTGGAGAAGGGGAACCCGGGTTCGGGCGGTGCGGGTTCCCGTCCGGGCGGCGGTCCGGGTGACGCTGTTGCCGGGGTTGCGCATGCGGGCGGCGGTGCTGCGGGAGCTGGCGGCACTGTGCGTGCCGGTTCCGATGCTGCGGGTGCTGGCAGCGTTGTGGCCGGCGGCGTCAGAAGATTGAAATATGGCACCATCCATGTCGATTATAAATTCGGGACGGTGGGCTGTGTGGCGCTGGATAAAAACGGCGATCTTGCTGCGGGCACTTCCACCGGGGGGATGACCAATAAAAGATATGGCCGGGTGGGCGATTCCCCGCTAATCGGCGCCGGCACCTATGCCAATAATAATACGGTGGCCGTATCCTGTACGGGCTGGGGAGAGTTCTATATCCGCAATGTGGTGGCTTATGATCTCTCGGCCTTAGTGGAATATAAAGGGCTATCCGTGAAAGATGCCGGGGCGGCTGTTATCGGTAAGGTGGGCAAGCTGGGCGGGGATGGCGGGCTGATCGCGCTGGATAAGAATGGGAATATGACGATGTCGTTCAATACCGATGGCATGTATCGTGGAAGTGTCACGAAGGATGGGAAGATCGAAGTGTATATTTATAAGGATTAAGGGGAATGACTAGCGACTGGTCGTATCTGTTAATTTTCGGCAATTGGCGGCGTATGTTATTTGGTTTGGAACGCATAAAGAATACAACCAGATTAATACGGCTACTGATGACTTCGATACCGAAATATTGAATTTTAAAAATAAATAATATGAATTGGAAAGTAATAAAAACTGAAGCTCAATATAAAAAAGCGCTCAAGCGGACTATGGAAATATTCCAGGCAGAAGCAGGCACTTCAGAAGCGGATGAGCTGGATTTATTGCTGGTGCTGGTAAAGGATTACGAGGATAAACATATCGTTTTGCCGGAGTTGGATCCCATTGACGCTATCAAGTTGAAAATGGAGGAACGGGGACTGAAGGCTAAGGATTTAGGACCTTTGATTGGAACAAAAGGGAGCCATCCCAACTAATATGGATCTCATTTCCAATAAAGCCTATACGTTTTTTCCGAACGGTCACCCAAAATAATGCCGATGAATTGAAATGAATAAAAATTGATTGAATATTTATAGCTAATCTCCTTAAATTAGCCTCATGATAACGAAAAGGCTACCATTGCTGCTATTTACTTTCTTCATCCTTTCAGCGGGATATGCGCAAAAAATGATCGGTACTGAAACCGAAACTCAGAAAGAAAAACGTATGGAATGGTGGCAGGACGGCCGTTTCGGCATGTTCATCCATTGGGGTCTTTACTCAGGCGCCGCCAGGCATGAGTGGGTCAAACATAATGAGAAGATAGACAATGCGGGCTATCAAAAGTATTTTGACCAGTTCAACCCCGACCTTTTTGATCCGCAAAAATGGGCCAGAGAAGCTAAAGAAGCAGGCATGAAATATGCCGTACTTACGACCAAGCATCACGAAGGCTTCTGCAATTTCGATTCGAAATATACCGATTATAAAGCCCCGAATACACATGCCAAACGCGACCTGGTGCGGGAATATGTGAACGCTTTCCGGGCACAGGGGCTGAAGATAGGATTCTATTATTCCCTGCTGGACTGGCACCATCCGGATTATACCATCGATGACATTCATCCGCAGTCGCCGGCTGATAAAAGCGACACGGCGTATGCCCGTCTGAATAAAGGCAGGGATATGGCTAAGTACCGGCAGTATATGCGTAACCAGATAACCGAGCTACTGACCAACTATGGTAAGATAGATATCTTATGGCTCGACTTTTCTTTTCCGCGTAAGGATGGGCATGGGAAAGGGAAGGATGACTGGGGTTCGGTGGAGTTGCTGAAGCTGATCAGGAAGTTGCAGCCGGGTATTATCGTAGACAACAGGCTGGATCTGGGAGACTATAAGGATGGCGCCGATTTTGTTACGCCTGAACAGGTCAGCACGGCCGAGCTGGCGAAGTACAGGGAGCAGACCTGGGAAACCTGCCAGACTTTTTCCGGCTCATGGGGTTATTACCGGGATGAAAACTCCTGGAAAACGCATCGTCAGCTGCTTGATCTGCTGATCACCTCCGTCAGCAATGGTGGAAACCTTATTTTGAATGTAGGCCCGACGGCCAGAGGGGAATTCGATTACAGGGCTACGGCTGCGCTGGATAGCATTGCCCACTGGATGCATGCCAACAGCACGGCCATTTATAATTGTACGTATGCACCGGATAATTATACCATCCCGGAGAATACGAAACTTAGCTATAACAAAGCGACCAAACGCCTCTATGTCTTCCTGTATACTTATCCGGAGAACGGGAAGCTGATCCTGCCGGGTTATAAGGGGAAGATCCGGTATGCTCAATTTTTGAATGATCATTCGGAACTCTTGTATAAGGCTTCGGAGAAGAATGCGGAGGATTTGGTAGTGACGCTGCCGGTCAAAAAGCCTGATTATGAGATTCCGGTGGTGCAGCTTACACTGGAATAATGCGCTTTCCGGTCAAATTCATTTATAAATCTTCCTTTATCAGATAAAAGGACCTCTCTGAAGAAAATAGGGAGGTCTTCTTGTTATTAAATATTTTTAATATAACTTTAATACTGATTAAATCTAACGAACTAACTTGCTATCCGCGGAATTGTATAATGAAAAGCAATTGTTATTGCAAATAGCCCAGGGCGATCAAACAGCCTTTGCCTCCCTGTTCAATACCCATCACCAGAAATTGGGGGAATATATATTCCGGCTCACGGAGAGTTATGAACTGGCTCAGGAAATTGTCCAGGATATCTTCCTGAAAATATGGAAACATCGGGCGGATCTCCCGGAAATAGAACATTTTAGCGCCTATCTCTTTGTCATCAGCAGGAATCATGCGTTCAATTGTCTTAAGCAGGCGGCGAGGGAGCGGCAGAGGAAGCAGGAGTGGCTAAGATATAATACAGAGGCTCTTTATACGGAAAGGGAAACAGACAGCCTGTATCAGCAATATCATTCCGTTCTGGAGGAGGCTATTGAAAAATTGCCTCCCCGGCAAAAAGCTGTTTATCTTTTAAGCCAGCGGGAAGGTCTTTCGTATGAGGAAATAGCCTCCAGGTTAGCGCTTTCCTTCGAGACGGTGAAGAAACATAAAAGCCTTGCCTTGCAATTCATTCGCAGGCAGGTCAGGATGAGGAAGGACATTATCCTGCCGACGGTCCTTTTCATTTTACATTTTTACTGACTTTTTTCATTTTCTTACTGACTTTTTCTCTCTTCTTACTGACTTTTCTCATTCTCTATTTGACTTTTTTCATTCCCTTACTAATTTTTCTCATTCCGGTTACCTCCTTTTGCAGGTCTCGTTGTCTTACAATCAGAAGACAAGGCAAAAGCCACTTTATTTTATACGCTTAATACACCATATTGCATGTCTGAAAACCGGCTAGCTTATTTATTCCAGTGTTACTTTGACAGAACGGCCAGTGAACAGGAGAAAGACGAACTGATGGAATTGCTGCGCCAGGCTGGTAATGATGAGCAGGTGAAACACCTGATGGCCGAAACCTGGCATCGTCTGGAAGTAGACCAACCTATCTTTAGCCCGGAGCACAGCAAGAACATGTTGCTGAAAATTCTTCAGGATGGTCTTCAGCAGGAAGGTCCGGAAGTCGCTGGGACGGAGAGAGTTCCGCAAATCGCTGTCGTGCCCTCTCCTATCGTCAGGAGAGGTTGGTTCCGTTTCCCGGGGATCGGTTTGTCCAGGGGTGGT
>JAATFV010000033.1 GCA_015655015.1 Chitinophagales bacterium | reverse complement strand
TGAACCTGACAGCCGCGGCTATAAAACCGCTCAATGAGGCCTTGAAGAAAAAGCCGGTCAAAGTGAAGTATCGGCACCAGGCCAACATCATAGAAGCCATTGCTACCCTGAAAAGGGCCGTTGTGTCTTTTTTTTTTGACCGATAAAGCCAGTACGGCTATTGATCGGTTTTATACCCGAATGGCCAAAATAACCGAACCCATAAGGCTTAACAGAAAATACACCCGAAACCATCGGCCCAAAAGAAAGTATTATATGAATTATAAACCCGTTTAACCTTAAGTCAATGACATTGGGGGTTAGTGTGAAAGTTTTGAAAGTTGTTGATCCTTAATTAGTTAAAAAAAGTTCGTGAAAAATGATTGTAAAAAAGAGGGATGGTGCACCTCAATGTTTAAAATCTCCTGACTTAATGACACAGATGAGCTCAAAGATGAGGTGCTGTCAGGTGTTCCGAAAGCAGGCGAAGGGTAATATGGTAATCTTTATCTATTCGATCAAATAGGCGTGGGAGGCATGGTCATAGTATCTGTAACATCGATTTTTGCCAATGTTGAATTGACGGATGGCCTTCGCCTTTTTATATGCTTAGATCCGGTCTGCCACCGGCATAGGTACTTATAAAGTTCCTGCGTTACCGCTGCCAGAGAATCCTTGCATTCTCCAGGGGGACCGATACCCCTTCGTGCCTGGGTATCAGCCTGGGTGTATAATCTCCGGCAGGTATCGTCGCAGGCACTTTCGCGTTATACACGATAAATCCCTTTTTTGCCTCCTCACCGGAGGACGTCAGCGGCTGCATCTCAAACCTGAATAGTTTACTACCCTGAGGCTGGTCTTCCCGGGCGAACAGCTCCACCATCACCGAATGGGGATCCAGGCCTGCCAGGAAAACGGGTACTTCGAACAGGTGTTGCGCCTCTTCTGTCTTCACGGTTACTTCTCCAAAATAGATCCTGGGCCAGGCTAATTCGATGGCAGACTTCCAATGAACGATCTGTTTTCCTTTTGCTACGTTGGCGGCGGCGCGGGTATGGTAAGCGTCTGCGGCAGGCAGATAGTACTTCTCCGTATATTCCTGTACCGTACGGGAGGCGGAGAAATACGGTGTCAGTGTCGCCATGCTCTTACGTACCCGGGCGATCCAGGAGACAGGAATATTGTCGGCGTTGCGATTGTAAAAGTCCGGGATCACTTCTTTTTCCAGCAGGTTAAAGAGGTCCTCTGCTTCCCGGGCGTCCAGACCGGGGTCATTGCCATGTTCCCGGCCATCGCCCAGCGCCCATCCTACTTCGGGTGTATAGGCTTCCACCCACCACCCATCCAGCTCCGACAGATTTACGCCTCCGTTGACCAGCACTTTCATGCCACTGGTGCCGCTGGCTTCCCAGGGACGTTGAGGCGTATTGAGCCAGACATCCATGCCTTCCACCAAATGTTCGGCCAGCAGCATATCATAATCGCTGACGAAGATGACGTGCTGCGAAGTCCCTGTCTGCCGGATGAACTGCACCCAGCGCCTGATGAGATCTCTTCCTCCCTGATCTGCGGGCGGCGCCTTACCTGCAATAATGAGCTGTACGGGCTGCTTATCATTTGTCAATAACCGGACGAGCCGCGCGGGATCGTGCAGCAGCAGGTCCGGACGTTTGTAGGCCACGAAGCGGCGGGCAAAACCAATGGTCAATATATTTGGGTCAAAGATCTTCCGGGTATTACCGATCGCTTCCGCTGTAACGCCATAAGACGCTCCTTCGGCTGCCAATCGCTGTCTTATATAATCGATGAGTGACGAACGGGCTTCGTTTCGCATTTTCCATAGGCGGCTATCGGATACCCGGAGCATGTCCTGTGTCTGTGTCAGGGTGTCGTTGGTCCCTTGCCAGCGGTCTTTTCCGCAGGTTTCCGTCCAGCAATCATCTGCTGAGGCTGATTCCCAGCTTGGCATGTGAACTCCGTTGGTCACATGACCGACGGGAACTTCTTCCGTGGGCCAGCGTTCGAACAGCGGCTCGAAAATATGGCGGCTCACCTGGCCGTGGAGCCGGCTGACCCCGTTGACATTCCCGCAGCCCCGGATCGCCAGGTAGGCCATATTAAAGTTTTCGGAGGTGTCGCCAGGATTTTGACGGCCCAGCGCCAGCAGATCGTGAAGGGATATGTTTAATTTTTTTTCGGCATATTCACTAAGGTATTCCGCTATGAGGGAAGGGGTGAAATGATCGAAACCCGCAGCTACGGCAGTGTGCGTGGTGAACAGGTTCCCGGCCCTCGTGATAGCCAACGCCACTTCAAACGTTTCTCCCGTACGTTGCATGTAGCTATGGGCGCGTTCCAGTACTGCGAAGGCGGCGTGACCTTCATTGAGGTGACAGACATCGGGTGCGATGCCCAATGTTTCCAGCAGTCTCCAGCCCCCTATGCCCAGTATGATCTCCTGTTTGATCCGCATATCCGATCCGCCTCCGTATACCTCGCTGGTAATCTCCCTGTAAATGGGTATGTTGGCCGCGTCATTGCTGTCAAGGAGGTAAAGCTTTACCCGTCCTACCTGGACTTGCCAGGCGCGTAACCAGACCGGGTAGCCGCGTAAGGGGATCTCTATGCGCAGCCATTCCCCATTTGGCAGGCGGAGCGGTGTTACCGGCAGCTGTCCGGGATCATTAAAAGGTTTGTAAGCCTGTTGTTCGCCATTGTTATCGATATACTGCCGGAAATATCCCTGTTGATACAGCAGTCCCACCCCGATCACCGGCAGTCCCAGGTCACTCGCCGACTTCAATTGATCGCCTGCAACATTACCCAGGCCGCCAACATAAATGGCAGGGCTTCGCTTAACATGAATTCCATGCTGAAATAGGCGACGGCGGATAGTGAAACGCCCGGATGAGACTGCTGAAACCAGGCTGGTTTAGAATCGGATTCTTCCCGTGCCTGCACCAGCGATTCCACTTTGGCGCGAAAGGAAGGAGATGTCAGCTGGCGTCGAAGCTGCTCTCCGGAGGCAGTTTGCAATATCAGCCATGGACTATGAGTCTGTTCCCAAAGAGCCGGGTCCAGCTGCTGCCATAGTTCGTCGGCAGCATGGCTCCAGGACCAGCGCATGTCCAGCGCCAGGCTGATTAGGGCATCGAATCCTTCTATCTCCATTGATTGAGGGCTGGAGATGGGGCCTCCATACTGTTTGGAATTATTCATTGATCATGAATTATCGTTATTTCGAAAAACTACGTTCGAAGTTCATTTTCTTTTAGCGATCAATGTGGCATAGATGCGGGGATCTTATGTACAAATGATAGCTAATATGGCATAAAATCGTCAGATCAAATTTTGGGCAGCGGAGGAGGAGTGACCGTAAAGTAATTTACATCATTCATATGTTAATGGCATCGTTGGCTTATATTTTTTTCTCCGGGCGGAGAATATTAATGTTAAGATAACAGAGAAGGGCCGGCTACGCGAATTTCTGCAGCACCTTTTCCATTTCTTTTACGATCTTATCATTGGACAGGTTACCGATGCTGCCTTCGTGGGTGTGGTGTAATTGCTGTTTGTAATCGAAATTAAATTCGCCCTTGTCGATCTGGTTGCCTACCTGTTTGTATGCCTCGCGGAAGGGGATACCTTTATTGACCAGCTCATTGACCGCTTCCACGCTGAAAAGGTATTTATATTTTCCGTCTTCCAGGATAGCGTCTTTTACCTGGATGTTCGATAACATGAGGCGGGTCATTTGCAAACAGGCTTTTATTTCGCTGATCGCGGGGAAGAGGATCTCTTTTGTCAGCTGCAGGTCGCGGTGATAACCGGAAGGAAGGTTGTTGATAAGCAGGGTCAGCTCATTGGGGGTGGCCTGGATGCGATTGCATTTTGCCCGTATCAGCTCGAATACGTCGGGATTCTTCTTATGGGGCATGATGCTGCTGCCGGTGGTCAGCTCTGAAGGGAAAGAAATAAAACCAAAATTCTGGTTGATATAGAGACAACAATCCATGGCAAGCTTGCTGAGGGTTGCTCCCACCGTGGCCAGTCCGGTGGCGACGATCTTTTCCGTCTTGCCCCGGCTCATCTGCGCATAGACGGAATTATGGTTCAGGGTGGCGAAGTGCAGGGCCCGGGTAGTCTGCTCCCTGTTGAGGGGGAAGGAAGAACCGTAACCGGCTCCACTGCCCAGGGGGTTCTTATTGGTGATATGATAAGCCGCAGCCAGCAGTTCGAGGTCGTCTACCAGGCTTTCTGCGTAGGCGCCGAACCAGAGCCCGAAGGAAGAAGGCATGGCGATCTGCAGATGGGTATAACCGGGTAAGAGTTTGTCTTTATATAACTCGCTGAGGGAGATGAGCAGGTCGAATAATAAGCGGACCTCTTCTTTTACCGCCAGCACTTCGGCCTTCAGATATAGCTTGATATCTACTGCCACCTGGTCGTTGCGGCTTCGGCCGCTGTGGATCTTTTTTCCCGCCTCGCCTATCCGGTTGGTGAGCAGCCATTCCACTTGTGAGTGTACGTCTTCTATATCTTTGTCTATGGTGAACCGGCTGCCGCGGATCTCGTCCAGGATATTGTTAAGCTCTTTATGGATAAGGATCCGTTCTTCTGTGGTGAGCAGGCCGGCCCCTTCCAGCATTTCCGTATGGGCCAGGGAGCCCAGCACATCATATTCTGCCAGCAGCACGTCGAATTCCTTGTCGCGTCCGACGGTGAAGGATTCGATCAGCTGAGAGGTGCTGGTATTTTCTTTGCTCCAAAGCTTGTTATTATTCGCATTCATATTTACTTCGTTGTTAAGGTCTTTTGCTTCGGGTTAACATATCTTTTTACCGGTTTTCCTTTGGTCGCTTCGCCGGTTCATCTGTTCATAAAGTTCATGCAGGACTCACCGTTGTTACCGTCTGATAGCGCCGCCATATACGGTTATTGGACTCAGTCTTTTATTCCCAGGATCGGATCGATCAATTGAATATACGATTCAATTCCTTCTTCTATTTCCTTCAGGTAAATATATTCATCAGCCGTATGGCTCCTGGCTGAATCGCCGGGGCCTGTTTTCAACGTAGGGAAGGGCATGAGCGCTTTGTCGGAAGTCGTGGGGCTGCCATAACATTTTCTTCCTGCCCGGATGCCGGATCGTACGACCGGATGATCCGTGGGAATAGAAGAGGACCGCATGCGCAGGCTCCTTGGATTTACTTCGCAGGAAACGGCCCCCCGGATGACCGCCAGGATCTCTTCAAAAGTATACAGCTCATTCACGCGCACATCTACTACAAAATGACATTGGGAGGGCACAACATTATGGGCTTTGTTGTCGGTGTCGATCACGGTGACGCTCATTTTCACCGGGCCCAGCAGCTCCGATACCCTGGGGAACCGATAGTTGCGGAACCATTCCATGTCCGGGATCGCTTTATAAATGGCATTTTCTCCTTCTTCCCGGGCTGCATGCCCTGCTTTTCCAAACGTGAAACAATCCAATACCAGGAGTCCTTTTTCTGCGACGGCCAGTTGCATTTGGGTCGGTTCGCCGACGATGCCCCAGTCGATGCTGCCTAATTCCGGGACCAGCAATTCAATACCATTGTGCCCGGAGATCTCTTCTTCTGCCGTGACAGCCAGCAAGATATTGTAGTGAAGTCCCTGCCGGTCATAAAAATAAATAAAGGTTGCTATCAGGGATACCAGCGGACCTCCTGCGTCATTGCTGCCCAGGCCGAATAGTTTTCCGTCTTTTTCGATAGGGGAAAAAGGGTCGAGGGTATAGGCTTTGTTGGGCTTGACGGTATCGTGATGGGAGTTCAGCAGCAGGGTTGGCTTGTCCGCATCAAAATATCTGTTCTTTGCCCAGATATTGTTCTGTAATCTTTGCGCCGGAATATTTTTCGAATGCAGATATGCTATGATCAGATCCGCCGTCTTATCTTCTTCTTTGCTGAAAGAGGGGATGGCGATCAATTGCCGTAAGAGGCTGATCGCTTCTGCCTGTAGTGTATGGATAGCTGGATTAGTCATGTACGATGGTTGTTCCGGATTGTCCGGCTAATAATTGTGACAGCTCTTCTGCCCTGCCGATAATGACTTTTTGTACACCGCTCTTCAGGGCGGCAAAAGCATTGTCCAGCTTGGGGATCATACCGGCGAAGATCACCTGCTGTTGTTTTAATTCCTGGTAGTAGGCGGGGTTGATCCTGCCGATAACGGAGCTTTCGTCCTCCGCATTCATCAGGACACCGCTCTTTTCAAAGGAGTAGATGAGGCTGGTCTCAAAGGTGCTGCTAAGTCCCCGGGCTATTTCCTGGGCGATGGTGTCGGCATTGGTATTGAGCAATTGGCCTTTGCCATCGTGGGTGATGGGGGCGAAGACCAGGACTTTGTCCTGTTCCAGGAGGCTGGTGAGGAAGGGGGCGTCTACGGCATCCACGTCGCCGACATAACCGTAGTCGATTGCCGCCGTCCCTCTTTTATGTGCGAGGATCGCATTGCCGTCCGCACCGGTAAGACCTATCGCGTTACAGCCGCGGGCCTGTAATTGAGCAACGATATTTTTATTGATCGTTCCTGCGTACACCATCGTGACGATCTTCAGGGTTGCTGCGTCGGTGATCCGCCGGCCGTCGACCAATTGCTGCCGGATGCCCAGTTCATCGGCTATCTTCGTAGCGAGCTTGCCTCCACCGTGTACAAGGATCTTCTTACCCCTGACGGCGGCAAAGGCATCGAGGAAGGCGGCGAGCTTTGCCTCATCGTCTATGATATTGCCGCCTATTTTTATGATTGAAAGTCGGTTCATGATCGAAAATTTGCTTAACCTTTTGTCCGAAGGATCTCTGCCAGCACGGCCTGTGCGGCCCAGACCCTGTTCGAAGCTTCCAGTGTCACGATGCTGGCGGGGCTGTCCAATACCTCATCGCTCAGCTCCACATTTCTGCGCACCGGCAGGCAATGCATGACTTTCGCGTTATTGGTAAGCTGGAGCTTCTCACTGGTCAGCATCCATTCGGGGTCATTGCAATAGATCTTGCCGTAGTCCTTGTAGGTGCTCCAGTTCTTTACGTATACGAAATCGGCATCTTTCAGGGCCTGGTCCTGGTTGTGCGTGATAGTGGCCCCTTTGGTGAATTTTTCATCCAGCTCATAATCCTCGGGATGGGTGATGACGAAGTCTATTTGTTTTTGCGTCTGGCCCCAGGCATTGATCCACTGGGCGAAGCTGTTAGCTACACATTGGGGGAGGGCTTTTACGTGTGGGGCCCAGGTGAGGACGATCTTCGGGCGTCGTCCGCTGCCGGCGCCGACTGCGCCTTCGCTGCCGGCAGGGACCGCCGCATCGGCAAACTTACCTCCGCCGGCCATGGTTCCGCTTCCGGCCAGGGATTCGGTGATGGTGATGACATCCGTGAGACTTTGCAGGGGGTGCAGGGTGGCGCTCTCCAGGCTTACTACCGGGATGCCGGAATATTTGATGAACTGGTTGATATATAGTTCGCTGTAGTCATCTTCCTTATTCTTCAGGGAGGGGAAGGTGCGGATGCAAAGGATGTCGAAATATTTGCCCATGATGGGGGCTGCGTCCTTCACATGCTCCACGGTATTGCCGCTCATAATAGCCTCTTCTTCGAATTCCAGCGCCCAGCCTTCCTTGTCCACGTTGAACACGATGGCTTCTGCGCCCAGGTTCTGAGCGGCGATCTGGGTACTCAGCCGGGTACGCATGCTGGGATTGAGGAATAACAGGCCCACTCTCTTGTTGGCGCCCAGGCTCCTGTTCTTTAAGGGATTGGCTTTATAAGCCAGGGCCGACTGTACCAGGCTGTTGATGTCGGTCACATCGTTTGCGGAAACGAAATTTTTCATTGTTGGGGTCAGTTGTCTTTTTTCGGCGAGACAAGCCGTTGGTTTGTTATGTGTCCGGTCTCAGCTATCCGGTCTCAGCGAATCTTTACTTAACGGGCTTCGCGGAGGCTGTCATAGCATGAATTTCTTCTTCGACCGCGATGATGAATTCATCGGCGTCTTTTTTCCGCAGGGCCAGGGAAGGCAGCAGGCGAATGGTATTGGGTTTGGCTTCGCCGGTGAAAACCTGTTGGCGGAACAAGAGGTTTTTTCGCAGGTCCTTCAATTTTTCGGGAACATCGAAGCCGATCATCAGCCCTTTGCCCCGGACACGCTGCAGCTGCGGTATTTTCTTCAGCGCTGACATCAGGTAATTCCCTGTTGCTACGGCGTTATCGATCAGCTTTTCCTGTTCGATCACTTCCAGCACGGCAAGTGCAGCGGCGCAAGCCAGGTGATTGCCTCCGAAAGTGGTGCCGAGCATGCCATGTTTAGAGTGCAGATGCGGGGCGATGATAATGCCGGCTACCGGGAATCCGTTGCCCATTCCTTTGGCCATGGTATAGATATCCGCATCTACGCCGGCGTAGTCATGGGAAAAGAATTTTCCGCTGCGGCCATATCCGCATTGTACGCTATCGGCGATAAATATGGCATTATATTGTTTGCAGAGCTGGCTGATCTTTTGCAGGAAAGGGGCCGATGCTTCGACGATGCCTCCTACGCCCTGTATCCCTTCCACGATGACGGATGATATTTCCTCTCCCTGTGCCTTGAAGCAGGCTTCCAGGGCTGCCTCATCGTTATAGGGCAGGAAAATTACATTGTCCGTCTTATTGACCGGCGCCTGGATGGCGGGGTTATCCGTAACGGCTACGGCCAGGGAGGTCCGGCCATGAAAAGATTTGGTGAAAGCGATGATCTTTTTGCGACCGTTGTGGAAGGAGGCCAGCTTCAGGGCGTTCTCATTAGCTTCTGCTCCCGAATTGCAGAGGAACAGCTGATAGTCAGGCCTGCCGGACACTTTCCCCAGCTTATCGGCCAGCTCAACCTGCAGCGGGATATGGATCGAGTTGGAATAGAATCCTACTTTATTGAGCTGGTCGGTAATGCGCTGTACATAGTGCGGATGGGTATGTCCGATAGATATTACCGCGTGGCCGCCGTAGAGGTCCAGGTATTGCTGGCCTTCCTGGTCCCAGACATAGGAGCCTTTGGCTTTCACGATAGTAATGTCATTGATAGGGTAGACGTCAAATAATTTCATGTTCGTTCTGTTTAGGGAGAAGGCCGCCGGTTTGGCGACGGCTCTTCCACTGTGTTAAAATGCGTTTGCTTTCAAATGCAGCCCGGCTGATTCGTCCAGGCCGAAAAGCAGGTTCATATTCTGAACGGCCTGCCCTGAAGCTCCTTTCACCAGGTTGTCGATGGCGGAATGGATGACAAGCTGTCCGCCTTGCTGTTCCAGCTGGATCAGGCATTTATTGGTATTGACCACCTGCTTCAACGAGATAGCCGACCGGCTGAGAATGGTGAAGGGGTGATCACGATAAAAATCTTCATAAAGAGCGGTCAGCTCTTCTATTGTCCGGTCGCACCGGAGCTGGGAGGTGACGAAAATGCCCCGGGTGAAATCGCCCCGCCAGGGAACGAAATGGATCGCTCCGCCGGCTGCCGATTGCTTTGCGGATACACCGATGTTTCCGGCAGCCTCCAGCTGTTGAAGGGACTGGCCGATCTCTTTCAGGTGCTGATGCGTCAGGGTCTTGTAGGCCTGTATATTATTAGCTCTCCAGGAGAAATGGGAAGTAGGGGAAAGGCCTTGTCCGGCGCCGGTGGAGCCGGTGATGCCGGTGGTGTAAACATCCGTTTCCCGGAGGAGGCCGGCCTTTGCCAGTGGCAGCAGCCCTAATTGGATCGTCGTAGCGAAACAGCCCGGATTGGCAATATAGCTGGCGGAACGGATGGCCTCCCTGTTCAGTTCGGGGAGGCCGTATATAAATGAGCTGTCGTTGTAGCTGGCGGATGTCCGATTGTGAGTGACAGGGGACTTTGCGTCTGATACAGCGGTTGTGAGGACCGGCAGGGTAGGTCTTACTCCGTCCTTATGCAGGCGATAATCCTGGGAGAGGTCGATGATCCGGGCGCTTCCCAGGTTGTTCGCGTGTTCTTCCAGGAACTTTTTCGCTTCCCCATGTCCCAGGCAAAGGAATAATACATCAACATCGCTGTTCCACTCCGCGGCGAATTTTTGGTCGGTATTTCCAATCAGGTCTTCGTGTATTTCATGGAGGAATTTGCCGGCATTGCTCTTGCTGTGTACAAAGCGGATCTCCACATGCGGGTGATTGATGAGGATCCGGATCATTTCTCCGCCGGTATATCCGGCGCCTCCGATAATGCCTGCACGAATACCCCCCGGCCCCCTAAAGGGGGAGTCGGGTAACTCGCTGCTTTTATTTTTAGTTTCTTTCATCTCATTTCTTTTTTATTCTTTCTAAAGATCTTCCGGGGCTATTGCTCCCCCTTCTCTACCCCCTTTACGGGGCAGAGGTAGGGGCGGTTGGGTACCGGTCTGCGCTGGTCGAAGGCTGGGAACACAGGATGAATTCCAGGTCTTCCTCCCCTTCGTTTTCGATCCGGTGCCGGAGTCCCGGCCTGATCTCCAGGCCCTCTTGCGGGTTGATCTCCAAACGCCCTTCTTCTGTGTAGAATACGGCTTTGCCTTTCAGGATGAAAAAGAATTGACAGGCAAATTGATGAAAATGTTCCTGCTCGGCTGTATGCGGCGGCATTCTTTCCATTTTCACCGAAAGCTCCGGGTTATCTGCCAGGTTCCATCCGTCACATTGCGCTCCCCACGAATAGTGTTTCAGCGGATGTGACCTGGAGACGGCTCTCAGCCCTCCGCCTCCTGACCCCCTACCTCCTGACCCCTGGAAGGGGGTAGAGAATGGGGAGTCTGGTAACCCGCTGTTATTCGGGGGCATTGGTGTTTACTTTATGATAGATAGCAGATTGATTGCCGAATATTTTGGCAAAGCCTTTTACGTCATCTCCGCTCCAGCCTTTGTTCATTTCCCCGTAGCTGCCGAATTTGCTGCTCATAAGGTCGTGTTCACTTTCGATGCCGGTGACGGTAAAACGATAGGGTTGCAGGGTGACGAACACCTTTCCGCTGACGGTGACCTGGGTGTCTTCCAGGAACTTTTCGATGTTGCGCATGGTAGGATCGAGCATCTGGCCTTCATGCAGCCAGTTGCCGTACCAGGTACTCAATTGATCTTTCCAGTACAATTGAAATTTAGTGAGGGTATGTTTTTCCAGCAGATGATGCGCTTTGATAATGATCAAAGGGGCGGCGGCTTCAAAACCAACGCGGCCTTTAATGCCGATGATGGTATCTCCTACATGGATATCCCTGCCAACACCGTATGGCTGTGCGATAGCCTGCAGGTGCTGGATAGCTTCGACGGGGTTGCTGAATTTTTTTCCATCCACGGACCGTAGCTCTCCTTTTTCAAATTCCAGCTCCAGGGATCTTGTTCCTGTCTCTGTAACGGGAGTTGGCCAGGCATCCTCCGGCAAATACTCTTTGGAGGTAAGGGTTTCCTTTCCGCCGACGGAAGTGCCCCAGAGTCCTTTATTGATGCTGTACTTCGCTTTTTCCACGTTCATCTCTACGCCGTGTTCCTTCAGGAAAGCAATTTCTTCCTCGCGGCTAAGCCTCAGGTCGCGGATGGGAGTAATGATCTCTACGCCGGGCAGCATGCTCTGGAATACCATATCGAAGCGGACCTGGTCGTTGCCGGCCCCGGTGCTGCCGTGTGCGACATAAGAGGCCCCGGTCTTTTTTACGTGTTCCGCTACGGCGATCGCCTGCACCATTCTTTCCGCGCTGACACTCAGGGGATAGGTGGCATTCTTCAGTACGTTGCCGAAAATGAGGTATTTGATACAGCTTTCGTAGTATTCTTTTGTCACATCCACGCACTGGAAGGATGCCACTCCCAGGCTTTTCGCCCGGGTAGCTATCTGTTCGATCTCTTTCTCACTGAACCCGCCGGTATTTACCGTAAGGGCATGTATTTCCAGGTTCTTTATCTTTTGGAGATAGATCGCGCAATAGGTAGTATCTAATCCTCCACTATATGCTAAAACGACTTTACCCCCTTGCCCCCTTAAGGGGCAATTAAGTAGCTCGCTGGTATTATTTGTCGCTGCGTTCATTTTATGTCTTTTAATTTATTCAGAAATTTTTTGCATCCTGGTTCCCCCTTTAGGGCCGGGATCAGAAATTAAAGAATGTATGGAATAAGGACCGGACCCTTTTCGATCCTTCGGGAGCGCCTCCGCTATTGCTGTTCTTCTCAGACTTATGGCTCATGAAAGGCGCCAGCAGTTTCCATTGCTTGATTCGCATGAAGCGTTCGTAGAGCTTGGAATGTTTCGAAAAATCCTGAGTGGTCTCTTCCGGCTCGTAGTGGTCTTTGGGATCATAGAGCATGGCGGTACACATACAGTTCTTTCTTTCTTTACTCATGAGGATCTCGTAGTTGACGCAGCTTTTACAGCCGGCCCAGAAGGCTTCGTCCTGGGTGAGCTCGGAGTAGGTGACGGGTTCATAACCCAGCTCGGAGTTGATCTTCATGACGGCCAGACCGGTAGTCAGCCCGAAAATTTTCGACTCCGGATAGGTCTTCCGGCTCAGCTCGAAGATCTTTTTCTTTATCTGCTTGGCCAGTCCGCTTTTACGGAAGGATGGCGCTACGATCAGCCCGGAGTTGGCTACATATTCCCCATGACTCCAGGTCTCGATATAACAGAAGCCGGCCCAGACGCCATCCTCTGTGAAGGCGATCACGGCCTTGCCTTCCCGCATTTTTTGCTGGACGTATTCGGGGCTTCTTTTAGCGATGCCGGTACCTCGTGCTTTGGCGGAAGATTCCATTTCATCACAGATGATCCTGGCGAAATCCTGGTGGGACTCATCGGCAATTATTATCTTAAACTGTTGTTGTTCCATTGTTCTGTATATGCTCTTATTGATAAATGGTCCTCCGTTGAAGGAACGGGACTAGCTGCAGTAATCGCCGCTCGGGGGACAGGATGATAGTGCCTCTGTAAAAGACACGCTATGGTAGTTAGTATCAACGTCGTACCCAAAAGGGAACAGGGCGGACGGAAAAAACTGAGCACAGGGGCGCAGCAAAAAACCCACGCTTATTGAAGGCGTGCAATATCACTAAGTAGTGTGATATGGGTGAGTTTTTTTTCATTTCAATGTCAGATGAAATTGATGTAAATATTTTTACCCTGCAAAGAAAGACATTTTTTTAGTTGCAAGGGGCTTTTTTAGTATTAATTTTTAGAGAAGGGGGATAAATTTAACTATATTATATTATTATTATAATAAATATGTTAAAGCAATGGCTGTCATGCAACGAAATGGTCTTCATCCCTTTAATAACATGATATTACAAATTGTAAAAGGAAAAGATTATTTTAGATTTATCCCAACCATCTTTTATGCTTAAAATCCTGCTGGCAGCCCCGCTGCTCTTATTCAGCATACTGTCCGCCACCTGCCAGGCAGATACGGCCCGGAAGTCCTGGACGGAAGCTGATCGCCGGTATCTCCTGGATAACCTTGGCCGCAACCGTCAGCTGCTGATAGAGGAAACGGCCGGTCTGACGCCGGCGCAATGGACCTTCCATGAATCCCCCGGCCGCTGGTCTATCGCTGAGATCATCGAGCATCTTTCCTATTGGGAACTGATCTATACCCGTGAAGTGGACGTGAGCCTTCGGCAAAAGCCGCATCCGGAATGGATTGCCAAACCCGACAGCGGGTATGTCAGCTTTCTCAATGAGGAGGCGCCCCATATAGCGAGGAGTTACGTAGTGCCGCTGGGATTGAATGAGGGAAGGAACAATATGGCCTTATTGCTTAAGCTCCGGGATTCCGCTATCGCCTATATCAGAACAACAAAGCAGGATCTCCGGTCCTATTATATCAATATGGACAGACCGAATGTACACCAGACCTATATCAATATTTTCGGCCACTGCGACCGCCACCTGAAGCAGATCCGGAAAGTAAAAGCTCATCCGGCCTATCCGTCAAAATAGCCTTCCGTCAGAATAGCCTTCCGTCAGAATAGCCTATCCGTCAGAATAAATGACTTACCGGGGGGCCGGCATTTTACATTTAGGGAAAGTAAAGGTTCAGGATCCGATCACCGGGATTGAATGGACGGCATCTGCCATTTCCCGGATCAGCGAAACGTCTTTTTCGATGGCATTCCCCACCACGATCACATCGGCGCCGGCCTTGCAGTTCCGGTAGGCTTTTTCCGGGTCACGGATACCTCCTCCCACGACGATGGGCACTTCGATATGCGCCGCGACAGCAGCGATCATTTCTTCCCGGATGGGGTACCGGGCTCCGCTGCCTGCGTCCATATAGATGAGTTTCATTCCCAGCATTTCTCCTGCCATCGCCGTACAAAGGGCGATCTCATTTTTATCGGCCGGAATGGGGGTGGCATTGCTGATATAAGAGACAGTGGTAGGCGCTCCTCCGTCGATGACCATATAACCGGTGGACATGATCTCCAGCCCGCTCTTCCGGACAGCAGGAGCAGAGATGACATGCTGCCCGATCAGCAGTTCGGGATTTCTTCCCGAGATGAGCGATAAATAGAGCAGGCCATCGGCATAACGGGATACCTGTGAAGGGGTGCCCGGGAATAAAATGACAGGGATGGAGCAATTGCGGCGGATATGCTGAACGACCTCATCCAGGTGATTGGAGATGACGAGGCTGCCTCCCACGAGTAAATAATCCACTCCCGCACTGACTGTGAGGTGGGTAAGTTCATCGATCTTTGCTTCGTTCACATTGTCCGGATCAATCAGAACGGCAAAGGATCTCTGACCCTTTTTTTTCTTTGCCAACAAGGATTGGTAAATGGTGTGCTTCATTCGCTATTGCCGTTGGGTAGTAAAGTGTGCCTAATGCAAAAATGCGAAAAGTTTTCGGCTTTAAGGGGGTAATTCCGTGAAATCGTGAATTTTACGTCTCCATTAAGGGGGTGGAATTCGTATTATTCACATAAACTTACGGTGATACCCTATCTTGAGATGTACTTTCCGTAAATTCCCCACAGATGGAACAAAAATAATAGATTTTAATCATCTGTAATCAATTATCAAAAAATATCGGGCAACATGGAGCCAATCCTTATTACAAACAATGAAAAAGAACAGCAATTTCAGGTAAGGGTAGACGGAGAGCTGGCTTATCTGGAATATCGCTTTTATAAAGGGGACATCGCCCTGATGCATACGGAAGTACCTGACCAGCTGGGCGGGAAAGGAATTGCTTCCGCCCTGGCCGAATATGCTTTCAAGTATGCGAGAGATCATAACATGCCTGTTATGGTATATTGTCCTTTCGTGGGCGGCTACCTGAAAAAACATCCTGAGCATATAGAATTGCTGGATAAGAAGTATCGCTAAAAACGCCACGGGCGTTTCAGCCCTATGCTCTTTCACCGGCGCTATTGCCGGGTAACACAGGAACCTATGCGCAGGTCAGCCCACCACAGCCATCGGCAGAGGGCCTTATAATATCCCCTTACAACCTCAGATAAGTGGCTACCTGCAGGATATGATTATTGGTGGAATTACTGCCTGTGCCGCTGATATACTGATTCATATACCCCATTTCCAGATCGAACTGCCGGTTATAACGATAGCCGACCGCAAGGTAGGCCCGGTTCTGGTCGAAGAACTTTCCATTTACTGCCGAAGAACCGCTGATATTGGCAAAGATCTCATTCTGGATCGCGGCAAAGAATCCCCGGGTAAAAGGAGCTGCTCCGGTAAGTGTGTCGGCCCCTGAATGGCGGGATCCTCTCAGTGGAATAACACCTCTTGCAAAATAACGCAGACGGCCTGCGTGGGCATGACCGTTACGAACAAGGCTGCTTCCTTCGGCATGGAGCCTGGGAAGATAACGCTGCTCCAGCCGCAGGCGGTGGGCGAGGCTGGCAGCGTGGGCAGCGTGATGAGGGCGGGGCAGGGCATGCGTATATAACAATTGCTCCCAGATACGATGTTCGGGAACATAACCGGTAACGCCGCCGGTTATCCTTTGCTGATGAATGTAGGCATATCCGACCGTGCCGGTGAAGGCAGGATTGAAATAGATATTGAGGCCGGGACGGAGTAACAGGGAGTGTACCTGCTGCAGCTGCCCGGTGGAACGCAGCTGGCCGTCGAAATAAAGGCCGGTCTTCTTCGTCAGTTTATAATTCTGAAAGGTTCCCACCCAGCCGGTAAACTGGGTTTGTGCGAAGGTGTGCCCGATGCCGGCAACAAGGAGCGCCGACAGGACCCACAGGAATCGGGCTGAAAAAGGACGGATGCGTCGGATACCTGGAGTTGGTCCGCCGGTAGGGTTGGGCAAGTTGTGGTGTTTTTTCATTCTCCAAAAAGAAGCAATTAAGTTTTAAAGAAATGGTAAAGTTGGTTTGGGTGCCCCCCGCTAACTATTCAAAAACACATTCGGGTACGTATTTTTACGGGATCAATATACTAGTGATTTTTCTCCAGCTTGTCAAATTTTTTTTGCGCACCCGGGGCCAAAAATGTGCGAAAAAAAAGATATTCCCGGTTCTAAAATGGAAGAAGTCCCTACCCGTCTGACATACGAAAAAATGGCCCGGTTTTTTCCACAGACTGTGCAAAAGATGGGGCTGGAAATATCGAAATCAAAAAATACTTTCGTTAACCCCGTACCCACCGCAAAACAATTATATAAATTCTCCTAAAACAGGTACCGAATTATGCCAACCAAAAAGCAATCCGTGAAGGGTATGTCCTTCAGCCGCCGCTTCACTAAAGAAGATACGAATGTATTCGACCAGTTCACCTACGATTATCGTACGTCTGTGATCCGTAACCCGAGCGGGGAAGTGGTGTTTGAAATGACGAATGTGGAAGTTCCCGGTCAGTGGAGTCAGATTGCTACCGATATTCTTGCCCAGAAATATTTTCGTAAAGCGGGTGTTCCCCAGCCTGACGGTTCATTGGGGAGAGAGACATCGGTGAAACAGGTGGCGCACCGCATGGCCAATTGCTGGAAGGTTTGGGGCGAGCGGTATAATTATTTTGCTTCTCCGAAAGATGCACAGGTATTCTACGAAGAGCTGGTGTATAGCATTTTGGACCAGGCCTGCGTACCGAATTCGCCGCAATGGTTTAATACGGGGCTCCATGAGAGTTATGGCATTACCGGCAAGCCGCAGGGACATTATTTCGTGGACCAGGCAGATGGAGTGCTAAAAAGGTCTACTTCGGCTTATGAAAGACCGCAGCCGCATGCCTGTTTCATCCTCAGCGTGGAGGACGATCTTGTCAATGACGGGGGCATTATGGACCTTTGGGTCCGTGAAGCCCGTATTTTCAAATATGGCTCCGGGGTGGGAACGAATTTTTCCCATATCCGGGGAGAGAATGAGAAGCTGAGCGGCGGAGGTACTTCCAGCGGGCTTATGAGCTTCCTGAAGATCGGGGACCGGGCTGCCGGCGCCATCAAATCCGGGGGGACCACCCGCCGGGCCGCCAAAATGGTCTGCCTGGACCTGGATCATCCCGAGATCATGGAATTTATCAACTGGAAAGTAGAGGAAGAGAAGAAAGTGGGGGCCCTGATCGCAGCGGGTTATGCCAGTGATTATGAGGGAGAGGCTTATAAGACCGTCTCCGGACAGAATTCCAATAATTCGATCCGCATCTCCAACGATTTTTTTAAGAAACTGGAAAATAACGAGGACTGGGAGCTAACTGCCCGCAGCGACGGGAGGGTCATGAAACGTATCCCCGCTACTGAAGTATGGAACCAGATCGCTTATGCAGCATGGCGTTGTGCAGACCCGGGCACCCAATACGATACCACCATCAATGAATGGCATACCTGTCCGGCCGGTGGCCGCATCCGGGCGTCTAATCCTTGCAGTGAGTACATGTTCCTGGACAACACGGCCTGTAACCTGGCCAGCGTCAACCTGCGCCGGTTCTACAATGAGCAGACGAATGCCTTCGACGTGGAAGGGTTTGAGTATTGCTCACGTTTATGGACCACCGTATTGGAAATATCCGTTTTGATGGCACAGTTCCCTTCCAAAGAAGTAGCTCAGCTGTCCTATGATTACAGGACCCTGGGACTTGGGTATGCCAACCTGGGCTCCATGCTGATGGTCATGGGCATCCCTTATGACAGCGAAGAGGCCCGTGGTATCAGCGGGGCCATCACCGCGATCCTGACCGGTGTCGCGTACAGGACCTCGGCGGAGCTGGCCGGTGTGCTCGGCGCCTTTCCCCGTTATGAGGAGAACAAGGAAAACATGCTGCGTGTCATGCGCAACCATCGCCTGGCCGCTTATGATGCCGACGAATATGAAGGGCTGGAGACGAAACCGCAGGGGATCAAGGCCCAATATTGCCCCGACTATTTATTAAAAGCAGCTACCAGGGCCTGGGATGAAGCTGTTCAGCTGGGCGAAAAATACGGTTACCGGAATGCCCAGGCTACCGTGATCGCCCCTACGGGTACGATCGGGCTGATCATGGATTGCGACACTACCGGGGTAGAGCCGGATTTTGCCCTCGTGAAATTCAAAAAACTTTCCGGAGGCGGCTATTTCAAGATCATCAACCAGTCTGTGCCGGCTGCCCTGAAGAACCTGAAGTATACCGACAAGCAGATCGATACGATCATCAAATATGCCGTAGGGTCCGGAACTTTTGCCGGCGCGCCCTCGATCAATCATCAATCCCTCAGCGAGAAAGGGTTTATCGCTGATGAGATCAGGAAGCTGGATGCCGCCGTTGGTTCCGCCTTTGAGATCGGGTTCGTATTCAATGTGTATAATCTGGGTGAAGAATGCCTGCAACGCCTTGGATTCAAGCCTGAGCAATACTATAATTTCGAATGGAATCTGCTGGAAGCGCTGGGCTTCTCCGATGAAGAGATTGAAGCCGCGGGCAACTATGTGTGCGGCACCATGACCGTGGAAGGCGCTCCTTTCCTGAAAGAGGAGCACCTGGCTGTTTTTGACTGCGCTAATAAATGCGGTAAGAAAGGGCAGCGTTTCATCCACGCGCATGGACATATCCGGATGATGGCTGCTGCACAGCCTTTTATCAGCGGAGCCATTTCCAAAACGATCAACCTTCCCAATGAGGCGGTGGTGGAAGAGATCGCCGACTCGTATATGCTGAGCTGGCAATTAGGGCTGAAAGCCTGCGCCCTTTACCGGGATGGCTCTAAGCTGTCGCAGCCGCTGAGCACGAAGTCCGATAAAAAGAAAAAGGGAACAGACGCGGAAAAAGAAGGAGCAGCCGCTGGTTCTGCTGCGGAAGCCACAACGGTGAATAATGAGTCGAATATTGTCGATCTGGGCAAGCTCACCGTACAGGAATTGCTGGAAGAAGTGCAGAAAAGAGTGCAGGCTTCTCCCGATACCAAGCTGAAACGTGCCTTGGCCACCATCGTAGAGAGAAGGACACTGCCAGCCAAACGCCGGGGCTTTACCCAGAAGGCTAAGATCAACGGTCAGGCCATCTTTTTACGTACGGGTGAATACAGCGATGGGACGGTAGGTGAGATCTTCATCGATATGGCGAAGGAAGGGGCTACTATGCGCAGTATGTCGAACTGTTTTGCCATTGCCATCTCCATCGGCCTGCAATATGGAGTGCCGCTGGAAGAGTTCGTGGAGAAATTTGTCTTTACCCGCTTTGAGCCATCCGGAATGGTGGATCATCCCAATATCAAGAGCACCACTTCGATCGTGGACTTTATATTCCGTTCCCTGGCCTACGAATACCTGGGACGGACCGACCTGGTGCATGTACTGGACCGGCCGGAAGTCGGCAATACGGGCACCGATAATTGGGACGAAATACCCACTTCCCTGGAATATGATAAAAAGACCCCGGAATTAAGCGATGTACGGATCGTGGCGAAAGCCGGCAGTCCGGGAGCTGCCGGGCCGGGCGGATCGAATGTTCCGGGCGGTACAGCAGGGCATATTTCTCCGGCGGGAAATATTTCTTCGGCGGCTCATGCCGTTCATGCGCACCGAAATGCTGCCTCTCCCCGGCCGGACAATGGGCTGGATGCAATGAATGCGGCGGCGAAAAGCATGCAAAGCGATGCTCCCGCCTGTAATACCTGCGGTCATATCACTATCCGCAGCGGCACCTGCTATAAATGCCTGAATTGCGGGAATAGTATGGGGTGCAGCTAGGGCGACGGTCGTTTTTGTCTCTTTCATGGTCTGCGTATAAAAAAACAGTTTTTTTTCTACGGGAAATGCCTGTATTTTTCTGCGCAATTGAAGCAAAACCAGGGTTTTCTCTTAGATAATTTTATATGGTTTTGTTCGTTCTAATAATCCGTAAAACCTAAATTGAAAAACATGAAGCGTATCCTGGCCGCCCTCGTTCTCCTTTCTTTTTTGTCTTCCTGTGCCCGAAGTGTTACACCCGGTGAGGCAGCTAGCCGGCATTATGGTCGTTGCAGGGACGTCCGCTAGCGGGTCCGGCGACTATTTCCTGGTAAGAACAATTTTATCGGCTATCCCGGGGTTTCGGGATGGCCATTTTTTTATTAGGAAGACCTTTTATTCGGGGAACCTTTTTCCTTATTTTTACCCCCACTTAACCAGCGGGAATGACTATTCAATTCGGATATAATAAGAAACAGGTGCTCGATGGACTGCGGGGCCACTTTTTTGGCCGGCCGGAAATAAAGATTCTTGTTATCCTCATCAATGTTTTTGCTATTTTATCGGCGATCCTCTTTGCGTTGAAGAGGATCCAGCCCCTGCCTTTCCTTATTTTTTCCGTGTTGTGGTTTTTTCTCTGGATATCGATCCGAAGGCTGCTGCCCCTGAGCATTTATAAGAAATCGGCCACTTTCCAGGACACCTTCATCCTCAGCCTGGAAGACCGGGGCATCCTGCTGGAGACGAAGAAAGGACAGCAATTATGGGAATGGAGCGATTTCAGCGGATTTAAGGAAACAGCCTATTTTTTCCATGTATATTTCGATGCGAGATCCTTTTTTCTCATTCCGAAGGATAGCTTCAAGGATATTACGGAGATCCAGGCGGCGAGAAAGCTGTTGAAAGAGAGGATCAAGAAATGAACAAATTGTTGTTTTTAACACTTTCCTGCACGATAAATTTCCCCTTATTAACAAACTTATCTACCTTGCCTCCGGCCACAATAATTCCCCGCAAAAGGGGTTAATGTAGTTGACAGTATCCTGGTTATCAGGATAGGTCTATGAAAAGCTCCTTTATGACTAAACTTAGTTTTAACAATAAGAAGAATACCTTCTACGCCAGCCTGAAAGCCTCCGTTGACCAGTATTTCACCACACACAAGATCAAGAAGACCGGCAACTGGAAGTTATATGCCAAGTCCTGGGTCCTGATACCCGGCGCTCTGCTTATTTATGCAAGCCTGATCTGGCTGTTCCGCAGCTCCGCCCCGGCGGCCTCGGGTGGTCTTATTTTCGCGGGTATCGTACTGTGCGGTATATTAGGCCTGGCGCTGGCCAGTATCGGGTTCAATGTGATGCACGATGCCTGTCATGGCAGCTATTCTACCCGCGGCTGGGTAAACGACCTCATGGGGCTTTCCCTTAATGCGCTGGGCGGGAATGCCTTCATCTGGAAGTTCAAGCACAATATCATTCACCATACCTATACCAATGTAGACGGCATCGACGATGATATCGCCAAAAGCCCGGTCATGCGCCAGTGTCATTCCCAGAAATGGGTGCCTGCCCACCGCTTTCAGCATATTTACGTGGTATTGGTCTATGCTATTTCCTCTATTGCCTGGGTGGCCATGATGGATTTCAATAAGTATTTCAAACGGAAAATAGTTTCCACTCCCCTCCAGAAGATGGATATGAAAGAGCATGTCATTTTCTGGCTTAGCAAAGTGTTATATGCTGTTTTTTATATATTGATCCCCGCTTATTTCGTAGGATGGGGTCCCTGGGCGATCGGGTATCTCTCTATGCAGATGATCCTGGGCCTGACCCTCGCCATTGTATTCCAGCTGGCCCATGTGGTCGAGAACGCGGAATTCGTCCATATCGAAGAGGATGAAACGTTGAAGCTGGATGAAGAATGGGCCATCCACCAGGTGAAGACCACGGCTAATTTTGCTCCCCGTAACAAACTTATCTCCTGGTACGTGGGAGGATTGAATTTCCAGGTAGAACATCATTTGTTCCCCCGTATCAGCCATGTGCATTATCCCGCGATCAGCAAGATCGTGAAGGAGACCTGCCGGGACTTCGGGATCGCCTATAATGAATTCCCCACAATGACCCGCGCCATTGCCTCCCATTTTCGCATGATGCGGGAGCTGGGCAGGAAGCCGGCTTTGCAAAATGCTTAGGCGCCTGCCAGCAATGCCAGCACCGATTCCTTGTAGCTCCTCTTTTACTTAGGTTTGTATTTACTTTTCTCGAAGATCTCCCGGGGGGAGGTTCGCATCACCTCTTCCGGGGTAAGGTCGCTGTGGTCGCCTGCATATTTTTTTACGATCTGCCAGCCTGCCCATGCGCCGATATTACCGGGAGCTGCATCAGGCATGCCGAGGGTCCTGGGCGCTTCTCCGATATAGTTTTTGATGATATCGGGATCGACGGTATAGAGGTCGAGGCCGCTGGTCAAAAAGAATTTCCATACGGCCCCTTCATTGGAGGAACACCAGCTCAGCTGGCTTTCGGTATAACCTGTACGGATGCTGTCGGGGGCGTCGGGGAGCAGTCGTTCCGCCAGCCACCAGTAGCGGCCCTTGATAATCATCTGTTCGATCAGGGGCCTGTTCTCGCTGCTGTCCGGAAAAATGTCCTGGGCCAGGGCGCTCAGGCAGTTGGCGTTGATATATTCCTTTTCAAAGCGCCGGGAGATATAAAGAGGATACAGGTCCTGTCCTTTTCCGCTCAGGTAGAAAGAGAAAGTCCTGCCCGCATAGGATTGCAGGCCGATCGCCAGGGCATAGGAGGTGATGGCTACTCCTGGTCCGTCGAAGGGACCGATATAGGCCACTACTTTCTGCGGGAGGTTATAATGGGGGAAATAATATTTTACAAAACGGAATCCTTTTGTCAATTCTTTTTCCAGCCAGTCCAGTCGTTGGTATTGCTGTTCCAGGGAATCTTTTACCGGCAAATAGCTGACGAGGAATTGCCGGGCAGCGAGAAAAGCCAGGCGGCTGGTATCGGAAAGGGGGCCGGCTCCCAGGATATTGCCGATGAAGTCGCCGGTGAAATAAGGATATTGGCGGCTCAGCCGGTAGAGGCCGGGCTCGATATTGTTGGAATCCAGGGAGAAAAAGGCGGTGTCGAAGCGTTCGATATGGACTTCTTTTATGTCGACGCCGGAGATGTCGGGCGTTTTTCCATTATGGCCGCAGGAGGATACTGTTAAGATGGATAATGCTACTAACGCAAAGGTGACCTTCAGGGAGATGGGTTGGGTAACACGGGTCGATGTACGTGGTAAAAGGTTCTTCATGATGCGGGTTGATAAGCAAATATGAAACGAATTAACAGGAATTTGACCCAATTAACGCGAATGGGAACAGATTAGTATATCAGGGAGCCGTTGACCCGGAGTTAGTCTAATTCGCGTAAATTTGTATTATGAACATCGTTCTGGCACAACAAAATTATCACATCGGGAATTTCGGGGATAACCTTCGAAAGATCCTGGCTGCTATCCGCCAGGCCAAGGCTGCCGGGGCTGACCTGATCGTATTTTCAGAATTGTCCGTCTGTGGATATCCTCCCCGTGATTTTCTGGAGTTTGATGATTTTATAGAGCAGTGTTATACGGCCATCGACCGTATCCGTGAAGAGGCCGATACGATCGGGGTGATCGTGGGCGGACCGGAGCGCAACCCCGCCAGGGAGGGTAAGAGGCTGTTCAATGCCGCCTGGCTGCTCTATGAAAAAGAGATCAAGGGGGTAGCGCATAAAACTTGTCTGCCGACGTATGATGTATTCGACGAAGGCCGTTATTTTGAGCCCGGCGCCCATTGGAAAGTGATCCCTTTTAAAGGAACGAAGATCGCGCTGACGATCTGCGAGGATATCTGGAATCTCGGGGATAATCCGCTGTATACCGTGTGTCCTATGGACCAGCTGATAGGCCAGGATCCCGATCTTATGATCAATATCTCCGCCTCGCCTTTCGATTATGATCACGATGTGGATCGCAAAGAAGTGATACGCCGGAATGTATTGAAATACGGGCTGCCCATGTTCTACTGTAATGCCGTGGGCTCGCAGACCGAGATTGTCTTTGACGGTGGCAGCCTTGTCTATGATGCAGAAGGGAAGATCGTCCGGGAACTAAAATATTTCGAGGAGGATTTTGCCCTGGTGGAGCTGTCCATTGACCCGGAAAGCGCGGGAGCCTGGTCGGAGCGGAGAGGGGCACAGAGCGGAACGGGACCTGTGCCTCCGTTATATGAGGAGCTGCTGCCGGGATTGTCCATTGCGACAGATGTAGCGGGTAAGATGGAAGACAAAGAGGGCTCGTCTGTAGTGGGTGTGCATGTGCCCGGCGAAGGAAACGGAAGCGGGAAGACCGCTGCCGGCCGGGGGGAATGGCGGAACCAGGAGCCTGCCGCCCCCCATCCCCTAAAGGGGGAGCCTCTTTTGGACCAGGAGATGCGGGTATCCAAATTACAAGATCCGGATAAGGTGATCGAATACCTGGTGGAGGAAGGGAATATCCGGGAGATCTACCAGGCGCTGATCCTTGGGATCCGCGATTATTTTATTAAAATGGGTTTTACGAAGGCGATCCTCGGCAGCAGCGGGGGGATCGATAGCGCTGTCACCCTGGCCCTGGCTGTACGAGCCCTGGGAAAGGAGAATGTGCGGGCTGTTCTTTTGCCTTCCCCGTATTCCAGCTCCCATTCTGTCGCCGATGCCGAGCTGTTATCCCGTACGCTGGGAAATCCCTACGATATCATTCCTATCCGTGAAGTATATGAGTCTTTGCTGCATACGCTGGAGCCGATCTTTAACGGGGCGCCCTTTGGATTAGCGGAAGAGAATCTGCAGAGCCGTACCCGGGGGAATATCCTCATGGGCATTGCCAATAAGTTTGGGTATATCCTGCTGAATACCTCCAACAAGAGCGAATTGTCTACGGGGTATGGAACGCTGTATGGCGACATGGCGGGCGGGCTGAGCGTGCTGGGGGATGTCTATAAGCTGCAGGTGTATGCGCTGGCCCGTTATATCAACCGGGAAGGAGAAATTATTCCTGCGAATATCCTGGAGAAAGCTCCGTCGGCCGAATTACGGCCTGATCAGAAGGACAGCGACAGCCTGCCGGAGTACGATATCCTGGACAAGGTGCTGTACCAGTATATCGAAAAAAGGCAGGGACCGAAGGAGATCATTGCCATGGGAATCGATGAGGCATTGGTGAAACGGATCCTCCGGATGGTGAATAATAATGAATACAAGCGCAACCAGTTCTGTCCCATTATCCGTGTCAGCTGTAAGGCTTTCGGGGTGGGAAGACGGGTGCCGATCGTGGGCAGGTATCTCTCCTGATCCTGGTTTTGTCTATCTCCTGATTTTGTCTGTCTCCTGGTGTTACCTATCCTACCTGCCTTTAGTGTTTAAGAGAGATCACATACCAGATCTCCTGGCCATACACGCTGGTGTCTTTGTACAGCACCATTTTCGTGGAGCTCATGCTGAATATATTCACGCCACTGGCTAATATAGGGTTAGCATCTGATCTGATGACCGAGTCGCCTGTGTTGCTGAAGCTCCAGGTAAACGGAGTCGTCTGCGGATCGGTGGGATTGCATTTAGTGGGACCATTATCTACCACACCCGTGCTGTCTTTATTAAATTGATAGATATTGTCTTTAAAGCAGGGTTCGAGCGTCGGATCTCCGATATCGACGATGCCATCCTTGTCGATGTCGGCGCCTGCCGTGTCATATTTCCAGCTTGTCTGGGTGATAAGGGTAGCGCGGGAGGTATTGTCGGCAGCGGAATGGTTTTTCTTGCAGGCAGCCCAAATGGTTAAAAATGCGAATGCGAGGAAGAAAGGGGCGATACTTTTTTTCATGATTACGGTTTGCTAATTGAGGTTTAAAAACAGCTAAATGCCTGATTTATTGTATTTGCCAGGCTTTAGTTAGCAATATTCACGCCAGTCCGGACGCCCGGAGGGGGAAGATAAAATAACATATTGTGAAGGGGGAGGGGGGCGTTCAATGCCTGATCGGAGTGTGAATCAGTGCTTTAAAACGATGATATAACGGGTGCGGATCTCGCCGAGCTTTTGATCTGCATAGATCTCCAGCCGTTTATTGGTCAGGGCCTGCACCTTATAGTATTGATTCTGAAAATAGATGGTGCTGTCATTGTTCTGGAAGGACCATATAAAGGGGAGGCTTTTGGCTTCGGAGGATTTGTCTTTGACTTTGGATTCTACGAGGGAGCCGGTGCCGTCGGTTCTGAAAATGATGGTATTATCTTTATCACCGCCTGCGATGGTGGGATCCAGCGCATCAAAAACCCCGTCTTCATCTGAATCAAACCCGGCTTTTTCATATTTCCAGGGAGTGCCGGTGAGCAGCTCCATGTCATGAGCCGAAGAGCTACGCCTGCCGCATCCTGTCAGGGACAGCGTCGTTGCCAGGGCGAATATCGTGAGTTTCGAAAGCATCCTGCTCATCATTGTCTGTTGGAAGGTCGAAGGCCTTCCGGGTTTAAAACTCCCTATATTAAATTTTATTGCCGTATATCGTTAAAATGACATTAAAATGCCCTTCCCGGGC
The DNA here is from genome assembly GCA_015655015.1 of Chitinophagales bacterium. GTDB lineage: Bacteria > Bacteroidota > Bacteroidia > Chitinophagales > Chitinophagaceae > Puia. Next base: position 6,049 of record JAATFV010000033.1, on the reverse strand, counting down.
GGATGAGCGTAAAAATTAATTTTCCTTTAAACTTGGCAAGCAAGTTGCCCGGTGAATTCGTTATTTTGCAATCTAATTTTCAGAATTATGCTTTATACGGCTGAGGATATCAGACAATTGAATACCAAGATCCAATACCAGGCTGGCTTTATCGACCGGTTACGGGATGAGGTGGGAAGAGTGATCGTAGGGCAGCACCATATGCTCGACCGGCTGCTGATCGGCCTGTTAAGCAATGGTCATGTCCTTCTGGAGGGGGTGCCGGGCCTGGCAAAGACCCTGGCCATTAAATCCCTGGCCATGGCGATCGATGCTAAGTTCAGCCGTATCCAGTTCACTCCGGACCTTTTACCGGCCGATGTGATCGGAACCATGATCTACAACCAGCAGAAGCATGAATTTGTGGTGCGGAGGGGGCCGATCTTCGCCAATTTTATCCTGGCTGATGAGATCAACCGCGCCCCTGCCAAGGTGCAGAGTGCGTTGCTGGAGGCGATGCAGGAACGCCAGGTGACCCTGGGGGATACCAGCCACAAGCTGGAAGAGCCATTCCTGGTGCTGGCCACGCAAAACCCCCTGGAGCAGGAAGGTACTTATCCCCTGCCGGAAGCTCAGCAGGACCGGTTCATCATGAAGGTGATCGTGGACTATCCCACCAAGCAGGAAGAGCAAATGATCATCCGCCAGAATGTACAGGGGCTGCAGTCGCAGAAAGTGGAGGCGGTCGTGTCCATGCAGGAGGTCCTTCAGGCCAGGGACCTTACAAGGCAGGTCTATATGGATGAGAAAGTAGAGCATTATATCCTGGACATCGTATTCGCTACGCGGTTTCCCGATAAGTATAAGCTGGAAAAGCTGAAGCCGCTGATCGCCTATGGCGGCAGTCCCCGCGCCAGCATCAACCTGGCCCTGGCGGCCAAGGCCAACGCTTTTCTTAATAAGCGGGGTTATGTGATCCCTGAGGATGTGCGTACGATCTCCAAGGATGTGTTGCGCCATCGTATTGGGCTGACCTATGAGGCCGAGGCGGAGAGCGTGAATGTAGAGCAGGTGATCGATGAAGTATTAAAAGCAATTCCTATACCTTGATACTTACTACGGCAGAAATATTGAAGAAGGTGCGGGAGCTGGAAATAAAGAGCAAACGGCTTACCCGCCATCTCTTTACGGGCGAATACCATAGTGCTTTCAAAGGCCGGGGGATGAGCTTTCGGGAGGTGCGGGAGTATGCTGCCGGAGACGATATCCGTTTCATCGATTGGAATGTCTCGGCCCGGTTCAACCATCCTTTCAGCAAGCTCTTCGAAGAAGAGCGGGAGCTAACGGTGATGTTGCTGGTGGATGTGAGCGCCAGTTCCCTTTTTGGAACCGTGCATGCCCGGAAAAAAGATCTGATCACGGAGATCTGCGCCGTGCTGGCTTTTTCAGCGATCAATAACAACGACAAGGTGGGGATCATCCTTTTCAGCGATAAGATAGAGAGTTATATCCCTCCGAAAAAAGGAAGGGACCATGTCCTTTATATCGTACGGCAGCTGCTGACTACGGAGCCCAAACGGAAGGGAACCAGCCTGAATGAGGCCATCCGGTTCTTCAACCGCTCCATAAAGCACAATAGTATTGTGTTCCTGCTGAGCGATTTTGTCGAGGGGGACAGGGCGGGCCGTGGTGAGGCAAAGGGCGTTGCAGGCGGTATTGGCCGTCCGGAGGAGAGACGGCCGGAGGAGCGATTCGAAGATGCGCTGAAAGTGGCCGGGAAAAAACATGATATGATCGGCATCCGGGTATATGATAAGATGGATATGCAGCTGCCTGCTATTGGGATGATCGAGGCGGAGGATTCTGAGACAGGCCGCAGGACCTGGGTGGACACCAATGATTACCTGGTGCGTACAAATTACCAACAGCATTTCTTTAACCAGACGGAGCATTGTAAGAGCATTTTCAATAAAGCCGGTTGTGATCTCCTGCATTTACGTACGGACGAAGATTACGTTAAAATATTACAACGATTTTTCGTCGGCCGCCACCGGCCGGGATAGTACATGAAGAACCCCATATTACATATAGCGTTAACGTCGACGATCTTTATCCTGGCCGGGACCCTGCTTGCGCAGCCTTCCGCACAGTCGCCTGCGGCCCCGCATGGCCGGCATCCGGGACATGTCGTTGCCGCTCCCCCTTTAGTGGTGAAAGCGACGGTAGATAAGCAGAAGATATTTATTGGCCAGCCCATCCAGCTCATGCTGGAAGTTACTGTTCCGGACAATTCGCCTTTATCGTGGCCTTCCCTGGACAGCCTGCCGCATTTCGAGTGGATGGAGAAAGGAAAGGTGGATTCCGTCACTAAGCCGGACGGCCGTTACTATCGTCAATACCTGACCGTTACCAGCTTTGACTCCGGAGCCTGGGCCATCCCCCGGCTTCCTTTCATCGCGGGTAATAAAAAATACTTCAGCGATTCCGTCCGGATCGAAGTGGACTATACGAAGTTCGATGCCAGCAAAGATTACCACGATATTAAAGACATCGTGGACGTGCCGAATCCTTTTGCAAAGTGGATCGGCTGGATCGTGGCAGGCGTCACCCTTTTATCGCTGGTCCTGGTGGTCTGGCTGATCCGGAAAAAGAAGCTGCTGAAACTGTTTGGTTCCGCGGCACAGCGACCCAGGCTTTCGCCTTATGAGGAAGCCATGGAACAATTGGCAGAGCTGGAGAAACAGCGGTTGCCGGAGAGTGGTTCGGTAAAAATATATTATACCCGGCTCAATGATATTCTCCGGGTATTTATCTACCGTAAGCTGGGCATTGCCAGCCTGTCGGAGACGAATGAGGAGCTGATCGGGCAGCTTCGGCCATTGCCGATCACCCCGGGGCAGTTCGATGAGCTGGCGGAGGCTTTACGGGTGAGCGATTTTGTGAAGTTTGCGAAGTATCAGCCGGGGGTGACCGATAATGAGTTGAATTTCAAAGTGATCCGCAGCTCTGTCGAGCTGTTGAATAATATTGGGAAGGAGGAAGAGGGTGATTTGGCAGGCGGGAAGGATAAGCCGGTCGGGAAGAAGGCTGAGGGGACTGCTGATGGGAAGGGGGCCTGAGCGGCTATTTTGGAAACGGTGGTCCGGTAAAGGATGTCTACGGCGAACGGGGGGGTATCGGGAAGGGGACCTGGGGGGGCTGGGGGGGTGTTTTGGAAGGGTTAGTGTGAAAGTTTTGAAACGTATTGATAGTGAAATAGATAGAAAAGTTTCGTGAAAATTGAGTAAAAATATTAAAAAATAAGTGCTGTACGATTGGTACGAACATATTGAATTCAGCCAGCCGGCGTTCTTCGGGCTCTTTGTCCTGGTGCCCTTGTTGATCTATTGGGAGCTGCGTAAGTCCGGCAGGGCCCAGGGTACGCTCCTGGTGTCTACTATTCGTTCTTTTGCGGGGTTGCGCTCCTGGAAGAACCTGCTTCGGCCCCTGCCTTTTATATTGCGGATATTGGCCCTATGCTGCCTGATCATTGCGCTGGCGCGGCCACAGACCCGCTATGACGAGCAGCTGGTGAATGGAGAAGGGATCGATATTGTGCTGTGCCTGGATATCAGCGGCAGTATGCTGGCGCAGGATTTTACGCCCAACCGGATGGAAGCCGCCAAGAATGTGGCGGGAGAGTTTATCGACCATCGGCCGACCGATCGTATCGGGCTGGTGATCTTCTCCGGGGAAAGTTTTACCATGTGTCCATTGACGACAGACCGGACGGTGCTGAAAACACAATTGTATAATGTGCAGAGCGGATTGCTGGAAGATGGCACGGCGATCGGTTCGGGACTTGCCACAGGGGTGGACCGGCTCCGCAATTCTCCTTCGAAGAGCAAGGTGATCATCCTGCTGACGGATGGGGAGAACAATGGGGGGCTGATCGATCCGAATACGGCCAAAGAAATCGCCAAATCCGTCGGGGTGCGGGTGTATACGATCGGGATGGGGACGGAGGGGTATGCGCAGGTGCCTGTACAAACGCCGGGCGGGGTCGTTCTGCAGCGGGAGAAGGTGAATATCGATGAGAAGCTGCTGACGCAGATCGCCAAAGAGACCGGCGGGCAATATTATCGGGCCACCGACAATGAGAGCCTGAAAAACATTTATTCGGAGATCGACCGGCTGGAGCGCTCGAAGATCGAAGTGACGGCTATCCGGCGATACAATGAACAATACTTTCCCTTCGCGCTGGCGGCGGCCCTGCTGTTGTTATTGGAATTGACGCTGCGGTGGACGGTGTTCCGGAAGTTTCCGTGAGGTAAACCCCATAACAATGAATAAATCCCTCATTCTCTTTTCCTTTTTTTGCCTGTTCCTGCTGACCGGCTGTGCAACATATCACCTTTCCACGCAGAGCCTGGTGGAACAATTCGGCAACAGCAGCACGGAGAAAAAAAAGATCCTGCTGCCGGTCTTCCCCTATGTTTTCTTTGTAGACCCTGTCACAGGTAATGACTTGCAAACCATAAAAGTCCTGGATAAGAATGGGCAGGAGAAGATCCTGACTGTTACTAACCAAACGGGAGTGAGGATCACCAGGACCGACAGCTCGCGGACGACCTTTTATTTCAATACGCTTTTATTGAAAGACAGCACGATCACCGGCAGCAAAACGCATTTTTTCAATGCCCATATCAAGCCCATCAATTTCAAGGATATTTCGAAGATAGAAATACAGAAATAAGCCGTCGGGAAAGCCCGTAACTTCGCGAACAATGACAGGAAAGGTATATAAATCTACAGGAAGCTGGTACGTGGTGAAGACTGCGGAAGGAGCCGTATGGAGCGCCCGGCTGAAAGGGATCATGAAGCTGGACGGGATCACGTCCACTAATCCCATCGCTGTGGGAGATGACGTGGAAATGGAGCCGGAAAATGAGGATGAGAAAACGGCCATTATAACAGAAATACATGATCGAAGGAATTATATCAACCGGCAATCGCCTTCTCACCGGATGCAGCATCATATTGTGGCGGCAAACCTGGATCAGTCCCTGCTGCTGGTGACGCTGAGGGATCCCCGGACTTCTCAGGGCTTTATTGACCGGTGGCTGCTGACCTGTGAAGCTTATCATGTCCCAGCCATCCTCCTGTTCAATAAGGTGGATATCTACCGGAAGAAAGATGAGGAAAAATTTGAGTCATGGAAGGCGATGTATGAAGCGATCGGCTATCGCGTTGTCCGGATGAGCGTGGAGACCGGAGAGGGAGTCGAGGCTGTGAAGGCCTTGCTGCACGGGAAGATCAGTCTGCTCAGCGGGCATTCGGGGGTAGGGAAATCCTCTTTTCTCAATGCCATTTTTCCTGCTTTGCGGCTCAAAACGCATGGGGTGAGTGGATGGAGCGGGAAGGGGATCCATACGACGACGTTTGCGGAGATGTTCGATCTGCCGGTGGGGGAAGGCGACCCGGCTGCTGCTGGTGACGGACAGGCCCTGATGCATGAGGGTGTGCCGGGGCAAACATGGAGGTCCGGCGGCCAGATCATCGATACGCCCGGGATGCGGGAGTTCGGGATCGTTGATATTTCCAAACAGGAATTGTCAGGTTATTTTCCCGAGATGCGGGTTCTTGCCGGGCAATGCCAATTCAATAACTGCCTGCACATGGAAGAGCCGGGATGTATGGTGAAGGAGGCTGTCAGGCAGGGGGTGATCGCTATGGATCGGTATGTGAGCTATTGTTCGATACTCGATTCGATTGAAGAGAATAATTATTGATCTTTTTGCGCCGGCGTTTGCATGGATTCCGTCAGCTTGTTTGTGTCCTGTCCTGCCTCTTTAATTTCTGCTTTCAGCGGCTCCGGATGTTTTTCATCTCTTTCATCTCCCAGTAACATTCCCCAGGGTTTGAGACTTTCTATCCGGTCGAATACGATCTTCATGATGGCGATGATGGGAATGGCGAGAAAGGTACCGGGAATTCCCCAGACTGCTTCCCCAACGATGACACCGAGGATCGTGATAAGTGCATTGATCCGCACCTTGGATCCGACGATAACAGGCAGCAGTACATTGGA
>JAATFV010000108.1 GCA_015655015.1 Chitinophagales bacterium | reverse complement strand
TTTCTGCACCCGTTGATTGTATATGTAATTGGTGATGAAATTATTGAACAGGTCCAGCGTGGCCACCACATAATGGGAAGAGTACACGAACCCGATATCTTCCTGCAGGCTGAACTCAGGCTTGAAATCGGAGTTCCCCAGCTGATAGATGCCGGTGCCCGGATGAACGCCGTTCGAGGAGATCTCTGCGATATTGGGAGCGCGGAAACCCCTGGCGATATTGGCTTTTATGGAAAAGTGTTCCGAGAAATTATACGTGGCGCCGATACTGCCGGAGTAACCGCTGAAGGTCTTGCTATAATTGGAAAATTGCTTGTCCGCTCCTGCTGTATCCGCGCCATATACCGGCTTATCGAATTGGGTGACCGGATCAGGGCTGGTATATAATTCAAAATTTTTGAACGAGCGGGTATCGAATCGCAGGCCGCCGGAAATATCGAGCTTGTCAAAGCTGCGTTTGGCCAGCAGGAAAGGCCCTATATCAAACTGGTGATAGGAGGGAATGACGAATTCCGTTCCCTGCGTCGTGTTGTTATTCTGATACATGCCATTGACCCCTACCGTTATATTCCAGTTGTCGAACTCGGGCAGGAAATACTTTACGTCATAGGTATAACTATTGAGCTGCAGGTACAGACCGGGAATGGTGTTGAGGACGGGATGGCTGAACTCACGCCGAATGCTGCGCTGGAAGCCCAGGTTGACCTGCAGGCGTCCATAATTTCCCAGGATAAAGCTATTGCCGGAATAGATTCGGTAATGTTGTACGTGCTGATGGAGCTTCTCCATTTTATAGCTATCCAGGTCGGACTGGGAGACGATCTGGCGGACGGTGTCGGCTTCGCTGATCTGCCGGGTGAACTTTCCCGTAGCGCTATCCCGGCTGCCGTCGGGGATCTCCTGGAGGTCATCGTAGAGTACGAAGTCCAGGTGGGAATAACCCCATTTGCGGTGGAGGCCCAGGGATGCGTTGGCATCCGTCTCATTGAACGCAGTGCCGAATACCCGGCCGTCGATCTTATTGCGGTAGTCGACTGCCTGTTTGTGAGAGATGCGGGCAAGCCATTCCACCCCGTTCTTCGTAGCGCCCAGCATGGCGGAGCCGCCTATATATTTATTATTGGTCTGGTAATCGAGCGTGACGTCTCCGATCATTTTTCCTTCCGGTGCAGGCTGGGTAGGGATCAGGTTGACGACCCCGGCCAGGGCATCCGAGCCAAAGCTGAGGCTGGCAGGCCCTTTGATCACTTCTACCCTGTCTATCGCGTATTGGTCCACTTCGATGCCGTGTTCATCTCCCCATTGCTGGCCTTCCTGGCGGATGCCGTCGTAGAGGGTAAGAATACGGTTGTAGCCGAGGCCTCTGATAAATGGCTTGGATACATTGGGACCTGTCGTGACGGCCCGTATGCCGGGTATTTTTGCAATAGCATCGATCGCATTGGTGCTCAGGTTCGTGACGAGGTAGCTATGAGAGACGGATACGATGGGCACCGGACTTCTTTTGATCTGGGTAGCCTTGGAAAGACCCGTTACTACCACGGGGCTTTCTTCCACATAAGAGTCGGAAAGGGTAAAATCCTGGGTGACGGGGCCGGAGATCGTCACGGTCTTTGTATTGGTCTTAAACCCGATAGAGTGTACTTCTATGAGGTATCTGCCGGAAGGGAGCGAGCTGAATTTGTAATAACCTGCCGTATCGGTGACGACGCCCAGCTTGAGATCAGGGATATAGACGGTGGCTCCTGCCAGCGCTGACCCGTCCTGACCAGTGATCTTGCCGGACAGGGACCCTGTACCGGGGGGAGGTGGCAAGGGCGCTACCACTGTTGAGGTTGCTCTAAATGATGTCGAGGCGGGTGATGTCGATGCGGGTGATGCTGATGCGGGTGATGCTGATGCAGTTAATGTTGCTGCGAATGAAACCGATGCGGTCAGGAAAAAGGTCGTTACGAAAAAGGTCAGGATAAGCCAGCCATTGTATAGAGATCTGTTCATGTCAGTGTACTGTTGATTTTTATCCGGCAGAAATGGCTTTTAGCCTCTCATCGGACATTTTTGCTACAATGTTTCAAATTTAGGTCAGTCGCGGCCGCCGGGCAAATTTTGCCGGTTAAAAGATGCTAATCACCTGTTATTTTTTCAGGACGACGGTGAACACGGAGCCTTTTCCTACGGAGCTCTCGCAGGATATTTCTCCATTTAGCTCTTCGACAATGCGTTTGACGATGGCAAGGCCCAGGCCGGTGGAGGGTTCGCCGTTGGTCGGCTGGGAGGATATTTTACTGTATTTGGAGAAGAGATGGGGTAATTCATCAGGTTCGATACCTACTCCTTCGTCACGGATCTTGATGCTTACAGCGTCTTTTTCTTCGCTGACGCTGATCCAGACCTGTTTGCCGGCGGTGGTATATTTAATGGCATTTGACAGCAGGTTTTCCAGCATCCGGCTCAGCAGCTGGCGGTCGCTGAGGAAATACAGGGATTTGTGAGCGCAGTCCAGGTGCAGCCGGATATTCTTTCTGGCGGCGGCGGGCAGAAAGTCTTCCACAATGGATTCGGTGAAAATGCGCAGGTCGAGGTTTTCCAGGCTGAGCTTGTGCTGGTTGGTCTCTGCCTTTTCGACGTCGAGTATGTGGCGGATCAGTTTTTCGCCATAGTTGGTAGCCTGTTCGATACGGCTGAGAGCCTTTTTTTGCTCGGCGGTAAGATTGTCCTGTCCCGTCTGCAGCAGCTGGCTCCACATGCCGATGCTGGCGAAGGGGGTGCTAAGGTCGTGGGATACGATGCTGATCAGGGAGTTCTTTTCATAGTTCAGTTCATATAACCTTTCATTTTGCCGCATGACCAGGTCATTGGTAGCCTGCAGCTTTTTATTCACTTTCCGTTTGGCCATAAAGGCCAGGGCAGCCGTAATGGCAAGCAGGAGCACGCTGATGAGCACGATCATCATGATGCGGGTATGGAATTTTTGTTGTGCGACTTCTCCCTGGAGGAGCAGTTTTTCATTTTCTCTTTCCCGGGCCTCGTATTTTTCTTCCAGCTCTGCGATGGCTTTGTAGGTCTCGCTGTTTACGATAGCGGTGTCCAGCTCATACCATTTGCCCTGATACTCCCAGGCTCTTTTATCATCTCCCCGGTGATGGGCCAATTGGGAAAGAATTTTATAAGTATACGATTGTTTGCTCATGGATCCGAGCTGTAAGGAGAGCTGTAAAGAAAGATTGCCATATTTGGCAGCCGAATCGAATGTTCCTTTTTCCGAATAACAGTCGGTCATGTTGACCTCATCGAACCAGAGGTCATCTTTTTTTTCAGGCTTGTTGCCGGAAAAGTCATGGTCATAGTTATTCCTGAAATAAACGAGGGCTTTGTCATATTGTTTCAGAAAATAGTACGTGTTGCCCAGGTTATTATACAAATTGGACAGGTCTTTCCTGCCGTCATTTTCCGGGAGTTTTCCGATCCTTAACCCTTCTTCCAGGAAATGCCGGGCGCTGTCATAAAGGCCCACATGATTGTAAATAGCGCCCAGGTTCGTATAGCTGTTGATCAGGGATCCGGCATCCCCCAATTGTTGATTCAATTTTACGCATTCCAGGTAGACCTCTTTTGCCTTCTGGGACTGTTTCATCTCCGTATACACGAAGGCTAAATCCGTCAATGAGTTCACCTGGAAGTCGATATTGGTATCTTTCCGGGCTTCGTCCAGGGTCTGCAGGTAATAGTCTACGGCTTTTTTGTAATCTGCTTTATTCTCATAGTAATATCCATAAAGGCGGAGGGCCATCATTTTTGCTTTTGGATATTGCCCCTTCAGGTAAAAGTGATTGACATAATCCGCATAATAGCCAATGGAGTCTGTCTGCGCTTCAGTGAGATGCATGGCGCTTTCATAGACCAGGGTCAGTTTCGCGGTGTCGGCTTGTCCAAAGACCTCCGCTTGTCTGAAAAGGCAGGGGGGGAAAAGCAGGAAAATAAAGAATAATGAGCGATTCACAGGCTATTTCTGTTCATTTAGCCTCAAGATAATACTCTTTCCGCTACCCATATACCACTAGTCGATCAAATTATTGCGGAGGGCGAACTTTACCAGGCCGACTGTATTATTGACGCCCAGCTTGGCAATCAGGTTCTTCCGGTGCGTCTCTACGGTGCTGACGCTCAGGAACAGCTTTTCAGCGATCTCGGCATTGCTGTATTCCTTGCAGATCAGCTTTAATACCTCGAGTTCGCGGCGGGAAAGGATGTCATCGATCTGCCGGTCCTCTATGGTGATGGTGTTGCGAAAGTCTTCTTCCCGATCCCCGATATGAATGTCCTTACTGAAATAGCTCCCGCCATCGTGAACAGTCCGCACGGCGGTAAGCAGCTCTTCCAGAGCGGCATTCTTCAATAGGTAACCTTGTATATTGTGCCGGGTAAGCTTGTGGATGTAACGGGTGCCCCTTAGCAGGGTCAGGTAAATGACTTTCATCTCGGGCCGGCATGCCCGGATCCCCTGCAGGAGCTCTTCCTCGCCGATATCCGGCAAATAGACATCCAGCAATAAAATATCTGTCTGCAAGCCCTGGATCTGCCCTAACAGATCCTTTCCTGAAATCGCAGTACCGATCACTTCTATGCCGTCTTGTTTACCCAGCAATAAAGCCAATCCTTCCAGATAGATTTCATGATCATCGGTAATAAATACTCGAATCATTAAATAGGTTCGTTTGATGGAAAAAGTTGAGCCATGGCACAAAGGCTTCGGATGGGTAAGCGTTTCATTAGCAAAGCAAGTTATAACTATTTATGATATGATTATGTCATATGGTAGTAAAAAAGCCCCCTTTTTACGGGGGCTTTTCTAAAAATGAGTGCCTTTTAATTAATATTTTCAATTATTCCGGCTATTCCCTGTCCGCCTCCTACGCAGGCTGTCACGATGCCGTATTTTTTTTGTTGTCTTTTCAGCTCGTGGGTCAGCTGGATCGTCAGCTTACAGCCGGAGCAGCCCAGGGGGTGGCCCAGGGCGATGGCGCCTCCATTGGTGTTCACGATGGCAGGGTCCAGTCCCAGCTGGCGTATGACGGCCAGGGACTGGGAAGCAAAGGCCTCATTGAGCTCTACCAGGTCGATCTGTCCCAGGCTCATTCCTGCCTGACGCAGGGCTTTGGGGACGGCTTCTACGGGGCCGATGCCCATGATACGGGGATGGACTCCGGCGCTGGCGCAGGCTACCAGCCTGGCGATGGGCTGCAGGCCCAGCTCTTTTATCATGTTCTCTCCCATGACGACCACGAAGGCTGCGCCGTCGCTGGTCTGGGAGGAATTACCCGCGGTGATGCAGCCTCCGGCGGCAAAAGCCGGCTTCAGCTTAGCCAGGGCTTCCAGGGAGGTATCGGCCCTGGGGCCCTCGTCGGTATCTACGGTATAGGATCTTTTCTGTTTTTTCCCTTTTTCGTCGACATAGACCTCTTCCACCTGCAGGGGCAGGATGCCGCTTTTAAAGTATCCGTTCTTTATCGCGTTGATCGCTTTTTGATGGGAGTGATATGAGAACTGGTCCTGGTCTTCCCGGCTGACCTTATATTCTTTGGCGACGGCCTCGGCCGTCAGGCCCATATTGAGGTAGTAATCAGGATCCTCGGAGGCGATGGAATACGCGGGAACCGTCTTCCAGCCGGCGGTAGGCACAAGACTCATGCTCTCCGTTCCCCCGGCGATAATACATTCTGCCTGGCCGGAGCGGATCTTGGCGGTGGCGATGGCGATCGTTTCCAGTCCGCTGGCGCAATACCGGTTGACCGTGAGACCCGGGGCGTGGATGCCGACGGCCCTGGCGGCGATGATACGCCCTACCTGGAGGCCTTGTTCGGCCTCGGGGACGGCATTGCCTACGATGACGTCGTCTACCCGGTGGGGGTCCAGCTGGGGGACGGAGGCCAGGAGGCCTTTGATGACGTCGATGGCCATGTCGTCGGGGCGGTAGAACCTGAATTTCCCTCTTTTGGATTTGCCGACGGCGGAACGGTAGCCGGCGACGATGTATGCTTCCTGCATGAGATAACTTTTTAATGGTTGAACTGGCGCTGGCTTGGGCCGACGCCGGGATAGTTGTTTATGCAACTTACTGTATCAAAGTTAAGGAATTGGGGGGAAATGGGCGACTGCTTATCTATTTATTGATAATGATCTTTTGAGTAATAATTTTAGAGTCGTTCCTGATCTGCAGGAAATAAAGCCCGTTTTTTAAACTACTCAGATCCAGTGTTATACTGGTATTACCTGCATTATGGGATCGGAATGCGACCCGCCCTGAAGATCAAACTCACCGGAAATACTTAACCAATTGATCCAAAAAAGGGGGCGTTGCCTCCCCCTTTTTATTGGAGCTCAGCTTATCTGTAAATAATGATCTTTTGATTGGTGATCCTGGTTCCCTGCCGTATCTGCAGGAAGTAAAGTCCGTTATTCAAATTGCCCAGGTCAAGCTGAATCGTCGTACTTACCGCATTATGAGATCTGAATACATTCCGTCCTGCCTCGTCACTGACGGTAATATCCGCATTTTCCAGGTCGCTGAGACTACCCGTGATCGTGACCGCACCGCTGCCCGCGGTGGGATAGACCTGTAGCCTGGTCATTGATTGCCCGTTATCAAAGGGAGATGCCTGGCCGGTGGTTGTCGGCTTATTGATCGTATTGGTTTCTATAGGTGCCGAAAGCACCGTTATGATCGCACTATCTAGTGGGGTGGATTCAATAGACACCGTACTGGCAGGATCACAGGGGACGATCTGAGCGATAAAGCTGGCGCTCCCAGTTACACTGGCCTGGAAGGACGGTAACAGATCAATTTCATTGGCTGCAGTCAATGTACTGGACTGCCCCGTAGGGACGCTTACGGTTCCTGACCCGCCGGTGCCGGCGCTGCTTCCGGCATCGATGGTGCCAGCCGCTGATTCTCCGGACGGAATCGTACCGCTATTGTAGATTAGCAATGCGGTACAGGAAGGACAGGCATAGATATGATAAAGATTCAAATTGTATTTTGAAGTTATATCGCTGGAAACCCCCTGGGCATAGACCCACAGTTGGAGATAATTGTTATTGGCCGTAAAGGAGAAGGTCTTATCCACCTGGGTAGCAGCCACTCCATCATATTCGCCTATTGGCTGGGAATTGATATTGGTGGGAGTAGCGCTACCACAGGCATCCCCGGTAGTTAGTGCTGTCAACCCATTAGCGGCCTTAACAACCACGCCTCCATTGCCTCCGCTTCCGATAAAGAATAGCCGGACATCATAGCTATGATGAGGCTGAAAAGTATACGGGGTGAACATTCCTTCGCCATTGTTACTGGTCCCCCACATATAAGCAAAATAGGAGGTTAATTGAATAGTTCCGCTTTTAGGGGTCGTGTAGGTAAAAGGTAATATCTGAGGAGTGCCCTGTGCCTTTGTCCAGCCATTACAGGTTCCGAAAGTAGAACAGGTAGTGGTCATGACACAACTGGCGTCCTGGGAAAAATCTCCGTTCGTCAGGCATTGCCCCTGCAGGAGATTCGGGCAAAGGGCAGATGCCGCCAAAAGGTATAAAAGAAACCGGTTCATATAAATAATTTAAAATAAGCTCAATGTTTTTTCTTCTTTAATTTGTCGATCTGCTGCTGGAGGCTGGCGAATTTTTCATTCCCAGCCCTGAGCTGTTCCGCTTGTTTTTTCAGATCCTCCACCTGTTTTTGCAGATCGATGGTATATAAGGTTAACTGCTCGATCTTTTCCAGCAGCTTCGCCTGCGTATTACCTAGGTCCAACCCGCCCTGTGCCACACTGTCGGCAGAAGGTAGCCCCTGCAGCCGCCCGTTCGCATTTATATACTTCTCCACACTTTTTAAGGAAGGAAGCTCATAACCGGGTTCGAATACATAATCCGGGAAAGGATTGGATAAGGTAACGATAACTTTCCGGGCCGCGATCGTTCCTTCTACAGCCAGTTTGTTTGATCCAGGGTTAGAAGTACCGATCCCTACATTGCCGCTGAATTGGGTCAGGTTAGCAAGGACCTGGACATTATCCAAAGACTTGCCGCCTACAACGGCAAAAGCAAGATTTCGGTATCCATCCTGGTCAGGCCGGATAACATACCCATAAGGATTGTTGACCCTGGCAATAAAAACATCTCCCCCATCTACGTACAGCATTCCGTTAGTATAAATGTCCCCACGCACATCCAACTGATGTGTAGGTGCAGTGGTGCCAATTCCAACAGTCCCCGTAAAATAGGAGATGTTTGAATTTAAGGCCAGGTTCTCCAAAGGCCCTCCGCCGGTTACCGCAAATTGAAGGTTTTTATATCCCGGTGTGTTGGGACGACATACATATCCATAGGGGGTGTTGACTCTGGATATGAAGACATCTCCACCGTCCACCTGAATGCTTCCATCGGTATAGATCCACCCCCCCTTGACCTCCAACTTATTGGCCGGCGTAGTGGTGCCGATTCCTACGTTGCCGGTTGCAGGAAAAATATTCTGAGCACGAATAGTTCCGATGCCTGCCAGGAGTAACACCACGATAAATCCCATTATTTTCTTCATCTTATATTTCTTTTAATTGTTTAATTTACGTTCTAATTCTAAATCCCTTTTTTTCAAAATCTTTATTTCTTTTTCTTGTTCCTGCAGCTTCCGGCCCAGGCGTTTCAATTTTTGCAATTCTTTCTGCTGATTGATCAGGTATAAGGTCAACTCCTCAATCTTCTTCAGCAATACCGCCTGGTTATTTCCGATGTCAAGTCCGTTCTCTTGAACGCTGTCGGCAGAAGGTATTTCCGGTAAATGGTGGTTGGTCTGTATATACGTTTCTATGCTCGCGAGCGGAGCCAGGCGATATGTGCTATCAAACACATAGTCCGGAAAAGGATAAGTATGTACTACAACCTTGGTGAAAATTGCAGCGCCATTTACAGCCAACTGATACCCCTTTGTATCGTTGGCATATATGCCTACATTTCCATTTAGATCCATATGTATTCCGCTCATGGAGTTCGACCAGGGAGCGAGCACAAAACCAAAACTGGTGTTTAGCCCGTTATTGACGGCATTGTTACCATAGATAAGCCCTGCATCCCCGGCTGCAGTAATGGGATTCCAGTTTCCAGAAGATAACGAATTAGCATGCAAGCGCACAAACCCTGAACTGTTATACTTAACTTCGACAGCATCACCAACATAATTAGTCAATACACTTAATGCAACGGGAGGGTTTATATTACCAATTCCCAGACCTACCCGCCCATTAGGCATTATACGCATCAGTTCGTTAGTTCCTGATCCAAAGGCCAATCCAAATTGACCACCAGGCGGATTGAAATCAATATAACCCTGCGACGTTGCATCCGTCATGCATTGTATGCGCGTGGATGCGCTTGTCCAGTCTGAGCCTTCGCCGAATCTGTTAAGAAGAAACCGCAACTGGGAATAATTTGTATTATAAGCTGTATAGGCAGAGAATCTGGCTATTTCTTTTATTCTTCCAGAGATTGGATCCAATGTTCCGGTGCCCGTCACTTCCAATGGCGCCGCCGGAGTAGTGTTGCCAATCCCTACGTTTCCGGAATTCGTATTATTGATATTATTCGAAGCATTAGGCGTCGTCCATTGCGACCATGCTAAGGGGCATACAAAACAGCCAACAAAGAATAAGGTTAACTTCTTCATTTTATACGATTGAAAATTAAGCAGGAAAAATATTATCAGCGATCGGAAGCGAAGGCGCGTCTTCCATGCAATGAAGGGGCGATAATAGTGGCATACAGGAGGCCAGCTACTCTAATAGGAAAGTACCACATTGTATTGATCAGTTTAGGTGTAAGCAGAATGACTAAATGGGGCGGGTAGGATTAGGTGGGGTGAGGATTAAAACAGGCAGGATTAATTTCTACGTAATAAAATAAAACTAATAATTTGTCATTTCCTATACCACGAACAGGTAAGAATAAATTAATTCAATGATCGGAGGTCCGGATTTCGAAGGGCATCATAATAACATTTTTTTTCAAGTGGCAGAATGAGCTTATATTTTTTATCATAGATATACCGTCAATAGATATGCGCTAATATCGATTTCAGCGGAAAATAAAAATTATCAGATCGAGGGAAAGTACGTGTCTTTTTTGTGGTTTTCCACATCTACATCGTTATTGAAAATTTATATATGACTTATGGGAATAAACTAACGGGCACCAGGAATCCCCCCCTCTTGTCATTACCAAAAATTATTATATATTTTTTCCGGAAAGGGGCAAATGAGGTAAAAAAGTGAAAAACGGTATCTTCGCGGCGTATGTATAAAATCCTCCGAACTCTTTTATTTTTTTTCCCGGCAGAGGGCGTGCATCATTTTTCTATGACGTTGCTGAGCTGGGCATGCCGATGGGATTGGTCAAGGAAGCTGGTAGCCTGGTGCTGCCGGCCGGAGGATATGTTACAGGTTGCAAACCAGGAGGAGGAGGAGGAGAAAGCCGGCGAAAAATCGCCGGTTACCGGTGTGCCCGGGACCGGGCAGCTGGCAAAAGAAGTATTTGGCCTTTCTTTCCCTAACCCCATAGGGCTGGGAGCGGGCTTTGACAAAAATGCCCTTTACCTCCGAGAGCTGGAGGCCCTGGGATTCGGGTTCGTAGAGATCGGGACAGTGACCCCCCTGCCGCAGGCCGGCAATGAGCAGCCGAGATTGTTCCGGCTGCCGGAGGACCAGGCATTGATCAACCGGATGGGATTCAATAACGATGGGGCGAAAGTGATCGCGGAACGGCTGAAAAAATGGAGACAGGGAGCCGGCAGATCCGCCGCTGGTCCAAAAGTTTCGACACCGCTGATCATCGGAGGAAACATTGGTAAAAACAAAGCCACCCCGAACGAGGATGCCTGGAAAGATTATGAGACCTGCTTTCGTGAACTTTTCGATTTCGTGGATTATTTTGTCGTGAATGTGAGCTCTCCGAATACGCCGGGATTGCGCGAATTGCAGGAAAAAGACGCCCTGCGCAAGATATTGACCAATCTGCAGGTCATCAACCGGAAGCTGGCGGGGGTAAAAGGGATAAAACCCAGACCCCTTTTACTAAAGATCGCCCCGGATCTCAGCTGGCAGCAGATAGACGATGTGGTGGACCTGGCCCTGGAGATCAGGCTGGATGGCCTGGTAGCTACCAATACCACTATCAGCCGGGAAAAATTGCTGAGCAGCCCCGACCGTCTCGCGACCATCGGCGCGGGCGGATTGAGCGGGGCGCCATTGAAAGAAAGAGCGACAGAGGTGGTGCGGTATATTCACCGGAAGACCTGGGGATCCATCCCGCTCATCGCTTCCGGCGGGATCTTTACCGGGGAAGATGCCAAAGAGAAAATAGATGCGGGCGCCTCCCTGATACAGGTATGGACGGGCTTTATTTATGAAGGGCCTTTTATTATCCGGAGGATCTGCGGGAAATTGCTAAACACCCCTTCCCTGCCGGAAAAAGGAAAACCCGGGAAGTCATAGAAGCCCGAAAAAAAGCAGCGTTTAAGGATTGGACAGCAAACCCTTATTTTTGCGCTACTCAACTGAACTGACCATGACCGATCTCTTTACCATTGATTCCCTGATCAGCTTATTTACGCTTACGATCCTGGAGATCGTGCTCGGCATCGACAATGTGATCTTCGTATCTATCCTTATCGGGCGCCTGGAGCGTTCCCGGCAGCTGACAGCCCGCCGGGCCTGGATGATCGCCGGTATCCTCATCCGGTCCCTATTGTTGCTGGCGCTGGGCTGGCTGGTGACTTCCGGCAGTAAAGAACTTTTTGCCGTAGCAGGTTACGGCTTCAGCCTGCGCAACCTTATTATGCTGGCGGGGGGACTATTCCTGCTTTACAAGACGGTGAAAGAGATCCATGAAAAGCTGGAAGGGGAGTCGGAGCACCTGGCATCGGAGACAGCCGTCATCGATAAAGAGGCGGGCAAATCCTTTATAGCCGTTGTCAGCCAGATCATCCTGGTGGATACGGTTTTTTCCTTCGATAGCGTCATTACAGCGGTAGGACTGGCAAAACAGGTGTCCGTCATGATCACGGCGGTGATTATCGCCATGATCATTATGTTCTTTTTTTCCCAGAAGATCGCCGATTATATTAACCACAGGCCGACTTTAAAAATGCTGGCACTGTCCTTCCTGCTAATGGTGGGGTTCAGCCTCTTTTTCGAAGGGCTGGAACCTGTCCATCATACGCATATTGACAAGGGTTATATCTATTTTTCCATGGCTTCTGCCTTCGGGGTGGAGCTGCTGAATACGAAGATGAAGAAGAAAAGCAGTGGAGGAACAAAAGCAGACAGCGGAAAGAAATAGGTCCGCTGAGCAGCTTTCTGGAATGCCCCAAAAAAGGAAGTGACCCGGGACCAGAAAAAATAAATCTCACTTTTTTTCCCGATTTAATAATTTGTTTTCCTTGTTGCGCGTTATTATCGCCGGGTAGCCTTTAATTTTACCCTGTACAAATTATGAAGACCAGCGGAAAACAGATTGGTCATGCAGTCTGTTTCCGTCTGGCACTATTCCCCAAAATCGCCGGGTCCCGCCTGGCAGCTGTCTGCCTTAAATATTTCCCCGAAAAATCGCCTATAACACCTGCAGCCCGGAGCCCTCAACCTCGTTTACCGGACACACAGGAGCGTAGCAGCTACAATACCGGCGGTCTCTGTCCGCAGACGGGTCTCACCCAGGGTGACAGGGAGAAAGTTATGTTGTATAGCCCATTCAATTTCTTTGGGGGAAAAATCTCCTTCCGGTCCGATGAGAATAAGCTGAGAGGGGGAAGGGGCTATGGCGCCGGCAGGATCTGCCTGAAAAGCGGAAGCAGGACCTGCCTGGGGAGCGGACAAAGCGGAAGCGGTGGATCGGACAGCATCAGACCGAACAGCGGCTGCAAGCGATATCTTTTGATCTTCCAGGCAATGGGCGATGAAGAGCTGGTCCCGGGCAGCCGTTTCGATCAATTGCTCCACCGATACAGGAACCGGCATGACCGGCAGCCAGACCTGCTGTGACTGAAGGAGGGCGCTGACGAGGATATTTTGCAGGCGTTCCTGGCGAAAAAACTGCCGCTCTGTCCGTTCGCAAAGCAGGGGAATGATCTCCGTAACACCGATCTCAGTGGCTTTTTCCAGGAACCATTCGAAACGGCTAGCATTTTTTAACAGGGAGATCCCAATTGCCACTTTTTTTTCCCGGGGAGACTGCCAGGTAGCGGTCTGAATCTGCACCCGGCATTTTTTCCGGTGATCGTCCAGGATCGCTGTCGTCAGCAAATTGCCCCGGCCGTCGGTGAGCTGCAGCTGATCGCCCGGCTTCATCCGGAGGACCTGAACGATATGCCGCGAATTGTCTTCATCCAGCACTAGCTCTGTCTGGGTGGGATCATAAGAAGGTATATAAAAAAAGGGCAGCGCCATGAGTTTGTTTTAGGCAGCAAATCTATAATAAAACGCGATAGGCGAGACCACAGGTCTCCCGGCTGAAGACCCATGAAGCAAAAATAAAAGCCCCGGAAGACCGGAGCTGTTTATTCTATTGATTAGCAAACCTCAGACTGTTTTGCGCCCCATCCCGGGAGGCAGGCTTTAAAAAGGAGTTTCATCCTCATCGATCGGCACGTCTTTCATGCGGCTGCCGGCCTGGATATACAATTTGGCGCCGCCGCCGGCATCGTCATTTCCCTGCACCGGCTTCCAGCTGCCGCCGGAAGGCATTCCGATGCCTCCGAAATCATCCGCACCGTATTCGGTAAATTTCTGAATATGCAGCAGGGCCCGGAGCTTAACGGTATCCAGGGAGCCATTACGATGTTTGGCAATCTTCACATGGGTCTCTCCCTTATTGCTTTCTCCCATTTCATTAGCAGTAATGCCATAGTATTCCGGGCGATAGAGGAACATGACCATATCGGCATCCTGTTCGATAGCACCGGATTCACGCAGATCGCTCAGCTGGGGGATCTTCTCCCCTTCCTTACGGGATTCCACGGCCCGGCTTAACTGCGACAGGGCGATGATGGGCACCTGCAGCTCCTTGGCCAATCCCTTCAACGCACGGGAGATCTGGCTGATCTCCTGTTCACGGTTGCCATTTTTGTTATCTCCCCCGCCGCTCATCAATTGCAGGTAGTCAATGATGATAAACCCGAGATTGTGCTTATTCTTTAGCCGGCGGCACTTGGCGCGAAGCTCGAAAATATTGAGCGCCGGGGTGTCGTCGATATAGATCGGGGCTTTGGCGAGCCGGTCGATGCCCTTTTTGTACAATTGCTTCATCTCATGGTCCTCAAGACGGCCACGGGCTATCTTTTCCATGTAGATCTCCGATTCAGCGCTGAGGATACGCTGCACCAGCTGTGCGGAGCTCATTTCCAGGCTGAAAAAGGCGACAGCAGTTGGTTTGGTAGGATTGAGGGCCGCATTGCGCGCCAGGTTGAGGGCGAAAGCGGTCTTACCGACGGCAGGCCGGGCTGCCAGGATGATAAGATCCGTAGGCTGCCAGCCATAGGTGATCTGGTCAAGGGTAGGGAAGCCGCTGGGAACACCCGAGATCTCATCCTGTTTGTTACGCATGTCTTCGATACGCTGGATAGTCTTGACCAGGACACTGTCAATGCTGTCGAAGTTCTTGCGAAGGTGGCTATTGGTGATCTCGAATAGCTTGCTTTCCGCATCGTCCAGCAGGTCGAATACGTCAGTGCTGTCTTCATAAGCATCCCCGATGATCTCTCCGCTGATACGGATAAGCTCGCGCTGGATGAATTTTTGAAGGATGATACGCGAATGGGTCTCTATATTGGCGGAAGAGACGACGGCATTCGTCAGCTTGGTCACATAGTAAGGGCCTCCGACGATCTCCAGCTCTTCCCTCATTTTCAGCTCTTCCACTACGGTGAGGATGTCGATAGGCTGACTTTTCTGCGCCAGGCTCTGCATAGCCTTGTAGATACGCTGATGACCTTCTACGTAGAAACATTCAGGCTTGAGTATCTCCACCACGGTGTCAAAAGCGCTTTTCTCCAGCATAATAGCGCCCAATACTGCTTCTTCCAGCTCTTTAGCCTGGGGGGGCACTTTGCCATATACCATGGAGCTGAGGTCCACGGAAGGCTTGCGCCTTAGCTTGCTGCGGTCCTTGTTGAGATTAAGACTAGTAAGATCCATTGGGTATCCGTCCGAAAAAAAATTAAATAATAAGGTTTCCAAATCCCCGGTTCTCCTTGTAGGAGCCTGCTCATCAGAAAGTGTTCCGGCGCCATAGCGTTATTAAGAAATTGTTATGGCAACATGAACAGAATGTTATCCGCTGAGTCAGGAGGGCGAATATAGAACTCTATGCCGCGTCGAAAAAAATTTTTCTTTTGCTATATTTTTCCTTTAGAAATCCACCGACTTATCAACACACCTTCTGGTCTTATCCACACTAACTTATGAGCTTTCCACAATTTAAAAAAGTTTTCAGCCATTTCCCGTTTTATATTCACACCATCTGTGCACAAAGATTCCGAGGGAAATATTTTGCCAGGATGCTGAAACTACAGAATGCGGTTTGCGGTGATTTTGCAGGTCATTGGGAGAAGTTTTTCGTGTTATCCGCATAAAAAAAGCGTTCCGAAGCATTCGGAACGCCGGGCCTGTCGGCCTATTGATAGTATTGCTGCTCCGGGGAACCCCTTATACCGCAGCGGATGGTTGCTTTTAGTGTCCCCTGAAAACGGTCCTGCTGCTGCTTTTTCCTGTTTTTTATTGCCGCCTTGTGCCTCTTTGGTCGTCATCCGATCTGGGAGGAGCAGCTGGCGGAACCTGTCTTGGCGCGGGTCTGGAAGGATTGGCGGCAGGGTTTGGCTGTCCTCCTCCTCTTTGTACGGGCTGGGTAACGGGATGGTTATTCGTAGCCGGCTGTTGATTATTTGGTCGCTGATAGGCTGGTTGCTGATTCACCGGCTGCGGATTAGTGGGGCGTTGGTACGTCGGCCGTTGATTGGCGGGCTGCGGATTGACCGGCTGCTGATTGGCAGGGGATGTTACAGGCCGGGTGAATGGCCGGTTGTTCACAGGCTGGCTGGCAGGAGGATTTTGCGGAGCCTGGTTGACAGGACGGCCTGCGGGCTGGGTGAAAGGCCTGTCAGCTGTCCTTCCTGGGGTTTGCGCCGGCTGTTGTCCGCCGGGCTGGACCACCGGTTGGCCAGTGGGCTGCCGGTTGATGGGTTGCTGACCAACAGGCTGCCGATCGATGGGCCGCTGATTTACCGGTTGCTGATTACCAGGCTGCTGATTCGCCGGCTGTTGATTAACGGGCCGTTGATAAATCGGTTGCTGGTTGACTGGTTGCTGGTTCGCCGGCTGCGGATTGCCAGGTTGCGTTACCGGCCTGTTGAATGGCCGGCTGTTTACAGGCTGGCTGTTCAGGGGCTGGCCGGCAGGATGCGTTTGCGGAGCCTGATTGACAGGACGGCCTGCGGGCTGGCTGGTCGAAGGCCGGGCAGGGGAATTGTTATTCCCACGGTTGTCATTGCGGACATCATTTCCCCGGTTGTCGTTATTGCCGTTGCGGCTATCATTCCCATTCCGGCTGTAGACGGAAGTGTTGACGGGACGGGCATTGTTGAGGGTCTGTACCCGGGACGGGGCAATACGGGGAGTTCCAGTGCCATTTCCCCTGTTGCCTTGTGGGGCGCTATTGACCCTTGGACGGTAAATAGCCAGGGTATTATTGTTGAACTGCTCACCGGGCGTATTGCTCTGCCGGATAGTGACCGGTCTTACCGCAGCGCCGGAATATCTTCCCACTTCCTGCGGATCAGGACCACGCCCGTAATTGACATTCCGGTACCGGCCATTGCCCTGATTGTTCGGAGTATTTCCGTTATTGACGACCGTGACATTGTTGATGATCGTAGTTTTGTTGATGATCGTCACATTCCGGGTCGTATTCACATAATAATTGCGCATCTGGGGGCTGCCGACATATTGATGAGGCACAAAAGACCAATACTGGGGCGGGGGATTGTAGCCGCCTCCAAAAGAGATGTCCATGCTGATATTAGGAGCCAGGGGCGCCCATCCATAATACTCATCGCTGCTTCTCCAGCTTACCCAGGCGGGAGCCCATTCCGTTCCGGGCATCCACATCCATCCATAGCCGTCCTGAAAGAACCAGCGGCCATAGTGGAAGGCAGCCCAGCCCCAGGGATAATCGGAAGCCCAGGTCCAGCCATCTTCCGTATAGACCCAACGGCCATTGGTAGCATAAGGCTTAAAATCAGGACCGGCATCCGGTAACCAGACATAACCATAATCAGGGTCATCGATCCACTGCCCGTAAGGGCTCAGCTGATCATAAAAAGATTGATAAGATACTTCCGGCTCAGGGTCCTGAGGCGGGGCGGAAACCGGCGGCGGATCCTGGCGAACTACGTAGACCGGGCCACAGGCATGGAGGGCCAGAGCCACGACGGCTAAGACGAATAGGTGCTTTTTCATAAACCAGACTTTAAGGAGTTTCGAAATTTTTCAAGGTCACTTATTTGATCGCATTATTCATGCAAAGTATAATTTTGTCAAAAGTATTAACATTTGATTATCATTATTCAAAACATTCTACGCTCTTTTACAAGCATCTTTATATGAACGACTTGTCCCTGGCAAACGAATTTATACATCAAATATTTCCCGTTGAGACGCGCAGAGGCGTCTCAACGGGAAAAAACTATCTTTGCGCTTTGTCCGGGTTTCATCCGTAATCATTTTTTTTCAATTGTCGGATGGAGCTTACGGCTCAATTATTTCAATTAATTAAACAGGAATTGTTGTCATGACCATTAGTTATAACTGGCTTTGTGATTATTTACCGGTAAAGGTTGACCCGGAAAAGCTGTCCAGGATCCTTACTTCTATAGGACTGGAGGTGGAGAGCCTGGAAAAGTATGAAGCGGTGAAGGGGGGATTGAAAGGTCTCGTGATCGGGGAAGTGCTGGAATGTTCGCCTCACCCCAATGCGGACAAGCTGACGCTGACCAAAGTGAATACCGGGGGACCGGAACCTTTATCCATCGTCTGTGGCGCCCCGAATGTGGCCGCAGGACAAAAAGTGGTGGTCGCTGCCGTGGGAACGACTATTTATCCCGGCAAGGGAGAGCCCGTCACCATGAAGATAGCAAAGATCAGGGGAGTGGAAAGCCATGGAATGATCTGCGCCGAAGATGAGATCGGCCTGGGCGAAAGCCATGCGGGCATCCTCGTATTACCCGATGAGGCTAAAGTAGGGATGACTGCGGCAGCCTGGTTTCAGCCCTATACAGATCATGTTATAGAGATCGGTCTTACCCCCAATCATATGGATGCCATGAGTCATCTGGGTGTAGCACGGGATGTATGCGCCTGGCTCTCGCACCATGAAAATAAGGAATACCGGCCCAGACAGATCCCGCTCAATGCCTTCAAGGCGGACAATAATAGTCTGCCCATTACGGTAAGCATAGGGAATACCCGTGCCTGTGAGCGTTATTCGGGTGTCAGCCTGAAGGGGATCAGCATTAAAGAATCTCCCCGGTGGATGCGGGACAGACTGAAAGCTATCGGTATCCGTTCCATCAATAATATTGTCGATATCACCAATTTCGTATTGCATGAAATGGGACAGCCCCTGCATGCCTTTGATAGCAGGGCCATCAAAGGCGGCCAGGTGATCGTAAAGAACTTACCCGAAGGAACCCCGTTCATAACCCTGGACCAGAAAGAAAGGAAATTATCTGCGGAGGATCTGATGGTTTGCAACGCGGAATCACCGATGGCGATAGCAGGTGTCTTCGGAGGCCTGGACAGCGGGGTGAAGGACGATACCGTGGATATTTTCCTGGAAAGCGCCTGGTTTGCTCCCGTCGGTATCCGCAAAACTTCTTTCCGCCATGGACTAAGGACAGATGCAGCCACTCATTTTGAAAAAGGGATGGATATTTCGGGGACAGTAAACGCCCTGAAACGGGCGGCCTTGCTCGTTAAGGAACTGGCAGGCGGAGAGATCGCCTCCGAGCTGATAGACGTCTATCCCGACCCCGGCAACAAAACGCAGGTCGTTCTCAGGCATCATTACCTGAAAAAGCTGAGCGGAAAAAATTACCATCCCGATACGGTGAAAAATATCCTGCTGAGCCTGGGATTTGAGATCATAAAGGAAGGGATCGACGCCATTCATGTCTCCGTGCCCTGGCACAAACCCGATGTCAGCCTCCCCGCCGATATCGTGGAAGAGATCATGCGCATCGACGGGCTGGATAATATAACAATCCCTTCCGCAATTACCATATCCCCTTCCGTGGAAAAGGACCGGGACCGATCGGCCCGGAAATCATCGGTCGCCGGTTACCTGGTAGGTCAGGGATTCAACGAGATCCTCACGAACTCGATCACCAATAGCGCCTATTTCAGCCAGGAGGAGCTGGAGACTTCCGTGAAAATGATCAATAGTCTCAGCGCTGAGCTGAATATTATGCGGCCCTCCCTGCTGGAGACGGGGCTCGAATCCATTGCCTACAACCTGAACCGGAAGAATAATCAGCTGCAATTCTTCGAATTTGGCAAGTCTTATGCTACCAGTGGAGTAGGCAACTATATGGAAACCACTCATTTGTGCCTTTATGTTACCGGGTCTCTCCGGGAGGACTCCTGGAAAGGCAAGGGAACGCCAACCGATTTTTATTACCTGAAAAGCCTGTGTGAAAGAATATTCCGCATATTGGACCTTATTATTCCCGGGTTATCAGGTGGAATGCTGGTCAATGCCGCTAAGCAGACAGTATGGGAAGTGAAGGATGTTCAGCATCCTAAATTATCGGGAGGGCTGGCTGTGACCCTTAATGGCCAAACTATCCTGGAAGCGGGGCCGGTGAACGCCGCCCTGCTAAAGCAGTTCGATTGCAAACAGGAGCTGTTCTTTGCCGATTTCCGGTGGGACCTGCTGATGGAATTAGGATCAGGTAAGGATGTGGAGTTCAGGGAGCTGCCCAGGCAGCTGCCGGTGCAGCGCGACCTGGCGATGATCGTAGGGAGGTCCCTGCCTTTTGAAAAGGTGGAAAAGACCATTCGTGAAGTTCGACTGGATAAATTACAGGAAATAAAGCTTTTCGATATATTTGAAAGTGAGAAGCTGGGGGCTGACAAGAAGTCCCTGGCCGTAAGCTTTACTTTCCTGGATGAAGAGAAGACGTTGACGGATAAGGAGATCGATGGAATGGTCGGAAAGATCATGGGAGCGTTGGAAAAGGAATTGAATGCGGAGATAAGGAAATAACCCCCTAACCCCCTAAAGGGGGAATAAGCTTTAGCAGATTTTTATACGTCGGAAATTTTCTGAGTCTGAAAAGGACTGTATCTGAAAAAGAACCTGAAATGAATGAAGCCAACGAAAAAAGCAGAGGGTTACCCGACTCCCCCTTCAGGGGGCCGGGGGGTGCTTCAGCTCCCCCTTCAGGGGGCGGGGGGGTTGAGCTTCAGGTAAAACGGATCCAGGAGAAATTGCAGCAATTGCTCCGGCAACGGGAATCCCTGTTGAAAGAAAACAGTAAGCTGAAAGAAGAGATCCGGCAATTACAACAGGCTCATGACAGCCATTCAGACCGGGTGGAGCAATTACAGCAGCAGGT
>JAATFV010000244.1 GCA_015655015.1 Chitinophagales bacterium | reverse complement strand
GGACAGATGGTTTTTATTGGTCGCATATTGATCGATGATCTTTCCGAAGATCACCGGGTCGATCAGGTTAAGCAGCTGGGCGGCGCCGGCCAGTAACAGGGATAAGAAGATCAGCTTTCGGTGCGGCTTCAGATATTTCCAGAGTATTTTCATTCGGCGTAAAATACCGCAATTCCCGGTCCAGCTTTTTATAAAATATCCCTTCCGGGGGATAAAACCTCCCCTTTTTTCCTGGAAATAACCCCATAATAGATCGGTATCCCCAGCAGCGTGATGATCAGCCCCGGCCAGGTGAACTGTGGCTTGTATACGATCAGCAGGATGCAAAAGACCGTCCCCATCAGGATGTATAATAAAGGAAGGAAAGGATAACCGAAGGCCTCATAAGGCCTCTCCGCCCCGGGACGTTTCCTGCGGAGGATAAAGATCCCCAGGATAGTCAGCATATAGAAACAGACCACAATAAAAGAGATCATATCCAGCAGATCGCCATACCGGCCGCTCAGACACCAGCAGCAGGCGACCAGGCACTGCAGCCAGAGGGAAAAAGAGGGCACCCCGTGGCGGTTGAGCGTACCCGCCCGGCGAAAGAATAATCCGTCTTTCGCCATCGTGTAATACACCCGGGCCCCGGCCAGGATCACTCCGTTATTACAGCCGAAAGTCGATACCATGATCATCAGGGCGATGATCATCGTGCCCGCATGACCGAAGATAACATGCGAAGCCGCCACCGCCACCCGGTCCTTCTCCGCGCCGGCTATGGCCTGCAGGGGCAGTACGGAGACATACATCAGGTTGGCCATAATATAGATTATCGTAACGATCAGCGTACCGAGGAACAGGCTCAGCCCGATATTACGCCGGGGATTACGGATCTCCGCCGCAATGAATGTGATATTATTCCAGGAGTCGCTGCTGAAGATGGCCCCCACCATCGCCGCCGCCACGGCCCCCAGCGCCGCCATAGGCGTATAGGCTTCCCATCCGCCCTTCGTCGTTAACGGATGGATCGTCCAGGCAGGATGCCAGTTGTTGTGCCAGGTCGCCCTGCTGGCGACAAGCAGCCCCGCTGCGATCAACCCGAACAGGCTCAGCAGTTTCGTTAAGGTGAAGCTGGTCTGGATGAACTTCGCATTTTTCACCCCCGTCGTATTGATACAGGTCAGCAGCACGATCAGCACGATCGATAACAGCTGGGCCGGGGACACAGGCAGGCCGCCGAGACGGAAGGCCACGGCGTCCTCGCTGAAAACCGGAAAAAGATATGCCGTGAACTTGGCAAAAGCTACCCCCACCGCGGCGATCGTGGCCGTCTGGATCACCGAAAAAAAGCTCCATCCATACAAAAAACCGACCAATGGGTTATATGCTTCCTTCAGGTATACATACTGCCCTCCCGCCTTGGGAAACATCCCGCTCAGCTCCCCGTAGCTCAGGGCGGCGATCATGGTCATGACTCCCGCAAGGAGCCATACAGCCATCATCCATCCCGTGCTCCCCACATTCCGCGTGATATCCGCGCTCACAATAAAGATCCCCGAGCCGATCATGCTGCCGGCCACGATCATCGTGGCGTCCAGTAACCCGAGGGACGGTTTGAAAGAAGACTGGCTCATAAGCGGAAGGGGGCTTTTAAAAATAGTTTGATCGTAATAATTTCGTCTGCTCTTATTGTTTGAAAAGGACCTGGTATACCGCCGCATACTTCGAAGGATAGCTGCCCGCCGCCTCTATCACCAGCCCTTCTTTCTCCTGCCGCCATTTTACCGGCGCCTTGCTGCCCAGCAGCCTCACCGATCTTACCGTCCCATTCGCGCTGTCTCTTCCCAGGGCATGCACCACTACGGCGGCTGAAGGTATATGCAGGGTAGTAGCAAACAGGGTATCCCCCTTCATAGTATATCGGATATCCTGCGCTGTGAACGGCTTGATCTTATTGTCCGCAAAAGGACCGCTGGCATTCACTGTCGGGCCTTCCCCGTATACTTTCCAGGGACGGCTGCCATAAATGGCGTTTCCATTTACCCGCAGCCACCCGCCCATGGCCAGCAACAGTTCCTGCTGCTCTTGTGGAATGATCCCGTCGGAACGCGGTCCGATATTCAGCAGCAGGTTGCCGTTCTTGCTGACGATATCCACCAGTTCATCCACGAGGTATTGCGGAGTCTTGTATTTCTCGCCTTTGATATAACTCCAGGATTGAAAGCCCACTGCGTCGTCAGTCTGCCAGGCCGTATCCCGGATTCCCGCCAGCATGCCCCGCTCCAGGTCCAGCACGGCCGTACCCGCCGGGAAGCTGTTATACTTGTAATTGATCACCACGTCTTTTTTCCACTGAAGCCCCTGGTTGTAATAATACGCGGCAAAACTCCTGAGGTAGGGCTGGAATTGCGGCTGCTTGCCGATCCACCAGTCGAACCACATCAGCTGCGGATGATATTTATTGGCCAGCTCGGTACACCTCAGCAGCCAGTCATTCATATATTCGGCCGTCATCGTGTCCTTTTCCTGCATGGCAGGACCATAAAAATCCTTATAAACTTCGTCATTGACATCGGAGTTGAAGGTCCGCCCCCCGTTCATGAACCACCAATGTTCTATCCGGTGAGAAGACAGGCCGAAGATCAATCCCTTACGCCGGATCGCTTCGGACAGCTCCCCGATGACATCCCGTTTAGGGCCCATCTCCGCCGCATTCCAGCGCGACAGGCTGGTCTTATACATGGCGAAACCATCGTGATGCTCGGCTACGGGCACCACATATTTCGCCCCCGCTTTCCTGAACAGTTCGGCCCAGTCATCAGCATTGAAATGTTCCGCTTTGAATAAGGGGATGAAATCTTTGTAGCCCCACCGGTCCTGACCGCCATAAGTGGCGATATGATGCGCATACGCTTTCATGTCCTTCGAATCCTTTTGGTACATATTCCGGGGATACCACTCATCCTCGAACTCCGGCACGGAATAGACTCCCCAATGGATGAAGATGCCGAACTTGGCGTCCCGGAACCATTCCGGCACCGTGTAGGATCGCAGCGACTCCCAGTCGGCCGTATACCGAAGCGCGCTGCCCGCACCCGCTGCGGCTCCGCCCGATAAGGCGCCAGCCCCGGCCTTCCCGCCCGCTGCGGCTCCCGGTATCTTCCCAAGGAGGACCTCATAGGGAATATCCATTACCGGGTAATTCTTCCACCCCGCATAATCGAAATGCCACCACTCATCGGGATAAATGATAAATCCATGCCTCAGCATCACATCCTGCAGCAGCTTCCGGTTCTTCAGCGCACTGTCCGGCAGGTCGCCATAGGCGGCGGCTGCCTGTTTGGTGAAGGCATCGTAGGGCGTGGGCATATAGAGCTCTTTACCCGTCTTCAGGTCGATTAAGGTAAGGTCTACCGCACAGCCCCGGTTATGGCGCGAGCCGGTATAAGGACTGGCGACAAAGGCCGTGTCATGATAAGCTTCGTAAAAAGCCACCGTGACCCGATAGGGACGATACCCGTCGTAAATTTTTAACCCGAGCCCCATCGGCTTCAATTCCTGCCCGATGTCCCGGAGCGCCTCCGCCGCAGGCCGCCGCAGAAAGGCGTCTGCAATGCCGTACATCGGACGCCGCATGAGGTTGTTGGCAGTGGCATAACGGATATCCAGCGTGAGGCCGGGAATGATCTTTTTCAGCTCCACGAGCTCCTGCTGCGGGTCCCGGCTGACAAGCCGGTGATATTCTTCCGGACTGGCGATCGTTTTCAGCCCGTATTTGTGAATGGCAGGATCGGATGACTTTACGGGCTCCTGCGCTTTTAAGGAATGACAGGCGGCCACCGATGCGAATAACAGCGGTAATACATATTGTTTGATCGGATGCATGAGAAGATTTTTTTTGTCAGGACATTTTTTTTTGATTGATAGCCCGTCTATCCATCGCCCCTTGCATCCGCCGCTAAGACTATCCCAGGTAATACACATTTTCTTCCTGCAACAGCTTGTTGTAAGCGGCCGATCTTCGGGTGGATTGCGGTTTGGTCATCTCTACGATGCAGTGCAATAACGCATTGCAGATGCTGAAAGCCCCGATTAACGGACTGAGAAAATAATTCGGGGCCGTATAGACCAAAAGTTCGGTTTTGCTGTACTGGCAAAGAGGCGAGTATTCGCTATCCGTCAGTACGATCGTGGTAGCGCCTTTCTCCTTCGCCTTCTTAAAGGCCTTGATGGTCTGGTTCTGGCATTTGTCGAACCCGATGGCGATCACCACATCCCCCTTCCCGAAATGGCCCATATAATCGAACAGCATTCCGTTGTATTCCGTGATGGCATGCACCTGGGGAATATGCGATCGCAGGAGGCTTTGCAGGTAATTGGCGACCGCGCCGATATATCCCAGCCCGATGATATAGGTCTGCCGGGAACCGATGATCGCTTCACAGGCCTTTATGATCTTTTCGAAAGAAACTTTTTCGATCGTCCCCGACAGCATCTCCACATCCCTCGACAAGGCATTCCGGATGGCCCCTTCCGTTCCGTTATTTACTTCGAACTCACTGAGGAATTTATCGAACGGGGCTGCCGGGCGGACATTGCGGTTACTTTTTTTCAATTGTTTCTTCAGATCGTGAAAGCCCTTCAATCCTATATCCTGGCAGGCTTTGATGATGGTCACGGGGTCGACGTTCAGCTTTTTAGCCAGGTCGGCGGTATTCATCAGCACGGTTTCGTCAGGATGATCCAGTATATATTTTATGACGATATACCTTTTCTTCGGCAAGGCTTCGAGATCGAGATTTTTTAGGAAATCCATAGATTAAGCTTATGTGTACAAACATAACGTTTAGTTTTTAATTGTTTAGGGGTAATTGGGGTTCAGAACGCCGGCGCTTTCTGACGAAGCCGGGTTCAATTGCGACTCGTCCGCAGGGACATCCCAGTAATCCATAAAATCATAATTCAGGGTAGCATTCGTATTCACCACACCGTCCGCTGTAAAAACGATATTGCCGAAGCTGCCGCCGCCCCTGGTGATGTCATAGGTCCATCCCCACCTTCTCAGATCATAGAAAGAGATGTTGCGGAAAGCCAGCGCTACCCTCCGTTCCTTCACTACCTCATTCAGGGCCAGCGCCATGGACGATCCGGCCGGTGTATTGGCTACATCCGCGATGCCCGCGCCCTGGTAATCCCGTACCGCATCTACGTAAGCCAGCCCCGTATTAAGATCTCCTTTCCGGATATTAGCCTCCGCCAGCATCAATTGATTCTCTTCATAACTGCCGGCAAGGAACAGCTCATATGCACCCACGTCCCGCGAGGCATAAGAATAGACGCCGCTCTGCCCGTTGCCGCCATCCACCAGGCTCCATCGCGTACTGTACGTAAAGCCGCCTACCTGGTTGATCAAATGGATGGAATCGTAAAAATTATTCGACAGCCGTTTGTCCCCGGCTGTAAAGCTCTGGATGAACCGCTCGCTGATCTCATACTGCGCAGAAGTAGAAGGGCCTATAGAGTATGCAGCCGCTGATCCTCCGCTGGCGGCAAAAAAACCGTTGGTCGTCGTTGTCCTGCCCGTGAATACATAATCCCCCTGCTGAATGCCGTTTCCGGCCAGGGCCAGGACATTGTTCCAGTCTGCAGGGGTCATTGTAGTCATGGATGCTCCGGAGATCGTCGCATCGGGATCGCCTTTCACGAATGGAGACAGCTTATTCAGCAGGATGTTGCGCGCCAGCATCGTATTGATGTTATGGATCCACATCACCGGCGTAAGCACACCGCCGTTCCCCACCTGGCAGAACTCCGGTATCAGCTTGCCCAGTACGGCGTTGTAATCATCCGTACCCGTAATGGACTGCAGGATCGCAGCGGCTTTATTGAAATTCCTGTTCGACTCGGCGATGATGCTGTCCTTTATCACATAATGGTTGTTGGTGGCGCCGGACACGTCGTTGATCAACCCTGAATAATATAAAGTTCCGATCTGCGCATATGCATACCCCTTCCACCAATAACACCAGGCTTTTATAGTATTGGCCCTGGTCGCTTTATCGCCGGCGAATCCGATATTATCCACCAGCTCCAGTACGGTATTGATGGTATTGTTCATGGCGTACATGCCCGCCCATTGATAGTAAAAGGCATTGTTCCCGGTACCCGTCGATGACCGGGTATTGTTGAGCCTCACCACCGTCCTGGAAGGGGCTGTATTGGTAATCGTCGAGCCATCGTCCAGGATCACGTAATCGGGTATGCCGATCTGGTTGGTGAGCTGGTTGGCGGACTGATCGCAGATCATATCTCCCATCAGTTCCGTATAGGCATAGGGCAGCCAGAAGTAGTTTGAAAAACCATTGGTATACACCCCCCCTGCGGCCAGCGCTATGATGCCTTGCTCATTGGAGACGTTAGCCTCGATCGTGGCGGCATTGGGGTCCCCGATTTCCAGTTTTTTTTTGCAGGACAGCATGCCTGCTAAAACAATTATATATATGATAGTCCGGTTTGTATTTTTCATCTTTATTCGTTTGTTGTTTACTTATAGACCAACGTTCAGCCCGATAGCGTATGTCTTATTGTTCGGCATGGAATACTGATCCACCCCCCTGTCATAGGAAGAGTTGGACCCGCCGGAGCTGATCTCCGGATCAAACCCGCTGTATTTCGTCACCGTGAGGATATTCCTTCCGGTGAATACCAGCTGCAATTTTTTGAAGTATTTAATGTTGTACAGCCTGGCAAAATCCAGACCGATCGATACATTCCGCAGTCGCAGAAAAGATGCCCCCTCATAGTAATAATCATGGGTCCCGTCCCTATCCCCATTCTGGCTTCCCCACATATCGGAATAGGCGCTCCGGTAATAGGCGGTATAGGCGGCATGCTGTCCATTGATGGTCACCGGCTTGTCGAAATCCCCGCTGATCCCATCACGGTACATCCATTCGTTGGTCTGATTATACAGGTGGCTGCCGTAGATCCAGTCGAATTGAAAAGCGAAGCTAAGGAAGCTCTTATATGTGAAACTATTGATGAACGAAACATTGAATTTAGGATTGGGATCCCCGAATGAATAGGACTCATTGGTGAACTGGATGCCTTTCGTCGCAGTGTCCACCACCCGGCCGTCGACCATTTCGTATTTCCCGTAATCCGCTTTATCTATATAACTTGTGCCATCCTGCCTCTTTTGGTCCAGGCTCCGGAAGGCCTTCTTGCCATAGATCTGGCCGATCTTCGAGCCCGGGGACAGCGAGAGGGCCGTATTTCCTCCGCTCGTGGCCAGAATGATATTGGCGGCCCCGTTGATCGAATTGATGACCGAGGTCTGGTGACTGAAATTAGTGGTGAAATTCCAGGTGAAAGACTCCGATTTCAATACCGGCAGATTGAGCTGGAACTGGTATCCGTGAGAGGAGAGCCCGATGGCATTTTCATATTCCGTCGTGCTGCCGGTGGAAAGAGGCACGCTTACCGCATAGATGGCATTGTCTGTTTTACGCGTCCAATAGCTGAAGGAGGCATCGAGTCCGCTCAGCCAACGGCCTCCTTTGGAGAAGGCAATGGAAAAATCCGTACCGGCCTCGAATTCTTTGGAAGTCTCCACCTGCAGGTCCGGGTTCCTGACCGTGCCGGGCGTACTATAAGACAATGCATTGCCCAAATGCCCGG
>JAATFV010000123.1 GCA_015655015.1 Chitinophagales bacterium | reverse complement strand
TGTGCAAACCCGGCTTCCAGGCTGGCAGGCTGCTCTTTTTGCTGGATAAAAAGGGTTTTTAGAATGGCCTTCCCGTCTATATTCCCGAGGGCTTCCGAGCAGGCGCGTTCAGGATGAGGCATCATTCCAAAAACGTTGCGGGTCTTATTACAGATCCCGGCAATATTGCGCAGGGAGCCATTGGGATTGCCGGCGGCGTTGACTTCTCCTTTTTCGTCCGCATAACGGTAGATCACCTGGCCATTTGCCTCCAGCTCATCGAGTATTTTCCCGTCGGCATAATACCTGCCTTCTCCATGGGCAATGGGGATCATCAGGGGCTTTCCCTGATCGCCTTCCCCGCGCAGCCATATATTCCTGCTGATAAATTGCTGATTGGCATTTCTGAGCAGGGCTCCGGGCAGTAAATGAGATTCGCATAAGATCTGGAACCCGTTGCAGACCCCCAGCACCTTGCCACCTTTTCCGGCAAATTCCATGATGCTCTGCATGATCGGGCTAAAACGGGCGATAGCTCCGCAGCGGAGGTAATCACCGTAAGAGAACCCCCCGGGCAGTACAATACAATCTTCCGTAGAGAACCGGCTGAGGTCAGTATCTTTATGCCATAACATGATGACTTCCTGGTCAAGGTCATATTGCAGGGCATCCTGCATGTCACGATCGCAATTGCTACCCGGGAAAACGACTACTCCAAACTTCATGTATAAATATATTTTGTACAGCTAAGGCAGCACCAATCTGTACTGCCGGAGCAGCACAAAATTAACTCTATTCCCCGGAACGGGGAAAATTCAGATGAAATAATTCGTGGCAATGATATAGGCGACTATTAACCAATGTAATACGAGGGGTCCCGTCTTACGGGCCGGGTAGTAATAGGCAGCTGCATGAAAGGCAGCAAAAGGGACCACCATTACGATCCAGTTCTCGTAAGAATCGGCGCGGTTGATCAGGATAATGACGACGGCTACCAGGAGAAATAATAACAGCAGGCTCCAGCTTTTCCGGATCTGTATCAGCACTTTATTCAGGTTGTTCTGTACATAATAACCGCCCAGTATAAAAGGGACTATCAGCCAGAGCATGCCCAGGCTGATCCAGATGGAAGAGGGCATGGCAGGGATGGTGAAAACGATATGCGGGACGATGTTCTTCCAGCTCCAGTTCCCTGTCAGGTACAGCACAATGAAAAGGAAATAATAGGGAAAAGTAAAGCCCAGCAGGCCCACGAACCATTCCCGGATGCGGAAGGGCCGCATCGTGATCAGCCCGAAAAGGACCAGGAGCAGGAAGGCCATGGCCGGGATATATAACAGGGAGACAATACCCGTCCATATCCCGATATTGAAAATAGCAGAGCCCGGCCGGCTGCTGTTATACAGATCGATCATACGATACCAGATCCAGATCATGATCGAATTGATCAGCAGGGGGGCGGAAAAATGCCCCCAGTCCGGCAGCAGGGACGTAATAAGGATATACGCCATGCCGGGAAGAAAATTCGGCTTGGGAAATAGTTTGTTATGATTACAGATCCTGTTGAACAGGGTGGCCTGTGTAAAAAGGATCAGGAAGGTCAGAATAGCATATAAAAGGGGGATATGATTAAAAAGGGAATCCAGGCCATGCAGGATGAGCCTGTAAAGGTAATTGTCCTCCGGGTGCAGGACGGGCGCCACCGGATGCAGGAACATCGAAAATTTCAATACCAGGGCATATACCAATAATATCAGGGCATTGCCGGGATTTTTCTGTTTGAAGATACCGATCACCGGGGTTCAGGTTTTAGAAATCAAGTTTTGCGAAACAAAGATAGTTCCTGTAAAGGCAGGGGACGATAGATTCCCAGCCGCTGACCTGCTTGCCATACCTGGGCATGAAATCATATCCCTTATCCAGGTTCTTCAGCGTGGGATAACGGGTGACCTTTCCATCGGGGGCGACGCTCTGGTCGTTGAGCAGCATATTCCGGCGTTCGTACTGGTTGAACAGGAAATGGAGCTCCCCCCCCGTATTGAACATTTGATGGGAGATCAGGTTCTCCGTTTCATCGTCGAACTGGCTTTTAGGAATGATCGCGCTCCAATCCATATTGCCGGTCGCATCGAAAGAAAGGACCATGATATTTTCCGCATGATAACGGGTAGCATAATTGCCGTAGTTGCGGTTCCAGGGATTATAATAAGGGCTGTAATAATAGGGGGAATAAAATCCGCCCGGCCCGTACATGGGATTATACATATAGTCCCAGCGATTGAACATATTGCCGCGGGAGGTGGTGTATAGCGATTCGCTCACCAGCAGGTAACCGCCGTCTTTTTTGGTGATGATATGTTTGATAAAATAGTCATTGAAAGCCATTTTCAGGTTGGCATCCGTGCTTTTCGCCTGGGCCCGGAGCTCGTCCGTGAAGATGGTCAGGGTCTCTTTTGAGCGGAGGTTGGTCGCCTTATCCCATACTACGGTATAGAGCCCTTCGATATTCCCTTTCTTCTGTTTGTAGTAGAACCCGGTAAAGATATAACGCTTGTTATTGTTATCCACCTTTATCTTGATCTCATCCAGGATCCGGTCAGCAGAGCCCATATCCTTTACCGTAAAACTGTCCGCTTTCTCAGACTTGGTAACGACGGCAACCCTGGAAATAAAGTCATTGCTGCCGCTGCGCAGGAATTTTCCGAATACCATTTGCCCTTCATTATCGAGCAGAAAATCAGTGAACAGCTCGTTTTTGTCTTCCATGGGAAGGAAAATGCGATGCCTGTCTACCAACCCCAGCTGGGAATCGAATAAGAACGTGGTGAAAAGGAAGCTTTTGGGGTTTTTGCTATTGATCTTGAAAACCATGATCCGCTGCTTGTTATCGCTGACCACGGTGGTATAGATCTTATTATTAGCGGCAAACCCGATCTGGGTCGTATCCAGATCGAGGGGCTCTCCTATCTTTTGCCCCATTCCATCCAGCTTAACGGCTGTGCAATGGATAATGCTCTTACGCTGGTGTTCATAGATCATATAGAAATAGTCCGGATAGGCTACAAAGTCGACATTGATGTATTTATCCGGCATAAAAGCAAGAGGGACCCGCTGAACAAGCTTCATATTACCATCATATATACTGATGGCGCTACTGGAGTTGTTGTTCTTGTATACCAGGAAATTACCATTGATCTTACCGATGATCTCAAAATTGGTCCGCCGGCTATCCTCCCGTTCAGGCTCCGTATAGGTGATCTGTTGAGCTTTCAGCAGGCAGGGTGTTATCAGGAGCGATACCAGTAGCAGGGACAGCATTCTGTTCATAGCTAATCGTTCTTGTCTTTTTGGAAGGGATATCATTGAAACGCGGATCTTGAAAATGATAGATTTACTTTATCATGTAAGATAGCTAAAAGTTTGTTTGATAGGTGTTATGGATAGCTAAAAGGTACAAGCTGTTAACTACCAGCTAACTACCGGCCAGCAATCCAGGGGACAATCCGGGCGGTAATCCGGGGGACGTACCGGGGCGGGGGACCGGCAAGGGCATCCGGGAAGCCTGACGGAGTAATGGAAAGCAGGAAGGCAGGATGTCCGCAAAAGACCGGAGTCCAAAAACGGGGGGCAAATATTAAAATTTTATAAAATTATAAGGTCCTGTAAAATGCTTGGCCTTGTTTATCGTTTTCACTATACCTTTGTGCTTTTGTGCATTGGTGCTGTAGAGCGAATCCCGGGTTCGCCGGCCGTAAGCGCAAATACTAAATAGCCTCATTTGTGAGCAAACAGATCAACAAAGTACAATTCGCAAGCCTCGTTATTGCGTTAGGAATTATTTACGGCGACATCGGAACCTCCCCCCTTTACGTTCTAAACGCTATCATTCACGGCCGGATCATCGAAGAGAAGCTGATACTGGGCGCTTTATCCTGTATCATCTGGACATTGACGCTGCAAACCACCATAAAATATGTCTGGCTGACCCTTAAAGCCGATAATAACGGGGAAGGAGGCATTTTTTCCCTGTATGCGCTGGTACGCCGTCAGAAGAGATGGCTGGTATTACCGGCCATGATCGGAGGGGCCGCCCTGCTGGCGGATGGAATGATCACTCCGCCCATCTCCGTCACTTCTGCCATCGAGGGTCTGCGACAGATGCCGGCCTTCCGGTATATCGACCAATCCACCATCGTCTATATCGTTCTGGGGATCCTGGTGGTCCTTTTTTTCCTCCAGCAATTCGGGACAGAGTCGATCGGCAAGTTATTTGGCCCCATCATGTTCATCTGGTTTTTCATGCTGGGCGCCCTTGGCGCCAGCCACCTGCTGGATGACCTGGGTATCTTCAAGGCGCTCAGCCCCTATTATGCCATCGAGCTTTTGACCAACTACCCCAAGGGTTTTTGGGTACTGGGAGCGGTCTTCCTCTGTACAACAGGGGCGGAAGCCCTCTATTCCGACCTCGGCCATTGCGGCCGGGGGAATATCCGCATTTCATGGATCTATGTAAAGACCTGCCTCATCCTGAATTATCTCGGACAGGGCGCCTGGCTGCTTGCCCAGTACCGGGGCAGGGTCTTCGATACCAACCTGGGAAATCCCTTTTATAATATTATGCCAGCCTGGTTTGTCGTGCCCGGGATCATTATCGCCACGGCAGCCGCTATTATCGCCAGCCAGGCCCTGATCACGGGGTCATTCACCCTGATCAGCGAGAGCATGCGGCTGAACCTCTGGCCCAAGCTGCGCATCAGCTACCCTACAGAAGAAAGGGGCCAATCCTATATACCGGCCATCAATTTCATGTTATTCATCGGCTGCGTCGGGATCACCTTGTATTTCCGCAGCTCTTCTCATATGGAGGCGGCTTATGGACTGGCTATCACGCTGTGTATGCTGGCCACGTCCATCCTTTTTGCCAATTACCTGGTATCCCGCCGGACGCAGCGGCCGCTCATCTATCTATACCTGGCCGTGTACCTTAGCATCGAGCTGAGCTTTCTCTTCGCCAACCTGGACAAATTCCCCCATGGCGGGTTTGTCACCCTGATCGTGGGGGGAGGGCTTTTCGTAGTGATGTATGTCTGGTACAGGGCCCGTAAGATCAAAAACCGGTACGTGGAGTTCGTCCGGATGGAGAATTACATCCCGCAGATACAGGAATTGAGCAATGACCGCAGCATCGTGAAATATGCCACGCACCTGGTATACATGACCAGCGCCAATAATCCGAAGGAGATCGAGCATAAGATCATCTACTCTATTCTGAATAAGAAGCCCAAGCGATCGGATATTTATTGGTTCGTCCATGTGGACACCCTGGATGACCCTTATACCGCAGAATATTCCGTAGACCATATCATCCCCAATGATATCATCCGGGTAGAGTTCCGTTTGGGTTTCCGTATTGAGCCGAAGATCAACCTGATGTTCCGGAAGGTGGTGGAAGACCTGGTGAATAACAGGGAGGTGAATATCACCAGCCGTTATGAATCGCTGGAACGGAATAATGTGGTGGGTGATTTCCAGTTCATCGTCATGGAAAAATACCTGAGCCAGGATAATGAGCTGCCTTTCTTCGAGCGGGTGGTCATGAAATTATATTTCTGGCTGAAAGAGCTGAGCCTGTCTGAAGAAAGAGGCTTTGGTCTGGACCCTTCCAATGTGACGATCGAAAAATTCCCGCTGATCATTTCACCGGTGCCGAATTTCAATCTCAAAAGGACGGATACGGAGTAGAAAGCTGCCGATCCTGCACATGCGATGTCCCGATCAGCACGTGATCGTATAATAATCATGAACAACACAACCGATAAACCGGGCGATGG
This sequence comes from Chitinophagales bacterium, assembly GCA_015655015.1. GTDB lineage: Bacteria > Bacteroidota > Bacteroidia > Chitinophagales > Chitinophagaceae > Puia. Next base: position 75,323 of record JAATFV010000123.1, on the reverse strand, counting down.
AGTGACGACAGCGACCGATGCGACTTCCGGCGGCCGCCGCCCTTCCTTCCTGCGAACAAAATGGGGCCGGTGGGTCAAGGTCATCCTCCTTCTCTATTGTATAATTGGCATCGCCTTTTATTATGGCCAGGAGGCCCTTCTCTTCCATCCGGTAGCTGTGGACCGGAATGTAACCTATGATTTCGGGCAGCCGTATACGGAAGTCAACCTTCCCTATGATAAGGAGACGAACCTGAATATTATAGAGTTCAAGGCGACCGATCACCAGGATTTCAGGGCTGCGGGAGAGTCAAAGTTCCGGCCCCCCGACAGCCCGGCCCGGGGCGTGGTGCTCTATTTCCACGGGAACCGGCGCAACATCAGCTGGTATGCCCGGTATGCTGCCGATTTTACCAGCAAAGGTTATGAGGTCTGGATGCTGGATTATCCCGGATATGGCAAGAGCACAGGCAAGCTCAGCGAACAGAAACTTTACGATTACGCACTGCAGTTCTATAAGCTGGCGAGAAGCCGGTGGCAACCGGCCCAGATCATCCTTTATGGGAAAAGCCTGGGTACGGGGATCGCAGCGGAGCTTGCGTCTGTCAGGGATTGCCGGAGGCTGATCCTGGAATGCCCTTATTTCAGCATGGAATCCATGGCCCGCCGTTATTTTCCGGTCTATCCATTGGGCAGTATGCTGCATTATCATTTTCCTACCAATACTTATCTGCCGGCCGTTACGGCGCCCATCACCATTTTCCACGGCAGCAATGACTGGCTGATCCCCTATGGCAATGCGGCCCGGCTAAAGCCTTTACTAAAACCCGGAGATGAATTCATTACGATCGAAGGCGGGGGACATCATGACCTGCGCGATTTTTTGCCATTCCGGCAGGCGCTGGATAAGCTGCTGGCTGCAAGCCATTAGCTGTAAACTATAAGCTGATAAGATGCCGAAGCCTTTCCTGGTGAAAGGCAGGGATGAAATAGTGATTATGGGAAATGGCCTTATCATCTGAGTGTACATCCAGCAAATAGAGCCGCCCCTTTTCCAGGCGGTAAGCCTGGTAACCCAGGGGACTGACCATCTCGAAAAACCGGATCCGTTCGCTCTTATCCACCAGCTCGCAGAGAAGGATGGGATGATGGACGCCCAGCGTTGCCAGCATGGAAGAGAATACGGGCACTTCCAATCCCTCCACGTCGCATTTAATGAAGTCTAGCCGGGGCAGGGCCTTGAACAAATGATCGCCGGATTCATTCTTCACTTTTACCGATTCGACATATTGAAAATGTTCGCTGTATTTCATGACGCGGGCATAGGCAAACCGTTTAACGTTGCCCACCCGGGGAATTCCCATTTCCACATATTCGCCTTCCCCTCCCAGCGCCACCTGGCAGAGGGTGACATTAACCGCCTTTTTGCGCTGCAAAAGCTGGCTCAGGGTATAGTTGAATTTCGGCATAGGCTCGACGGCGATTACTTTTCCGGAGGCGCCCACAAGCCGGCTCAATTCAAGCGTGTAATAGCCCAGGTGCGCTCCGATGTCTGCACAATAAGCCCCCTTTTCAATGATGTTCCTAAGGAAATAGACATCCTGGTAATTAAGGCCCAGCCATCCCGTCGGATATAACCGTTGAAAAGTTCCTGCCAGCAGGGATAAATATCTTTTTTCCCCCAGTATCTTCAGCAATGTACTTTTTATCCCCATAGTGGGCTGCAAGCTACAAGGCGAAGACTAAAAAGTCAAAAATTATTTTATATCGGAATAACGTTCTGGTTCTTATTCTGCCGGACCTTTTCAGGCACGGATTTGATGATCTCTTCCTTCAGCGCATTGACCAGCCGTTGTTTGACAAAGTCGCGGTGAACGACCAGGCTCACTTCCCGCATAGGGGCCGGTCGTTTGAAATGTCGCACCAGCTCCAGCTGTCTGCGGGAGAGGTCCATGGCAGCCAGTTCCGGTAAAATGGTGATCCCGTCATTCAGCTCCACCATCCGCCTGAGCGTCTCCAGGCTGCCTGCCTCATAGTCAAAATGGCTTCCTTCCTTGCTCGCCTTCCTTAATTCGCAGAGCCGGACGATCTGGGAGCGAAAACAATGCCCTTCTTCCAACAGCCATAATTTGTTGGGATCGATGTCCTGCGCCAGCATATAATGCTTTTTATAGGCCGCATTCTTACGGGATACATACACCAGCAATTCCTCATAAAAAAGTACGTGCTCCCGGATCCCGTTCTCCTGCAGCGGGGTGACCAGTATCCCTACATCGATCCTTCCCTCCCGCAATCTCGCCACTACCAGCTCTGTTGTCAATTCATTCACCACCAGCTTGATCTGGGGATATTTTGCCGTAAAGCCCTGTACGAATAAGGGCAGCAGGTAGGGCGCCAGGGTAGGGATAATGCCGATGCGCAGCTCCCCGGTAAGGACGCCTTTCCTGGCCTGGACGATCTCGCCTACAACGTCTTTTTCCGAGAGTATCTTCCTTGCCTGGCCGATCAGCTCGCACCCGGCCTCCGTAGGGATTACCGGCTGCTTGCTGCGGTCGAATATTTTTATCCCCAGCTCCTCTTCCAGTTTCTGCACCTGCATGCTCAGGGTGGGCTGCGTTACAAAACAATGCCCGGCGGCCGTGGCGAAATGACGATAGGTGTCTACGGCTACGATATATTCCAGCTGAATAAAAGTCATAATGTATAGATTAAATCTATGTAAAGATAAAATTAATCGATGATACCAATCGGAAAAAATAACGGAACTTCCGTTTTCCTCACCGGGAGGAGCCCGGTGAGGAACAAGGCCCATAGGCCGAAGTTCACAGACATTAATCACTCACTTTTAAAATCAAATATTATGAGCGAAGAAAAAAAACTAACGACGGCCTCCGGTATTCCTTATTATCATCATGAGGATACACAGAGCGCAGGGCCCAGAGGGCCTCTGCTATTACAGGATTTTATTCTTCATGAGAAGATGGCGCATTTCAACCGCGAGCGCATTCCTGAGCGGGTAGTGCATGCAAAAGGCAGCGCCGCCTATGGCACTTTTACGGTGACGCATGATATTACAAAGTACACCCGCGCTAAATTATTCAGCGAAATTGGCAAGAAAACACGTACCATCCTCCGCTTCTCCACCGTGGGCGGAGAAAAAGGTTCGGCCGACACGGAAAGAGATCCCCGGGGATTTGCCCTGAAGTTCTATACCGAAGAGGGTAACTGGGACCTGGTAGGCAATAACACACCCATCTTTTTTATCAAGGATCCCAAGAAGTTTTCCGACTTTATTCATACGCAAAAAAGGGATCCCCGCACCAACACAAAAAGCCCCACCATGATGTGGGACTTCTGGAGCCTGAACCCGGAGAGCCTGCACCAGGTGATGTTCCTGATGAGCGACCGGGGAACGCCTTATGGCTACCGTCATATGCATGGTTTTGGCAGCCACACCTTCAGCCTGATCAACGACAAGAATGAAAAGGTATGGGTGAAATTCCATTTCAAGACGGCCCAGGGCATTAAGAATTTCACCAACGACGAAGCGACAAAGATGAAAGGAGAAGATCCCGATTTCGCCCAGCGCGACCTGGTGGAGGCCATCGACCGGGGGGATTTCCCGAAATGGCATGTTAAGATCCAGGTGATGACATTGGAACAGGCAAAGAGCTATCGCTTCAATCCTTTCGATCTTACCAAGACCTGGTCGCAAAAGGATTTCCCGCTGATCGATGTGGGAGAGCTGGAATTGAACGAAGTGCCGAAGAATTATTTTGCCGAGGTAGAGCAGGCTGCTTTCGCTCCCGCACATGTGGTGGATGGGATCAATTATTCCCCGGACAAGATGTTACAGGGAAGACTGCTCTCCTATCCCGATGCGCATCGTTATCGCCTGGGGGCCAATTATGAGCAGATCCCGGTGAATCGCTGCCCCTATGCCGTCAACAATTACGAAAGGGACGGTCAAATGCGGATAGATGGTAATGGCGACAGCAATCCCAATTATTATCCGAATAGCTTCGATACTATTCGCCCGGATGAAAAATACAAAGGTTTGCCGATGGAGCTGGACAGCAATGTCGCAGACTGGTATGACCGGAATGGAGAAGGGGAGAATGATCATTATACGCAACCTGGTATTTTCTATCGCGAAGTGCTGACCACGCAGGATAAGAAGAATCTTGTCAGCAATATTGCAGGAGCGATGAGCGGGATCGCAGGCCCCAAACGGGGAGATATCATCAACAGGCAGTTATGCCATTTCTTCCGGGCCGATATCGGGCTGGGAATGGCGGTAGCGCAGGCGCTGGGCGTGAATGTGGAAGACGCCATGGCGGGCGTGAGACACCAGGAACCGGTGGGAGCATAACCAATAGCAGGCCCCTAAGCCAGGGCATACACATGAGGAGGGCCACCCGACGGTGGCCCTCCTTTTTATGAGGGACTGCGGGGAGTTCCAGGCACTCCGGAACAGCCATTAACGATTCAATAACCAGATTTTTCTCGTATATATGAGTATTTTTTTTACAACTTGCACGGGTAAATTCAAAAATGAAGAACCATGTATAAAAAAATCTTTTTTAGTTTCCTCATTATGGCCGTATCCGCCGGGATACAGGCGCAAACACGCAAGATCGATACGGTAGCCGTCACTATCCTGGATAAAATGAGCGCCATGATCGGCGATCTCAGCTCCTGTAGTGTTACGATACGATCAAACTACGATATCAGAAGCAAGGAGCTGGGACTGGTGAAACATTCCGACGAAGAACAATTATTCCTGCACGGGCCCGATAAATTACTGATCCGGTCGGAAGGTGATAAAGGCAGCAGGGATTTTGTCTATGACGGGGAGACGCTCAGCTACTATTCCATGGACAAGAATCAATATGGCCAGATCCGGATCCCGGCTTCCATTATGGAGATGATCGATACGGTGAACAAGCTTTACGGGATCGAGTTTTCCGGCGCCGACTTCTTTTATCCGGGATTTGTGGACGATATTTTGGCTGAATCGAAGGCCCTTGTCTATCTTGGTCTCACCAAAGTGGATGGAAAGGAATGTTTTCATATTGCAGGGACAGCCAGCGATAAAACTTTTCAATTCTGGATCTCCAATGATGCCTTTACCTTGCCCCTCAAGATGGTGATCATCTATACAGGTAAAGAATTGAGCCCCCAGTATGAGGCTGTGCTTACCGACTGGCAGGTGAATCCCATGCTGCCGGATGCCTTGTTTAATTTTTCCGCTCCTCCGAAAGCAAAGAAGATCAAGCTGGCGCCCTTATCCTCAAAAAAATAAATCATTACTCTATTAACTCTCCATCATGAAAAATTCTTTTTTTGATAAATTGACAGGTTCGCTCCTCATCCTGGTGCTGGCAGGTTGTCCCCGGCTCGTTATGGCGCAGCGATTTAACCACGGCAGCTTTGGCGGCGGCAGATCGGCCGCCCCCGCACCCCGCATGGAAGCCCCCCGCCCGGCTGTCAGCCGGCCGCAGCCGGCCCCCAGTCGTCCGCAGCAGCAAGCGAGCCGGCCGCAACAGCCAACCCGGCAGCCCGACTTCAACAGGCCCAGCCCTGCGCCACGGCCTGAAAGCATTAACGGGGGAAGCCGGAATTTCGGCAATCATGATTTCAACCGGCCTGCAAATGTTCATGAGAATGTAAATGTACATATGCATGAGAATATCAATAACCGCGGACGGGGGAATGTACACGAGAATGTAAACGTATACCATACCGGCGGCTACCGGGGAATTCATCCCTATTATTACCATCCTTTCCGGCCTTCATATTGGGGAGCCAATTGGCATCCCGTGGGCTTCTTCCTCGCTTCCCTCGCAGCCGATGCTGTAGCCATTTCGATAGCAAACCAACGTTATTATTATGAAGATGGCAGTTATTACGCTCCTTCCGCCGGCGGTTATTCCGTAGTTCCTCCACCGATAGGAGCCGTTATCGGCTCTTTGCCCGAAGGATATGAGACGACCATGGTAGGGAATGATACTTTTTATTACTATGGGGGCGCTTTTTATGTCAATACCGACCAGGGCTACCAGGTGGTGGATGCTCCCCCCGGAGCTGTAATTACCCAGGTGCCTGTCGGCGCCGTCGAACAGGATGTGAATGATCAACAGCTGCTGGTCTACAACAATGTGTATTACCAGCCCATCTCACAGGATGGCCAGGATGCCTACGAAGTGGTGCCTCCACCCGGTAATTAAAAATCGATTCATAAAAAGCCCCTTGCATACGCTGCAAGGGGCTTTTCTATTTTGAGGAACCGATGATGTCAGCTATTCATTCGATGTCAGCTATCCATTAATTCCCGCGATGTCAGCTATCCATTAATTCCCGGAACCTGTCTCCAGCAACTTGAACAGTTCATCCAGCTTGGGCGAGAGGATGATCTCCGTCCTTCTGTTGAGGGCCCTTCCATCCGGAGTGCTGTTGCTCTGCACAGGATCGTATTGGCTATGTCCGGATGCAATAACCCGCATAGGGTCGACTTTATAGTCGATGGTCAATATGCGCACGATAGAAGTGGCGCGGGCCGTGCTGAGATCCCAATTGTCCTTATACCGTCCGCGGATAGGAATGGAATCGGTATGCCCTTCGATATTTACCGTAATATCCGGATTGACATTCAATACATCGGCCAGTTTAGACAGGGCGTCTTTACCCTTCGGATTTACCACCGCGCTGCCGGAAGGGAACAAAAGATTCTCCGACAGGCTGACATATACCTTGCCGTTCTTGATAGCGACGGTCAGCTCGTTCGAGTTAAAGCCTACAAGCGCATCGCTCATTTTTTTGCGGATCTCCTGGGTGGCTTTTTTCTGCTGATCCATCAGGGCCTGCAGCTGTTGTAACCGTCTCCGTTCTTCGATCAGCTGCTCCTGGGTCTTATTCAACCGCGAGGCCTTGTCAGCGGCGTCCGTTGATAAGGCTCCGGCCTGGTTGTTGAGATCATTGATCTTTTTATCCAAATCCCCGATCTGTTGCTTTAATTGCCCGACATTTGACTGCAGGTCGGAGACCTGGCCGGCCAGTCTCGCACTATCACTCCTCGCGGATTGTAGGGCTGCTTCGGAAGCTTTCCATTTCCTCGTGGGGACGCAACTAACTAATAATAAAGTACTTGTGAACGAAAGGATCGCAATGTTCGCTATTCTTTTCATAAAAGAAATTAAGATTAAAAAAAATGGAGGTGTCGTTATTTTTTTATCAGATAACAACTGAACCATACAATCATCAGGCCATAAAGTTTGTGCAGGTTGGACGGAAATCATTGAGAGAGAAAACTTTGTATAATTTGCAGCTATATAAAATGTGCTTAATATGGCTATATTCAAAGGAGCCGGGGAAGGGTCCGGCAAGGGGAATGAATGGGGAGCTAACAAAGAATCCGGCAAAGAGGATGAATCCGGAGTCGGGAAGGGAGATGAATTTTTCATGAGGGCCTGCATAGAGCTTGCGCTTATTGCCAAACAGCGGGGCGATCCTCCTGTTGGCGCTGTTCTTGTCCGGGACGGTCAAATAATCGCAAAAGGAATGGAAGGAGGGAAAACCCATAACGATATCACCTATCATGCGGAAGTGGAGGCGATCCGGCAGGCTACGGCTCTCCTTCAGCGTCAGGATCTTTCCGGCTGTATCCTATATACCACCCATGAGCCCTGCATCCTCTGCTCCTACGTAATCCGGCATACGAAGATCGATAAGATCGTCATGGCGCTGACAACAGGAGAGATCGGGGGAATGAGCTCCCGCTATCCCTTATTATCGGACGTTTCGATAAAAAAGTGGGGACCTGCGCCTGCATTGATAACAGGAGTGCTGGAAGAGGAATGCAGGAAGCTGCATTAATAAAACTGCGGCCATTGATAGGCACGGACCGTCGTTATTCTTCCAGCATTACCTTATTCTTACCCACTTTCAGCTTGTGACCCATCCCCACTTTCAGCGTGTAATTTTCTTTACCATGGCTGACGGGAAATCCGAAGGCGACGGGATAGTCATATTCTTTCACGATGTCCCGGATGATCTCCTCAATGGATTCACCGAAGGGCCGCTGGGTATCCTTCATCTCTGTAAAACCACCGATAATGAGGCCGGCCAGCCGGTCCAGCTTACCACCCCGCCGGAGCTGGTACAACATACGGTCAATATTATAGAGATATTCTCCCACATCTTCCAGGAACAAAATTTTCCCTTTTGTCTTTATTTCGGAAGAAGTGCCTGTCAGGTGTGCCAGTAAGGATAAATTACCCCCTACTAATTCTCCCACCGCCTCTCCTTTGCGATTGAAGGGGTGCGCGGGGCAGTGGATCTTCGCCGACTTTCCTTCCAGGGCATGGCGAAGGGACTGAACATATTCCTGGCTGGCCCCTCCCTCGTTAAAAGCGCCCGCCATGGGCGCATGAAGAGTCGCTATTTTATAATTCGAATAAATATGTGCATGCAACACGGTGACGTCGCTGAACCCGATGATCCATTTGGGGTCTTTTTCGAACCGGGAGAAGTCGATCCGTTCGATGATACGGCCAATGCCATAACCGCCCCGGCCGCAGAGAATGGCTTTTACAGACGGATCGTCCAGCATTTCCTGCAAATCCGTCAGTCTTTCCTTATCCGTGCCGGCAAAATAATTGGAAGAATCCCCTCCCAGGGTCTTGCCTATCCGCGGAGTGTATCCCCAATCCCATAGGGTGTCGATACAAGTCTGTGCCTTTTCGGAAGGCATGTAACCTCCGGGGCAAACGATGGCAATGGTATCGCCCGGGCGGAGGTAAGGAGGTATTTTTATCATGCTGATTATTTAAACAAGGCGTTCATGGTTATTGATCTTTTCAAATTCTTCGTTATTTATACTTCGCCAAATGTGGGTTAAAAATGATAGTTCCGGCGAATTATAGACCGGATTTCTCCATTAATTTTACCTGGCCAGCCTGTACTGATAAGGTATGCGGCATCCCAACCTTCAGAGCGAAATTATTCTTTTGATGGCCTACAGGAAAATCGAAGCAGACGGGATAGTCATAGGGTTTCACCCTGTCCAGGACGATGTCGTAAAGCGTCCGGCCAAATTCTTCACCGGGGTCATCGGGTTTTACTTTAAAGCCTCCGATGATCAGTCCTTTCAAAGAAGATAATTTGCCGGTACGCTCCAGGTGCCAGAACATGCGGTCGATACTATAGAGATATTCGCCGGTGTCTTCGACGAATAAGATCTTATCCGCAGTAATTATATCCGAGTGCGTGCCTGCCAGCGTCTCGATCGTCTTCAGATTACCGCCCACCAGGGGCCCTTCTGCCGATCCTGCTTTGTTCTTTTCATGCGGGGGAATATCATAGTGCATCTTTTCCCCGGTGAGCGCCAGCCGTATGGAGAGGATTGATTGCGCCTGGATCGGCTCGGCTTTCGACCAGTCATCCGGGAAGCTGTTGCACATTTTGGAATGAATGGACGCCATATTCAGCTGGCGATGCAGGTGGCAAAGAATGACGGTGATATCGCTAAAGCCGATGATCCATTTGGGATAACGGGACAAGCCGTTAAAATCCAGCCGATCGATGATATGGACGGCTCCATACCCACCCCTGGCGCACAGAATGGCTTTTATGGAAGGATCGTCCAGCATCTGCTGCATATCGGCAGCTCTTTCTGCATCGGCGCCCCCGAAGGTGAAATCTCTTTTTCCCACAGTGTCCCCGACCCTTATTTTAAACCCCCAGCTTTCTATCAATTGAACGGAAGGCTGGATCTCTTTTAAGGTGATGAAACCCGCCGGGCAGGTAATGGCGATGGTGTCGCCGGGTACAAGGTAGGCGGGGATGCGGAGCGGAAGAGGATCGGGGAGAGAGATCGGAACCCCGAAGGCAGGAGATTCAGGGAGGAGACCATGATCCCCTGCGTTAAACCGCCGCGAATTGCTCATAATAGGAATGCTTGTGCCTATTGCCAGTACAGAGGAAAGAAAGTTTTTTCGGTTCATCTTAACATTTGAATTAATATTGCCGTTTCTAAAATTACTACTTTTAGCTACATGCGTTTTCTATTGGCAATCTTATTGTTATTGCCGTGGCCAGGATGGGTATTGAGGGCACAGGATCTTACAGGGCAATGGACAGGAAGCGCCACCAATAACCTGTCCGATAAAAAACAAAAGCTGGTGTTGAGCATATCGTCCGGGGATTCGTCCTTTGGGGGCGTATTGCATTGGTATGTCCCGGAAACGCATACGATCCGTCATCTCATTGTCAGCGGGCGCTATTACGGCAAGGATTCCATCCTTTCCATCCGGGAGGATAGCGTGCGGGGTGACAGGGTAATGACGCCGTGGGCGGAGGTGGAGACAGGCAGCCCGGACGATGGAAGGGCAGGATCCGGCGATGGAGTAAATGCCGGCTCCGTCAGAGCGGGAAGCTTCTATATCCTTTATTATAAAAGGATCGGTCATAAAGAAGTGCTGGAAGGCAATTGGAGAGAACCGGCAGGCAGCGGGCAGAAAGGCGGCGACCTGGTGATCCGCCTGGAGAAAAAAGCGCCTCCCTTTATCCCGATAGTGGTCACCCATAAGAAAAAAGATTCCGCCCAGTTAAAACAATATGAGGCGCTGCTCACCCGCCAGACCCTCATAGCGGCGACCATCCCCATACGGGGGATCGATTCCGTTAAAATAGACCTGTACGATAACGGAGAGATCGACGGTGACTCCGTCAGCCTGTACCTGAACAACGAATTGCTGATCGGACATCTGAAGCTGACTGCCTCTCCTAAGACCCTTCTTCTCCCTATCGACAGAAGCCTTCCGGTAAATAAGCTGGTCCTGTTCGCTGAAAACCTGGGCAGGCTCCCCCCCAATACAGCCTTAATGCAGGTGACCATCAACGGCAAGCTCTACAATCTGTTCCTGTCTACCGACTACAAACGGAATGCGATGGTGGAATTCACCTTGCAGGAGTGAGCCTCATCAGAGGACCGGTCCGGGCATCCCCGGACTTCGCTTTGCCTTATTGCGCGGAAGGGCGTAAATTTGCCACCAATTTACTAAGATGAATACTCCTAAAAGATATTTGATTACGGCTGCGCTCCCCTATGCGAACGGCCTGAAACATATTGGCCATCTGGCGGGCGCCTATCTGCCGGCAGATATTTATGTGCGTTACCTGCGGGCTCAGGGACGGGACGTTGCCTTTATTTGCGGAAGCGACGAACACGGAACGGCTATTCCTATCCAGGCCATGAAGGAAGGGACTACCCCAAGGGCTATTATCGACAAATACCATGCGCTGATCAAACAGAACTTCTCCGACCTGGGCATTTCTTTCGATATCTACCACCGGACCAGCGAGCCGATACATCACGAGACCACGCAGGAGTTCTTTACCGCGCTGAACAACCGGGGTGAGCTGGAAGTGAAGGAGAGTGAGCAGTATTATGATGAAGAGGCTAAGACCTTTTTGGCCGACCGGTATATTATGGGAACTTGTCCTGTCTGCGGCAATACCCGCGCCTATGGCGATCAATGCGAGAATTGCGGCAGCTCCCTCAGCCCTGAAATGCTGATCAATCCCCATAGCACCCTCAGCGGCAAGCCGCCGGTAAAGCGGGCTACCAAACACTGGTACCTTCCCCTGGACAGACATGAGGCTTTTCTGAGAGAATGGATATTAAAAGAGCATAAGGATGACTGGAGATCAACCGTAATAGGTCAGTGCAAAAGCTGGATCGATGGAGGTCTGCAGGCCAGGGCCGTCACCAGGGACCTGGATTGGGGCGTGAAAGTGCCTTTACCGGAAGCGGAAGGAAAAGTATTATACGTGTGGTTTGACGCGCCGATCGGTTATATCAGCGCTACCCGTCAGTGGAGCCTGGACACAGGGAGGGACTGGAAGCCTTATTGGTATGATAAAGACACCAAGCTGGTACATTTTATCGGGAAGGACAATATCGTCTTCCATTGCATCATCTTCCCGGTCATGCTGAAGCTGCACGGGAATATCCTGCCGGAAAATGTCCCCGCCAACGAGTTCATGAACCTGGAAGGGGATAAAATGAGCACCAGCCGCAACTGGAAGCTGGATATGCAGGATTATATCGATGATTTTATCAATAGAGAGAATGGCGGCACCCAGCTGGCCGACAGTCTGCGTTATTACCTGACCCTGATCGCACCGGAGACAAAAGATAGTGAGTTCACATGGAAAGGCTTCCAGGATGCCAATAACAGCGAGCTGGTAAGCATTTTCGGCAATTTTGTCAATCGCGCTTTTGTGCTGATGCACAAATTGTGCAAAGGTAAAGTCCCTCCCCTGCATGCAGATAGTATGGATGATACGGACAGAACGATCATCCGGGAGATCGGGGAAACCGCTAAAAAAGTAGAAAGCCTGCTGGAGCAGTATAAATTCCGCGACGCACTTTTCGAAGTGATCGACCTGGCCCGAAAAGGCAACAAGTACATGCAGGAAAAAGAGCCCTGGAAAAAAGTACCTAAAGGGGCGGATGTTATCAGCGAAGGAAACCAGCATCTCATTGATAACTGCTTACATATCTGTCTGCAGCTAACAGCCAACCTGGCTATTCTTATTAATCCCTTCCTTCCTTTTACCGCCCGGAAAATGCTGCACCTGATGAAGGTGGTGGAGAAGATGCTGGATTGGGAGAATGCCGGGAAGATGAAGCTCCTGAGCGTAGGTTATAGCTTAAGACCGCCGGAATTATTGTTCAGGAAGATCGAAGACGAGGAAGTGAAGGTGCAGATCGGGAAGCTGCAGGCGGCCAGCGAGCTGCATAAGGCGGCCCTGGCCGAAGAGAAGCGGCAGGCGGCAGGCGACCAGCCGCAAGCAGCCAATCAGACAGGGACGAACGCTGTACCGGCTGCAAAAGACGGAATTGCGGAAGAACCAAAAGAGCCTGTCGCCAAACCTTCTATCGTCTACGACGACTTTGCAAAACTCGATCTCCGGGTAGGGACCATCCTAACCGCAGGGAAAGTGGAAAAAGCCGATAAATTGCTGAAGCTGGAAGTAGACCTGGGCAGCGAACGGCGAACCATCGTCTCAGGGATCGCCCAACATTTTAAGGCAGAAGATATTATCGGCAAGCAGGTAGTCGTAGTGGCCAACCTGGCCCCCCGGAAAATGCGGGGCATTGACAGTAATGGGATGATCCTGATGGCCGAAGACAAAGAAGGCAAGCTGCATTTTGTAAATCCAGAGGATAAGATAGCTGCAGGATCAGGAGTGTCGTAGCGACAAATCCCCCCGGACCGTTCCTCCGTATATAGGCTTATACCTATATGGAGAAACAAATAAAATATGGAACCATTCTCCTGATCTTCCTCATTACAAGCCTCCTGGTATATGGGTATTTTTATCATTTATTCGGAGACTCTCCCGTTCCCGCAAAGGCCGACAGGCATATTTCGGCATATGACCTGATCGGCTTAGCCGATACGAATGAATTCCTGTTCAATCGTCAATGCCTGGGGAAGATCCTATCGGTAGGAGGTATCATTAAAGATATCCAAAAAGGTAAGTCCGGAAATTATATCCTGTCTCTTGGAACTAATCCAGGTTTACCGTCTTTCATCAGCTGCGCTCTCGACAGTCTGTATGACCACCGCAATCTTTCTCTGAAAAAAGGAGATAGCTGCTCTATCCGGGGCACCTGCGCCGGCCACCTGGCCAACATCATCCTGCTACAATGTATTATAGAAAAATAGCATCTTTAGTTTTTTGACGCTATCAAATTTAAGGGTTATAACTTATGCCTACTTAAAATACTAAGGAACCATACGTAAATTTTATACTCATTCCGGAATAAATTGCGTTAAAGGTGGGAGTTACGCCGACAGAAAAAGGGTTCGGTGAGGAGAGTAGTTCTTAAACGCCTTATTTAGTTAAGGAATAGAAAAATAATGATATTCCTAAAAAAGCGAAAGACTTACATTCACACTGAACGCCAAAGGCATTCGAATAAAATCTAATATCAAACACATTAATTGGTGCTATGAAACAGAACCTTCAGTACAAGCTACTGCCATATAATCGCTATAATTCCTTTTACCAGGAGCGCGAAAGTTTCTACAGAAGTTTTATCAATCAGTACTATCTGGACTTTGCTCATCAGCTGTTATCACATGAGAATATCTCCTCTTACCTGACTAACACCATTATTGCGCCCCAGGATATACCTTTCGGAGCATCTCCCCGAAAAGTCATCTGGAAAATAGGCATGCCTTCTTTCCAGGTAAAAGATATCAATGATTTTAAGGACCATAAGATCCTTTTTTACCGGACCAAGCTGTTACGTCAAAAAGTGCTGATACAATTTCATTTCATTAACGGGTTCTTCTATTATTCCCAGTTAAGCTTTCTTTCCTTCACGGAAAAGACCAACTCTATTTTATACGATTCTATAAAGGCTAAATATCAGTGTTCCGCCACTTCTTTCGAAAACGATGATAAGATCCATATGCAGGATATCTGCGGTAACAAGCTCATTATCGAAAAGGGAGTTTACCTTACCGTAAGTTATATTACCGGAGATAGCTATCCCAGGTCCCTCATGGAAGAACAGCTGAGAAGCAAGCAGGTTCAGTTCAACAAAGCCGACAATTACGAAATTAGCAGGCTTAGCAAGATATTGTAATCCCTCAGGTCTTTTATTATTGACAGCCAGGCTCCCTTTTAGGGAGCTTTTGGCTTTACTGTCAGGATTTTTTTTATTACCTTCGATACCTAATAGTTGTTTAACTAACTAATTTTGTTGCACATATGAACCGGATAATCAAAAAAGTAGCTGTTCTGGGAAGTGGTGTAATGGGGTCCAGGATCGCCTGTCATTTTGCTGGCATCGGTATTCCGACCTTATTGCTGGACATAGCTTCAGCCGAGCTGAACGAAGCAGAAAAAGCCAGGAACCTGTCACCGGAACACCCGGCGGTAAAGAACCGGATCGTTAATGAAGCGTTGGCTGCCGCTATCAAATCCAATCCCTCGCCTGTCTATACCAAAGCAGCCATAAAGAGAATAACTACCGGCAACTTCACCGATAATATGAAAGATATAACGGGCTGTGACTGGATCATAGAGGTGGTAGTGGAAAGACTGGATATCAAACAGCAGGTATTTACGGAAGTAGAAAAATACCGCCGGCCCGGCACGCTGATCAGCTCCAATACTTCCGGCATCCCTATCCACCTGATGACAGAAGGGCGATCGGATGATTTTAAAAAGCATTTTTGCGGTACTCATTTTTTCAACCCCCCAAGATATTTACGTCTTTTGGAGATCATACCTACCTCGTATACGGACCCGGAGGTAGTTGATTTCTTATTGCACTATGGTGACCTTTACCTGGGAAAAACGACAGTCCTTTGTAAAGATACCCCTGCCTTTATTGCCAACCGGATCGGCGTCTATGGTATCATGGCGATCTTTGGTCTCGTCGACCGGCTGGGATTGACCATCGATGATATCGATGCGCTGACAGGCCCCCTCATCGGCCGTCCCAAATCGGCTACATTCCGGACGGCGGATGTAGTAGGAATCGATACCCTGGTAAAAGTTGCCAGGGGCGTAGCCGATAATTGTCCCGATGACGAACAGCGCGCTGTATTCGCCATCCCGGCCTGGCTGGATAAGCTGGTAGCCAATAAATGGCTGGGAGATAAAACAGGCCAGGGATTTTTTAAGAAAATATCATCGAAAGAAATCCTGGTACTGGACCTGAAAACCCTGGAATACGTCCCCCGTCAGAAGCCGAAGTTTGCCAGCGTCGAGGCAGCCAAACAGGTCGATGAGCTGAAGACCCGGCTGAAAATGTTAGTACAGAGCCCGGACACAGCAGGGGAGTTCTACCGGCATTTTCATTATGGTCTTTTTTCTTATATCTCCCATCGTATTCCTGAGATCTCGGATGAGATCTATCGTTTGGACGATGCGATGATGGCAGGTTTTGGCTGGGAGATCGGGGCTTTCGAGAGCTGGGATGCACTTGGTGTGGAAGCTACCGTCAAAAAGATGAAGGCGGAAGGGTATTCTGTAGCAGCATGGGTGGATACGATGCTGGCGGGTGGCGTAACGACGTTTTATAAGGTAGAACAGGGCAAACGCCTTTATTACGATATGACCTCGAACTCCTATCAACCCCTGCCCGGGGGAGAAGCCTTCCTCGTGATGAAAAATTTCGGGGGACAGACCGTATGGAAGAATAGCGCCTGCCGCCTTTACCATCTTGGTGACGAAGTGTTGGGACTGGAATGGTATACTAAAATGGGCAGCATTGGAGGAGAGGTCCTGGAAGGCATTCAACGGTCGATCGGGCTGGCGGAAGAAAAATACAAGGGATTGGTCATTGCCAATGAAGGACCGAATTTCAGCGCAGGGGCCAATGTAGGGCTCATCTTCATGCTGGCTATCGAACAGGATTATGATGAGCTGGACATGGCTATCCGTCAGTTCCAGAACACTATGATGCGGGCCCGTTATTCTGCTATACCGGTAGTGGTGGCGCCCCATGGACTGACACTGGGAGGAGCCTGCGAGCTCAGCCTTCATGCCGACAGAGTAGTCCCTGCCGCGGAAGCGTATATTGGACTGGTGGAGCTGGGAGTAGGGCTGATCCCGGGCGGCGGCGGAACGAAAGAATTTACGCTTCGGGCCGCCGATGAAATGCATGAGGACGAGCCGGAGACTATAACGCTAAAGAGCAGATTCTTTACCATCGCTACCGCTAAAGTAGGGACCTCCGCTTATGAAGCCTACGATCTGGGCATTTTAAGAAAAGGAAGAGATATCGTGAGCATCAATCAGGGACGACGAATTGCCGAAGCCAAACAATCCGTTATCGAATTATACGAAGATGGCTATGCGATACCGGTACCCAGGAATGATGTGAAGGTATTGGGGCGTTCAGCCCTGGGAGCTTTATATGCCGGGATCAATGGAATGTGGCGGGGTAATTATGCAACCGATCACGATGCGCTGGTCGCCAGAAAGCTGGCATATGTAATGTGCGGAGGAGACCTCAGTGAACCGGCCCTGGTAAGCGAGCAATATATTCTCGACCTGGAAAGAGAAGCCTTTCTCAGTCTCTGCGGTGAGAAAAAAACATTGGAGCGCATACAGAGCGTGTTGAAAGGAGGGAAACCTTTAAGGAATTAAGAAGATAAATAGTAAATTGGCCCCTGCATTGCTTGTTATCAGCAATAGCTTACCACTGTAATGGCATTGAAGAGCAACCATCAAAACCTCAAAGGGAAATAGGGGTGTGATCATGGGTGAAGTCGAACTCCATACCATTTCTCACCGTCTTATCATCCGTTCCGTATTTCATTTTTATGGGGACGCCGCTGATAAGAGCCTTGCTATCCGGATCGCCGAGGAGATAGGGTATCATTGGAATGAGCCTAAAGCCAGCGTGAAGATCCGGAGGGAATCTTATGAAGTATATTTTGAGATCGAAGGAGTGTACGCGCCGGATCTCCCGCCGGCAACGATCTGGCACAATACCAATCCCCGGCTTAATTTTTTCAGGATAGAAGAATTCTCCCTGCACGATATCTCTTTCGTAGATGGCCTTGGGTCAAATACCGGTTATCTTAAGCTGGGGAATTTACCCCGTTATTCCACTACGGCCGCCCATGAATACGGACATACCCTCGGACTGGATCACCCCAAACGACTGGATATCCGCGGACAGGGACAGCCGGGTATGATGTATCCCCGCGGGACCCTTTGCGATCCGGCCTTTCAATATGATCCTTCCGCCGCTGCCGGCGGCCCCGGCGGCACGTTGAATCCCTTTACCCGCAAGGTATTGACCGATGATATTGAGCGGTTAAGGCTGCATCGCCTCTCCTTTGACCGGCAGGGATTCTGCATGCTGGGTGATTTCTCCTCCCTGTATCACCAGAAGCATGTGAAGGATATACCACTTTAAGAGTATATATATAAATAATTTTTTCTCTATCTTTAGCCTATCTTTAAGATTATTTCGCATTCGCCTTATTATCCCCCTCGTACTTACCTATTGTATTAATTGGACTGTATCGCCAAAGTACCCTTTTATGGCCTACCCTCCTCCAATGTCCTGGATATAATAGCTGTTTAATTAATCCCTGAAAATTTGTTCGTATGTATTCCATACTTAAAAGCGGCGCATTCGTATTAGTATTCCTTTGCCCCGTAATGACTGTCTCCAGCCAGGTGAGCATCGGAACTTCCCCCCCGGCTGCCAATGCCATGCTGGATATTAATTCGACCACGAAAGGAGTATTGCTGCCCCGTCTGTCGCCGGCCCAGCTGGCAACCCTAGCGGGTTCGCTGACAACCTCTGAAAAAGGGATGCTGGTCACCGATGCCTCGACAAGTAAGATTGTCGGATGGGATGGTGTGGTCTGGACGGATATTGCCAACCTGTCTGCCATCACTCCTCTGGCCGTAAGCAGCACCAACCAGATCGCTTTCAATCCGGGGACGCAGGCCGGAGACCTTATCACCTGGGACGGGAATAACTGGATAAATATGCAGCCTGCCCAGCATTTCTCTATCGCGGTGGAAAACAGGCAGCCGTTTCTCGCCGTCAACTATTGCATAGCCATGCAAGGCATCTTCCCCTCCCGCTCCGACGGTGAACCTTTTATGAGCCAGATCCAGATCTTTCCCTATAATTTCCCTCCGAACGGATGGGCCTTCTGCGATGGAGCGATCCTTGCTATTAGCCAGAACGCCCCCCTATTTTCACTGATCGGCATTTATTACGGAGGGAATGGAACATCAAATTTCGCCTTGCCGGACCTGCGGGGAAGAGTGCCTGTCAGCTTCGACCAGGGGCCGGGCTTATCCAATTATGACATTGGGCAGACCGGCGGTACGGAAAACACTACGATTTCCAAATAAAAAAACAAGATCATCCCGAAAGCCCTGATCATCCTGATACGGCTTTCCCGAAAAACGCCCAATCATGAAAAAAATTCTATTCTCCTGTTTCCTTTTCATACAAAATGTCGCTTATGCCCAGACAGGGATCGGCACCACCACCCCTGATCCTAAGGCAGCCCTGGATATCACCTCCACGCAAAAGGGCGTACTGCTGCCCAGGCTGAATGCCGCTCAGCTGGCTACCCTGGTAAGCACCCTTACGCCGGCTCAGCGGGGAATGATGGTGACAGATGCTGCAACGGGCAAACCCTACTATTGGAATGGATCCGGCTGGAAAGACCTTTCCAGCCTGGCCATTACTGCTTCCAGCCCCTTGTCCATCAGCAGCACCAATACGGTCGCCATCAATCCCGGAACAGCAGCAGGCGATCTGATCACCTGGGATGGCGATAATTGGGTGAACATGCAGCCGGCCGTGCAGCATTTTACTGTTCCCCCCGTAAATAATCTCCAGCCCTATCTTACCCTCAACTATTGTATAGCCCTGCAAGGCATCTTCCCCACCCGCAATACTCCCTTCCTGGGAGAAATAGATGTCTACAGCTTTAACTTTCCGCCAAAAAACTGGGCATTCTGCAATGGACAATTATTGTCTATCAATCTGTACGCGGCAATGTTCTCCTTACTGGGCATCATGTACGGCGGCAATGGGACATCAACTTTTGCGCTGCCCAATCTGCAGGGCAGGGTACCCCTGCACACCGGAGGCGGCCCCGGACCAACGCTCTCTACGTATACACTGGGTCAGACCGGCGGTGTGGAGCAAAATACCATTTCGCATTAAATACAGGTTCTTCTCTTACTTATAAATTAAATCTATGTCACGGTGTCTTACATACGCAGTTCTATACTCCCTCCTCTTGCTAAGCAGGAGTAACGGCTATTGCCAGCAAAGTATCGGTATCGGCACGATGACCCCCGACCAAAAGGCGGTCCTGGATATCAGCAGCACGACGAAAGGCGTTTTGCTCCCCCGGCTGACCACCGCACAGCAGGCCACGCTGGCGGCAAGCCTCACTCCTGCGGAAACAGGCATGCTGGTCACGGATGCCACGACGGGAAAATTAGTCACCTGGGGCGGGTCCGCCTTCCAGCCTACGGCCACGGCAAACCCTCTTACAGCCAAAGCGCCCCTTTCTGTCACCGCCAACAAAGTCAGCATCAATCCCGGCACAACATCGGGAGATCTGATTAGCTGGGATGGGAATAACTGGGTAAATATACAGCCGGCACCCCTGCATTTTAGCTTTACCCAGGATAACCGGCAACCCTACCTGGCCGTGAATTATTGCATTTCCCTGTTTGGTGTTTACCCCACCCAAAATGACGCCAGCCTGCCCTTCGTCGGTGAAATATTTATCATGGGCTGCAATTTTGCTCCTGTCGGATTTGCCGCCTGCAACGGCCAGCTGTTACCCATCTCAGAGTATGAGACGCTGTTTGCTCTAATCGGCACTACCTATGGAGGAGATGGACAAACGACGTTTGCCGCACCCGATATGAGAGGCCGGGTAGCCATACATCAGGGACAAAGCGCCGGAACCTCCAATTATATCATCGGCCAAACGGGAGGCACGGAACAAAAAACGATCGCACACTGACCCTTCGACAAACAATAACCGAATAATGTACGTATTAAAGATCATTCCTGTTTTCATCGCCTGCCTGTTCTTTAAGGCTGCATTGTCACAACCGGCCCCACCGGCGCCAGACAAGAATGATTGGGCCTGGAAAGCCATTGGTCTGGACCGGGCCCCGCATTTCGCCCGGCTGCGACGGCCTTTAAAGATCGCCATTATCGATGACGGGTTCGACCTCGACAATCCATTATGGGCAGCCCATATCGCACACAACGAGGCAGAAATACCCGGCAATAATATCGATGATGACCACAATGGCAAAGTAGATGATTACGAGGGTTGGGATTTTGGAGATAATGACGAGACGGTGAGGCCGGATCCGAAATATCTCAGCCAGGAATCCCATGGCACGCGGGTGTTGGGGATCTATTGGGCCGCCCTGCAGCAGATCTCAGCCGGCGATCTCTCCCCTATCAGCATCCTCCCCATTAAGGCCGTATCGGATACAAAATTGAATAATTATCTGAAGGAAGGTTATAAGGGCATTGAATATGCCATTGAACAAAAGGCGGATATTATTATCTGCAGCTGGTCCGGCCCGAATATAGCCGCCGAAGAAAAAGAAATTCTCGCGAAAGCGCAGGCAAAAGGGATTATGATCATTGCAGCTGCCGGAAATTTTTATGCGATGCAGCCCCAGTATCCCGGCGCTGTTCCTTCCGTCATCAATGTCGCCGCTACCGGCAGGTCTGATAAAAAATTACGGGTATCTAATTACGGAAGTTTTGTAGACATCAGCGCTCCGGGGGATTCGCTGGTCAGTTTCGATCCGGATAAAAAAACAGCCAACGCCCATATATCCGCCACTTCTGCCGCTACCCCGATCATAGCGGCAATCGTAACGGCGCTGCGTTCCGCCTATCCTCAATTGTCACCGGACGCCATCGAACGGCTTCTGAAAAATACGGCCACCCCCCTCGAAGAAAAAAATCTCTTATATGCCGGCAACCTGGGAGCAGGGTTGGTGAATGTTATGGGTGTCAGGGAAGCGCTGGAGGAACAGGACCTGACAGGGAAAAAGGAACTGAGCCGGAGCAAAGGCGGTGGCATGAACGCGGATGTACGGGTGAAAATGCACGTGGATGCAGACATGAGCATCCGAATGAATGGGGGCGACCTTGCCTTCCGACAGCCTAAAGCCTATATCGACCTTCAAAGGTTGAATGCGGCCTTTCCGGTCAGGGTAGTTCCCACCGGTAAATATAAAAATATAAAATTCCTCTTACAGCCCTCTGTTCTTCCTGCTTCTTTTGCTGTTCTGCCGGATGTCCGGGCGACAATCTTTATCGAAGGGAGCAGCCGGGACACAATCGTCAAACGGGAACGATTGCGTTATCCTTTTATCGTCTCAGCAGATTCCCTCTATCTGTATGCTGTTACGGGCAAACGGACGGCGCGCGTCCAGCCTGCCTGGTGGTATTATGAAGTAACCACGGTAGATTCCAGCGCCTTATTCTGCGGCAACACGATCACAGACGTAAGCGGGACCGAAGGAACTATTGAAGACGGCAGCGGCGATCTTAATTATACGGGCCGTAATGATTGCAAATGGCAGATCACTGTCCCGGAGGGGAAAAAGATCCAATTGAATTTTGAGCAGTTCGATACGGAGCCGAAGATCGACCAGGTATACATTTTTAATGGCAACAGCACGAAGGACCCAATCCTGGCCATATTCAGCGGTCATAATCTTCCTCCTGCCGTGAAAAGCTGGGATAATACCGTGCTCGTATGGTTCCTCACCAGTGAGGAAAACAATTTTAAGGGCTGGAAATTACATTATACCGCCATTGATCAATGAATGATACCGCCAGGTGTAAACAGGACCATTGAACCGACGTAAATTTTTTAAACCGAATGTTATGAGATATTTTATCCTCTTTTGTAGTGCGCAGCTGATCTGTATGGTGGCCGGGGCCCAGGTTTATAATACCGGGATCCTCTATGTAGGAAACGGTAATACGCTCTATTCATCAGGTGACTTCACCAATATAGCGGGGTCGAATTATAAGAATGACGGATCCTTATATATTAGCGGGAATGCCAGCAATGACCAGGTGGCCTTGCCGGCGGGCGCAGGCACTACGTATTTCAACGGGATAACGGCACAGACTTTGAGCGGCGCGGCGCCCTTCCGGTGTTTTAATGTAGTGCTGAACAATCCGGCAGGATTGACCCTTGGCAATCGCTTGGCTATTGGAGATGGTACAGGGGGTACGCTCAGTTTTACGGCCGGTCTGATCCGGGCAGGAGGAAACACGCAGGACGTTTATTTTTATCCCGGATCCGGTTACGCGGGATATGACGCCGGGCATCATATCATCGGATATACTACGAAAAGCGGCAATACCAATTTCACTTTTCCTATCGGCGACGGAGCGAATAAGACAGACCTGGACCTGACCAGTTTGTCTGCTTCAGCGGATTTCCAGGTACTGTATACCGGCGCCGGTTACGGAACCTATAACACCAATGTATCCCTGGTAGCGGGCGGGGTGTTCAATAAAGAATGGTGGGATATCCATTTGACATCGGGCGCAGCCACTGCGAAAGTGTCGCTGAAATGGAATGATGCCCGCGAATCCTTAAATCATTCTGCGCCAGCCAGCCTGGTAGTAGCGCATTTTACCGGAGGCGCCTGGCAGTCTGAAGGCGGCGCCAGCGGAGACGCAGCGGGAAGCAGTACCGGGACTGTAGGACCCGGCAATTCCATTTCGACCTTTAGTCCCTTTACTTTTGGCAGCACCATTACTCCTTTACCGATATTGATGAATTCTTTTACCGGTATAGAAAAGGATTGCCAGGCCTACCTGGAGTGGTCTACGGCGCTGGAGCAGAATGCCGATGGATTTGAGATCCAGCAAAGTGTCAACGGCATCGATTATGCAACGGTGGATTTTGTCAAAGCCAAAGGAGTGCCTTCCGGGTATGCCGTCAGCGTCCCGCAAACCGTACAGCAGGCCTTTTATCGTATTAAACAGGAGGACCTCGACGGTAGCTTCTCTTACAGCATCATCGTTTCTGTAAAGCTGAATTGCGCTGCCAATGGGGAAACGCTTGCCGTATATCCCAATCCCGTTCAAACGGGTGGCAGCATCGAGCTGAGATATATCGTTCCTGCAGCTAAAGGAGAGGCACAGCTGCAGATCTTCGATATGACCGGCAGGGTAGTATATAACCGTATCGTCCCCGTAAATAGCGGTCTCAATCTTTACACGATCCCTTCCTTTAGCCTGTCCAAAGGAATATACACTCTTTTCGTAACGGGAGAAGGCTGGCGAACCGCTGGTGTAAAAGTTCTAAAAAGCGAATAGAAGATTTGTACTTTGGTGTTCACAATTCATTTAACGTGAAGAGTATCTTATCTATCCAGTCCATTACCAAGTTTTATGGGAGGATCAGGGCATTACACCAGGTATCTTTTGAAGTGCCGCCCGGCTCCGTCTTTGGCGTCTTAGGACCCAATGGCAGCGGCAAGACCACTTTGCTGGGGATTGTCATGAACGTGCTGCATGCCAGCGAGGGTGGCTATTCCTGGTTTGGCGAGCCCCCCTCCGAACGGCAGCGTCAGAAGATCGGCACGCTGCTGGAGACCCCTAATTTCTATCATTACCTGTCCGGAGAAAAGAATCTGCAGATAGCTGCCGCCATCAAAGGGCATGGGCAGGAAGATATTCCCCGGGTATTGGAGATAGTGAAGCTGAGTGAAAGAAAACATTCCCCCTTCAGCACCTATTCCTTAGGCATGAAGCAGCGGCTGGCCATTGCCTCCTGCCTGCTGGGCAACCCTTCCGTCCTTGTATTCGACGAGCCTACGAACGGGCTGGATCCTGTCGGGATCGCAGAAACGCGGGAATTGATCCGGGATCTTTCCAAAGAAGGAAAGACCATTATCCTCGCCAGTCACCTGCTGGATGAGGTAGAGAAAGTGTGCACCCATGTAGCGATCCTCCGGAAAGGGCAGCTTCTCATGGCCGGAGATGTCAATGAAGTGCTGATGAATGAAGATTTTATAGAATTGGGAGCGGGAGCGGGGGCCGGCGGCCTGGAAAAATTGCGGGCTGCCTTATCCGGTCTGCCGGGAGTGAAGCAGGTCAGGGACCATGAGCAATATGTACAGGTATTCTTTGAGAACGGCATTATGGACCTGGGAGGCATCAATCAATATTGTTTTGATAAAGGCGTCGTGCTGAATCATTTGCAATTACGGAAAAGAAGTCTGGAATCGAAATTCATGGAATTGACGGATGAACGGAACCCAAACTAAAAATTCGTTTTTTATGCTAAGATTATTACGGGTAGAATGGATGAAGGTAAAGAATTACCGTACTTTCTGGATCTTGCTGTCGATCACTATTGTCAGCATTCCTGCTTTTAATTATATGCTCTATAATCTTATGAATAACAGTTTCCCCAAAGGAAAGGGGAAGGGCATCCTGGGGAGTCCTTTCGGTTTCCCGGATGCCTGGCAGACGGTCAGCTGGAATTCGAGCCTGTTATTCATTATTCCTGCCATTCTGATCATCACCCTGACGACAAATGAATTTACCTATAAGACGCATCGGCAAAATATCATTGACGGCTGGAGCCGCAAGCAGTTTGTCAGCGTCAAGCTGATCGAAGTGTTCATCTTATCAGCCCTGACTACCATCACGGTATACGTGACAGCCTTTTTATTCGGCTTTCTTAATAATAAGACGGGCGCGGGGGCTGCGGCCATTGGCGCAGTCCGGTTCGTTCTTTTCTATTTCATAGAAATGTTGTCCTATTCGCTGATCGCCTTTTTATTATCGATGTTAATCAAGAGGGCGGGGCTGACCATGGGGCTGTTCTTCATTTACATGATCGTAGAACAGATCGTTGTAGGTATCTTCCGCGGTAAGTACGATATCAATGCGGTGAATTATCTCCCGGAGGAAGTGACGGACAGGCTGATCCCTTTTCCGTATGCAAAAGCTATTCTTTCACAGCAGGATGCAGCTAAATGGGAAAGCCATATACCAGCCTATCTCCTGGCGGCCCTGCTGTACGTGGTGATCTATTGCCTGGTGACGGGGAGGAATTTTGTGAAAAGCGATTTGTAAAGTGACCCGCACCCGGGTCACGACCGGGCCTTCGGAGGAAGTAATTCTTCCAGCGCACTCTGAATGGAAGGATAGAGGAATTGAAATCCGGCGATCCGGGCTCTTTTTGCGCTGACCGTGGCGCTTTTTAATACTTCAATGCACAATTCCCCCAAAACGATCTTCAGCAGGAAAGAAGGAATATAGACGGGAACAAAATATTTTCCTTTAAGTCGACCTGCCAGTTCCAGGGTCAACGCCCTGTTATCAACCGGCCTGGGTGCTACGGCGTTATATACACCGGCCCAATCAGGGTGTTCAATGGCCTGCAGGAAGAGACGGCAAAGGTCCTCTACGTGGATCCAGCTTATTATCTGTTTGCCGCTGCCCAGGATAGCTGCTATCCCCATTTTTACAGGCTTTTTAAATTCCGCCAGGGCGCCCCCTTCGTTGCTGAGCACGATGCCGGTGCGTAAAATAACCAATCGTTTGCCCATCGACGTGACGGGCGTGATTGAGTTTTCCCAGAGACGGCAAGTCTCTCCCAGGAAATCTTCGTCTGCAGGGGCCGTCTCTTCAAAGGGGTTCGGATTAGGTATTAATGGATCGGGACCATACCAGCCGATGCCGGAGGCGCTGACGACGGCCCGCACTTTATTGGGTATCTCCTGTAAAGCTTTTATGATAAGGGCGCTGCTCTTTGTGCGGCTTTCCACTATTTCTTTTTTTCTCTTTTTACTCCACCTTTTGTCGGCAACATTGGCGCCAGCCAGGTGGATGATATAGTCAGCCTGCCGGATCGCTTCAGCATCGATGGTCTGCGTCTGCGGATCCCAATGGGCGGTGAGGATCGGGGACCGGGTTTCTTTACGGGAATTGCGGGATAAGAGGGTAACGGTATATCCTTTTTCGAGGAGCATGCGGCTCAGAGTCATACCGATCAGGCCTGTTCCGCCGGTGATAAGAATGTTGGGCATTGTGGAGCGACAATTTATAGGTTAAAGTTAGGTGAAGTGGAGCTAGGGATACAAAAAAAATCCCCCCGGAGAACCAGGGGGAATAAAACAACTAAAAACAAACTATTGTACGGAGCGCTCACCAGATTTCAATCCGGTCTTTTGCCATCCAGGAAGGTATTGATCGTACTGATCTCTGTGTTATTATTTTCATCGGTTTTCACTTCATAGTTGCTGTAGAAGTTCTCCACATTGGAGATAGTATTGTACAGCTCTAAATTGCGGCGGATGTATGCCGGCACAGTTTCAAACTCGTTATTCGGATCGGCAGCATTGATATTGAATGACAAGTTGCGCAACTTGTTGATTCGTTCTGCTGCCCTGCGTTTGGGATCATCCGCATCGTCCTGCATGGCAGGCTCCTCTGTGGATGAGTTCGGCACCGAAAGTGAGTGAGCTTGGTGGGCCCCAGGCTCATCCGCCGCTGAACCCTTATCTCTGAATACTAGCTGCATATCAGATCCGGCCTCTTCTTCTCCGGGCGGATCCGGAACAGGTGTGTTCAGGACAGGTTGCTTTACAGGTGCTGTGTGTTCGGGGTTGGATTGTCGTTCATTCCGCGGTTCTTCCGCATAGATATTGGAGGGCCTTGCAAGGTATCCTCCGGACGCTGCAGACGCAGACACCGGAGAACTTCTTTCGGCATCGGACGCCGGACTATTTTTATTAGGAATAGGTACGGATTCGGGATCAGGCGAAAGTACCCATTCTATCCTTTGCGTTTGTTCATTTTTTTCCACCGGTTTGTCCACATTTGCGGGAACGGAGGATGCACCGGAACCTGCTGAGCCGTTGAGGCTTGAAGAGTCATTGAAAGCGGAAAGCGGAGCGGGCTCTTCATTGGCGAAAAGGGTCAATGGGGTCGCCTGCGGAGGCATGTCGACCAGCCTGGGCTGCAAAGAATCCGGCAGTGGGGCCGAAGAAATGGAGGAGGTACCCACCGCCGGCGGTTCTTTTGAGTTCGGCGATTCTTTTTTGATTTCGGTAACGGGAAGGACAGGCCGTTTTACCAGTTGTTCCTCTGCAGGTGAACTTAAAGTCATGAGTATTTTCTCTTCCTTCTTAGGGATCGGCTGCGCCTCGGATTCCTTAGCGAAGGGCTCTCTGTGTTCGAAGCCAGTGGCAATGAGCGTGATGCCCAGATGGGCGCCCAGGGAATTATCATATCCCAGCCCCAGGATCACATCGGTGTGCTCCCCGGCCTGACTGAGCAGATAATTCTGAATGACCTCTACCTCATCCATAGTAAACTCATGCTCCCCTTCGCAGGAATTGATATTGATGAGGATCCATTTAGCGCCGCGTATCTCGCTGTCATTCAGGAGAGGAGAATTGAGCGCTTCCTCGATCGCCCTTTGAGCACGGCCATCCCCTTTAGCAGTAGCGCTGCCCAATATAGCGACTCCGCCATTGCGCATAACGGTGCATACATCCGCAAAGTCAACGTTGATCTGACCTGTGCTGTTGATCACATCGGTAATGCACTTAGCGGCTGTCGCCAGCACATTGTCGGCTTTTGCGAACGCCTCTTTCATCTTAAGGTTACCGAACTGGTGGCGCAGCTTGTCATTGCTGATGACCAGGAGAGTATCCACATATTGTTTCATCACCCGGATGCCTTCTTCCGCCTGTAGCTGACGTTTCTTTCCTTCATAAGAAAAAGGGGTAGTGATGATGCCTACGGTAAGAATGCCCAGATCCTTGCATATTTTAGAGATAATAGGAGCACCTCCCGTACCGGTGCCGCCACCCATGCCGGCACATATAAAAGCCATTTTGGTATTTACTTCCAGGATCTGTTTGATCTCTTCCAGGCTCTCTTCCGTCGCTTGCCGGCCGATGTCCGGGTTGGCCCCCGCTCCCAGCCCCTGCGTCAGGTGCGGCCCCAGCTGTACTCTATTGGGGACTTTGCTCTGCGCAATGGCCTGCGCATCGGTGTTACAAATGATGAAGTTCACCCCCTCTATGTTCTGGCTGAACATATGGTTCACTGCATTGCTGCCACCACCACCCACACCAATAACTTTGATGATGGATGATTTCTCTTTCGGTAGATCAAAATGGATCATGACAATAAAATTTACGCCCCGCCAAACCTCCCCTGAAGGGCAGGCTTAGGGCAATTAAAAACATACTACTATTATAAAGAACTTTCTCACACACTGTTTTTTCCCTTCTATTCCCCCTTTAGGGGGCTTGGGGTGGGGTTGGAGGATCAGAGAGCATGATCTTCTTCCTCTTTGAAGAGGTCGATGATCCCATCTTTGAACTTCCCCCAGAAATCTTTCATTCCTTTCCGGTTGCGGACTCTTTCCTGTTGTGATAGCTCCTGGGACTGTAGCGCATCTCCCCCGGATTGCGCCGCTACCTTTTTCAGGTTGTCCGGGATTTCCACTTTTTTGTATCCCTTATCAAATTCCTTACGGTTGTGTTCGTAGTCGCTGTATCCTTTCAGAATAAGACCGATACAGGTGGCGTAAGTAGGCTTGGCCAGCTCTTCGATATGTCCTGCAGCCAGGTGTTCCGTCGGATAACCGATGCGGGCATTCAGGCCGGTGACATATTCCGTCAGCTGGATCAGGTGCCTGAGCTGTGAGCCTCCGCCGGTCATTACGATACCGCCGTTCAGGGTTTTATTATCCAGGCCTACCTGCTTGAGATGATAGGTAACGAAGTCCATGATCTCGCTCATACGCGCCTGTATGATATTGGCGAGGTTCTTCACGCTGATCTCCTTGGCCGGCATCCCGCGCAAGCCGGGTATGGTAATATAGGCATTGGCTTTTGCCTCATTGGATAAGGCGGAGCCGAACTGCACTTTCATCTGTTCAGCCTGTGTTTTCAATACGCCCAGGCCGGTCTTGATATCGTTGGTAATGTTCTCACCGCCGAATGGAATGACCGCAGTGTGTTTGAGGATCCCTTCATAGAACACAGCCAGGTCTGTGGTGCCGCCGCCGATATCGACGATCGCAACGCCTGCCTCCAGGTCTTCCTGTCCCATGACGGATGCTGCGGAGGCCAGGGGCTGTAGGACCAGGTCTTTTGTCAGCAAGTTGCTCTTTTCCACGGCCCGGTTGATATTCCGGATGGCGTTCTTATCGCCGGTGATGATATGGAAATTGGCGCCGACCTTTACGCCGCCGTAACCGATCGGGTTAGGGATATTCTGAAAATTATCCACGGTGAATTCCTGTGGGATCACATCGATGATCTGGTCGCCGGCAGGGATATAGGTCTTGTATTGATCAGCAATAAGCTGATCGATCTCCCGGCGGGTGATCTCGTCATCCGTGTTCTGCCGGACGATGTCACCCCTTGTCTGAAGACTCTTGATGTGGTGGCCGGCAATGCCTACGTATACTTCGGTAATCTCCAGGTTGGGATTGGAAGCATAACAGTTATCCAGCGCCATTTGAATCGCCTTTATCGTTTCATCTATATTCAACACCTGTCCGTGCTTTACTCCATTGGAATTAGCGCGTCCAAATCCTAATATTTCCAGCTTGCCATACTCGTTCTTACGACCAGCAATGGCAGCGATCTTGGTCGTACCGATGTCGAGTCCGACAATAATTGGTTGCTCGTAGTTCATAGTCTAGTTTATTTTATTTTAGTTGTTTTTTATTGGTTTTTTGGGCATTACAGCTTTGGGACCGGTTCTTCCCGGCTTGGGCTTCTCTCTGTCCGGCTCTCCCGGTGTTCTCAAAGGCTCTTTACCGGCTCCGGTTCTCAAAGGCGGCGCGCCGGGTGTGGTCCTCACGGGATTGGATACCGGATGTGTATCAACCGGTTTCGCCGGTGGTGGTCTTTCATAGGATGGAGAGTCGGGGATCAGGTCATGGTTCGTCAGGGTCTGCTCCGTCTCTGTGCTGTGTTCCAGCGGCCGCGGGTTCATCTGACGAACCGTATCGGCCTGCAATTGCTGTGCCGAACGGATCATCTGCTGGATATTCTTCATTCCCTGTATAGAGTCGAACCTTGTCCCTTCACTTCCTTTTTTAGTACCGATCACCTGTCCGGCATAGGCAATATCGATCCTGGAATATTTATCGAGCCCTGTCCGGCTCAGCACTTCTTTATAGAAAATAAAGAGCCGGTGAAATTTTTGTTCATAGTCGCTGCCATCTCCGAATTCGATCAAATGATTGCCGACCGTGGGCACCAATTCAAAGTTCCTGTCGGGAGTGATGGCTACCTGGGCGATCTGCGCCATCCAGAATGGGTCATTCCGGATAAAACCGCTCAGCTGCCGGATCTGTACGGTGAGAAGACTGTCTTCCCCATGAAGCCTGATCCCTTGAGCGGGATAATCCGTGAAGACAGGCAATTTTACCGGCAGCTTATCCGATAATGGCAGCTGCACGCCACTGCTATCGATATAAAAGCTGTTGCCGCCTTCTGTAAAGATGCGCGTTGCCGGCTCCCTTTCTATCACGTTCACCCGTAATATCCCGTTATTATCAAAGAACAATTGCGCATCCCGGATCCAGATATTTTTTTCCAGCACCGACTCCATCCGCCGCAGATCAAAAGAGGGGATGGCCCTGTCCTGCCACTTTCCCGCTCCTGCCGATGTCAGCAGGTCATTTATTTCCTTTTTACCGATGAACAGCTCACCGGAAGGCCCGGAGATCTCGATCTTGTATCCTTTACAGGTCTTGTTGTTCCTGTATTTTATAGCCGCTCCCAGCAATATCAGTATGCCGATACCCGCCAAACACCAGAAGGCGGCCACAAAAATTTTCCTGATATTGACGTTCATCCCCATTACCTGCATTCATTTACTTCATTTTTTGAGACCCGCCTGACGACCTTATCGGACCGTCAGACGGGTACAAAAGTGCTCGGGTAGATAAATCCCGTTCACAATAAATTATACCAGAAGCTGCCTCAACATTATACCAGCAGCTGCCTCAACGGCTCAACGAGCGCATCGATATCTCCCGCTCCTGCCGTGATCACTAATTCCAGTTCTCCCTTGATCTTCGTTCTCTCCTTTACTATTTCCAATAATTCTTTCTTTTCGCAGAGCCGGGCCTTCCCCGGTGTCATTTTCTTCGCTATCAGCCCGCTGGTCACTCCTTCCATTGGCAATTCCCTCGCCGGATAGATGGGCAGCAGGTAAACTTCATCTGCCAGGTCCAGGCTGGCCGCAAATTCATCCGCAAAGTCCCGGGTCCTTGAGAACAAATGCGGCTGGAATATCACCGTACATGTCATACCCTCAAACAAACCCTTTGCCCCGCTGATCAAAGCCCTCAATTCCTCCGGATGATGCGCATAGTCATCGATGAAGATTCGTCCCGTGTCTTTGATAATATACTCGAACCTTCTCTTTACTCCTTTAAAGGCTGCTACGGCCGCCTTTATTTTTTCATTGTCGATACCCAGGTGATGTGCTACAGCAATGGCCGCCGTAACATTCTCCACATTATGCATTCCTCCCATATTCAGCACGACGTTCTCCAAGGTCCAGTCTTTTGTCCGCACTCCGAATGCGTAGCTGCCCCGGGTCATGGTGATGCCGAAGGCATAGACATCGGGAGGGACGGCTTGTCCGGAAACAGCAGGCTGTCCGGAAACGGCGGGCTGTCCTGAAACGGAAGGCTCTCCGGAAACGGAAGGCTCTCCGGAGACGGAAGGCTCTCCGGAGACGGAAGGCTCTCCGGAGACTGCCGGCTGGCCAGCTGCAACGAGCTGTCCCCGATCTGCCCCCTGCAGGCTGTAGGTCAGGTGATGGTCGCCCTTCAGCGCTCCCCCTCTCTTCAGCCCCCACTTGCTCACCAACAATCCGCCCGGTTTCAGCCTCCCGGAAAAATCAATGAAAGCCTGTTCCACTGCCTCAGCCGTACCGTAAATGTCGAGGTGGTCGGCATCCATTGCCGTGATCACAGCTACGTTGGGGCTCAGCTTCAAAAAGCTTCGGTCGTACTCGTCCGCTTCCACCACACAAACATTTCGCCGGTCACTCCAGAAATTGCTGTTATAGTTAACGGCAATCCCTCCCAGAAAGGCGTTGCAGCCATAACCGCTATGCCGCAGGATATGCGCTATCATTGTCGTAATGGTCGTTTTGCCATGCGTGCCGGCCACACAGATATTAAAAGAGCTATTGGTGATCTCACCCAGCACGTCACTCCGTTTCAGGATCGTATATTGATGCTGCTGATAATAGAGCAGCTCTTTATGATCCTTTGGCACTGCCGGCGTATATACGACCAGCTCCGCATCCCGGGGAGCCTGTTCCGGGTCATCCTCATAATGAACAGGAATACCTTCGCTCTCCAGCTGCCTGGTGAGAGGAGTGGCTGTCCTGTCATACCCGCTCACTTCTTTTCCGTGAAACCGGAAATACCTCGCCAGCGCGCTCATCCCGATGCCTCCTATGCCTATGAAATAGATCCTCTTTATATTTTTTAGATCAACCATTTATCACTTTTAAGATCTCCCGGGCGATCACCTCATCCGCATTCGTCACTGCCAGCCGGCCGATATTTTCTTTCAGTTCGTTTTGTTTGTTCCTATCCTTTGACAGGGCGATCACCGTTGCCACTAATTTTTCTTTGGCCTCACTGTCCCTTACCAGCAGGCCGGCATGCTTGCTCACCAGGTTCTGCGCATTGGCCGTCTGGTGATCCTCTGCCGCAAAAGGAAAAGGGACAAATACCACGGCTTTCTTCGCTACGCATAGTTCAGCGATCGACATAGCTCCGGACCTTGAGATCACCACATCCGCCGCAGCAAATGCATATTCCATCTGCGTAATGAAGTCGCGGGTCCAACTATTCTTCTTACCGGCGCAAAGGGCGGCCGCTTTTTCTGCGAAAGGGCGGCCCGTCTGCCAGATCAGCTGGAGTCCGTTATTGCCAAATTCGTCCAGTCCTGCCGCCACTGCTTCATTGATTCCTTTTGCTCCCAGGCTCCCGCCGGTGCAAAGAACCGTTTGTTTGGCTGGGTCCAGTCCAAAGAACCGGATTGCTTCCTCCCGGCCGATCCTGCTCTCCGAGATATTCTTTCGGACAGGATTGCCGGTGATCTCTATCTTTTGTGCCGGAAAGAATTTCTCCATCCCGTCGCTGGCTACAAAAATGCCGGTGGCTTTTTTCCCCAGCCATTGATTAGCCTTTCCTGCGAACGAGTTCGACTCATGAATAAAAGTGGGGATTCCTTTTGCCTGTGCCGCCCGCAATACCGGGAAGCTGGAATATCCTCCTACTCCTACCACAGCGGCAGGGCGAAAGGATTTCAGGATACGGCGCACCTGGAAAAAGCTTTTTATCAGCTTGAAGGGTAACCCAATATTTTTTATCAAAGAGCTTCTGTTAAGACCGGCGATGTCGATCCCTTCTATTTTGTAGCCGGCCTGCGGCACTTTCTCCATCTCCATTTTCCCCTTTGCCCCCACGAATAACAGTTCGATCTCCGGGGACTGCCGCCGCAGGGCCCCTGCGATAGCGATAGCGGGGAAGATATGGCCGCCGGTACCGCCGCCTGCTATGATGATACGTTGTGTCAAGGTGTTGCGGTATTAAGTGCTTCTTTTCCTTCCAATTGTTCCGAATTACGCGCTACGCTTAATATAATTCCTATTGCCAGACAGGTAAACAAAAAGGAGCTTCCACCCATGCTGACCAGCGGTAATGTTACCCCTGTGACAGGAAAGAGATTGACGTTCACCGCCATATTCGCCAGCGCCTGGATGACCAGGGTGAAGCTCAGCCCCAATGCCAGAAAAGCCCCGAAAGCGAAGGGACATCTCCGGAAGATGCGGATGCTGCGCAGGAGGAACACCAGGTAAATAAATACGATGAACGCTCCCCCTATCAGTCCGTACTCTTCAATGATAATGGCATAAATAAAGTCGGAATAAGGATGCGGGAGGAAATTCCGTTGCTGGCTGTTTCCCGGCCCGAGCCCTAAGATCCCTCCTTTGGCAATGGCGATCTTGGCCTGGTTGGTCTGGTAATTATTATCGTCATTGTCTTCCTTTCCTCCATACACGAATGTCTCTACCCGGCTGATCCAGGTATCCACCCGTACAAATAAGCGGCTCCTGTTCTCCGTCTTTACCTTTTCGGCAGCACCGCCGTCCGCTTTGTGGCGGATGACGGCGGCACATACCAGGATGATCACGGGGATCAGCGCTACCCCGATCGTCAATAGTAAATGCCGGGCGCTCACTCTTCCGATGAACAGGAGCATAAGGCTGGTCGCGCCGATCAGCAGGGCCGTGGATAAGTTCGCCGGTGCGATCAGGATGCATACGATGGCTACCGGGGTGATGACCGGTACAAAGCCCTTCCTGAAATCCTTGATCGTGTCCTGCTTTTTGTTCAGCAAACGGCTGAGGTACATGAACAGGGCCAATTTCGCCAGGTCGGATGTCTGGAAGGTCATGTTGATGATCGGCAGCCGTATCCAGCGGCTCCCTTCATTCAGCTTTACTCCAAAGAACAGGGTATAGATCAATAAGGGTATGGATAGGAGAAACAGGATCTTTGCCACTTTGGAATAAATAGTATAGTTCACCTGGTGGGCGAAATAGATCACCATTATCCCAACGAGAATGAAAGCGAATTGCTTGAATAAATACACTTCCGTATTCCCTTTGTACATTTTGTAGGCCAGCAAGCCGGTGGAGCTGTACACGACAAGCAATGACACTACTGCCAGCAGCACTACTGTTGTCCAGATGACTTTGTCACCTTTAGTCCTGGACCTCAGGCTCCCGAAGGGAGTTCTTTCTATCGTCGCCGTGTTACTCATTTAGTATTTCTTGTGTTCAGCCGGCAGCTAACAGCTTGCAGCTATAAGCTATCAGCTATAAGCTCAAGCCTACAGGTCTTTTACCGCATCCTTGAACTGTTTTCCCCGGTCCTCGTAATTTTTGAACAGGTCAAAGCTGGCGCAGGCCGGGCTCAGCAGCACCGTATCTCCTTTTGTCGCAAAATGAAAAGCCGCCTTTACCGCCTCTTCCGCGCTGGCTGTATTCACTATCAGGGGTACATCGTTCTGAAAGGCCTCGTGTATTTTCCGGTTGTCCACACCCATGCAGACGATCGCCTTCACTTTTTCTTTTACCAGGTCGCGGATCAGGGAATAGTCATTCCCTTTATCCACTCCGCCCAGTATCAGTATAGTAGGCTTGTCCATGCTTTCCAGCGCATACCAGGTGCTGTTGACATTGGTAGCTTTGGAATCATTGACAAATTCCACTCCTCGTACCGTACTGACATATTCCATGCGGTGCTCCAGGGCCTCGAAGCTCTGGATTGCGTCACGGATCTTTTGCTTGCGTATGCCAACGGTGGCTGATGCGATACCTGCTGCCATAGTATTATATTGATTGTGAATGCCCTTTAAAGCAAAATCATAAATGCTCATTTGCAGTTTTTCGTTACCGGTCTCGATGTTCATTTGTCCGTTCCTGATAAATCCGCCTTTGTTGGGTTCGTGTTGCATAGTAAATGGTAATGGGTTAGAATGAAATGGGTACCGGTTTATATTCTCTTTTATCACAGGGTCGTCATCGTTGTAAATAAAATAGTCGCCTTCTTGCTGGTTCATCACGATCCGGAATTTGCTCCGGATATAATTTTCGAATTTGTATTCATAGCGGTCCAGGTGATCTTCCGTGATATTGGTCAGGATGGCGATGTCCGGCCTGAATGTCACAATATCGTCCAGCTGGAAGCTGCTGATCTCCGCCACATACCATTTCTTCGGATCCTCCGCCACCTGTCTTGCGAAGGAGTAGCCTATGTTTCCCACCAGTGCGCAGTCCAGCTCGCCATATTTGCAGATATGGTAAGTAAGGGCTGTGGTGGTGGTCTTTCCATTGCTGCCCGTAATACCGATGATCCTGCTGTCTCCCTTATGACGGTATGCCAGCTCAATTTCACTGATCACCGGGATACCTTTTGCCCGGATGGCTTTAACAAGCTCATTCTTTTCCCCTATACCCGGGCTCTTCATGACCTCGTCGGCATCCAGGATCTTTGCTGACGTATGTGTCCCCTCTTCGAAGGGGATCTGATGGTGCAGCAGGTCCTGCCGGTAATTGTCCTTAAGCGACCCTCCATCGGATACGAACACGTCGTATCCCTGCTGTGCAGCCAGTACAGCAGCGCCGACACCACTTTCTCCTCCGCCTAATATGACAATTCGTTTAGACACTCTTTAGTTTTATGACAGACGAATGAATGCACGTGAAACACGCGGGCTTTTAACAGGAACGGATTTATCTCGGGATCAATGTCTATCCCGGGTCACAATGTCTTTTCATTGGACCCGATGAGGGCTTTCGCCGTTCATTGGTCCCGTGATTCCGGGAAACCCGGGATTTGGGGGTTTTTCAAAAGTATGAACTTGCTGCACCACAATCTCTTTAACATCAAGGGGTCATCTTTCTGCCGGTGGTTCTCCGGTGATTGTTGGTTTTCCACGCTCTTCTCTATTTCGAATTTTGTATTTTAGATTTTAAATTATTGGCGCAAAGCCAATCTCTCCTATTCAAAATGTATGATCCAACATTCAAATAATCCCTCTACCTGATCTTCAATGTCGCGATGGCGAATGCTACGCATAATATCGTCACGATCCAGAATCTTGTCACAATCTTACTTTCATG
The DNA here is from genome assembly GCA_015655015.1 of Chitinophagales bacterium. Taxonomy (GTDB): domain Bacteria; phylum Bacteroidota; class Bacteroidia; order Chitinophagales; family Chitinophagaceae; genus Puia. The sequence continues at coordinate 38,029 of JAATFV010000123.1, read as the reverse complement.
ATAGCCCAGCTTCTGATAATGATGATGCAGGGGGCTCATGAGAAAAATCCTTCTTCCCTCTCCGTATTTTTTCTTAGTGTATTTAAAATACGTTACCTGCAGCACTACGCTCAGGTTCTCCACCAGGAACACACCGCAGAATATAGGTATCAGCCATTCTTTACGGACGATAATAGCCAGGGCGGCGATGATCCCGCCAAGCGTCAGACTGCCTGTATCCCCCATGAATACCTGCGCCGGATAAGCATTGTACCAGAGAAATCCTACACAGGCGCCCACCAGGGCTCCGATGAAAATGGACAGCTCTCCCAGATTGGGTATGTACATGATATTGAGATATTCGGCAAAACGGATATTGCCGCTGGCATAGGCAAAGATGCCCAGGCACACCCCCACGATGGCGCTGGTGCCTGTCGCCAGCCCGTCCAGCCCATCCGTAAGATTAGCCCCATTCGAGACGGCCGTGATGATGAAGATCACGATGACGATATAGAGTATCCAGGTAAATCCTCTCAGGGCCTGCGGCAATAATTTAGAGTAATTGAATTCATGATTTTTCACGAACGGAATGGTCGTGATGGGTTCTTTCGCCTCTACAAATAACTTTTTCTCTTTTCCCAGGGTAACGACTTTCAGGCCTGTGGTATCGGAAGGCGTATTCTGTCCCACATATTCGCGCCATACTTTCGTATTGCCATTATAATATAACGTAGCTCCCACGACAACACCCAGGACTACCTGGCCCAGGATCTTGAACCAACCTGCCAGTCCGTCTTTATCTCCTTTTTTGTAAGCAACGCCTTGCTCTTTGGCGATACGTTTGGCCCTTAGTTTCAGGTAATCGTCGATAAACCCGATCATGCCGAGCCAAAGGGTGCTGAAGATCATCAGCCGTATATAGGCTTTGTTCAGGTTGGCCAACAGGAGAGTAGGAATAAGGATTGCCAGGATAATAATGAATCCCCCCATGGTGGGAGTGCCTTTCTTTTGCTGTTCGCCTGCCAGGCCCAGGTCGCGCACGGTCTCTCCCACCTGTTTCTTAAGCAGGTAGTTGATCAGCCTCTTCCCGAAGATCATGGTGATGACCAGCGAAAACAGCACGGCCAGCAGCACCCGGAAGGTGATGAACTGGAACAGGGCCCCCCCTGGTATTTTTATCCCCATCTGTCTTAACCAATCAAATAATTGATACAGCATGTCGGTCTTTTACTTTTCTAATAGCTCAAACATTTCCAGCAGGATCTGTTTATCATCGAAAGGGTGTTTCACCCCTTTTATTTCCTGGTACTTTTCATGTCCTTTCCCGGCTATAAGCAGGATATCTTCCGGCCGGGCCAGGTTGATCGCTGTCCGGATGGCTTCTTTCCTGTCAGCGATCTTGGTATATTTCCTTTTTGCCGCCGTATTCAGGCCCGCTTCCATATCCAGCAGGATCTGTTCCGGGTCTTCGCTCCGGGGATTGTCGGAGGTAAAGATCACTTTGTCGCTATACTGGCAGGCGGCGGCGCCCATGACCGGTCTTTTCGTCTTATCTCTATCTCCTCCGCAGCCCACTACGGTAATGATCTGCTCATACCCTTTTCTCAATTTCTGGATGGTCACCAGCACATTGACCAGGGCGTCGGGAGTATGTGCGTAATCAACGATGCCGATGATCCTGTCCTTAGGGGATATGAAGTAGTCGAATCTTCCTTCCGCTCCGTCAAGGCCGCTGAGGCAGCGCAAGACCTCGTTCTTATCCTGTCCCAGGCAAATGGCGGCTCCATAGACTGCCAGCAGATTGTACGCATTGAATTCGCCGATCAGCCTGAAATGAACTTCCTGGTCGTTGACCGTCATCACCAGTCCTGTCAGGTTGTTCTCCAGGATCTTCCCTTTAAAATCTGCGATAGTTTTCAGGCTATAGAAATATTTTTTTGCGTTGGTATTCTGCAGCATCACGGCGCCTCTTTTATCATCTGCATTCGAAATAGCAAAAGCATCGGAGGGCAGGGAATCGAAGAATGATTTTTTTACCCGGATGTATTCCTCGAATGTCTTATGATAATCCAGGTGGTCGTGAGTGATGTTGCTGAATAGTCCTCCGGCGTATTGCAATCCCGTGATCCGATGCTGGTGAATGGCATGGGAGCTGGTCTCCATGAATACATAGGTGCACCCTTCTTCCACCATTTCCTTGAGCAGCGCATTGAGATGGATAGCGTCGGGAGTGGTATGGGTAGCCGGCACGATCCTGTCGCCGATATGGTTCTGGACAGTGCTCAGCAGACCACATTTCGATCCCAGCGCGGTAAAGAGCTTATATAATAAAGTAGCGATAGTGGTCTTTCCGTTGGTGCCGGTGACGCCTACCAGCTTCAGCCGTTCGGAGGGCTGGCCATAGAAGTTGTGGGCGATATAACCGGCGGCGGCAGCGCTGTTCTCCACCTGAATATAGGTGATCCCTTCTTTGAGGGCGGCTGGTAATTCTTCGCAGACGATGGAGGTAGCCCCATCTTCTGTAACCTGCGTTATGAATTGGTGGCTATCGGTGTGAGTGCCCTTCATGGCTATGAAAAGAGAATCCGGACCGATCTTCCTCGAATCAGTCTGTAGGTCATGCACTTCCCTGTTCAGTTCACCGTGAACGGAGCGGATGCTTACTTTGTATAATATGTCCTGCAGGTGTGCCATTAATTCAATTGAAGGGTAATCGTTTCATTTTTTTGCAGGGCGGTGCCTGGCTCCATCGATTGTGTTTTTACTTTTCCTCTTCCTTTCGCCGCCACCCGCAGGTCCATGCTTTCCAGCAGGTAGAGGGCATCTTTCAGTCCCATGCCCTTTACGTTGGGTATGGTCTGGCGGGTGATCATATCCTTATTCAGGACGGTACGGTCGTTAGATGCATACAAGTGGCTCCATTCATTTTTCCCGGACGAATCTTTATAATCCAGGCCGATGGTATTTATCACCTGTTTCATGTCACGGGTGGATCCTGCATAATAGAACTGGGAGCTGTCCTTCTTCAGGATTGGCGCTTCCATAGGGTCGGATGTCGCGCTCATCAGCTTGTCGGCCAGTTCTTTGAAAACTGGCCCCGCCACTTTTGCTCCATAGAATACTTTGGCGAAAGGCCGGTTCTTTATCACGACGATGCAGGAATATCTGGGATGGTCGGCCGGAAAATAACCTGCAAAGGAGGACTGATAAACGTGGTCGGCATAACCTCGGCTGCCATTTGCTACCAGGGCGGTTCCCGTCTTGCCCGCTACTTTATAAAAAGAGTTCTTGAAAAGAGTCGTGCCGGTCCCTCCCACATCCTTGCAAACTCCTTCCAGGCATTCCTTCAATTGGCGAAGCGTCTGGTCACTGCAGATCTTTTCGATGACCGTGGTCGGCTGGTTGTCTTTCACGGTGAGACCTCCCTCCTGTATGGAGTTCACCAGGTAAGGCTTCATCATTTTTCCGTCATTGGCCACTGCATTGTACAGGGTGAGCGTTTGCAGCGGGCTTACCAGCACCTCGTAACCGAACGCCATCCAGGGCAGCGTCGTAGCGCTCCAGGTGCGGGATTTGGGATTTTTTATAATAGGATTTGTCTCCCCTGCCAGGTCGACTCCTGTCAGCTGGTTTAATTTCAGTTTCTTCAGGCGGTCGACAAATGCATTGGGATTACCGGAATAGTGCATGCTGGCCAGCTTGGCCATGCCGACATTGGAGCTGAGCTCGAAAGCGTGTTTGACCGTCACATTGGTTTCGCCGTGTTTCTCACTATCATAGACAGTGCGGCCGGCCACTTTCCAGACGCCGCCTTCGAGATTGACATTGTCGGTCAGCTTTACATTTTCATCTTCCAGCAGGGAGAGCATGGTAGCCAGCTTGAAGGTGGAGCCGGGCTCGGAAGCGCGGATCGCGTAATTGAGATCCTCCCAGTAAGTGCCATCGGGCTGGCGGCCCAGGTTGGCGATGGCTTTTATTTTGCCGGTCGCTACTTCCATGACGATACAGGTACCGTGTTCGGCCTCATTTTCTATCAGCTCTTTCTGAAGGGCATTCTCCGCGATATCCTGGATATTAACGTCCAGGGTGGTGACGATATCCTTTCCGTTTTCCGATTCGATCTCATATCCTTCCACCGGGACATAGGCGCCTCCGGCGATGTAGCGGACCAGCCGCTTGCCGCTCTCTCCCTTCAGGAGCGTGTCGTAGGTACGTTCAAGGCCTACGTTCTGAGCGTTGGCCCTTGCCAGGCCAATGGTACGATTAGCCAGCAGGCCGAACGGATTGAGTCGTTTGTTATTCACCTCTGCGATAAAGCCGCTCTTATTTCGTCCCTGTCGGACGAGGGGCAGGTTTCTGAGTGTTTTATATTGCTCGAAAGAGATGTTGGACTGCAGGAGGTAGTAGCGGTCAGTGGTGCGGTAGCCCTGCAGCAGGTCTCTTTTATAGGCGGCGGCGGACTGATCGGCAAACAGGGCGGCAAGGCAGCCGGAGAGGGAGTCCACATTGTCTTTAAAACGTTTGCCATTTTTTTCGCGAAGACCGTCGGCGCCGAAGTCGATATAGATATTAAAATAAGGGATGGAGGTGCTCAGCATGCTGCTGTCCTCGCTGTATATCGTTCCTCTTTCCGCATCCAGCTCTATGAATTTCTGGTGAAGGCTGTCGCTCAGGCCTTTCCAGTAGGCGCCCTGAACGCGTTGTATATAGAAAGCTTTGCCAAGCACAAAAAGGCTCAGCAGGACTATGCCGATAAAGCATAGATAGACTCTCCATAATATGTCGCGTTTGACTTCCATAAAAAACCGATGCTCATTTTTTTGTGCTGTCCATCAAAACAACGGGGGGGGTGGTCAATTCTTTCAGTCCGAAAGGTTCGACGGCCTTTGCCAATTCGCTTTGTTTGCTTCTGAACATCACTTCACTTTTCAATGTCTTGTATTCGTATTGTAATTCTTTTAACTCTTTGTTTGTCCGGGTGATATCCCGGTTGATCTTATCGGCATAATGGCCGTTATAGATATAGATCACTGCCAGGCCCGCAAGAAAAAGGAAAAAGGGTATGTTTTTCATGATCCAGCGGTAGCTCAATCCGGGCCGCCAGCGGATCCGGGCCGAAGCTTCCGCGGTGCCTCTGGCAGCAGCTTTCAGGGCCTTCTTTTTTTCCTTGTCGGGTGCGTTTTCCCCACCGGGGTCCACTTCTATATTTTCATCTTCCTCTTTCATTTTCATATTCGTTCAAAAAACTTTTAGATCCGTGCTCCCGTTCTCAGCCTCTCTTTAAGGGGACAGGAGCTAAGGGGCGGGAGGTATGCGTTCCGCGACCCGAAGTTTGGCGCTGCGGGCTCTGGGATTTTCTTTCAATTCTTTATCGCCGGGGATAATCGGTTTTTTGGTAATGGTTTTTAAAAGGGGAGTTACCGTGCTTTTCCCGAAGGGATCTGATTGGTCTTCTTCCTCAAAAGAACCTTTTTTAAAGAAGTTCTTAACGAGCCTGTCTTCCAGAGAATGGAAAGTGATCAGGACTACACGTCCGCCGGGTAGGAGGAGGCCAGGTACTTGTTGCAGCATTTCTTTCAAAGCTCCCAATTCGTCATTGACTTCGATGCGCAAAGCCTGGAAAACCTGGGCAAAGTATTTGTTGGGATTCCCTTTCACCACGCTGGCCAGGGCAGCTTTAAAGTTTGGAATGGTCTTCAGCGAGACGGAGCGGCGCAGCTCTACGATCGTCCTGGCCAGGGTCTTTGCGTTGGTCACTTCACCATACTGTTCGAAGAGCTTATGCAATTGCTGTTCGGAGTAGGTGTTGACGAGATCGAAAGCAGCCAGGGCCTGTCGCTGGTCCATTCTCATGTCCAGGTCTCCTTCGAACCGGGTGGAAAATCCCCGGTCGGGTTGATTGAACTGGTGGCTGCTCACTCCCAGGTCAGCCAGGATACCATGAACATGTGAGACGTTATGCAGGCGGAGGAAACGACCGATATGGCGAAAGTTGTGGGGGAGAAAAGTGAACCGGGCGTCATCCGGCAGGTTGCGCCGGGCGTCACTGTCCTGATCAAAGGCGAGCAGTCTGCCTTTCCCGCTTAATTTCTCCAGAATTCCTTTCGAATGGCCTCCACCGCCGAAGGTGCAGTCGACGTAGATTCCTTCCGGCTGTATCTGTAATCCATCCAATGTCTCCTGCAGCATCACAGGAACGTGATAGTCTGAAGGGGAGCTGGTCGTCACTGGATGGTCCCTCCAGGGTTGATTCCTCCAGGCTGAGCTCCTCCGGGATTCATTACCTGGTTAGCCAGGCTGCTGAATGCCTCCGGTGAAAAAGATTCAAAGAACTGTTGGTACTTAGTTTTATCCCAGATTTCGATTTTATTTACTGCGGACACCAGCACGATATCTTTTTCAAGGCTGGCGTGTTCTTTCAGATTCTGAGGGATAAGCAATCTGCCGGCTGAATCCAATTCTGTCATGGTGGCCCCGTTCAGGAAATATCTTCTGAATTCACGAACTTTGGGATCAAAATCATTTAATTGGCTAATTCCGGCAAAAATGGGTTCCCAGCTTTTCATTGGATAGAGACTCAGGCACTTTTCAAATCCCCTGTTCACTACGAATTGAGTGTTACCGTCTTCGGGCAACTGCTTCTTGAAGCCGACCGGGAGCAGGAAGCGCCCTTTCGAGTCCAATGTAGCTTCGTATTCGCCCAGAAAACCAATCATTTATGAGGAGTTGATTCAAATTATACAATAACTAACACAAAATAACACTTTTTCCCACTTTCAGAAGGGAATTTGAAAAATTTAATTTTTCCACAACAGTGTATTACCTTATGGGGAGCGGTTTTTGATGGGGCTGGCCCCCGCGAAATGGCTGGGAAGATGTGCATTGAGTGTGAATTGCGGTGGATAAGCTGTGGATATCCTTGAAAAGAGGCTTTACCAAAGAGAAGGAGGGAAGACAATTTGTGCGAAAAATCAGCCGTTGCTTGTAAATAGGGCCATTAGCCCCGTTGATATTTTCCTTTCCAGGCGTGCTGTTCCTGCTAAAAATCTGTTTGATATTCATGCCGTACATACCGAGGAACTACCGGATGACATACAGCATACTAAAGAACGCAAACCGGATGTGCTGAAAAAGGTGACCGACCAATACGGTGAAACTTTTGTGCTGCATATCGAATTTCAGGTAGAAGACGAGCCTGAAATGGTATTCCGGATGGCAGAATATTATATCATGCTCCTGCGAAAATACAAGCTTCCGGTGCGGCAATTTGTCATTTACATCGGTGCCGGTGATCCGATTATGCCTGACCATCTACTTTCGAAGCCAATGAGTTTCAGATACCAGCTGATAGCTCTCTCAGCCGTTGATTATCACCTATTCCTTCATTCGGATAATCCGGAAGAAAAAATGCTGGCTATTTTAGCCAACCTGGGCAATGGGGATTCCGGGCAGGTCATAGAAAATATTGTGAAACAAGTCATTACCTCTTCAAAAGGGAATTTTTCCAAACTCAGGCACATACGGCAGTTGCGAATATTGGCGCAATTACGTAACTTAGGGGTAGAAAGTTTACAATTCATGGATAGCATTGCAAAATACATAACAAAGGAAAAGGACATTTTCTACCTGCTTGGACAAAAAGAAGGGATGGAGCAAGGGAAGGAAATTTTTGTAAAGAACCTTCTGCTCAACACTGATTTTACGGCAGCCAAAATTGCCAGTTTAGGTAATGTTACCGAAGCCTTTGTAGAAAAAGTGAAGAAGAACTTAAAATTAAAATAAGCGTTTACCTTTCCTTTTATTTCGACTTTAAAACATGTCCGGCCCCTCTTTGGGGCTTCTGTTTTTGCAGGCAGGGTAGTCGTCAATAGTGCAGCCGGGCAGGCGGTATTTCGTACATTCGCCCAAAATCAAAACCGGCGGCAGTTAGCCGCCTCATCTATGCATCCTAAAAATATCTCCATAGCTGACTACAGCTACGAACTGCCTGACGAATCCATCGCCCGCTATCCCCTGGAAGAAAGAGACGCCAGCCGCCTCCTCATCTATCAGAACGGCAACATCCATGAAGATGTCTACCGCCACATTACAGCACACATCCCCGAAAATTCCCTACTCATCTTTAACGACACCAAAGTAGTGGAGGCAAGGATCCTTTTCCGGAAATCAACCGGAGCACAGATCGAATTATTCTGCCTGGAGCCTGCTCCGGAATATACAGGGATCACGGCAGCCATGATGCAGCAAGGAAAGGTCCGGTGGAAATGCCTGATCGGGGGCGCCTCGAAATGGAAACCGGGACAGGTACTTATCCGGTCAATCGAACAGGCATCCAACCAGACGACCTGCCAAATGACGGACGAACAGGTCGCCTCCACGATCACCCTGGAAGCCCGATACATTTCCAAGCTGGAGGGCTCCTTCCTCATCGAACTATCCTGGGAACCTGCCCATCTCACCTTTGCAGAGCTGCTGCACCAGGCAGGGCTGATCCCTCTCCCACCCTATATCCGCCGGACGGCTGAAAAATCCGATAGCGAACGATACCAAACCGTGTATGCCCGGTACGACGGGTCGGTAGCAGCGCCCACGGCCGGTCTTCATTTCACGGAAGCCATTTTCAGCTCACTGGACGCCCGACATATCGATCGGGCCTTTGTTACCCTCCATGTAGGAGCCGGAACTTTCCTGCCGGTAAAAGCCCCTACCATGGAACAGCATGTCATGCATGTTGAATTTATAGAAGTATTACGGGATACAATAATCGAAGTATCGGAAACGCTGAAAGCCGAACGACCGGTGATCCCGGTAGGCACCACTTCCGCCCGAACGATCGAAAGCCTGTACTGGCTGGGGATAAAGGTCTGCCAGAACCAGGCCATCCCGTTGGAGGAGCTGGCGGTGGGACAGTGGGATGCTTATCAATCCGGCAAAGTGGTCAGCAGCCCGCTGACAGCGCTCGCCGCCCTGCTGGACTGGATGGACAGGCAGGCATTGACCCGGCTCGTCACAAAGACACAATTGCTGATCACACCGGGATATAGCTGGAAAATAGCCACAGGGCTTATCACCAATTTCCATCAGCCGGAATCGACCCTGCTGCTCCTGGTCGCCTCCCTGATCGGAGAGGATTGGAGAAAGGTCTATGACTATGCGCTGGAGCAGCGGTTCCGCTTCCTGAGTTATGTGGACGGATGTTTGTTATTGCGGTAGGATGGATCACGCTTTCTTCAACGGAAATTCCAGGGTGAAGGTCGTGCCTTTGCCGGTGAGGCTTTCCACCTTGATCTTTCCATGGTGAGCCTCCACGATGGTCTTTACATAGCTCAGCCCCAGACCAAAGCCCTTGACATTATGGAGGTTCCCCGTATGGGCCCGGTAGAACTTTTCGAAGATACGGCGCTGTGTCTCCTTGCTCATGCCGATTCCATTATCCTCTATGCGTATGATGAGGCTCCTGGACGTACTGTGGGTAGTGATATGGATCAGCAGCTGGTCCTTTGAATATTTCACCGCGTTATCGATCAGGTTGGATATGAGGTTCGTAAAATGGACCTCATCCGCCTCCACCAGGTCATTCTTTGCATTCAGCTGCAGTTCCGCCCTTCCCCCTTTCCCATCCAGCTGCAGCTGGAAGTTTTCCATCGCCTCCTGGATGATCGTATGGGCATGAATGGGGCGAAGATTGAGCTGCTGCTCCCGGCGATCGAGTAAAGAGGCCTGAAGGATGGTCTCCACCTGCTTGTTCATCCGTTTGTTCTCCTCTTTAATAATACCCGAGAAATATTCGGATTTTTGCCGGTCCTGGACTACCTTTTCATTCCGCAATGCGTCCACAGCCAGTGAAATAGTGGCCAGGGGAGTCTTGAATTCGTGCGTCATGTTATTGATGAAGTCATTCTTGATCTCGCTCAGCTTCTTCTGACGCAACAGGGCATTTACAGTGACATAAAAGGCGGCAATAATCACCAGGGTGAATAATATAGCTACGATGATCATTACTTTCATTTCACCGAGGACAATACTCTTGTAGTTATGGATCACCGCAATGAGTATTTCTGCCGGTAAGGTGCCGCCCATATCGGCATCGGCAGGGGCCATCAGGGGATAGAAGACCCGGAGATTATTCGCGCTGTCTTCTGCTGCTCTCTGGAATCCGGGAGAACGGACTTCCGATCTGAATGACAGGTTGGAAGGCCCCATGTCAGCAGACACGCAGAAATCAAATTGTACACCTTTTAATCCCCTGAAAGCAAGTGCCTTCTGCAATTTTTCATTGATATCTTCGACGGTGAACCGTTCGGCCACCGTGGGGGTCTTCATCAATTCATTGAGGAACTGATCGGAAGGGCGCCAGGTGATGCCGGGTCTTATCCGCAACGTTTTGATATTCGGAGAGGCTTCCCGTTGTTCGACCAGGTCATGGCCTACATCATTAAGGGCACGAGAGAGCTTATCCTTCAAAAGTTCCTGTTTGTTCTCCACCATGGTCACGATCCAGTTGATCTGGATATAGATGATCCCGGTGAGCGACAAGATGATCAAAAAGAAAATGATAGGGAAAATTTTTTTCAATCCGTTGCTTTTTAGTCCAACTGCAAATTTATCGAAAGGATAGGGGACAGCCTTGTCAATGCCCGTCAACAGGGAGTTTTAACGAAGGTTTCACAAAGAAAAGGGATTTCGATCTAAAATGAGGCATTTTTCAGGGGCATACGGACTAACAGGGCAGTGGCAACCAGGTAAAAAAGCATTTTGTTATCTCCCAGGATTACTTAATTTAGATAATATGGAGAGCCCGGCGCCTGGCATATTGTTGATAGCAGACCCCTTTTTGAAAGATCCCAATTTCATGAGGACGGTGGTGTTCCTGTGCGAACACCAGGATGAGGGGAGTTTTGGATTTGTATTAAACAAAAATTACGATTATACGCTCAATGAGCTGGTGAGCGGACTGGACGACCTGAAGCTGCCCGTTTACCATGGAGGTCCTGTACAAATGGATACGATCCATTTCCTGCATCAATACCCGGACAAGATCATTGGAGGGTATGAGATCGTGGACGGGGTATTCTGGGGAGGCAATTTTGAAACGGCCGTTGAGCTTATCCGGGCGGGAGAGGTGGACCCCGGAAAGATCCGTTTCTATATCGGCTATTCCGGCTGGGGCAGTGGCCAGCTGGCGGATGAACTAAAAGAAAAATCCTGGCTTACCGTACAGGCGAGCCGCAAATTAGTGTTTCATAAAAAGCCGGATGAAATATGGAAGGATGCACTACGCCAGCTCGGTGGAGAATATGAGATCATGATCAATTTCCCGATAGATCCGCAGTTAAATTAGCCGCGCTTCGCGGCTAATTTAACTGCGGGTGTCCACTATTTGATGCGGACTTCCCCTATTTGATCGGGAACCGGATACCGGCCTGTATTCCCCAGCTATCGAGACTGTTCACCCCATAAGTATTGAACGGAGCATAGTTATAGCTGGCCCCTATCTTCAGCGCTGTAGAGGAATAGTTGCTAAGCGGGATAAAAAAACCCGCCTCTCCCCTCACCGCAAGCTTCGTCATGGAATGAGGGTCATCGAATTCACCCAGGTACTGGTCGAAGCTTATAAAGTTCAGCCCTACTCCTGCTCCTACATAGGGACGAATAAAACCCTTTTTCGTTATCGTATAATTGGCCGTGGCCAACAGGGGTATTTGCTGGATGGAATTACTCACCACCGCAGAGATATCGGAGCCTTTTCCCTGATTATATACCTGCCTGTCATACTTCTGATAGTAGTCATTATATCCGACACTAAGTCCCAGGCTGAGCTGATCAGTCACAGGATATGCCAGGCCCGCCGTAAATCCTTTGTATGCGGGATGGGTAATGTAGTTCTTAAAAGCTCCCGTCGGGATATTGACATTGTAATCAATGTTCACCTGTAATTCATTCTGGGCATGAACGGCGGAACCGGCCATTAAAGTGATCGCCCCGATGATACAATATTTTAATAGTGATCGCATGATATACCTCCTTGCTGTTTCTCGTTTAGAATGATTAATTTTTAAGATAGGGAGACTGGCTGAATAAGGAATCCACTTCGGCGGATGCATTGGCAGTCTTGAACACCTGTTCTCCCCTGGCCAGTCCCGTCCATATGGCGGTGATCTTATTGTTATGGGTCGCCGCATTCTTTAGATCCAGCAGATCGATCTCCAGGGCCCCGGTCTGGATGGTATATACCCCAATGGCATAGGGCTAATAATACCCATACCCCGGATACCCCCAATAATAGGGATCATAGTAGCCGCCATAATAATCCCAATAATCGTCGTAACTAAAAATGCCGGTGCTGGTGTTGTACACCCTTGAAACGTTAAAAGCCAGGTCGGGAGAGGCCTTTCTGTCCACCAGTTGGTACCCCCGCTGTTGCATTTGCTGACCAATGACGCTGATCACCGTCGAGTCGAAGGCGCCGAGACCCCTTCCGGCCAGCTGATTGTTTTGGATCACATCTACGGAATCGGAGATGCTGAATGTCTTGTAGCTGGCAAAATTGGCAGTTGTATCGTAATTGGTAATATAGATCCTCGATTCCTCATTGGTGAGATTATTGAGCGGATCTTTTTTACAGCTGCTGAAGGACAGGATGACTGCCAGCACGCCACCCGATAGCCACATTATCTTGTTCATACAGAATGTTTTTTTATAGTAGACACAAAATAAATGCCCCGGTTTAAAGGCTGTCCCGGCTTTAACGCCAGTCTAACAATGTTTAAAATTTTATTAAATCCCCCGAAATAGTGAACAAATCGGGGAGAAGAAAAAAGCCGAAGGCTGAAAAAAAAATCCCCGGCTTCAGCCGGGGATCAACTAACATTTTTCTACGGGGTCGTGGACCTGAGTAGTATAGGTGTACTTATTCTTATTTTGCTTCAACAGGTACTGCGCCTTCTACTAAAACGGTCACTTTATTGTGAATGACTTCCACAAAGCCGCTTTGTATAGTAAAATAGGCGAGATGGTTATTTTTATCCTTTAACACCTTTACCCGGCCTGTCTTCAGAGCGCTTACCAGGGGAGCATGTTTGTCCAGGACTTCGAATAATCCCGTCACACCCGGCAGTTGTACGCCATATACATCACCGCTGAACAGTTTTTTTTCGGGTGTTAATATTTCTAAGTTCATTGTTTCAAATTTTATCCTTGTGCCTGTGCCATCAGTTTCTTACCTTTTTCGATAGCATCGTCGATGCTGCCTACCAGGTTAAAGGCAGCTTCCGGATACTCATCCACTTCCCCGTTCATGATCATATTGAAACCACGGATCGTCTCATCGATAGGAACCAGCACCCCTTTCAGGCCGGTGAACTGCTCAGCCACATGGAAGGGCTGGGAGAGGAAACGCTGTACCTTACGGGCCCTGGCAACGGTCATTTTATCTTCATCGCTCAATTCATCCAGACCAAGGATGGCGATAATGTCCTGTAATTCCTTGTAACGCTGCAGGATCAGCTTAACATTATTAGCGCAATTGTAATGCGCCTCTCCCACGATCTTCGGAGTAAGGATACGGGAGGTGGAATCCAATGGGTCAACCGCAGGATAGATCCCTAAGTCAGCGATCTTACGGCTGAGTACGGTAGTAGCGTCCAGGTGGGCAAATGTCGTTGCCGGCGCCGGATCGGTAAGGTCATCCGCCGGTACATATACCGCCTGTACGGAGGTGATAGAACCATTCTTGGTAGATGTGATCCTTTCCTGCATAAGTCCCATTTCGGTAGCCAGTGTCGGCTGGTATCCCACGGCGGAAGGCATACGGCCTAACAAAGCCGATACTTCAGAACCTGCCTGTGTGAAACGGAAGATATTGTCTACGAAGAAGAGGATATCACGTCCCTGGCCTTTGCCGTCGCCATCCCTGTAATACTCCGCGATGGTGAGTCCGCTGAGGGCCACACGGGCACGGGCTCCGGGGGGCTCATTCATCTGACCGAAAACGAAAGTCGCTTTGGATTCCGCCAGCTCGGCCATGTTTACCTTGCTGACATCCCATCCGCCCTTCTCCATGCTATGTTTGAAATCATCGCCGTAGTTCATGATACCGGCTTCGATCATTTCACGCATCAGGTCATTCCCTTCACGGGTACGTTCGCCTACACCGGCAAAAACAGACAGACCGGCATACGCTTTGGCGATATTATTGATCAGTTCCTGGATCAGCACCGTTTTTCCTACACCCGCACCGCCGAACAGACCGATCTTACCCCCTTTGGAGTACGGTTCGATCAGATCGATAACTTTAATACCGGTAAACAATATTTCCGCGCTGGTGCTCAGATTTTCGAAAGCCGGGGGTTTGCTGTGGATCGGGCGTCCGCCTACTTTGGAAACAGGAGGAAGTCCATCGATAGGATCCCCGGTAACATTAAACAGACGTCCTTTTATACCTTCCCCGATGGGCATGGCGATCGCTGCGCCCGTATCGGTAACAGCCAGACCGCGAACCAGCCCTTCCGTACCATCCATAGCGATACAACGTACGCTGTCCTCTCCCAGGTGCTGCTGTACTTCCAGCACTAACGTTTCACCGGTGGACCTTTTCAGTTCCAGGGCGTTATAAATTTCCGGGAGCTTACCTTCGAACTGCACATCAATAACAGCGCCGATGATTTGCTTGATCTTACCAGTACTGGCCATATGAAAATGAGGGTTTAAAATTTGGCTGCAAAGGTAAGGGAGAACAGGGTAAAATCCGAAATACCAGGACGCTAATTCCAAAAAATGTGCATTCCTCCGCATATTTCTCTATATATCTCTATTTTTGCCCACTTAGACCATTTTATGCAACTAGTACCGATCACTACCCCCTCGCAGGCAAAAGAGTTCATACAGGCAAACGTGCAGCTAAACCGTCATAATCCCGCCTATATCCGGCCAATAGATGCTGAGATCGACGAAGTATTCGACCCGGCCCAAAACAAGGCTTTCCGGCATGGGGAGATTACCCGCTGGGTGTTGAAGGATGCCGAAGGCAGGCTGATCGGCCGTATTGCGGCTTTTGTGAACAAGAAATATAAGACAAAGGGGGACGATGTTCCGGTAGGGGGCATCGGATTTTTTGACTGCATCAATGACCAGGAGGCCGCCGATATGCTTTTCGACGTAGCCCGTCACTGGCTATCCCAGCGGGGAATGGAGGCCATGGATGGTCCTATTAATTTTGGCGAACGGGACAAATGGTGGGGACTTCTTACAGAGGGCTTCTACGAGCCTTTATACGGCATGAACTTCAATCCTCCTTATTATAAGGCGCTGCTGGAAAACTATGGGTTCCGGCCTTTTTTCGACCAGCTCTGCTTTAGCATGGATTATAAAAAACCGCTGAATGCCAAGCTGGTACGGCGGCATGAAAGGCTGGCGGCCGATCCGGCATACAGCGCCAGGATGATCGATAAGCGGCATTTGCTGAAATTTGCGGAAGATTTTGTAGCCATTTACAATCCCGCCTATGCAGGTCACGGGGGGCTGAAAGAGATGAAAAAAGATCAGGCGGTGCAGCTCTTCAAAAAAATGAAACCCCTGATGGATGAAAAGATCGTCTGGTATGTCTACTATAATGATCGGCCGATCGCTATGTTCCTAAATATCCCCGACCTGAACCAGTACTTTAAGCATTTCAACGGTAAGTTCGGTCTCCTGCAGAAGCTCCATTTCCTCTGGCTCCGGCGCCGGGGAGCCTGCAAACGATTTACCGGGATCCTTTTTGCCATTATCCCGGAATTCCAGGGGAAGGGAGTAGATGGGTATATGATCGTGGAAGCGGGTAAGGTTGTCCAGCAGCAGTCTTCCTATGAGGATTATGAAATGCAGTGGATCGGTGATTTCAATCCGAAGATGGTCAATATTGCCAAAGGGCTGGGAGAGGTCAGCCGGAAGCTGACCACCTATCGCTATCTTTTTGACCGGGCGAAAGAATTTAAAAGACATCCCATGTTGTCGTAAAGGGCGTGCCGCCTGCCGTCAGCATGAGCGTCACAAAATGGTGGCTTCATGGCAATTCCTTATGCTAATACGGCCAAATCCTCCTTTTTATACCACTTTTGGCTGAATAAGATTTTTTTATTTGGCCAAATCCGTGTTTTTTTTATAGATTTGGCTGAATAAGATTTTTTTCTTTAGCCAAATCTTTCTTTCATGGAGCCTTTATGTGGTCGAGGTCCCGAAAAAAAAATACTGCTGGATAATCTATATGCCCGGGAAGCCAGGCTTATAGCCATTTATGGAAGGCGTAGGGTGGGTAAGACCTTTTTGATCCGTTCTGTCTATAAGGATACGCTGGTCTTCGAATGCTCCGGGATTCATGGCGCCAGCCTGAAACAACAACTCCAAAATTTTTCGTTGGCCCTGCAAAAAGCACAGGGAGCTGCTCTGCCCCTGGCAGTTCCTGGCGATTGGCTATCGGCCTTCCAAATGCTGGAGCAGTTTCTTACGCTGAGGGATTCCCACCATCCGGCAGTTGTTTTTTTCGATGAGCTGCCCTGGCTACATGGCCCCCGCTCCGGTTTCCTGTCAGCGTTCGGTCATTTCTGGAACACCTGGGCCTCTCGCCAGTCAAAGTTGATAGTCGTCATTTGCGGGTCGGCTGCATCCTGGATGATAAAGCATATCATTAATAATAAAGGAGGGCTCCATCAACGCATCAATGAACGGATCCGGCTGGAACCATTTACACTTACTGAAACAGAAGCCTATCTGGAACAAAACAAAGTCCGGCTGGATCGTTATCAATTATTACAATTGTATATGGCGATAGGTGGTATCCCACCCTATCTGCAGGCTATCAAACCGGGAGAAAGCGCTGCCCAGGCCATTGACCGCATCTGCTTTACTAAAAATGGCATACTGACGGGCGAATTCACCAATCTCTATCAATCCTTGTTTGACGAGGCCTCCCATCACATGGCTATCGTTCGCGAATTGGCGAAACATGGAGGTGGTCTGAATCGTAATGAGATCATAGAAGCCTGCCGACTCTCCTCGGGAGGAACTGCCTCTGTCCTGCTGGATGAACTTACCGAATCAGGATTTATCAACAAACAGGTCCCCTATGAAAAGAGTAATAAAGACAGCATCTATAAATTGTCCGACGAATATTCTCTTTTTTACCTAAAGTTCATGGACAAACGAAAAAATACCGGGGATGATACCTGGTTGCGTATCTCGGAAAGTCCTTCCGGAAGAAGTTGGGCAGGCTATGCTTTCGAGGCCGTTTGCCTCAAGCACGTAATGCACCTTAAAAAGGCATTGGGTATAGATGGCATGCTGACCACGGAAGCCACCTGGCGCTTTATCCCCGGTCAGGGGCACCCCGGCGCCCAGATCGATCTACTGATCGACCGGGCCGACCATACCATCAATATCTGCGAGATAAAATACGCTCGCGATACATTCTCCATTGATACTGCTTATGCTGCTGAGCTTCGTCGTAAAGTATCCGTGTTCCGGGAAAAAACAAAAACGAAAAAAACGCTGTTCCTGACCATGATCACTACCTATGGTGTAAGCAATAATACCACTGCCACCGGCCTGATTCAGAAACAACTTACTATGGATGACCTGTTCTAAGTCCACAAAATGGTGATCATAAATAGGCAGTCACCGGTTTCCCCGGGGGCGGCTCTGTTCCCGGCGTAGCTGATCCGCCCGATCCTTCCTGTTCGATCTTTGGCGCCAGTAATTTATACAACACCGGCGTCACGACGCGGGTAAGGATGGTCGAACTGAGCAGCCCGCCGATGATGACCAGCGCGAGCGGCGAATACAACGGATTGTTCTCCGCCACCAGGGGTATCAGGCCCCCGATCGCCGTGAGGGTGGTAAGAATAATAGGAACGAAACGGGTCTCTCCGGCCTCCTGGATGGCTTCTTCCAGCCCCATTCCTCCTTTACGCAGCTGGTCGGTGTAATCCACCAACAAAATAGAGTTCTTTACTTCTATCCCGATCAGAGCGATGACGCCTATTACGGCGACAAAAGAAAAAGTATTGCCGGTAGCCAGCAGCATCAGCACGGCCCCGATGATGCCCAGGGGAACAACGGACAGGACGATCAACGTGCCCCTGAATGTTTTAAATTCCAGGATCAGCACCCCCAGGATGCCGAAGATGGTGATGAGAATGATGGTGCCGAGCCCACCGAAACTCTGCTCTTTGCTTTCTACTTCCCCGGCCGCCTTATAGCTGGCGTCTTTGGGGAAAGACATTTTATCCAGCTCTTTCAGCAGCCCTTCCGTCACCCTGGTGGTATTATACCCGCTGCGCAAAAAAGCAGTGACAGTGGTATACCTGTCCTTATCATAATGATGAATGCTGGTGGGAGAAGTCTGGAACTGTATGTCAGCCAGCTGGCTCAAGGGAATGGAAGTCCCGGTATAAGAGCTTACATAGACTTTATCCAGCGCGTCCAGGGTCTGGCGATCCGCCCTGGGCAAACATACATTGATGTTGTAGTCATCTCCATTTTCCTTCCGGAATTTGCCGATATCCAGCCCGGCCACCGCCAGCCGTACGGTCCGGTCGATCTCGTTGACGGGAACGCCGAGTATGCCTGCTTTTTCTTTGTTGACCTTTACCTTAATATCGGTTTTCAGCGTCGTAAGCTCGTTGTTAACATAAATGGTCCCTTCCGTCCTTTTCAGCAGGTCTTCCACCCGGAAGGAAAGCGCCCTGAGCGTATCCAGATCTTCAGAGAAAAGGCGGATCGCAATGGGCGCCTCTATCGGCGGTCCCTGCTCGAAGTCCTTCACCTCGATCTTAGCGCCGGGATAGTCTTTGAATTTCTGCCGGAGGGAGTCGATCAGCTGTCTTTTCTTCAGCGGGGGAGTCTCGTTCAGCTGAATGAAGAGCTGTGCATAATTGCTCACTTCATTCTGTGGGATCACATTGTAATAGATCCTGGGATTACCCCGGCCTACATTGGTAGCATAGTTCTTCAGATCGGGAATATGGTTGATCTCCCGCTCGACAAACCTCGCCACACTATCGGTCGCCGGCAGGCTGGTGCCCAGGGGTGTCTGGATATTGACGAGGAACATGGGCTTCTCCGAAGCGGGAAAGACACTGAATCCCACGGTAGGTATCAGCGCCAGGCAGCCCAAAAATATACCCAACGCGATCAGCAGGGTGACAGCAGGCCTGGCAATGGCAGCATGAAGCAGGCGGCGGTAAGAACCGTTGATGAATTTTTTCAATCCCCGCATAAAGAAATTGCCTTCCGGATGTTCGTGCCCGCTAAGGATCCTGCTGGAAAGAAAGGGAACGATGGTCAGGGAAACGAACAGGGATGCCAGTACGGTAGTGACGACGGCCGCAGGCAGGCTGCGAATGAAATCTCCCGCCCCTTCAGGCAGGAACATCAGGGGTAAAAAGGCAAAGATCAGCGTAGCGGTGCAGCCGATAACAGCCAGCCCGATCTGACGGGTCGCGGCCATAGCGGCGTCCTTCTTACTATATCCCATCCGCAGGTACCGCTCGATATTCTCCACGACGACGATGCTATCGTCCACCAGCAGGCCCAGGGCCACCACCATGCCGACAATGCTCAGCTGATTGATCGTAATGTGGAAGAGATCGAGCAGGAACAAGCCGATTGCCAGGGATAGGGGAATGGAGATCATGACGACGATCGCTGCCCTGGGCCCCAGCGGCAGCAGCGTAAGCAATACCAGGAAAATAGCAATGACAAAATCCATGGCAAAATGGCTCAGGCGGGTATGGACGCTCTGTGCATTATTAAAGCTCTTCTCATAGGTGATGGAGGCGGGCAATTCCCTTTGGAACTTCTGCAGGACCGGCTCCATTTCCTTTTCTACGGCAAAAATATTCGTGCCGGATTTGCGGCTGGCCGTTACAAATACCCCTCTTTTTCCATTGAGCCGGCCAATATAATTCTGCTCCTCATAATTAAATTCCACTTCCGCAATATCTTTTACGTAGATGATCTTTCCGCCGGACCCACTAACGATCGTATTCCTGATCTCTTCGACACTTTTATAGTCGCCGCTGGTTTTTATATTGAATTTTTTAGCTCCCATTTCGATGCTGCCGCCGGGGGTGTTGACATTTTCATTTTGAATGGCCCTTAACACGGTGTTAAGCGGGATCTTGTTCTGCGCCAGCTTTTCCAGGTTGAGGGAGACGCGCACCTGCTGTCGGGGGAAGGCCCAGTTCTCGGCGTTCTTCAGCGTTTTTATCTTTTCCAGCCTCTCCTTCAGCTTTTTGCTCCATTCCTCCAGGTCTTTGTAGGGCGCCGTTTCGCTGAGCAGGGCCACCTGCAATATGTTCACATCGGAAGGAGTGAATTTTTGGATATCCATGCTGAGGATATCTTTGGGAAGGTCGCCCCGGATGGCATTCAGCTCCCGGATCACGTCCTGGTATTTCTTGTCCGGGTCTGTCTGATATTTGAACTCGATCTGTATAACGGCCAGGCCATCGTCGATCTGCGAGCGGATGCGTTTCACATCATCCATTTCATTGAACCTTTTTTCGATAGGATCCACCACCAGCTCCTCGATATCTTTAGGGCTGGTGCCGGGATAGATCACGATGGCGGAAAATTGAGGCGCCTCTGTATCCGGGTCCTCGCCACGCGGCATGTTGAAGAGGGAATTCATCCCAATAGCTATCAGCATCACGAAGACAATGAGCGTGAACTGATAATTTTTTACGGAAAAGTCAGTGATTTTCATACCCCATGGCCCCTAAAGGGGCATTTAAATGATTAAATTAATTAACTGCCTTAACTATGGATTTTTCCGTCAGGTAACCCACTCCGCTGGTGATCACTTCGCTTACATTTTCCAGGCCGCTGCTGACGGCGATCTTATCTTTTTGAAGAAAGGCAATATGCACCTGGTTCTTTTTCACCGTTCTTTTATCTGCATTCAGCGTATAGACATATCCTGTTTTCCCATCTCCTTCGGTCAGGGCCTCGGCAGGGACCATGATAAGGGCCTGCCGGGAAGAAGGCTGCAGCTGGATAGTGCAGAACAGGCCGGGCGCAAACCGGCGCCCTGCCGGCAATACCGTGACTTCAACCGGGTAGGTGTTACTGGCAGGATCGGCTCCTTCCGCCATTTTTGTGATCACTCCTGTGAAACGCTGATCGGGGTAGGCATCGATCGTGACCACCGCCTGGTCTCCTTTCTTCAGCGCCGCCCAGTCCCTGTCGGAAACGCCAAACCGTACGACCCAATCGTTTTTCTCCGTGCCATTGAATAATAATACGGCGGCGCCGGCTGTGGCATATTCCCCTTCGCTCATGAATTTCTGAAGGATCGCCCCTCCTTCGGCGACCCGTATCTGTGCATATTGACGGTTGAATTGAGCGATCCGCAGGGCTTCCGAAGCAACGGTGGACTGGGTATGCATATTCTGCAATTGTTCCAGCGAAGCCACGGTGTCCTTGTAGAGATTGTTGATCCGGCCTTCATCCCTTTGCGATTTTTCTACATTTTGAGAAGCCTGCTGCACCTGTGCGTCGATCTCCGTCAGGTCGAGAGAGGCCAGCAGCTGTCCTTTTGACACCCGGTCGCCTTCCTTTACATAGATCTTCGAGACGATACCTCCGATCTTAAAGGATAGGCGCGCTTCGGCATTCGAGGCGATCAGTCCGGAATATTGCAGGTTACGGCTATAGTTCCCTGTTACTACCGGCTGTAATTTTACCGTGATCGGGTCATCTCCCGGCGGGATGGCGGCGGCTTTGTTATCGCTGCATTTTACCAGGGCAAAGGCGAGGATCGCTGCGATGGGGAAGCGAAGGGCGTGAAGCAGTTTTGAGCTCATATATAGTTCGTATTTAAAATGTTTGATTGGGGGATGGGGATAGCCTTCTATTTTGCGTTGTTAAAACTTATAAGATGCCGTTGCACGTTCCAGATCGGCGGCCCTGTTGAGCACCGTCAGGCGGCCCAGGGAATAGCGGATCTCCGCACCGGTCATCTGCGTCCGGGCATCGACCAGCTCGATCTGGAGGGCCTGCCCTTCATTAAATCTTCGCTCTGCCAGGCGATAGGTCTCCCGGGCGCTGCTGACTTCATCCGAAAGGGATTGCAAGGCCTCTACCGCTGAAGTATAATCGTTGAATACCGTCTGTACCTGCAGGGTCAACTGCTGGGTGAGCTCCCGGTATTGATCGCCTACGGATGCCAGATCGATCTGTGTCTGCCGGATCTTGTATTTATTATCACCTGCTCTGAACAGGGGCCATAACAGCTGCACTCCTGCCAATTGATAGAACTGACTGCTATTGAACCGGAAACCGTAACCCTGAAAACCGATATCGTAAAAAGCGCTCAGCTTGGGATACAGGTAGGCTTTATTCCATTTCAGGTTGGACTCCATTACTTTCTGAACGCTTTGCAGCCTGCTGAGCTCTTCCCTGCCAGCCGGCAGTTCGGCCGCTCCAACAGAGGTCTCCGTCACTACCGGATCCGTCGTCAGCGCAGAATCCACCAATACCGGTGTGTCCAGGGGCCTGTTGAGCAGGAAGTTAAAATAAGCGGCAGCATTGCGGAGGTTGTTCTTCGCTTCGATCAGCGATGATTCCACCTGGCTTACCTGGGCCTGCGCACGCAGGACGATCTCTTTCGTAGCCATCCTGTTCGCTACGAATTTTTCACTCACCCTCCTGTTCTCCTTCACCAGGCCCAGCGCATTGGTATAAATTTCAGCAGCCTTTCCGGCCTGCAGATATTGGTAATAGGCCTGGCGGATGTGCAACACCAGGTCCCTTTTGTAGATATCGGCATCTGCGTGACGGACATTGATCATCTCCCCGTTCACCTGCTTGTTGTGCTGCAGGTCCATATTGAACAGGGGCAGGGATACTTCCATTTTTGTATCATGGTAGTCATTCGGCAGGAACTGGATGTTTTGATTGGCGACCTGGGGGAATTTATTCGTACCTGTCAGCTGGTTTAATGTCGAATACACCCCATTCAACAAGTCGCCGACAGGTATGCTCTGCGTGCGTCCTCCGTTGGCAGCCGTGTATTGAGAGTTGAAATCCAGCTGGGGGTAAAACAAGGATTTAGCCCGGTTAAGATCGAGCTGAGCCCTTTGCCAGTCGAAGTTTCGCTGATGGAGGGCCAGGTTGCTGTCCAGGCCTGTGCGGATATAGCTGTCCAGGATAGTCGGGGCGGCAACAGGCGACGGGTCAAGAGCGCCGGTTGAAGGGCGTGGGACAGCTCCGGGACGCGAAACGGCGCCAACCGGTGAAGGGACGCCAACCGGTGAAGGGACGCCGGCAGCTGAAGTGGAGGGTATGTATCCGGATGAAGCCGCCTGTTGCGCATGAAGGAACCCATTCTGCAAAAAAGCAGGAAAAAGCAGGAAGGTAAAAAATAGCCTTGGCATGATGTTCTGTTTATGTTTTATGTCAATATTATTAACACCGTTAAGCAATAGAGTTAAAAAAATGCCCGATGGGCTTGGTTGATTTTTAAGTGTTCCGGCTCTATTTCGCTATTCAGATGTTCCTTCCTGATTTATACTTTGCCCGTCTTTGCAGGATGATCCCCTCCCAGGGCCAGGGTGCTGATCAGCCAATCCAGGGAATACATCATAACAGGCAGCATCGGAGCATTCTCAGGAATAAACTTATCCAACCGCTCGCGGATGGCTAGGGCCATCAGTCCATGCACCATGCTCCATACAGACATGCTTACCAGGCCCGGATCCGTCTTTGCGATAAAACCTCTTTCCATGCATTCGCTGATCGTAGCTTTCAGCCTTGTCAATGCTGCGTCTCCGTTTTCCCATTCGTGACATTGCATCTGCGCCAGCTTCTTCATAGGCGCCCGCTGGATGAACATCAGATCATAGTATTCAGGATTTTCCATCCCGAAATGGAGATAGTTCTCTCCCATCTTATGCAGGCGAAGAAGGGGGTTTTCAATAAGATCCAGGTTCTTATTCATCTCCTGCATTTTCTGGAAACCGATATCATGCAGGTTGAGGAAGATCTCATCCTTATCCTTAAAATAAAGGTATACGGTGGTAGGACTGTATTCGATCAGGTCGGCGATACGGCGTATGGATACATTGTCGAAACCTTCTTCCACGAATAATTTCATGGAGGCGTCCAGGATCAATTTCCGGATCTCCAGTTTCTGCTTTTCTTTCCGCTCTGCTATTCCCATATCAAATAATTAACGATACAAATTTACTTAACACTGTTAATATTCCAACCATTTCCGGATATTTTTTTTGCTCTCCCCCTATTTTGGCCAAAATTTTATTGATTGCAAGGTTTCATGTAGGTTTGCCGCAGGAGTCAATCTAATGGACAAATTTATTGTTTCGGCGCGAAAATACAGGCCACAGGGTTTTTCTACCGTGGTGGGGCAGTCACATATCACGACCACCCTTAAAAATGCCATTAAGAACAATCAGCTGGCACATGCCTTTCTATTCTGCGGTCCCCGGGGTGTCGGTAAAACGACCTGCGCCCGTATACTTGCCAAGACCATTAACTGTGAGAATGTAGGTGCGGATGGAGAAGCCTGTAACAAGTGCCATTCCTGTGTCTCCTTCAATGACGGGATCTCCATGAACATCCATGAGCTGGATGCCGCCAGCAACAATTCCGTCGATGATATCCGGACATTAGTGGAGCAGGTACGGTTTGCCCCGCAGGCCGGCAGATACAAGGTCTATATCATCGATGAAGTGCACATGCTCAGCTCTTCGGCCTTCAATGCCTTCTTAAAAACGCTGGAAGAGCCGCCTCCCTACGCCATCTTCATATTAGCCACTACAGAAAAACATAAGATCCTTCCCACGATCCTTTCCCGCTGCCAGATCTTCGACTTCAAGCGGATCACAACCGCCGATACCGTAGATCATTTACAGGAAATATGCGATAAGGAAGAGATAAAGGCCGAGAAGCCGGCTTTACAGGTGATCGCCCAGAAAAGCGAGGGCTGTATGCGCGATGCGCTCAGTATCCTGGACAAGATCGTCAGCTTCACCAATGGGGAGCTGAGTTATGCCAATACCCTGGAGCACCTGAATATATTGGATGCGGATTATTACTTCCGGATCCTCGATGCCATGCAGCAGCAAAATCTGTCGGATGCCCTCCTGTTATATGATGATATCAACCGCAAGGGATTTGAGGGAGACCTGGTGTTGAACGGGCTCGCTGAATTCATCCGCAACCTGCTGGTATGCAAGGATGAAAGAGTCGCTGTGCTGCTGGAAGTGGTGGAAAGCTTCAAGGACCGCTACATAACGGCAGGGAAAGCAGCGGATGCAGCCTACCTGATCAGCGGACTGAATATTTTGAATGAAGCGGAGCTCAATTATAAATCCGCCCGTAACAAACGGCTGCATGTTGAGCTGGCCCTGATCAAGCTCTGTTATCTTGGCCAGGCCTTGCAGCTGACCAGCGGCGAGCCGGGCGGTAAAAAAAAACAGGTTGACTCCCTGAGACCGGTGTCTTTCCGGAATATCCCTGCCATGGAGCTGGTGGGAAGTGCCAATGCCCGGACGGCAGGCGGAACGGCAAAGGCCGCCAGCAGCGGGAGTACGATAAAGACCGGTGGAACGGGTTCCGGAAATTATGAACAGCCGGACGGCAGGGAAGACGGACGGACAGAAAATAGGGAGGACAAACAACCTGAAAACCGGAAAACAGAAGGACAGGAAGGCGGGGCGAAACTGCTGATCGAAACCGGCGTGAAAGAAAAATTGCCGGTGCAAACGATCCGGCAGAGTGTCCCTCCGGTAACAGGAGGAAGTACGCTGGGCTCTCTGTCGAAGATCCGCCAGCAGTTTTCCAACCGGCAGCAGCAGGATGAGGGGAACAGCAGGAAGGACCTGGAACCTGAGGCTCTTCAAAAAGTCTGGCAGGCATATGCCGACAAATTACGTGAGAACAAAAACCCTGCGGTACAGAGCATGGAAATGGCCGTTCTTCGAATAACCAGCGCCAATTCCTTCGAGGTCGTCAGCAGCAATAACCTGGAGCAAAAGTTCATTGAGGGAGAAAAACGTATCCTTTCCGAGCACATTCAGCAGGCATTTTCCAACAAGACCATTTCCTTTGCCGTGATCGTGGAAGAGAGGGTTTCGGATAACGAAGAACCCGCCGAAAGACCCCTGAACAGAAGGGAACAATTCCTGCAGATCATCGAGTTATATCCCCTGGTAAAAGAACTGAAGGACCGGTTAAAATTGGAATTGGACTATTAATGGATCCTCTTCTTCTTAAATCCCAGTTAAAAAATACACCGGATTTTGACATTCACCTGGTTGGCGGGAATTTTGCCAATAGCACATTATGACAGGCAATTCTAAGTCTACTTCAATGCGGCAGATCTTTCAAACCAATTCACCGGGGCGATGGCAACGATTAAAATGGGGAGGAAGGATCGTCCTGCTGTTTCTCATATTAGGCGTTGTTATTTTCTCTGTCGCTGTCAACCGCGGTTATACCCCATCGCTGCCCAGGATCAAAGAACAGAGCCAGCTGTATAAAAAGGTGCTGGATACGAACCGGACCTTTCTGTTTAAGAACAGCCTGATCGAGCAGTACGGGGGATTCCGTAAATATATCAATGAAAAAGTGCCCTACAGGGGCGGAGCTTTCCCCGGCCAGGCCAGAAAGGATTCGGACAAATACAGGCTGCAGAGCAATTTCAAAGCCGATACCAACTTCCGTTCATTCACCAAGTTTCCTACCGGAATACGGGCAGCTTTCTACGTGGACTGGGATGCGCAGTCTTTTTTATCCCTGCAACAGTATATTTCCAAAATGAACCTGGTGATCCCGGAGTGGATCTTCGTCGACCCTACCGCGGACACGGTGTTCACCAATATTGACAACCGGGCCTGGACCATCATGAAAAATTCCGGCGTGAAGATCATGCCTATTTTGTCCAACAATTATAAAGAGGTGTTCCGGGGAGATGGCGTTCACCGGATCATCAATGACCCGGTAAAGAAAGAGCGGCTGATCAATGATGTGATCAAAATACTGGAGAAGAACGACTTTATCGGGATCAACGTGGATTTTGAAGAGCTGCAGGAAAAGAAGAATGAGAACCTGGTAAAATTTCAAAAAGATATTTACGAACGGCTGCACGCCAAACATTTTCTCGTTACCCAGGACGTGATCCCTTTCAACGAGGATTATAATTTTAAAGAGCTGGCCAAATACAATGACTATATCTTTTTGATGGCCTATGATCAGTATTCCGATGCCAGCGGTCCCGGGCCTGTCTCCCATCAGAAGTGGATCGAAGGGGCAGTGGACGATGCCGTCAAAAAGATCCCTACGAACAAGCTGATCCTCAGCCTGGCCGCCTATGGCTATGACTGGAAACTGGGGAAAGAGGTATCGGCCAGGACCGTCAGCTACCAGCAGGCCCTGTTCACGGCAAAAGACAATGAGGCAACGATCGATTTCGATAATGACTCCTACAATCTTCATTATGACTATGAGGATGAAGATAGCATCAAACACCAGGTACAGTTCACCGATGCAGCCACTGTATTCAATGCCCTGCGTTTTGCCACGGAATATGGTCTTGGGGGAACGGCTCTCTGGAGACTGGGGGATGAGGATCCGCGGGTATGGTATTTTTATGATCAGGACATGCGCAAACAGATGCTGTCCCATTTTAATTTTTCCGCGTTCAGCAAGGTAGATGCCATGGCCAATGCGGATTTTGTGGATTATGAAGGCACCGGGGAAGTGCTGGATATCATCGCTACGCCGACCAATGGACGGATTACGCCGGAAGTGAATACGGGAGAAATGCTGATCAGCGAAGAGACTTACGATAGCTTGCCGTCCAGATTCGTGGCCCGGAAATACGGGACCGATGATTCGATGAAGCTGGTGCTGACCTTCGATGACGGCCCCGACCCTAATTATACGCCTAAGATCCTGGACATTCTCAGTAAATATCATGTGCCGGCCACTTTCTTCCTGGTAGGCATCAATGCGGAAAACAATATACCCATCGTGAAACGGGAGTTCAAAGAGGGGCATGAGATCGGCAATCATACGTTCACCCATCCGAATATTGCCAAAGTGAGCCAGCGGAGGGCCATCCTGGAAATGGAATCCACCCGGCTGCTGATCGAATGCATCACGGGGCATTCCACGATCATGTTCAGGGCGCCTTACAATGCGGATTTCGAGCCGGAGAAATGGGAAGAGCTGATTCCCGTTGCCATTGCCCGTAAGAAGAATTACCTTGACATCGGAGAGTCCATCGATCCGCTGGACTGGGAGCCGGGAACACCTGCGGACAGTATTTTTGACCGGGTGGTACGACGTAAAAATGAAATGACTTCCGGCGGGCTGAGCGGTAATATTATCCTGCTGCATGATGCTGGAGGAGAAGACCGGTCGGCCACGATAGCCGCCCTGCCCCGGATCATCGAATATTTCCAGGCCCGTAAATTCCAGTTCACCACGGTGGCCGATATCCTGGGAAAAACAAAGGATGAAATGATGCCGCCGGTCCCGAAGGGAAGCGGCTTTTTCCTGTTGCAGATCAACTATTATTTTGCCGAGCTGGGTTACTGGAGCGGCCATATTCTTTTTTCTGTTTTCATTGTATTTATGGTGCTGTCTGTCGGCCGGGTACTCTTTATGGCATTTATCGCCACCAAAGAATTCTTACGGGAAAGAAAGTATGCCTTACTGCCATTCTGGTCGCCTGATGGAAAGGGAGCGCCCCTGGTAAGCATCATCGTGCCGGCCTATAATGAGGAGGTCAATGCGGTGGGATCGGTGGAAAGCCTGCTGGACGGAGATTACCCCAATTTCGACATTATATTCGTGGACGATGGCAGTACGGATCAGACCTATGAAAAAGTGAGCCGGGCTTTTGCCGGCCATCCGAAGGTAAGGGTATTGACCAAGCCCAATGGAGGAAAGGCAAGTGCGCTGAATTTCGGTATTTTGCAATCGAAAGCGGACTATGTGGTCTGCATTGATGCAGATACGAAATTACGTCCGGATGCAGTGTCCAGGCTGATGGAACATTTTGCCCCGGTCCTACCCCCCGGCTCCGCCCCCCAGCCCCCTAAAGGGGGGGAGGAAGTCCCGGCCATAGTAGAGACAGATATGCCCGGGAGAGGATTGGTAGGCGCCGTAGCAGGGAACGTGAAAGTGGGCAACCGGGTAAACCTGCTGACCAGGTGGCAATCCATTGAATATATCAGCAGCCAGAACTTCGACCGGAAGGCTTTTTCCTGGCTGAATGCCATTACGGTAGTGCCGGGTGCGATCGGCGCCTTTCGTAAAAAAGCAATAGAAGAAGCGGGAGGGTTTACCACCGATACCCTGGCGGAAGATTGTGATCTGACCGTTCGTATCCTTCGCTGTGGTTATATTATCGAAAATGATAACCGGGCGATCGCCATGACAGAAGCTCCCGAGACCCTGAGAATGCTCATGAAACAGCGATTCCGCTGGAGTTACGGGGTCATGCAGACTTTCTGGAAAAACCGGGATGCCTTATTGAACTGGAAATACAGGTGGCTGGGATGGGTCGCGCTTCCTAATATTCTAATCTTTCAATATATCATTCCTTTTGTCATCCCCCTGGCCGATTTTTTTATGATCGTTGGGCTATTAACAGGGAATGCGTCTAAAATAGCCGGCTACTACCTGGTGTTTATGCTGGTGGACCTGGCGGTAGCAGTGCTGGCTTTTAGCTTTGAAAAGGAAAATATCGCCCGGTTATTCTGGCTGATCCCGCAAAGGCTCTTCTGGCGCTGGCTGATGTGGCTGGTATTGTTCAGAGCTGTGCGCCGGGCATTTAAAGGCGAATTACAGCATTGGGGAGTCCTGAAGAGAACAGGGAATGTGAAAGCAGCTTAAAGCCAAAAAATTCCTACCTTCACGGCTCAATTAAAAATCATCTATTCTAAATAAGACTGCGCTATGGCTGAAGTTATTTTGATGCCCCGATTGAGTGACACTATGACCGAAGGAGTTATTGCCGCCTGGCATAAAAAAGTGGGCGATCCCGTTAAAAAGGGAGAATTGCTGGCGGAGGTAGAAACGGACAAGGCTACTATGGACCTGGAAAGTTACAAGGACGGTACTTTATTATATGTAGGAACGGATAAAGGCGGAAAGATACAGGTGAATGACCTGCTGGCCATTATCGGCGCCGCGGGAGAAGATATTACGGCCCTTGTCAGGGGGGGCGGCGCTGCGGCTGCCGCGCCACAGGCAAATGCAGCGGCAGCTCCTGTTGCCGCCCCAACGAGCGCCGGTCAGCCGGCTGCCGCCCAGCCGGCCCCCGCCGGAGGGGGACTGGACCTCTCCAAAGAAGAGTCGGTGATCTTAATGCCCCGGCTCAGCGATACAATGACCGAAGGAGTCATTGCGGACTGGCACAAGAAAGTGGGCGATCCCGTTAAAAAAGGAGATATCCTGGCCGATATCGAGACAGACAAGGCTACGATGGAATTAGAGAGCTATAAAGAAGGAACATTATTACATATCGGAGCACAGAAAGGAGAAAAGATCGCCGTAAATGACCTGCTCGCTGTGATCGGGGATGCCTCGAAAGTAAATCTGCCCAAGATCATCGCCAGCGCGGCTAATAAAGGAGGCGCTCCGGCAGCCGCCGGCCAGCCAGCAGCGGCCGCGACAGCCGCGCAACCTGCGGCACAGGCTGTTGCGCCGGCAACCACAGGCGGATCCGAAGGCCATGGTCTTTCCGTCAGCGCCGATGGCAGGATAAAAGCTTCTCCTTTGGCTAAAAAATTAGCCGCTGAAAAGGGGATCGATATTTCCAGAGTGCCCGGCAGCGGTGATAATGGAAGGATCGTAAAGAAAGATGTAGACAGCTATGTCCCGGGTGCAGCAAGCACCACATCCTCCGCCCAGCAGACAGGGTCTTCCAGAACGACGGTGCCGGCTGCGGCTGCGGGACAAGTCAGCTTTGAGGAAGTTCCTGTATCGCAGATGCGCAAAGTGATCGCCAAACGCCTGGCAGAAAGCAAATTCTCTGCTCCGCATTTCTATGTTACCATGTCGATCGATATGGACAAGGCAGTGGAAAGCAGGGCGAAGCTGAATGAGGTATCTCCTGTTAAGATCTCTTTCAATGATATTGTGCTGAAAGCGGTCGCTGTAGCCTTAAAACAGCATCCGGCCGTGAACAGCAGCTGGTTGGGAGATAAAATACGGATCAATCATCATGTGAATATAGGTGTCGCTGTTGCTGTGGAAGACGGATTGTTAGTACCGGTAGTTCGATTTGCCGATACAAAAACATTATCCCAGATCTCTGTCGAAGTGAAGGATTTTGCACAGCGGGCAAAAAATAAAAAATTGCAGCCGGCAGATTGGGAAGGCAGCACGTTCACCATTTCCAATCTGGGAATGTTCGGCGTTGATGAGTTCACGGCGATCATTAATCCGCCGGATGCCTGTATCCTGGCGGTAAGCGCTATTCAAAATATCCCTGTCGTAAAAAATGGAGCCGTTGTTCCGGGCAACGTCATGAAATTGACTTTGAGCTGTGACCACCGGGTAGTGGATGGGGCTACCGGCTCTGCATTCCTTCAAACGCTGAAGGGATTGCTGGAAGAGCCGTTGAGAATGCTGATCTGAGGAATTACGATAAAAAATTGATCGGAAGCCCGGGTCGCCGGATCCCCGATCTAAATACATAAAGCGGACTGAACGCACACACAAGAGCCGGCTCATAGATATGAGCCGGCTTTTTAAACCTTATCCTTTAGGCCTTGTGTAGACACACCGGCCTTTAGAACTGTGTCCTTGCTATTCCAACCAAAGTTTAAGTCTCACTATTATTTTATCAGGAAATTACTGAAACATCCCTCCTTTGGGAAAAGCTGACCGGGATTCTGTAATTATGATTTCAGGTATTATATAACGGCAGGCTTGAATTACCTCCCGCTGAAAATTATTTATCGGATTGCTGGTTCCATCATTTAAAAGCCTTAACCAGATGATCGGTGTACCAGCAACCGATAACGAGAACAAATATAGGATAATTTTTAAAATGCGGCCTAATTGGCCCACTATTTTTTTA
This sequence comes from Chitinophagales bacterium, assembly GCA_015655015.1. Lineage (GTDB taxonomy): Bacteria > Bacteroidota > Bacteroidia > Chitinophagales > Chitinophagaceae > Puia. The sequence continues at coordinate 5,952 of JAATFV010000123.1, read as the reverse complement.
AAAAATTTTTTCCCGGTCAACCTGCCCGTTTGACACCAGGAAAGTCCTCCTTTATTTTTATTAGTCTATTTCATAAATAATGTGTAATTTCGCTCTCGTTATATACTCCTTTCTATCAACTTTCGTGACAACCTTCTGTATAACTCCTGAAGGATATTGATGAGTAGACAGGCTTTTTTCAATCTAAATATTTAACAATTGTCATTTTCTAATCTCAAGCTCATTGAGCCTTTATTAAAGGCTTTAAATGACGAGGGCTATACCACGCCCACTCCTATCCAGGAACAATCCATACCGATTGTCCTCGCCCGAAAAGACCTGCTGGGCTGTGCCCAAACAGGCACAGGCAAAACAGCAGCCTTTGCCATTCCCCTGTTACAGCTCCTCTGCGAAGATGCAGCCGGAATAAAGGAAACTACCGGAGTACGCAGCCTGCGCCCTATAAAAGCGCTGATCTTAACTCCTACCCGCGAGCTGGCCATCCAGATCGATGAAAGTTTTGCAGCATACGGAAAATATACCGGGATGAAACACCTGGTCATTTTTGGCGGCGTCCCGCAACATTCCCAGGTACAGGCCCTGCAAAGAGGGATAGACATCCTGGTAGCCACACCGGGCAGACTGCTGGACCTGATCGATCAACGTCATATAAGCTTACGTGACATCCAGTTCTTCGTCCTGGACGAAGCAGACAGGATGCTGGACATGGGTTTTGTACATGATGTCAAAAAGATCATCACCCGTCTCCCTCAAAAAAGGCAGACGCTGTTCTTCTCCGCCACCATGCCCCCGGAAATACAAAAGCTGGCTAATACCATCCTTGTAAATCCGTCTAAAGTCGAAGTCACCCCGGCCTCCACTACGGCAGAGACCATTCAGCAATCGATGTATTTTGTAGAAAGACAGGACAAACGGTCGCTGCTGCTGCATGTATTGAATACCCACCATATCCCTACTGCGCTCGTATTCGCCCGCACCAAACACGGCGCCGATAAAATAGCGCAGGGACTTGTTCGTGCAGGTATACGCGCCGAGGCCATCCACGGTAATAAATCGCAGAATGCCCGCCAGCGTGCGCTCCTGAATTTTAAAAGCCGTCAGACAAGAATTCTCGTTGCAACGGATATCGCCGCCAGGGGTATCGATATCGACGAGCTGACGCATGTAATCAATTACGAATTACCCAATGTACCTGAAACATACGTACATCGTATAGGCAGAACGGGACGGGCAGGCGCCAGCGGCATTGCCTTATCCTTTTGCGACGCGGAAGAAAAAGAATTCCTCCGGGATATCGAAAAGCTGATCGGCCGTACCGTACCGGTAGTAGAAGACCATCCCCATGTAATGCATGCCTCTCTGTCCTACAGGGCTCCCGTAGCTGCCGGTTCAGGCAGATCGGGTAGCGGCGGATCGGGTGGCAGTGGCAGGAACGGCTCGTCCGGTTCCGGCCGTAATAACGGATCCGGCGGCGATCGCAGGTCATCCGGCGGCGAACGCAGGGAAAGACCTCCTCAACAACGCAATGGCGGCGTATCGGGAAATGGTAACCGGCGCAATCCCGCCCCCGACAATCAACGGAATGATCAGGCTCAGCGTCCTGGCCAGGCTCCTGTCCGTAATGGAGAGGTTCGGGAAAAGATCGGGATCGAACAGATGGAACAGCGGGACCTGGAAGCGAAAAGAAAAGCACCTGTTCAGCAGGAACAGCCGCCTGCCGAGTCCAGGAAAAGGCCGGAGGTGAAGCGCCCGCGTCCAAACCCGGAATTTAAACCACTGGAGCCCCTGCGTGTTCCACAACAGCAAACAGCAGACAACCCGTCAGGATCCGCTCTCCCCTTCCCCGTCAATCCCCTCAACCAGATGTCCGGGGACGAGAAATGGTAAGAGCAGCGATCGGGATCCGACTGCAGGAATGATGAATACAGCTGCAGGAATGATGAACAGACGTGCAGAAAGGAGGAGCAGAGCTGCAGGAATGATGCGCAGATAAAAGAAACGGATCATAAATAGATGAGCAGGGAAGCCGCAGGGTTCAGTCCAAGGTTGGTATATTTTTTTTAGCTACCTTAGGGCGAACTATGCGGCTTTACTTTTTATTGTTAGCTGGACTCCTGACCGGTGGACTCACCGGCCTCTCCCGCCAGCGGGAAGATCACACTCTTTCATCCCTGCTCAGCAAAGACCAGTACGAAAAATTATTTCCCCACCATCACATTATTTACACCTACGAGGCCCTTGTAAAAGCCGCGGCCAGCTTCCCTTTATTTGCAGCAGAGGGAGATCCTTCCGTACGGAAAAGGGAATTAATCGCTTTTTTCGCCCATATCGCCCATGAAACGGCGAATAGCAGGCCAGAGGCGCCTTATGGCTGGGGGCTTTATTACACAGAAGAACAGGCCTGTCTCGATGGCCATTGCACCGTATATAATACGGGGGGAACCAGCCCCTATAAGCCCGCACCGGGCAAATCCTATTATGGCCGCGGCCCTCTGCAGCTGACCTATGCCTACAATTATGGCCTTGCCGGGAAAGAGCTGGGATTGCCGTTGCTGGCCAAACCTGAGCTGGTGAGCCAGGATGGAGTGATCGCTTTCAGGACGGCACTCTGGTTCTGGATGAAGCCGCAGCCTCCCAAACCTTCCTGCCATGATGTAGTATGCGGCAAATGGAAGCCAACGCCCGAAGATCTGCGTCTGCGGCGGCGGCCAGGCTTTGGCATGACCATTAATATTATCAATGGCGGGCTCGAATGCAATACGAATAGTCCTGTGGCGAAAGAGCAGCGGGAAGAACGGATCGCCTTTTATAAATACATGGCAACCCTGTTGCGGGTAACGGTAGAAAAAGATTGTGATTGTGCGGATATGGCGCCTTACGCTCCCTAGCCCCCTAAAGGAGGAGGAACCCGGGCGCAGGCCTTCTAAAAGGGGAAAAACCACAGTCTCCTTAAGGGGAAGAACCCCACCCTTAAATGAGAGTAATAAATCCGGAAGATTCTTATACGTATAAAAAAAAGAAATGAAAGAAACCAGCGTCAGGAGCCATGAGTTAAACAACGCCCACTTGAACGGATGGGAGCGTATCTGGAATTCGAAAAGTCTCTCCATTGTCTTTTTTGCCTATGTACTGATCTCCGTAATAGCCGCCGCACAGGGCCTGCTGGGTCATGATAAAGTGTATATCCCCGGTGTGCGGGCTTATACTCACTACAATAACTACGTGATCTTTAAATATTCCTTTTTTCACCTGGTACAGGGAAAGGATATCTACCAGCTCTTCCCCGATGATCATTGGGACCTTTATAAATACAGCCCGACCTTTGCGCTGTTTTTCGGTTTTCTGTCCTGGATGCCGGATGCCATTGGCCTTGTGTTATGGAACCTGATCAATTCGCTCTGCCTGTTCGCCGGCATCCGCCTGCTGCCGGGGCTGAGCGATAAAAAGAAAAGCTGGATCCTGCTGTTCTGCTTGCTGGAATTATTGAACTCCATACAAAATACACAAAGCAATGGCCTGATGGCAGGGCTGATCGTGCTGGCCTTTGCACTCGCCGAACGATCGAAATACTTTCTTTCGGCCCTTTGCATTGCCCTCTCTTTTTATATCAAGATCTTCGGCGCCCTGGCCTTTATCTTCTATCTTTTCTACCCGGGCAAGTTCAGGCTGATAGGCTGGTCGGTCTTCTGGATGGTCTTGCTGGCTATCCTGCCGGTAGTGGTGACAGGACCTCATCAATTGGGTTTTCTCTACGGGAGCTGGCTGCACCTGCTATTGGATGACCGTTCCGCGTCCGTAGGACTATCCGTAATGGGATTGATGGAAAGCTGGCTGCACCTGACTGTTTCAAAAAATGCGGTGGCCCTGGCCGGCCTTCTTTTATTCCTTCTACCCCTCATCCATATCCGTCAATACAAAGACTATGCTTTCCGGCTCATGTACCTGTCTTCGGTGCTCCTGTGGATCATCATCTTCAATCATAAGGCAGAGTCACCCACTTTCGTCATTGCTACCGCCGGGATCGGCATCTGGTATTTCTTCCAAAAACGGGACCGCCTCAACCTGGTGCTGCTTATAATGGCCTTTTTTCTCATTTCCATGTCCGTATCGGACCTGGTGCCGTCCCATATACGAAGCGAGTTCGTAAAACCCTACGGCATCAAGGCTGTTATGCCGGTAGTGATCTGGTGTAAGATCCTCTATGAACAGCTCTCGCTGCGTTATAAACCCGCCCCGTTCATGGAAACCCCTGCTCTGTCATGAAATTGCAAAGATCCACTTTACAGCTGCTGCGGCTTCCTTTTTCCTTCTTCCTGATGCCTGTCTATTGGTTTGCCCTGGGCCAGGTAGTTTATAAAGACCCCGGAAAGGCCTTGCTGGTATTCTTTATCCTGCATGTACTGGTCTATCCGGCCAGTAATGGCTATAATAGCTATATGGATCGCGACACCTCTCCTATCGGGGGATTGGAACATCCCTTACCCCCCACCCGGCAGCTTTTCCGGCTGACGGTAGGGATGGATCTGCTGGCCCTGCTGCTGGGCGCCTGGATCAGCAGCAGGTTTGCAGCGGGTCTTGCCTGTTATATCCTGGCGTCCAGGGCCTATAGTTACCGGGGGATCCGTCTTAAAAAATATCCTGTCGCCGGTTATCTGACCGTGATCATTTGTCAGGGGGCCCTCGTCTTTTTCCTGGTGTACCATGGCAGTCATTTACACCAATCCCTGGATGTACCTGTGGAAGCGATGATCGCCAGCTCTCTGCTGATCGGGGGCTTTTACCCTTTGACCCAATTGTACCAGCATGAGGCAGACCGGAAAGACGGAGTCAGGACCATGAGCCTGCTCCTGGGATACAGAGGGAGTTTTGTTTTCACCGGTATTATCTATAGTCTGGCATTTACGCTGCTGGCGCATTACTTCCTTTTTACTTACCAGGTAAGAGAATTTTTTGTGCTGGCAACCTGCATGCTGCCTGTCCTCGTTTACTTTGTTATATGGGCCGTAAAAGTGTGGAAAGATCCGGAGCAGGCTAATTTTAAAAATACCATGCGGATGAACCTGCTGGCTTCCGTATGCACCAATGCGGGGTTTATTGCTGTGCTGGTGATGGGTTGAGCCGGGGTTGGCGGGCTCCTCACTGGCCGGGCAATAATTGCCGGCCGGCAAATGTCCCGGGCATGGTCCCATCTTTGCAGGAGAATAATCCGTATATCGTTCAAGTATTCTTTTAAGCATATTCATTTTGAGCAAAATTATTTCCATCGGTACGGCTGTTCCTCCATTCGCGCATCCACAGGACGCTATCCTGCCATTTATGCAGCATATTTATGCACTTAATGACGAGGATAGGAGGAAATTGAAGTTCCTTTATCATCAAAGCGGTATTCAGACCCGGTACTCCGTTATTTCTGATTATAGCCGGCCCGCACGGGATTGGAAGTTCTATCCTCCTACCGAAAATCTGGAGCCATTCCCCTCCCTGGAGCAACGGATGTTATGGTACCACAGATATGCCGCTCCCCTGTCATTGGATGCGATCCGTCAATGCCTGGCCGGCAGGATGAACCCACGTGAGGTTACCCATCTCATCACGGTAAGCTGCACAGGAATGAGCGCCCCCGGCCTGGACCTGGAGCTGGTGGAATTAATAGACCTGCCTAAGACTGTCTTTCGGACTTCCGTCAATTTTATGGGTTGTTACGCCGCCCTGCATGCCTTAAAAATTGCAGATGCATTCTGTCGCGCCGATGCAGGGGCAAAAGTGCTGATCGTCTGCACGGAATTATGCACGCTCCATTTTCAGCAGGAACCTTCCACGGACAATATCACTTCCAGCCTCCTGTTTGGAGATGGATCGGCCGCCGCCCTGGTAGTAGGCGATTCGCATGGAGGCAACGGGGTAAAGATCGATAGTTTCTATTCGGAGATCATGACCAGGGGAAAGAAAGAC
>JAATFV010000232.1 GCA_015655015.1 Chitinophagales bacterium | reverse complement strand
CCACGGTAAAGAACCCATTCGTCATCGTCTCTGTGACCGGTTTCCCCAGGTAGCTGCTGTCACTGCCCCTTTGGTTGACGTTTTCTACATTTAAAGGTTTAACAGCCATATTTCTCCTTTGACGGTGATTAACTTGTCCGACCTGCGGAATTACCTGGTTCCCATGGATAGAATTTATTCATATCCGTTCTTAATAATGGTCAGGATCATTTTAAACCGGCTATTCGCCTTTATGAAATACGGTGCATGTGCCGGTATGATGATTCCCTGGCCGGAATTGAGCCAATTGGATTGTTTATTGATAACTATCTCTGCTGTGCCTTCGATGAGCTGGGTAAAAGTGTCATAAGGAGAGGTTTTTTCCGTCAATCCTTCCCCGCTGTCAAAGGACATCACACTTATATTTCCCGTTGATTTGCGGATAATCGTCTTGATTACCGCGGAATCGGGTGTGTATTCAATGATCTCGACGATGATGTGCGACTTTGATTTTTCCAGCCCGGCGTTCTCAGGGGCGGCCCTGTGTTCCAGTCCGTTACTCTTTTCTGTTTTGTCTGTAATATTCATAGTGCTGCACTTTTTGGAGTTTTGGTATAAACGGTCAGGTTCTATGGTCCGTCAGCATGAAAGCCCCTGTTCTTTTGCAGAGCTCTCCCCCGAGAGCTATACGGATATAGAAAAGAAATGGTAGATGTGAATGGTAATGACTAAAGGTGCATAAACTTAGACTGATAAGTGTTACATAACTTCGGGAATAGGTTATATAATTCACACATTTGGGTATCAGGCTTCGTCCGTCGCCTTCTTTTCTTTATCCGGATGGGCCGTTCTGAAATTCTCCAGGAATTTCAATACCAGGGGGAACAGGGCCAACAGGCTGGTTAGCAGCGCGGTCAGCTGATTCGTGAAATCACTTTCGGTAAAGGCCGCGAAAATGGCGACGACGGCTACCAGGGTAAGCAGGGGAATGCGCAGGGAGGACCAGAATCCTCCGGAACTTTTCTCTGTTATGAGCTGGCTGAGCGCTTCGCTGTTTCTCCTGGAAAGTACATGGTCGCGGAAGCTGAGGCTAAAAGGTTTGAAGGCATCTTCTTTCAGCGTGAGGATCCCTTTATCGATCAGGGTGTTCAGGATATCCCTGTTCTTGTAGTTGGTATAACCGTCCAGGCAGAAATCATATAAGATATATTGTTCTTCCACCGGAAGGGCATTCCAGATGCAGTCATAGAGGGGTTCGAAGCGTTGCTCATTGTTCAGTATGATCGTTTCCCTTTCCTTTGGAGATCGGTAGGTCTCAAATTCCGGTGCGGTCAGCTCGATAAAGCCTTCGTAAAAGGTATGCGGGGTAAACGGCGATCGGGCATCTGGCGATGGAGGGCCGGAAAATTTAATGCCTGATTGAATGCCAGCTGAGGCGGGCACCGGAGGTTCCGAACAGCACCGGGGGTCTGCCAGATATTTCATCAGCAGGTTGTCGCCCCGGTCCGGGGAGCAATCCCTGGTAAAGGTGAAAAGGAATAAGCGGTCCGTGGTGCCTTTAATTAACCAGTTGAACCAGGCGATAAATGAAAGGATCAATATAGAGAACAGGAGGATGGCAATGAAGGGCAGGTGTATAAAGTCGATCAGCGGATTTTGAATGGAAGACCGGGTGACGAACTGATAGCCCATGCGCTGGGCGATCCTGTTCTTATATTTCAGGTTGATCCAGTCGAGGGAATCACGGCTGGTATAAAATTGCCAGCTGTCGTCATCTGCCATTCCGGTAATGGAGTAGGTATCATGGTCCTGGCCGGTATGAATGTAATAATTATCCATTAAATGACTGTAGGGCTGGTCGGAGATCTCTCCGTTGGCTTCTCCCTGGGCTGCCAGTGAGTCCATCTGTCCTTCGGACCGATAGGCTACGGAGTCTCTTTCGGTAAAATACATGCCGGAGCGGAATAATAAGGAATCGAAATAGTTTTGGGCAAAGCGGGTACGGACGAGGGGCCTGTAGGCCGGGATCACCTTACTGGTCAGGTAGAGGCATCTTTCCTCGGAGTTCTTCGCAATTTTTAAGAGCTTATTTTTTTTATACTGGATCTTTTCGCTGTTAAATCCGTAGGTGAGCACGCCCAGGGTCGGCAGAACGCCAATCAGCATGATTGCCAGGCAGAGCGAAATGATATAGTTCGGACGGGAGAAAAGCTGGTCAATGACTATTCTGCCGGTACTCCTTTCCTTTCTTGTCAACATAGCCTGTTTTTTCCGGGCAAAACGTCTTGTCAGCAGCAGGCCCAGGATGGCCAGAACCTGGAATAGAATGAACAGGAATTTACTTCCCGGTACGAAGGAAAGATCATTTTTGAAGAAGGAGAGGCAGACGATATTGGTAACGGTCAGGCAGAAGAGAATAGACAGTGTTACCAGCAAAATGGATAGTTCCGCGTGCAAAAAGGGCTGGAAGTATTTTTTGAGCTTTTGAAGATCGTCGCCGGGAAGGGAACGGGTGCCGGCAAGGATGAACGCCAATACGCTGTAAAAAGGCAGTACGATGGATATGTAGAATAGTCCCCGCATATCCAGCCGTCCGAATAAAATAAAAAGGAAGAGGACAACTGTCAGGATAGCCAGGAATTTATAATAAACTTTGAGAAAGGCATACGCATTTTTATTGGCGGTGGAATAGCGCACCCACTCCAGCTTGTTTAGCCGGAACCGCAGCCGGGTGGGGGTGAAGAAGGAGATGAGCCCGGATAAAAGGATGCAAATGCCCAGGGCGATATAGATACAAGAGAGGGTCTCGATCGTAAAGTCAAGGAGCCGAAGGATATTATTGGTCAATAACCGTTTGTTATAATAAACGACCAGGTGGAGGGGCTGGCCCTGAATAGGGAGAACCTTCATTTCGCAGGGCTGGCCGTATAGCTGAACATTGTCGATAATGGCTTCGTTCTTGTATTGAATGGAATGGCGCAGGTGTGCATTGTCGCCTGTCTCCTTGAGCAGGTTCTCTGTCAGGTTGCGGTGTTCGTCGGCATCCATCAGGATCCTGCCCGCCTGGTCGATCAGGCAAAATCCAAAACCGACGGGGATCACGGGCCTGGTGCCGCTGTTCAGGAATATTGCCAGGGAGATATTGACGCTGTTCACCAGGTGGCCGCCTGTATCGGTGATGGACCGCCGCAGCGGTTTGGCGATGTAGACCTGGAATTCTCCTGTAGTATTCGATTTGCCGGTATAAATGATGTTGCGTTCACTGTTGATATAACTGCTGTCGGGCGGCACCTGTCGCTGAAAGATCTTCCAGATGTCAAAATTCCTGACGCTGGAAAGCGGGGCATTAAAGTTAAAAGGATTCCATTTGGCAATGGTATTGCCGGTAGAGTCTATCCAGAACAGACGGCTGATATTGTAATAGGAGGCCGGAAGCAACATGTTGTACACCTTGTTCCGAGTGCCTGTATCTTTTTGACGGTAGACCAGCACTTTCTTTTCCTCGGGATCGAGGGTGTTATAGATGCTGTCATATTGCCATAGTTGTTTGTTGGCTTGCCGGAATTCGTTCTCCATATCCGAATGTAGCCGGTCCCCGAATTTTTCCAGCCTGTTATTAAACGTCATCTTCGTGAATATATTGATGAAGATGTAGAAGACCACCAACACTAAGATAGAAGACCCGACAAAAAAGGACAGGGCGGCGCCTAATACATCCCTTGCGTTGATCCGCTCTCCGGGACTCAACAGGTATATCTTCAGAAAGGGCATGCTGATAACGATGAGCAGGAAAAGAACGATGCTATAGGGAATGAAATTGAGGGGTGTGGACTGTACCCTCTTGTCATAATTATTTTTAGCGATCAGTCCGGCCAGGTAAACGTGCTGGTGATAAAAATCGAAGGGCCGGATAAAGAGCTTGTATGCGGCGCCGGCGATGGACAGGTCTACGATCCCGGAGAAGTCCGAGTTCTTTTGTGTCTTGAGGAGGGAGTCCGCGTTGATCATCCCCGAGGTGGAGAGTTCGTCATCCCGGTACAGGATATCCAGGTTGATGGAGGAGCCGGATCCGGAGGGACCATCGTCTTTAAAAAGCATGTAGGTATCGAAGATGTCGTCCCTTCCCTCCAGCAGCGGTTTGATAAAGTCTTTCATCCGGATGAGAATGATGGTTTCGGGAGGCAGGGAGTCTGCCGAATATTGGAGGCACCATTCTCCCAGTCTGTTCTTACAAATGAAAGGGCCCGAACTTTTGGGAGGGCTTGTTTTTTCTGCCGGGTCGGTATAAGATCTGTCAAGGGTGTAGGGGATATTGGCATTGAGATACCGGTAAGAACCTTTTTTGTTTATCAGGTCCTGTATAGAGTCTGTCCTGTCGAAGATATCCCTGATGTCAAAGCTCTTCTGCATGAAATTGGTGGAGAGCTGGATGAGGGATCGCTGACCGCTTTCATTGAGTCCGTTCTTATTACGGGGGACATAATTGAAGAAGTATAACCCGAAGCAGAACATCAGTACGATCAGCAACAAATAAAATACCGACAGCCTTCGGATAAATTGTATGCTTTTGTCACGCAATCCCATTTTGATGCTGTTTAAATGAATTATTTCAAAAGCTAAAGGGGGGCTCGGTTATGCGTGTTTTAAATGGGGCGGGACAGGTAAACAAAGTACTTCAAATAATTGAATCCTTTTAGCAAACGGGGAGGAAACGGTTGATTTTTACCAGTTCGTGGTATGTTTATGTGAGAAAACTATTGGTGGTTTGATGGGTTTTTGATTATTTTACCCATTGAATCAGAACAAACAGCATATTGACAGATCAGAAGATATATGACGAAAGGAGGGTTTTGCTGGAATTGGCAGCGGGGGACGAACAGGCTTATAAAGAGCTCTATCTTCATTATGAGAATGCCATTCTCAACCTGGTGGTAAAGTATGTTAAATCAGTGGAGCTGGCGAAAGATGTCTCACAGGATGTGTTTATTAAGATCTGGGAGAAGCGGGACACACTGCCCGATATACAATATTTTCAGGCTTATCTTTTCCAGGTGGCCCGCCATGAATCGATCAATCTTCTTCGGGCAGCGGGCAGATCGGATATTGCCAAAGGGGAGATTGCCCGGCATTTCCAGGACAACCCGGGATTTTTTGATGACGAGACGCTGCAGCGGGATTATCGTTCTTTTATCCGCAGGACTCTGGAGACTCTTCCTCCGCGCTCCCGGGAGATATTCCTGCTTTGCCGCGAGCAGGGAAAGACCTATGAAGAAGTGGCTGCCGCTTTGGGGATCTCCCGCAATAATGTTCGCAATCATATGGTAGCTTCGCTGCGAAAGTTCAGGGACGCGGCGGAGAATGAGCTGGGTTCTTCTTTAGGGCTGATATTACCGATACTGACCTTGTTACGTGCCGCTTCGGATATTTCCAGGCATAAATAAGGCGGCGGCAAAAAAGTTAATAATTATTTAAAGAATATTTTTTTTCGGGGGGGTCCTATGGATCCCTTTTTTGCGTCTATGTAACTGGGCGCCGGTGCGGTCTTAAGCTGGGCGCCGGTGTTATTAAGCGATATGAATAAAAAAGATTTACATAAACAGTTGGTAGAGCGCTATATAAAAGGCGAGGCCAGCACCGGAGAGGTGGAGGTCTTTTTTCATTTGCTGAATGAGGGTCAGCTGGATGAGTACCTGGAGCAGGCGATCCGGGATGGTGCAGACCCTGTGTTATGGCCGGAGAGTGAATCTGATGGGCTCAGCAAAGGACCCGGGAGGCTTAGGAGACTGGGGAAGTATTCTATCGCCGCAGCGATGATCCTGCTGGCGGGACTGGGAATCTTTCTTTGGCTGCGGCCGGGGAAGAAGCAGGCGGAGCCACTGGTCGTTAATGATTTTAAGAATGAGGTATCTCCCGGGGGGAATAAAGCGCTGCTGACGCTGGCCGATGGGAGCACTATTGTCCTGGACAGTGCAGAGAAAGGGAATCTGGCGAGCCAGGGTAATGCCCGGGTCATCAAAGTAGATGCAGGAGAGCTGGCTTACCAGGCTTTTCAAAAAGAGGGGGCTGCCGCTCAACAGGCGGCCGTCTATTATAATACGATCTCTACTCCTGCGGGAGGACAATACCAGGTGACGCTGGCGGATGGAACGAAGGTCTGGCTGAATGCCTTATCTACATTGAGATTTCCTACAGCTTTCCATGACACGGCGAGGGTAGTGCAGCTGACGGGGGAAGCTTATTTCGAAGTGGCGGCTATTAACGGGGGGCGGAGAAAAATGCCTTTTACCGTCCATGTAACGCTGCCTTCCGAAGGCATTACCCCTTCCGGAGGCGGGGGGTTGCAGGTGCAGGTATTGGGAACGCATTTCAATGTGAATGCCTACGGCGATGAACCGGATGTTAAAACCACTCTGCTGGAGGGGGCGGTGAAGTTAGTGAAAGGGAGCTGGGGGGTACAGCTTCGGCCGGGAGAGCAGGGGCAGAACCGTGTTCAGTCCGATGGCGGAACCTCTTTCTTACTTGTCAACGATGCTGTTGCTATAGATAAGGCGATGGCATGGAGGAGCGGCCTTTTCAGTTTCGAGGGGGCTGACATCTATGCTGTGATGCGCCAGATCTCCCGCTGGTATGGCGTTCAGGTCCGCTATGAAGGACGCCCCACCCAGACCTTTTTCGGCGGGGAGATCGGACGGGATCTCAACCTGACCCAGGTCCTGGCCGGTCTGAGTAAGGCCAGGGTACATTTCCGGCTGGAAGGAAAGACGCTGACGGTGTTGCCGTAAGGCGGCTTGATAACGATGCCTTCGCTCATATGTTTATTAAGCCTTTCTATGTAGATCCTTAGACCTTCCTATGTCGACATTTTTTTTGAGAGCACAAAAAAACCAGAAACGGTGCAACGTTTCTGGCTGACTGTTGGGCTTTTTTTTAAAACCTGGTAGATTTTATTATTTCAAACCCAAAACCTGCTAAAATTATGAAATTTTTTGGCAAAGGCCCCATTTTGTCCGGGGCCTCTTCTTATCACCAAATGATCTTGGCGATGAAGCTGACTGCTATTTTATTGACTGCTGCTTTTTTAAACGT